>CAJOFE010000004.1 GCA_905233825.1 uncultured Prevotella sp. | reverse complement strand
CGCGTCGAGTTTGTTACGTGCGTTTTTCGACATACCAGGGCGGAACACGGCGTGGAGCACGGAGCCTATGTCCATGATGACGGAGATCCACCACTGTGGCGTGACACCGGTGATTGAGATAACATCAAGGGCGAGCGAGCCGACGTCGAGTTTTATCTGGGTGAAACCAGCATTGGCATAAGTGAAGATGGCGCTCAGTGTACGGGCGTAGAGTAGCGACCATTTCCCGGGATTGCCCTTACAGGGGTACTTCGCTTTGATGGCAGCATAGGTTTTCAGCCACTCGCCTATATCCTCTATCACTTCCTTGACAACACAGCACAAAGGATATACTTGCAAAAGGGCTCCAATGGCGGTACCTCCGAACTTGGCCAGCCACTTGGTAACCTCATGCGATTTGTCGAAGGTATTGATGACTCTTGGCAACGAATCCAGACAGCCCTTTACCAGCTTGCAGGCATCATCGGCTACCTTGATGATACCCTTGAGAAAATTCACTTTGGCCTTGGCATTACTCAACGTTCTCGTGGCCTTGGCCACCCACTTGTAGGTATCCTGTAGTGCATTTTCGACGATTCCTAATTCTTGTTTGTTATGTGCCAGTGCATTCTCCAATTCCTTTGCTCTTTCAGGCGATGCAAGCATGGCAATCATATGCTCACCTTCCAACTTTATTCTGCGCTCCTGCAGTTGCCTTTGCAGTGCTGTACGCACACTGCGTTGCTTAGTGGCTTTTGCCAGGTCGTCGGTGGCTTCGTTCAGGCTGGTCTGGGCTGCATTCCATCGTTTTTCCTTGACTTCTTTTGTGAACTTCTGCACAGACTCGATAAATCCTTTTGTAATGTTTTCAAGTCCGGACTTCCATAGACATTCTAACGTGGGGACGGCTCCTTTCAAGAGACCCATTCCTGTGGTGACCAGATTGTTGACGAAATCATCGTTAGTAGGTGAATATAATTCGAATTGGGCAGCCAACTTAGCCCAGTTCAATTCAAATTCGAGAATGGTCGATCGGCATTTCTCATCGAAGAGCACCAGCGGCTTGGCAGGAAATGGGGTTGCCCGGCGTGCTTCGGCCATATCGATGTCTTTCAGTTCCACGGTGTAGAGAATGGCATCGTGGGTGTCGACATAGCTGAATAGGCTGTCAGTTGTGAGGAAGTAGATGGTGTGGCCGTCGGTGGTTGGATACTCTTCATATCCCTGTGCTAATAGCTCTTCAGCGTTGACATTGTCGAGTTTTCGGGTAGTATAGTGCTTGTTCAGGTTATCACTCCTTAGATCGAACGCCATGTCTCCATCGGGCTTCACCAACGTGGTGGTGTCGGTCATGTAGGCAATGGCCAGCATATCCAGCATCTGCTCGCGCCATAACTCTCTTTGGGCGTCCAAGGTATCAATTCTTGTGATGAGATCACTCATGTCGGGTTGCCCGACAGCCATGATGAGGTCAATCAGTTCGGCAATGCGGTTCTCTGTCTCGATGGTGGCTTGTTCAATGGGAATGGCCAACAGACTGTTCAGCTCGTCAATTTCGGTCTGTTCTTCTAATACCACGTTGTCAAGGGCTTCCCGCCCAACAGCTAAGACAAGCAGGCTGTCAATACGGGCTGCTATCGCCTCGTCAGGCTCTTCGATGGCCAACAGACGCTCCAGTTCGTCGAACACTTCCTTGCCTTCAAAGTTAGGATCCTCGTCGAAAATGGCATGTATCTCCCTTGCCATCTGTTGCCCTTCAGCTAAGTGGGCCTCCACTTCAGCCATCAGGTCATCTTTCTGTTGGCTGTCGAACAATATGTCCTGTTCTTGCTGGAAATCCACATACACGTTGATTGGCATCATGGAATACTCGTCGAAGTTGTAGGCGGCATGCCAGCAGCCCTTCTTCGTGTTGTAGCGGGGATAGAACTCTTGGACAGTTCTGTCTTCAAGCAGGACGTAAAGCACCACATTGGAGACCAGTGCCGTATCGTTGGCCACCTCGTCTTCGTTCATGAAATCGATGTCAAATTCGACGGGGAACTGTTTATCAACGTAGCGTGCCCAGTAGGTAGGACTGCTCACGGTGCTGTTGTGGAAGTCCCACATCAGGTAGCTCGGATGGCCTGCCTCAGGGAAGAAATTCATCGTCACCACAGGTGTCAGCGTGCCATGGTTGATAGTCACGGTGGTGGTAGCTGACAGAAGCTGCAGACCTTCGGGTGTGGTGCAGGTGGCGTGCAGTGGGTGCTCGCTGAGGTTGTAGGGGTTTTGAAGGGCGCACGTCACTTGCCAGTTGCCGGCTGGGCCTGCCACAGTTTGTCCGATAAGCACGTTGTCGTCATAGACCTGTAGGGATGAATTGGCGATAGCCATACCGCTGACCGGCAATATGCCACCTGCCGATTGCTGAGGAACATAGATACTGAGAGCCTGCGCAGTAAGGGAGACAGAGCCGAGCGGCTGCGTGAGTTCGACCCATCCTGTGTTGAAGTTGACACTGGCCGTCGGTTCATAATAGCCTTCACGAGTGGGCATGACACAAAAGCACACTTGGTCACCAACAGTGCTAATGGGCACAATGACGCGGTTGCCTTCTTCTTGATACTGGCCCAGCTGGTTACCCACCATGACGCTGCCTTCCACTAAGGAGCAGCCGTCGGGCAGGTCAAAGTTCAGCTTTGCCTCGCGTAGCGTCAGGTCGTCCTTGAAATCGACCTGTGCCCGCAGGGTGACATAATTGCCCACAGTAACCTGACTCTTGTTGACGGAGAAACTGGTGTTTTCGCCTGTATAGGAGAATAGGGTCTCGTCAAACATGGGAATGAGTTGATTGTGCAGGCTGTCGATACGCCCGCTTTGGATGGACAGCTCGTTTTTCACATAGTCACGACCTTCCTCCAAGCGCATCTCCATGAGGGCAGCAAGCGTGTTCACGCCGTTGAACATGCGGCTTTCGCCCATAGTAACGAGGATATAATTACCATCGGGGATGTTGGTGATAGTGAGCTGAGTCTCACTATATTTATAGACGCCTTGTTGCTGGCCAGTAGCGTCATAGAGCATACCCACCACGCCCATATTATCGGTCTGGGCAAAGGTGGAAATGAGCTGACCGAACTGTATGAGAGGCAGCGTGGCCGTAGCCTCGCCATCAGCATTGACGGTGCAAGTGGTAGTCGAGGGTGCAAACAGACCAGTGAGGCTGGTGGCAGTGACGCGCAACCGCGTGCCCTGCTCTAGGTCAAGCCCTTGCAATACTATACGAGGATATTGCAATACGAAATTTGTCAATTCCTGCTGGTGCGTCTCGTCATAGACGGTATAGCTGATATCGGTATCGCCGCTGAAGTAATCCTCGCTGACCATCTCTTCCCCTGTTCGCACAGCAGGACGGAAGTAAGGATCCAGATAGACGGTGGTGCCGGTCAAATCAGCAAGAGCAACCTCCTCTAACTCCCCCTTTGGGGGGAGAAGGTGATTTCCGTTGGGGCATCAAAGGCGGTAAGCGTCCAACGCCCCTGTGCGTCAGTGGTTGTGGTGAAAGTTTTCGGGTAGAGGCCGTTCAGCTGCTGCGTCACGGCGATGTTCGCGCTACGGATGGGAAGGTCGGTAGAGATGGCAGTCACCGTACCGGTGAGTTCTACCTGTGGTAAAATGGATAATGGACAATGGATAATGGATGATGAGCCAACCGTAATCAGCGTATCAGCGGGCTGTACGTACTGCGTGCCGAGTTGCTGGCCCAGCTTCACCTTGGCGATAACTCGGGCACCCTCCATCTGGCCAGTAAGGGTGGCACCAGTGGCGAGGTAGTTGCCAAGGGCGTCAGTCCAAGTGATGGCGGCCCCCTCTACAGCCCCCGAGGGGGCTATGAGTTGCAAAGTGATGTCACGTGGCTGCTCCAGGTTAGAGAAGGTGACTTGTACATCGCTCTTGTTGATCTCAATAGCCAGAATGCTGCCAAGGATGTCCTCACGCGCGTTCTTTATATAAATATTATATTGTGTATTCTCGATGAGGTTGGTAAAAGTATATTGTGTCTGAGCGGTCAGCACGTAGCGACGTGTCTGAGCGGTCTGCGTATTGACCAGCTCAAGGACCATGTCTTTGTACTGTTTGATGTCAGTTCCTGATGGCATGCTCACCGTGAGCTTGTGAACGCCCTGAGTGATGGGTTGTAGGTCAAAATCTTTCCAGCCTTCGGCCTCAGCGTAGAGGGGCAGCGACTCGGCTGGCACGTAGAACACGGCACCTGCGGGGACACCTTCCAGCTTATCCCACTCCAGGTGTGGCGGCGTGGTGGCATAGATGGTAATGCTGCGCAGTGACTCGAAATTACTGAAGGCGGTGTTGCCGATATTGTTGATGGTGGCTGGCAGCAGCAGGGTGGTGAGCGTCTCTCGAGTGTTTCCCTCATAGAAGTTGGGGAAGCGGGTGAGTCCCGTGGTCCGGCTGATGTCGAAGTAGACCAGGTTCTTCATCTGCCTTTCGATGATGACGTCCAGGTCGTTCGCCTGTAGGGTGCCTACGACCGTGATGGCCTTCACCTTCGAGAGGTCGGCCTGATAGAGGTCTGGATTCAGGGCCTTACGGATGGCATCGAGCAGTTTGCCGGGGGTGAAGTTGTTCACGGTGATGCTTCCCGTCTGCTCGTCCCATCCGCTCTCGTTGGGGTTGGGAGGCAGGTCGGGGGTGTAATGCAGGTAAGCCGTGACGGTGACGTCGTGGTCGGGCATTTCGAAATGCCAGCTCTTCGAGTAGCCATAGCCACCAAAGAAGTTTTCTGCTATCTGTATGCCGTCGGCAACGAGACTGTCAATCACGAAGCCTGTCGTGATGATTTTCAGTCCTATGTTCACCTGCTGTCCCACAGACACTTCCAGCGATGAGTGCGAGATTGGGGAACTAGAATAGTACAGATCAATCTGACACACACCTGCAGGATTCGTGACCACCGTGACGGTGTGGGTGTTGCTCTTTTGGGCAATGGCTACTAGCTGGCAGAGCAGCAAGAGACCTATAGTGAATAGCTTTTTCATATTTTATTCTGTATTTACGATTTGCGATTTGGAATTACTTCACCACATGCTTTTTGCCGTTTCTTAGGTAGATACCCCTCTGTGGCTTACTGACGCGGCGGCCCTGCAAGTCAAAGAGGCCCACCCCCAGCCCATCCCCAAGGGAGGGGCGTTCAGTATCTATGCCAATAGTTTGTATGCTATTAGGAGCACCACTGAGGCGGATGGTGAAGCGGCCGTCGAAGGTGCCGGCATCAGCATGGAAGGTGTAGGCTTCCGTTGAGAGGTCGGTCTCGGTGCCTGTTTCATGATCAATGAGGGTTACTTCATGATTCATTCCATCATTATTCATTAGATGCGAAGCATCGCCAAGACTGATGGTGTAGGTGCCCTCCTTTGGCAGCTGCAAGCCGAGGCGAATGAGGCCGTCGGCCAGTGGGCGCTCGTCAATCGCGTAATGCACACCATTATGGATGGTGTAGAGGTGGTCGGCATCAGCATTAAGGCTGAAGAACTTGCTGGCGTCGCGGCCAGGCTCGTAGTCGAGCGTAGCAGCCTCGTTGATGACAAAGCGGGTGCGGTCAGCATCCAGCAATGTGGCAGAAGTATCATCATTAGCTTTCGTCAGCAGAATATTGAAGACTTGACGCGGATAGGCAAAGGAACGGGCACGGGCGGTGCGGGCCTCCTGCACGTCGTAGTGCAGAGAAAGGTCATGCTGGCGGCCCTCCTTATGGAAGACGAGCTTTTCTTGGTCAAGGGGACGCTGCACGAAAAAGGCCTGACCAGGGAAGAGTATGAGGTCGTCGTCTAAGGGCGAATAGGCACGGTACTGGCCATTCCAAGAATTGGTGAACGTCCAGACAATGAGAGGAGCAGTAGTCTCGATTTTCTGAATGTCGAAGTAGCTGGGATAAGGATTTCCAATAAAGTTCCATGAGCGGTCGTGAGCATACTCCGATTCATGCTTCTGAAGCGTCACCTCTACATCGCTGTTGCGAAAGAAATTTGGTTTGTTCACGTTCTGCAGGGCATCAACATAGAAAGTGTTGAAGTAGGGGTTTAGTTCTCCATAGAGCGTTTCACGTTCAGTCATCTGGTCGTAGGGTATGGCGGTTTGCCAGATATAACCCTGTCCGGCGTGCAGGATGCTGTCAGCAGTCATGCGCACCCACGTCTCGCTGTTTTTCCCCTCAGCTCGTTTCTGGGCATCATAGCCATAAATGGCCAAAGGCACATCGGGAAACCGATAGCGAATGTCGCCCACACGGACGTCGAAGGGGAAGGTGATGAACTCCCAGCAGTTTTCATACAGGTTCAGGCTAATGATCACATCGTCGGCGCGCAGATGGCCGTTGGTGATAATCGAGGTATGGGTGGTGCCCCATAGACCGCGGTTGGTCATCGACCGCAGGGCAAAGGGGTTCCAAACCGTTGACAGCTTGCGAGTTGAGAAGGTGGACAAACCATCAACGGTGAGATGACCGTAGGTACCTATAGCATTTACGTTGTTACCCCAATAGTAGTAGAGCGCCAACAGATTGACATCGGGTTTGTAGTCGGCGGGATAGGGCGTGGTCATATCGAGCGTGAGTTCAGACAGCACGTTGTAGGCCTGTGGCAACTCATCAATACCCACGACGTTGAATTCGCCCCAATAATCATCCTCTTGGTATTCCTCCACCGCCTGCCTCGTCACGTAGAGTGTAAAGCCCTTGTCACCGATGTCGCCATGAATGTGAGAACCGTTAGGATAAGGCGGTGTAGCGGCAAGGCAGGTCACCTCCGTCAGGTTGTGGCAGTTATGGAAGGGACGTGCTATAGAGATCAGCGTGCTGGGTAGGGTAACGCTGGTCAGCCCTATGCAGTAGCGGAAGCATTGGTCTTGAAGCCGTTCAACACCTTCTGGTAAGTTGATTGTTTTGAGAGCAATGCAGTTCTCAAAGGCACTACCACCAATATTTATCTGCTTGTTAAACTGAATGTCGATGAGATCGTAGCAGTCGCAGCAGAGAATGTAGGGAATATCTGTCATCGTGGTTGGCAGCATCACTCGGCGGATGCCTGAATTACGGTAGGCACCGTTGCCTGCAGTCACACCTTCTGGTATGTAGGCCTGGTAGAAGTTATAGGTGTAGCGGAAGGCATAGGTGCCTATGCTGCGGAGCGTGGTGGGAAACTGCATATCGCGCAATTCGACACAGCCGTAGAAGGTATTGTTACCAATTGTTTCCAATTGCTTTGGCAAGGTCACCCATGTGAGTAGTCGCCAATCAGTGAATTGTTGGTCGGGCAAGGCAGTAAGCGTAGTGGCACTCAGGTCCAGTTCCATCGTTTTGTTGAATGTTTTCAGCGTATTAATATCCTCATCATTTAGTGTGCCATTCAACTTTAGGGCGATAGTGTCGTTGGCCTGGATATTGTAAGATGTAAGCTGATCGGCTAAGGTACTAGGACTGCTAAACGTGATGTCGTAGAACGGCAACTGCAAACGCTGCAAGAGATGTTCGGCGTGGAGGATAGTTTCTATGATTTCGTTGTCAGAGTTGTAGGCAATGTCGGTGTTGAGCATACCATTGGCCTCTACGACGGCCTGTGGGGCGTGGGGGCGTTTGGCAGCCAACTCCGTACGCAGGGCCTGCTCCAACTCCGAAAGCCGTGCCTTGTAGAAAGCAGTGGTCTGCTCACTTTCAAGAGTAGTAAGTTCAGCTGTGCTGAGGTCGATCTTGTCAGAAAGATAGATGAGCTGCGCATGGTCTAAGGTGATGCGAGTCCCGCGGTCGGTAATCTTTTTCCATCCGAAAATGGCCATTCCGTTAGTAACCACCGCCACTAAGCAGTTCATGTAGAGTCGTTCAGCCATGTTCAAACCTTCGTTCCATTGTACCTGGTGAGTGGGAGCAAAGCGCCCGTCAGTGGTGCGACGGTAGTTACCGTTGTCTCGTCCTTCATAACAACGGTAGATGTTGCGATAACCGTTGGCATCGGCGTAGGCATCTTTCAATAGTTTCTCGCGGTCGTTTAAGAAGATGTACGTATCCAGTTCTTGTGGATTGGATGGTGTGCTGTCGTAAGCGTTCATGCGTAGGAGATAGGTTCCGTCGGGCAGGTTGTAGGCCGTCTGCGACATGACACCCTTGCCGCCGTTGAAATGGGCCACACAGTATTTGTTGCCAAACTCCTGCGGGTTGTCCCATAGATGTCCCTGACGCTCCCAACCATTGTAGCCGTCGTCGAACTCAGCGTTGGCCAACTGCACTTCGTCTCCGGGCTTCAGACTTTGGGGTTTCTTGAAACTGATGCTGCCGATGTTGCATGTACCCCAGTTGGGGCTGGTCGATTGATGGTATGTGAGGGTTAAGATGTATTTCCCCTTTTTCATCTGCCGAATCTGTAATGCGTATGGTACAAAGTTGTACCAGCCTTTTTTCTCAATGTGGAAAGTGGTGTCAGCTATTATGCTGCCATCAATACTCTTGATGTTAACATCCAAGAATACTATGTCATTATAAAGGTCAGTAGCAGCATCCACATAAACGTTGCATACGTCCAAGTCCTCCAAACATTGCAGGTTATATACGAGCTGGTCATTGTCGTACATATTCTCCACGCCATGTTCCGTGAAGTGTACTTTAGTGCTGCTACTGATGATGAGGCCCTTCGTCAGATCGAAGGGATGGTCATCGTCCGTTGGTATATTAATGGGTGTAGGCGCACGGAAACTGATATCTTTCACGTTACCCGTAGTGCTGCTCGGTGTGGAATGGAAGGTGAGGGTCAAAAAATATTTTCCCTGCTTCATCGCCGATGTCTGTAGCCAATATTGCTTGGGGTTGTACCAGCCACTGTTTACAATGCTAAAGGTGGTGTCGGCCACCACGTCGCCGTTGTGGCTCTTCAGGCTGAAGTCAATGGTCACGCCGTTGTTACCCGTGTCGGCATTGACAATGACATCGTAGTAATCCACATTCTGCTCATTCTGCAGGGTGAAGGTGATTTGGTCACCGTCACGCATCCACTCCAGTCCGTTCTGAGTAAAGTGCTCGTGCGTGTCGGCGCTGGTAACAATTCCTTTTGTCAAATCAAAGGGATGGTCATCATCTGTCGGGATGGTGATGTCATCAGCCAAGGCAGCAGTAGTGGTGCAGAGTGCCATGGCGATGAAAAGGGTGGTGATGTACTTCATATAGGTCAATTGTATTTATAGTTGTTTTTCACATACAAAATTAGTAAAAATAATTGTAAGTCTTCTTTTGTTTGGATAACTTTTTCTCGACTTTTTGACGAACTACCCCCTTTTCTTGACGAACTCAATGGGCAAAGAAATAAAAGTGGAAGAAAGTTTGCACCATTCGCTTTTTTGATGTACTTTTGTATGCCGTTCGGAGAAAATGGACAGCAAGAAAATAAAGACATGAAAAAGACGAACCGAATGAACATGATGCTATGGCTGGCACTTTCGATGCTGGCAATATTGGTAAGCCAAGAAGTGCAGGCGCAGGTGACGAGCAACCTAAGTTACCGCCGCTACACTACACAGGACGGGCTGCCACAGATGCTGACTGAGACCATCTTCCAAGACGCGCGCGGATATATATATGTGGGGACACTATCGGGCTTTGTACGCTACGACGGCAAGGAGTTTACCCCTTTCCTGCGCGGCCACCACTGGAACATCGTGGGCTTCATGGAAACAGAAGAGGGCGTGAGTGCACTGAGCTTCCGCCAGCAGTGGCTTATCGACGATGACCAAGTGAAACTACGTCCGCTTGATCCACAAGGGAAGTGGCTGCTGAACAACTTCAACGCTACCGACCTTCCAAATGGCTATGTGCTGTTGGAAGACGAGCAGGAGGAGCAGCGCCGATTGTGCAAAGTGACAGGCAACGGCTTTGAAACGGTTTACAATGATGGTATCCTCGACATGATGACACCTGACCGTCATCTTTATATGGACTCTATCATGGGAATTCTCATTCCCGAGGGTAACATCTATAGCTACCATCGCCAAGGCAATACGCTCTATGCCTTTGGACAGAATGGCATCTATAGTGTGGAGAATGACAGTCTGCACCTGCTGACACCCTATGACAGATGGGCTGCGAGCTATGGACTCATTGTGCGTAACACAAATGATGGCACGATGCTCATCGCCGACGAGCATACCATCTATAGCTATGACGGAAAAGAGGTGACACCGCTGGCTGGGGGCTTCAATCTGATCAAGGACATGCTCATAGACCGCTGGGACCGACTGTGGGTAGCAACCTATCAGGGACTGTATTGCTTCTTCAACCGCCACTTCACCAACTATCAGCTCACAGATCATGATGACATCGTAAGGGCCGTGGCTTCGCACCTTACCACTTACCCCTCACCACTTTTAATACAGGGCACACTGAATGGTAAGATTATGGTGGGCAGACAAGTAGTATATGACAACCCCGACGACTTCTTCCAGCCCAGTGCTGCCGTCATCGACAGCTGTGTCTATATGGCCAGTGGCACTAATGTGGCCAGCGTCAGCGGCGATGGGCATGTGACATGGCTCGGCCTGCCCTTCAACCGTTATCAGTTCGTGGCTGAGGCCGACGGACGACTCATCCTGGGATTACGTCAGCTCATTGTAGCCTACGACCCTTCATCAGGGCGCATCGACACGCTCTCTACCGAGATTCCCCATCCCTGGTGCTCTGCTGCCGATGGCGAGGGCCACCTGTGGGTGGGCAGCACCTTCGGCCTGTATCGCATTGGGGATCAGGAGCCGACAGCGGTCAGCAGTCCTATCACCGCTATGGACGCAGACCCGCAAGGCACGGTGTTCTTTGCCAGCTGCGATTCGCTATATATGATACGTCACGGAGATGTGCAGGAGCTGAACAGCCAGCTAACACAGCTCAGCGGTCATGAGGTACGCTCATTGCATGTGACGAAGCAGGGTTGCTTGGTAGTGGCTGTCGTCGATGGACTATTTGTATGTCGCATCACGTCAGAGTATCAGCTCTCTGATATATGCTTCTTCAACCATCTGAATGGTTTTACCCTGATAGAGCCGCTGAAAGCCACAATGGCCGAACAGGCTGACGGGACAGTATGGCTATGCGGCGTGGAGCAGATGACGTCGTTCAACCCCGAAGAGCTGCTTCGTGATGCACAGGCCAACACGTTTATTGCCCCACCCCTTCGCTGGTGGCAGCACTGGTGGATCTGGCTGATTGCAGCGGCATTGCTAATCATGGTTACATGGGCACTGACACGATGGATAGAGAAACGTCGAACCCACCACAGAATGTTGCGGCTTCAACGCGAGAAACACGAACGAGAGCGGCTGATACACGCCATTCGGGAAGAGGCAATGAAAGCCATCAAGGTTGAACAGGCGGAAAAGACAGAACTGGCACAGGACATTGTAAAAATGACTGACAAGGCACCAACGCCAGATCGCTTAACGTTACGCACGACAGGAGGCATGCTGATGGTGGACGTCGATGATATAGTCTATCTGAAGGCCGAGGGTAACTATACGCGGTTAGTCACGTTTCACAAAAGCGACTTAGTGATGCTCGGCATCGGAGCACTGGCCAAGATGCTTGAAGCTCATAGCTTTGTAAGAGCAGACCGTAGCACAGTGGTAAATATCCAGTATATCAACAGGTTGCTCACTGCTGAGCGTCGCTGTATCTTCCAATCTCCTGAAGGCACGGAAATAGAAACCACATTACTCTCTCCTGCCTTTAAACGTTTAAAGGAACTATTATAACATAACAAAATAGATGCCTTTTCCGAGGCATGGAAATGGCATTTCCAAGGCTTAGAAGTGCCGTTTCCAAGGCTTGGAAACGGCACTTGTTTGGGAGCAGCGCTTATCAGCTTACAAGAAGAAGAAAAGACCTGCTGTCTATGCTTCCATCTTAGACCTAATCACAGTTTCACCTTCTTCTTCGCGGGCTTGCTCTCGTTTTGCAGACGGTCGAGGGCAGTGACGATGTAGGTGTAATTCTGACGGCCGTCGGCATAGGGCAGTTTCAAGAAGGTCTGATTGGTGATGGCAACGATGTGTGAGGTGCTCTCGGTATTTATCGCCTCATCAGGAGCAAAACGATAGACCACGTAACGGGTAGCCACATCATCCCATTTTGTGCCCTTGGGGGCCGTCCAGAAGAGGATATAGCCATCGGCAGTCCAGACGGGGCGCACGCTACGGGGCTTCTTGGGGGCTTTTTTGTCAAGGAAGGGCATTGTGGGTTGCAAGGCGGGGTTGCGCCAATATTGCTGACGGAGCATAGTGCCATAGCCTCCTACATTATCGACAGCAGCCTTGGCATACCACAACACAGAGCCCTTGATGGCAGGCAGCTGGTCGCGTAGAATCTGCTTGGCCTCTTGCTGATGGCGCTCGGGATTCTGGGGATGACGGGCCTTCACCGTACGCTCGATGTCTTCACCAATATAGAGGGGACGGGCCGACGCATACTGTGCCCACCAGCGTACCAACGTGTCATAGTCTGCGGCTTTGTTGCCTATCTCCCAATAGACCTGTGGCACGCAGTAGTCGAGCCAGCCGTTGTTCACCCAAAGCAGTATGTCGGCATAGAGGTCGTCATAGTTCTGCAGGCCGTTCGTCTGACTACCTATCTCGGAAGAGCGCTTGTTGCGATAGATGCCGAAGGGCGAGATGCCCACCTTGACCCAAGGCTTGACAGCATGCACGGTTTCATAGAACTGCTTGATGAAGAGGTTTACATTATGACGACGCCAGTCGCCACGGTCGGCAATGCCATTGGAATACTGCTGAAACTGCTGATCGTCGGGGATGGGCATGCCTGACACGGGATAGGGATAGAAATAGTCGTCCATGTGGATGCCGTCGATATCATAGCGGCTGACGATGTCGCGGGCCACCTGACAGATGTAGTCGCGGTTCTCGGGGATGCCGGGATTAAGGATTTTCTGACCATCGTAGTCAAAGCAGCGCTCAGGATGCTGATAGACAACGTGATTGACCGATACTGACGTGGTGCCCTTGGTCTTGGCACGATAGGGATTGATCCAGGCATGTAGCTCCATGTTGCGGGCATGACATTGCTCAATCATCCATTGCAGAGGATCCCAGTAAGGCGAAGGTGCCTTTCCCTGTTGGCCTGTAAGGAAACGGCTCCATGGCTCGAGATTGCTGGCGTAGAGGGCGTCGCACTCGGGCCGCACCTGGAAGATGATGGCGTTACAGCCGTCTTTCTGCAGCTCGTCGAGCTGATAGGTCAGGGTCTCTTGCATCGTCTGAGTGGAGAGACCTTGGAACTGTCCGTTCACGCATTGAATCCATGCGCCACGGAATTCACGCTTGGGCTGTGCCTGGGCTGTTGTCAGCGCCAAAAGCACAATGATTAAAGATAACAGTCTTTTCATTTTAGATATTGATAAATTATGTTTGTCCAGTCTTCACCATTCTTAGGGCAGAAGGTGTTGATGCCTATCTGGCTGGCTACTGCCACATTGCGTGGGCCGTCATCCACAAAGAGACATTCTGAGGGCAGCGTCTGCTCTTCCATCAGCACACGACGGAAGAACAACTCGTCGGGCTTCATCACCTTCATCTTATAGCTCAGATAGAGGGCATCTAAATAGGTATCAAGTGAACCTCCCTGTCCGTCGAACTCTGGCGACAGGATGAAGGACATCATATAGGGATTGGTGTTCGACAGCAGGACGAGCCTGTATCCCTCAGCGCGCAGTTTCTTCAGGGCCTGCAAGTTACGCTGGGGAATATCGCCACAATAGCCCAGCCAGCCGTAGCGGCACTCATCGTAAGTGAGCTCGCGCCCTACTAGTCGGCTAAGCTCCTGACGGAACTCCTCAGCACCTATCTTGCCTTCTTCCAAGTCGCCGAAAATACCTCCTTGTGTGTAAGGGTCGAGCCGCTGGGCTGCATCTTTCAGCCCGAGAGCCTCGAAACGGCGCACAGCTTCTTCATGGTTGATGGTGATGATGACACCACCCAAGTCAAAAATAATCGTCTTTATCATCTTTAATCCTCAAAGAGTTTCAGTTTATTGCGTCGTGCCTCGTCAAGCGAAAGCAGTTGCTGTTGTTCTTGCTGATATTGTTCGCGCAAATGCGTATATTCCTCATTCAGTTCCTCGGAAAGTCTTTGTCCGTCGGTCATCAGTCGCTGAGCCACCAATGGGTTTTGCGAGGCGTCTTTCAACCAGACGACAGGGCCTCCATAGACAGGGGCTATCTTCAGCGCCACATGAAGCTGACTGGTAGTAGCACCACCAATCATAATGGGAATATCGAGCCCTGCCACGCGCAGTTCCTTGGCCACATTCACCATCTCCTCTAAGCTAGGCGTAATCAGGCCTGAGAGGCCTATCATATCGACATGCTCCTCTTGGGCACGCTTCACAATATCTGCAGCAGGCACCATCACGCCCATATCGATGACTTCGTAGCCGTTACAGGCCATCACCACTGCCACAATGTTCTTACCAATGTCGTGCACATCGCCTTTCACGGTAGCCAGAAGCACCTTTCCTGCCCGTTCCTTACTGTCAGTCCCACCTCTTTCTATATAAGGCTGCAGAATCTCTACGGCCTGCTTCATGGTGCGTGCCGTCTTCACCACTTGCGGAAGGAACATCTTTCCTTCGCCAAAGCGACGTCCCACCTCGTTCATACCTGCCATCAGCGGTCCCTCGATGATATCAACGGCATTGGGATACTGCTGCAGGGCTTCTTTCAGGTCGGTCTCTAAGTTGGAGCCGTTACCCTTGATTAATGCTTGCTGCAATCGGATACCTACCTCTTGCTTCTCCGGAAGAGAGTCGTTACTCTGCTGCTGGTTTGCCGAAGAAGCAGTATCTACTCCCTTCTCATCAGGAAGGGGTTGTGAGAGAGTCGTTATCAGATGCTCTGCTGCATCTTCCTTTCTATTCAGAACAGCATCCTCAATAATTTCAAGCTGTTCTTTTGGAATATCATCGTAAGTAACTTTAGATGATGGATTTACGATACCAAAGTCCATACCCGCCTGAATGGCATGATAGAGGAATACGGCATGCATGGCTTCACGAAGATAGTTGTTACCTCGGAAAGCAAACGACAGGTTGCTGACGCCTCCGCTGACATGAGCTCCTGGCAGGTTCTGACGAATCCAACGGGTAGCACGGATGAAATCGAGCGCATAGGCATTGTGCTCCTCCATACCTGTCGCAATAGCCAGGATATTGGGGTCGAAGATAATGTCTTCGGGAGCAATCCCAGCTTGTTCGGTAAGGAGCCGATAGGAACGTGCCGCAATCTCTATACGGCGCTCGTATGTAGTGGCCTGTCCCTGTTCGTCGAAGCACATCACCACCACAGCAGCACCCAGTTGCTTCACATCGCGGGCATGACTGAGGAATACCTCCTCACCCTCTTTCAGCGAAATGCTATTAACAATGCTCTTGCCCTGTACGCATTTCAGACCAGCCGTGATGACATCCCACTTGCTGCTGTCAATCATGACAGGCACACGGGCAATATCAGGCTCGGCAGCTATCAGATTCAGAAAATGCGTCATCTCGGCCTTGGCATCGAGCAGACCGTCATCCATATTGATATCAATGACCAGCGCGCCATCTTCAACCTGCTTACGGGCTATCTCCAATGCCTCCTCGTAGTTCTTCTCCTTGATGAGTCGCAGGAACTTACGCGAGCCAGCCACATTACACCTTTCACCAACGTTGGTAAATGAATGATGAGGGGTGAGAGGTAAGAGGTGAGAGGATATTTCCAAAAGCTCCAAACCACTCAGCAACAACTTCCCTGGTTTTTCAACAGGTACATGCGGCTGCTTTCCAACTACCAATGGGACGTAACGTTCGATGAAATCGGGCGTTGTGCCACAACATCCACCTACGATATTCACCAACCCTTCGTCGATGAATTCGGCTATTTGTGGAGCCATCGACGCCGGTGTCTCATCATAAAGTCCCAGCTCGTTGGGCAATCCAGCATTAGGATAGGCGCTTATGTAATAGGGTGCGCGATGGGCCAACTCCTTCAGATAGGGTTTCATCTGGCGAGCGCCAAACGAGCAGTTCAATCCGATGGAGAAGATGGGATAGGTACTGATGCTGGCTAAGAAAGCATCAAGTGTCTGACCAGAGAGCGTACGGCCTGCAGCATCGCTAATGGTCACAGAAAGCATGATGGGCAACGGCTTTTTCAGCCGTTCCATCGTCTGCATAGCGGCATTGATAGCCACCTTAGCGTTCAGGGAGTCGAAGATTGTCTCGATGAGCAAGGCATCTACCCCACCCTCTATCAATGCTTCCATCTGCTCACTATAGGCTTCGAACAATTGATCGTAGGTCAGCTCGCGACGGGCAGGATCACTCACATCGGGCGACATAGAGCATGTCTTGTTCGTAGGGCCAACGGAACCCGCTATAAAGCGAGGCTTTTCGTCTGTAGCATATTGGTCGGCAATCTTACGGGCAAGTTGTGCACCACAGAGATTCATTTCTTTAACCAGATGCTCTAAGTGATAGTCAGTTTGAGAGATACGCTGTGCATTGAAAGTATTGGTAGTAATGATATCAGCCCCTGCTTTCAGATATCGCTCATGAATGCGGGCAATGACATCAGGACGCGTAATATTGAGTACATCATTGTTGCCTTTCAACGGCACTTCAGCCTCTATGCCTTTGCGGAAATCATCTTCTGTAAGTCCATACTCCTGAATGAGAGACCCCATGGCCCCATCAAGAATGAGAATGCGTTTAGTAATTGCGTTGCGCATCTATTTGTAGATTTTCATTGCACGATCTATCTCACGCCGATCTTCTTTCTCCTTCAGCGTCTGGCGCTTGTCAAAGGCCTTCTTACCTTTACAGAGGGCGATATCAACTTTTGCGCGTCCCTTATCATCAATGAAGATCAAGGTTGGCACAATGGTATAGCCCGTCTGCTTGGTGGCACTCTCTAAGCGATTGATCTCGCGACGCGTCAGCAACAGCTTACGGTCTCGTTTCTGTTCGTGATTGTTATACGAACCGTAGAAATATGGACTGATGCTCATGCCTTTCACCCACAGCTCTCCATGGATGATAGTACAATAGGTATCGACCAGACTGGCCTTGCCTGCACGTATGCTTTTGATTTCAGTACCGGTGAGTACAAGGCCTGCCGTGAATTCCTCGATGAAGAAGTATTCAAATGCTGCCTTACGGTTCTTTATCTGTACGGGACTCTTCTTGCGAAGTTCCTCTTCTTGTTTGTTCATGCTACTTTCGCGAATTTCTCAATGTTGTCATCCACATAACGGGCAACCTGCTCCGTCAGTTCTTCCTCGTTCTCAATGAACCAGTCGTCGTAGTCATCGAACTGGGGGAATCGCTCGTAGAGGGCCATAAACTCCTCATCGGTGCAGTCTTTCTCCAATTCCTCACGATGCTCTAACCATAAAGTGTGTACCTCGTAGAGCCGCTTCGACAGTTCGCGCATGTGCCACATCTTGTTCAGAGCCTTTGCAAAAGGATTCTTGAAGATGAAAGGGCCATACCCGTTTTGAATGAGCTGTATAAAGCCCCCGTTCATCACTTCCTCATGCAGTGTGTCCCAACAGAGCAGCGTCATCTGGTCGGCATTTAACTGCTGCATAGTCTCAGCAGTAGGCTCACCACCGATAGCTTCACGTATGGCACGGATGAAGACGGCAAGGAACTCGTCCATACCCTCCAGCGCTGCCTGACTTAGTTCGTTATCTTTAACAATTATTTCTTTCATCGCCTGCAAAGGTACAAAATATATTTGAAAAAAGCGACTTCCGTGTTAAAAAAAATCATTCTTTTGCAATTTCCTTGAAAGATATTTGGTCGTATCAGAAAATATGTGTAACTTTACACCCAAAATCTGAAACATCAAATTAAACAACTAAAAACAAACTTAAAATGAAAGCATTAAAAGGAACATTGCTGACTGCTGGCGCAATGCTGGCATTGTGTTTCACGGCATGTACCGGCGAGCAGCCTGCCCTGCAGCTGACTGCTTCAGGTCTGGACGCTGCCAAGTTCGACACCATCGCTAATGGCGACACGGTGAAACTCTACACCCTGAAGAACCAGAAGGGTATGGAAGTGTGTATTACCAACTACGGTGGACGTGTGGTATCGCTGATGGTGCCCGACAAGAACGATTCGCTTATCGACGTGGTGCTGGGCTTCGACAACATTGCTCAGTACATGGACACAGAAAACACCCCTACCGACTACGGTTCAAGCGTAGGCCGCTATGCCAACCGTATCAACATGGGTGCCTTTAAGCTGGACGACGTAGAGTACAGACTGAAGCAGAACGACAAGCACGACGGTGGACGTGATCATTGCCTGCATGGTGGTGGTGACACTGGATGGATGAACCGCGTATATAAGGCAGAGCAGGTGGATAGCCAGACGCTGAAGCTGACCATTGTGGCTGAAGACGGCGAGAACGGATTCCCTGGCACGGTAACGGCAACGACCACCTATAAGGTGACCGATGACAACACACTTGACATTGTCTGGGAGGCTACTACCGACAAGCCCACTATCATCAACCAGACCAATCATAACTATTACAATCTGAATGGCGACTTCGAGAAGCCTGGTACTGACATGATCCTCTACGTGAATGCCGATTCGTTCACCGAGAGCGACGAGAGCTACATGCCTACTGGTAAGATTCTCCCCGTGGAGGGAACACCCATGGACTTCCGTCAGGCTCATGCCATTGGCGACAGTATCTTCTCTCCCTACTATCAGACCCGTAATGCTCACGGTTACGACCACAACTGGTGCCTGAATACTTATCAGGACGGTAAGGGTGACGACACACAGGTATGTGCTTCACTCTACTCACCCCAGACTGGCATCTTTATGGAGATGTACACCAATGAGCCGGGCGTGCAGGTGTATAGCGGCAACTTCCAGGGTGTTGGCGGCGAGGAGAACATCGTCCGTAAGCTGGGTAAGAAATATCCGCAGCACGTAAGTGTTTGTTTGGAGAGCCAGAAGTACCCCGACAGCCCCAACCATCCTGAGTGGGCAAGCCCCGTACTCCGTCCGGGTGAGACCTACTACAGCCATGCTGCATACAAGTTCTCGGTAAAGTAACAAAAATGTAAATCGAAAAATCGCAAATAATATGACTTCACATGAATTTCAATGGCTCGACTGGCTCATCCTGGCCGTCGGCGTGTTAGGAGTGGTATGGGCAGTTTATCATTCCATTCAAAAGGATAAGAAGAGAATGCAGGGTGCCGACTCTCAGGACTACCTGTTTGGTAAGGGCGAACCCTGGTACATCATCGGTGCAGCTATTTTTGCTGCCAACATCGGCTCTGAGCACCTCGTGGGCCTGGCCGGTACAGGTGCCAAGGACGGTGTAGGTATGGCCCACTGGGAGATGCAGGGCTGGATGATCCTGATTCTCGGTTGGCTGTTCGTTCCCTTCTATCAGCTACTGAACAACAAACTGGGCAAGATTATCACAATGCCCGACTTCCTGAAGTTCCGTTATACCAACGCTACCGGCTCGTGGCTGAGTATCATCACACTTGTTGCCTACGTGCTGACGAAAGTATCCGTGACAGCCTTCACAGGTGGTATCTTCTTCGAGTATCTGCTGGGGCTACCCTTCTGGTGGGGTGCTATCGGACTGATTGCCATCACAGCTGTGTTCACCGTCTTCGGTGGCATGAAGGGTGTGATGACGCTCTCTGCCATTCAGACGCCTATCCTCATCATCGGTTCGTTCCTCGTGCTCTTCCTCGGTCTTGCCGCTCTTGGTGGTGGCAGCATCTCAGAGGGTTGGACAGCTATGATGGATTACTGCAGCCAGCTGCATGACGGCTACGGTACCACTCACATGTTCCACTGGGAAGAGGGTGATCCTCTCTACAGCGAGTATCCTGGCTTCGTAGTGTTCATTGGTGCCTCGATTATCGGTTTCTGGTACTGGTGTACTGACCAGCATATCGTTCAGCGTGTGCTTGGTCAGCAGAAGGGTGAGAGCAATGTGGAAGTGATGAAGCGTGCCCGTCGTGGTACCATCGCTGCCGGTTACTTCAAGCTGCTCCCCGTATTCATGTTCCTCATTCCTGGTATGATTGCCGCTGCTCTGGCTCAGAACGGACAGTTTGACCTGAGCAACACCGACGCCGCTTTTGCTGGTATGGTGAAGCAGGTTCTGCCTATGGGTGTGAAGGGTATTGTGACCATTGGCTTCATCTGCGCTCTCGTAGCTTCACTGGCAGCCTTCTTCAATAGTTGCGCTACGCTGTTCACAGAGGACTTCTACAAGCCCATGAAGAAGGGAAAGAGCGAGGCTCATTACGTATTCGTTGGTCGTGCTGCTACCGTTGTGGTCGTGCTGCTCGGTCTGGCTTGGATGCCTGTGATGATGTCGATGGATACACTCTACAGCTACCTGCAGGGCATCCAGTCGCTGCTGGCTCCCGCTATGGTGGCTGTGTTCACGCTGGGTATCTTCTCGAAGAAGATTACGCCGCTGGCTGGTCAGTGGGGTCTCATCGGTGGCTTTGTCATCGGTATGCTGCGTCTGCTCACCAACATCTTCACCGATACGGGTAAGGCTGTGATGGACGGTGCCTTCTGGGATGCTACTGCTTGGTTCTGGCAGACCAACTGGCTCGTCTTCGAGTGCTGGCTCCTGGTGTTCATCGTCCTGTTGATGGTTGTTGTCAGCTGCTTCACTCCGAAGCCCTCGAAGGCTCAGGTGGAGGCCATCACCTTTACGCCCGAATACTGGAAGCAGATTCGTCAGAGCTGGGGCGTATGGGATATCGTGGCAACGCTTGGCGTCGTCATTCTCTGTGGTTTATTCTACTGGTATTTCTTCTAAGCGGAAATGACCTATTATAGCGAACATTCTAAAGTCTGGGTGTCGGTCGATGTCATCATCTTCGGCTTCGACGAAGGCAAGCTGAAAGTGCTCATTGGCCGACGCCAGATGGATCCCGGACGCGGCGAGTGGAGCCTCTATGGAGGCTTCGTCGCTGCCGACGAGGGTATCGATGAGTGCGCTGACCGTACACTACGCGAGCTGACGGGACTGAAGAACCTGTACATGCGACAGGTAGGAGCCTTCGGAAGCGTAAACCGTGACCCTGGCGAGCGTGTTGTATCCATTGCCTATTATGCGCTGATTAACGTAAAAGACTACGACGAGAAGCTTCGTCAGGAGCATAATGTGGAATGGATTGACATCAACAGTCTTCCCCCACTCTACTCCGACCATAACGAAATGGTGCGTCAAGCGCTACGTCGCATGCAGCTAAAGATGCGGACCCAGCCCATCGGTTTTCGTCTGCTGCCACAGCTCTTCACCCTTACCCAGCTGCAGCGTCTCTACGAGGCTGTTAGCGGTCAGGAGATTGACAAGCGCAACTTCCGCAAGCGCATCAAGGATATGGACTTCATCGAGAAGACCGAGCTTATCGACAAGAAATCGTCGAAGCGTGGTGCTGCCCTCTATCGGTTCAACAAGAAAGCATATTACGAAGATCCTAACTTTAAGCTTTAAGCAAGCTTAATGCAACTGGATAATTGATAATTGAAAATTGAAAATTAATATGTTAGAAGAACTCAAACAAAAAGTATTCAAAGCCAACCTCGACCTGGTGAAACAAGGACTGGTCATCTTTACCTGGGGCAACGTCTCAGGCATCGACCGTGAGAAAGGTCTGGTTGTCATCAAGCCCTCTGGCGTCAGCTACGACGAGATGAAGGCCAGCGACATGGTAGTGGTTGATTTGGAAACGGGAAAGGTGGTAGAAGGCGACCTGAACCCCTCTTCCGACACGCCTACACATCTTATATTATATAAGGCGTTCCCCAACATCCAGGGTGTGGTACATACGCACAGCACCTACGCAACGGCTTTCGCCCAGGCAGGACGCGACATCCCCAACATCGGCACCACGCATGCCGACTACTTCTACAAGGACATCCCCTGCACGCGCGATATGACTGAGGCTGAGGTGAAGGGACAGTATGAGCTGGAAACAGGCAATGTCATCGTGGATGAGATCCTGAACATCCGCAAGATCAATCCTGACCACACGCCTGCCGTACTGGTGAAGAATCACGGTCCGTTCTCGTGGGGCACCTCGCCCGACAATGCTGTGTATAACGCCAAGGTGATGGAGCAATGCGCCAAGATGGCTTTCGTTGCCTTCAGCGTCAATCCCAACCTCACCATGAATCCGCTCCTCATCGAGAAGCACTACATGCGCAAGCACGGACCAAACGCTTATTACGGCCAGAAGAAGAAATAAGAGCTTTCCCCCATCTCCTCCCAAGGAAGGGGAGCTCATACAAGAAGAATACCTAATAATTACTAACAACAGACCCATTGCCCCTATTGGTCTTCCCCCTTTCTGGGGGGATAAGAGGGGGGCTCAAAATTATGTTTAAAGATTTAGAAATTTGGTGGGTAACCGGTGCACAGCTCCTTTACGGAGGCGACGCAGTGGTTGCAGTTGATGGACACTCAAAGGAGATGGTCGAGGGCCTGAACGCCTCGGGTAACATCCCTGTGAAGATTGTGTATAAGGGCACGGCTAATAGCTCGAAGGAAGTAGAGCAGGTGATGCTGGCTGCCAACAACGACGAGAAGTGCGTGGGTATCATTACCTGGATGCACACCTTCTCGCCTGCCAAGATGTGGATCAAGGGTCTGCAGCAGCTGCAGAAGCCCCTCCTCCACTTCCACACCCAGTACAATGCCGAGATTCCCTGGAACGAGATCGACATGGACTTCATGAACCTGAACCAGAGCGCTCACGGTGACATTGAGTACGGACACATCTGCACTCGCATGCGCATTGCCCGCAAGGTGGTCTGTGGATACTGGAAGGACGAGAAGGCTCAGAAGCAGATTGCCGTATGGGCTCGCGTAGCTGCTGGTGTTGCTGATGCTCACAACGTGCGCTGCCTCATGTTCGGTATGAACATGAACAACGTGGCTGTGACCGATGGTGACCGTGTGGAGTTCGAGCAGCGTCTCGGCTATCATGTCGATTACTATCCCGTCAGCTCGCTGATGGAGTACTACAAGAAGGTGACTGATGCCGAGGCCGACGCTCTGGTCGAGGAGTACAAGAAGCTCTACACCATCAAGATTGACGAGAGTGGCGAGCAGGTCTATTGGGAGAAGGTGAAGAACAGCGCCAAGGCTGAAATTGCCCTGCGCCGCGTTCTGAAGGATGAGGGCGCTACTGCCTTTACCACCAACTTCGACGACCTTGGCGATGCTGACATCGATGCTCCCGACTTCTGTGGCTTCGACCAGATTCCTGGCTTGGCTTCACAGCGTCTGATGCAGGAGGGCTATGGTTTCGGTGCTGAGGGCGACTGGAAGACGGCCTGCCTCTATCGCACGCTGTGGGTCATCCAGCAGGGTATGCCCACTGGTTGCTCGTTCCTCGAGGACTACACCCTCAACTTCGCTGGTGATCGCTCGTCGTGCCTGCAGAGCCACATGCTCGAAATCTGCCCGCTCATCGCTACCGACAAGCCCAAACTCGAAGTTCACTTCCTCGGCATCGGTATCCGCAAGCAGCAGACCGCCCGTCTCGTCTTCACATCGAAGACCGGCGCCGGCATCAAGGCTACCATTGTTGACCTGGGCAACCGCTTCCGTCTGATTTCTCAGGAGGTGGAGTGCATCGAGCCGAAGCCTATGCCTCACCTGCCCGTTGCTTCTGCCCTCTGGATTCCTCAGCCCACGTTCGAGATTGGTGCTGCCGCATGGATTCTCGCAGGTGGTACCCACCACAGCGCCTTCTCCTACGACATCAACGAGGAGTACTGGGAGGACTTCGCTGAGATGGTTGGCATCGAGTATGTCCGCATCAACAAGCAGACCAATATCGCCGACTTCAAGCAGACCCTCCGCAACAACGAGGTCTATTTCATGCTGAACAAGGCATTAAAGTAATCTAAGGGTTAAGGTCTGAACAAGACCCTGAGTATAGAATTAGGAGCGCCCAACGGGGACGCTCCTAATTCTTTCCTTCACAGTAATCTATATAATTCGTAGTTTTTTCGATTTTTTGCTGCATTTTTGTAATTTTCTGTATTTATTTGCTTCATTCCTGCCCCAAAAGACCGTTTTTGGGGGTAAAAACAGGGAAATTTTGCTGTTTTTCACCCCAGTTTTGCACGTTTTTTATCTTTTTTGATAGTTTTTCTTCAAAAAAATGCAGCTTTTTGTGCCAAATTTTGGAATATCTGTCACTATTGTCACCATATCTGCACCTATCTATCTCATTGTCAGATAGAGGTTTACAACGAACTGTAACAGAAGTGCAGATTTTTTATTGAAAAATTATAAGTGTGCGCGCGCATACGCGCGTGCGCGAATGTAATAAAAAAGATGCCGTTTCTTGGCCTTAGAGAAGGCACCTTTTGGCCTTAGAGAAGGCATCTTTTTACCCAAAAGAGGCCACCTTTTTCGGTTTTTATATGCTTTTCTGTTTTTGGAAAGAAATTGGACGCAGCAAAACGAAACAAGCACGTCGCTCGTTGAAATTAGCGCCCTCCTAAATGAAAATAGCGGCTCGCTCGTATGAGAAAGGAGGCATCTGACCGTTTAACACAGCTTTGCAATAATTAACGGGACGCGGTTCAAGAAACCTTGTGGAAATACTTTTTCTACAATTTCTCTCCCAATTATTTGCAAACATCATTTTTTCTTCATATCTTTGCAACGAATATGTTGAACAGACAGGAATGCATAGACAGGATTTTAGCGAATGCCGATACGATAGTTGAGGACTATGGCGTCCGTTCGCTTCGCTTGTTTGGCTCTGTGGCTCGTAACGAGCAGCATGAGTCAAGCGATGTTGATGTGTTCGTCGAGATGGAGCCCGATTTGTTTCAGATGGTAGGTCTGAAGCAATTCCTCGAAGACCTGCTCGGCTACGATGTGGATCTCATTCGGAAACACCGTAACAATAATGCTTTCCTGCTTAAACAGATTGAAAAGGATGGAATCGAAATCATCAGAGAACCTGCCTCTCGTATGGCATACGCTTGATCAGTTGGAGCTTGCTATCAACAGGGTGCAAGAGAGAACTGCATCCATTCACTCTGTGGATGACTTTTTGTCAACGCCAGGTGGGATGGAAAAGCTTGATGCTGCATGTATGGTTTTGATTGCCATTGGTGAGTCGGTAAAGAAATTAGATAAAGTGTCTGAAAGCAAATTGTTGCCAACCTATCCAAGTATCCCGTGGAAAAAGGTAATGGGAATACGTGACATAATGGCCCACCATTATTTTGAAGTTGATGCAGATGTCGTTTTTGAAGTGATCAATAAGGAACTGGAGCCATTGAAGAAAGCTATACAATTTTTTAAGGAGCAAATGTTCTCTGAAGATGCCGACAATACTGATAATATCATTGAAGAGACGGATATGACATAAATGCTTAACAAAGGCACAAGAGATATAAGGGAAGCGGTTCGCTTCCTTTTTTTATTTCCGCAAGGCTTGTGAAAACAAATAATTTCCCAAAGATGCATTGTCTTCGAGAAATAAGTTGTATTTTTGCAGGCATAAACTAAAAAATTGTGATGATGACTTGGATACATTATTTGCTTATCTATTGGCTTGTATGCGATATCATAGGCGTTTGTGTACGTGCATACAACAAAAAAGAGGATTCAGAGAAGACAACATTTAGGCAAGTGCTGGCTTTGATATTCGTTCCACCTTTTCTCATTCCGCTTTTGCCATTTGTTGGCATCGTAGTCTTATTGGAAAAACTGAAAGAGGTCAGACAATGCAGGAAGGAGGAAAGGGAAAAGAACAGGCTAAAGGAGAGATTGGGTTTGCGGCCAGACGAACAATATTGTTGTTTTTCTCAGATGGGAGGTGCTGGTGTCATCAAATGTGCAGATTGTGGCTATCAGGAGGAAATAATAAGTTTTGTTCATGGGCTGAACTCATGCAAGATTGGCAGACAATGTCCTAACTGTCATGCATTCTTAGTTGAGTATAACAAGAGTGAGAAATATCATACATTTGGCGAAGCAGAAGAAGATCTCGTATGTTCCAAATGTGGCACTATAGTCAGGAAGAAAGAGGAATCGATATTCAAAGGGAACGATGCCCCTTTGTTCTGTCCCCAATGCCATAGCGCCCGATTGCACTATCACATGTCATATATCACATAAATAAAAAGTAAAGAATCATGATGAATACTACAGAAAGCGAGATGAGACATATTAGTGAGATAATAGACCAAGAGAAACAGCGAGATGTGCGCCCGCTATTGACTGGCGTCAGATTTCTTGATAAGATTCTTGGCGGCTATTATCCGGGAGAACTGACAACGATCTGCGGAGGAGAGGATAGCGGAAAGACGGCTTTCGTCATCAAGCAACTGAATCTGTTTGCTGTTGACCAGCATATCCCAACGCTGTTGGTGTTGCATGGGATGAATACGCGCAGTTTCCTGGCCTCAATGGCGGCATACTATTGCAGCATTGAAACCTGCAATGTGCATGAAGTCCTTAATCCAGTTCACCGTCAGGAGGTGGCCGATTATCTGCAGATGTTAAGCGGTGCTCCTTTGTTTGTTGTTGAATACAGAGGTGATCGGCGCTTTATAGATATGCTACAGGACATTATTCTTAAGCATGGCATCAAGATAGCTTTCTTCGATGAGGCCATCCTGTATTATTCTGACGAGGGTCGTCATGTGCCAGGTCAGATGAAGATGCTTGCCCTGCGAATGAATATACCAGTAGTGGCAACCTGCTGTACCTGGAACTATAGGGAAGGTCCGGAAGGCGTGAAGCCCTCATTGATCGACCTAAGTGGCTACTTCGAAAAAATAGGTAGCGATGTAGTCCTTGGCATGATCAAATATGAAGTTTTCCACATCTATGAAGATGAGCATGGCCACGACCTGCACGATATGATAGCATTGGAGATACTGAAGCATAAGGGGCGGATTGTAAACAGGAGATGTCTGATGACATGGTGGGATCTGTACCTTAGGGGCAGTCAGGGAGGCAGCACCGATTCTTTGCAGCATCAGGAGGATGCTGCAACAGGCAATGCTACAATCAAAAGCCTCATTGATACCCTTGACTTGCGAACAGATAATTAGTCATGTGGAATGAAAATATTTCCCCCAAATCCTTTGTCTTTCAGAAAAAAGTTGTATCTTTGCAAAATCAATGACTAAAGGCTTATGTACCCACTAATATCAGAATATGTAGAAACCATCAAATCGGCAGGAGATAACTTTGAAGAACTGAGCTATCTGAGGCCGGTATTGGGTGAGGATGGGCTACCTGTAATGACCAGCGGTAATTTTGCTGTGGTCTTCAAGATGAAGGACGAACAGAGTAGAAAGTTCTATGCTGTGAAGTGTTTCACGAAGGAGCAGAAAGGCCGGGCAGAGGCTTATCGTGATATAGCCAAAGAACTGGAAGATGTGTCGTCACCTTATTTGGTCTCTATCCGATATTTAGAGGAGGAACTATTTGTTGATACGAATCAGACTACGGAAACAAAGTTTCCTGTATTGTTAATGGATTGGGTGGAAGGCAAGACGCTTGACAAATACCTGCGTGAGAATCTTGATGATAAGTATGCCCTTGAAATGTTGGCTTATCGTTTCAGCCAGTTGGCACAGTGGCTCATCCCTCAGCCTTTTGCTCATGGTGACCTGAAACCTGATAATATTTTGGTTCGTGAAGACGGTACCCTCGTCCTTGTCGATTACGATGGAATGTATGTACCTGCTATGAAAGGTCAGAAGGCTCGTGAACTCGGTTCCCCTGATTTCCGTCACCCCTTGCGGACAGAAGATGATTTCGATGAGCATATTGATGATTTCCCATTGGTATCTATTCTTCTTTCATTGAAAGCCATTTCTCTTAATCCTCATTTATTGGAAGATTATGGTACTGAAGG
Organism: uncultured Prevotella sp.; assembly: GCA_905233825.1. Lineage (GTDB taxonomy): Bacteria > Bacteroidota > Bacteroidia > Bacteroidales > Bacteroidaceae > Prevotella. The sequence continues at coordinate 170,253 of CAJOFE010000004.1, read as the reverse complement.
AAGATTGCTGTTTTCAGAAGAGGACTATATTGACATTAGCAAATGTGTTATGTTAATGAAACTCTATCCTTCTAATGAAGCCGATGTCAACAAATTAATAAGCGTTTTCACTATTACTTGTTTTGAGAAAAATTTACATAATATTCCTTTAATATTATATCGTATAAACAAACCCCCAATAACAACTCGTGATGCTTTAAATATAAACGGAGTGCCAATTAAAGTGTTTCCGACAAAAGCGAATGAAAATGATTTCCGTGACACATGGGTAGATTTAAATGGTATAATATATAGTAAGGATTGTCTGCGTTTGTTAAAAGGAGCAGATGTAAAGAAAATCACAATTAATCCCCAAACTATGATTATTTGTGATGATGCTTTCAATTCTTGCAAAGAGTTGAATGAAGTCGTCGCATCACCAAGCCTAAAAGTAATTGGGAAACGTGCTTTTCAGGGTTGTGAAAATTTGTATAAGATTATATTACCTGAAAGTGTAGAATGTATAGGCGCATATGCATTCCAAGGTTGTGGATTGTATAGCACAGGACCTCACTCGTTGGAAAAGCTAAAGGTAATAGATGACGGAACTTTTTCTGGATGCATTAATATTACCCATATTCCTATCATTAAAGGAATAAAGCACATCGGGCATGAAGCTTATGCTGATTGTAATGTTGATGAAATAGTGTTACCCTTATCACTTAGATCAATCAAAGGAAATCCGTTCGCAGGAAACCCTCTTGAAAAGATAGTTTCATATTCCCCATTCTTTCAAGTCCGCGGAGGTGCTCTCTTTTCAAGTGACATGAAGACACTGATTTGTGTCTTTTCAAATCAGGAACGATTTTTCGTGCCTAATGGGGTAGAGAAAATAAATACATTTGCTTTTTATGGATTAGAGCGTTTGCGGATAGTTGAACTGCCCCCTTCACTGAAAGAAATGAGTTGTTCTTTTGCTTGGTGTCCAAATCTTGAAAAAGTAATATATAATTCCTTTGTCTTGAAAGAAGATCAAGACAATTATTTCGGATGTGATCATTTTAAAGGAATTGACGTTCCGAAAGAATATGCAGATTTGTATTTGTTAAGGTATAATTTAGTATATACTCATTAATAACAAAGACATGAAAGATGAAATACCTCTGAAAAGTGTTTTTAATGCTTATGTATTAATATTAAAAGCATTTATAAACGTTTTAGCAGGAATATATAATTCGAATAATGTAGATGACATTAAAAGTTATCAAGTGGTTATTCTTAAACGAATATATAAATCTCTATCTACTATAGAGGTGATGTTGAGTCAATGTAGTGACCCAATATCTTCATATGGCCTTTTGCGTATAATCTTAGATAGTGTTTGTGCCTATTGTTTTATATATGATAATGCCAATGGTGATGAAGTAGCGTTTAGGCATTATCTCTATTTGTTAGATGGATGTTCAAAGTTTAATGAGTTATGCTCATTGGAGCTTACAAACAATACCATAATTTCAGAAACAGATAATATGCGGCATAAAAAAAATGCAAAACTATCTATTAATGATATGCAAAAAATTCAAGATGGCATAGAAAGGCTGTTGTTAAACCATCATTATATGTCGAAATCACCAATAATAGCAAGAAAGATAATTAAAGCAAAAGACTGGAAATATAAATCAATAGAATCTGATGATGATAAAAATTATTATGATTGGAAAGGCATTTATAAGAAGGTTGGCTGTAATCAACAAATGTCAGACTTTGTTTCAAAATACCTTTCACAATTCGTTCATGGACTTTTTCTGAGCAATGCAAGAAATCCTAATTCAATCGCACATTATTCTTTGATTTATGACATGTTGGTTACATTGACAATAATATTGATAAAAACTTTATTTAAAGTGTTCGATAATGATAATATTTCGAAAAAATGGATAGAAGGAATGAATTTTGAAGAGATTGTAAACAACAAAGGTATAAATAGTAAAGACATTTTAGATTACTATCTGGCAAAAGTTAAATGATTATAGATGGTTTTTGCAATGAACTACCCGTTGGTATCAGAATACATAGAAGCCAGTAAATCGGTAAAAGATAATGTTGAGGAATTGAGTTATTTATGACCGATATTGGTTGATGACGGATAGCCTGTGTGATGACAGTCGAATTTTAATGTGGTTTTCAATATGATAGATGAACTATATGGGAAATAATAATCGTCAATCACTATTACCAGAAGAGTACCTAAAGTTAAGTGTCAATCAATTTGAGTTCGGATTGGAAGGCAAGCTGGCTCCCAAAGAACTGATCTATGTGGCCAGCAAAGAAGACAAGGAGCTGACGGAGTTGTTTGAGAAGAAGCCTGAGGTCATTGAAAGATGGGGACAAATGATAGGTTTCCACATCATCTATCTTCCGTTGCTGATGAAACGGTTGGTAAACAAAGAGGTTCTTCAGTATCGTGCTCCCTACCTAACGGAAGCAGAGTTGACCAGTACGACAATAGGAAATGATTTCCTGTTGCAATATCTGCAACATTCTGATGACAGGAGGCGGATGCAACATGGTCTGATTCGTACTGAGGATATTCTCAGAGGAAACGATGGAAAAGGCAAAGCCATCAACCGTTTCTATCCGCTATCTTCTAAGAGTAATGAGTCTTTGGCAGATCAGTTGCATAGGATTGGCAAGCAGATTGCTCATGAAGAGGAACTGCACGAACGGTTATTGCCATCCAACACACAATATGATTTAGTCGATGACTGGAAACCAGATGAAGATGCTGATGAGCGTTTCAACTCCCAAATAGGTGAAGAGAACACAAATGACCTGATTGAAGAAGTGAAGGAGCGCATAGCCAAACTGAGACAAAGGGGTATTTCGCAATACATCTTGGAGCAGTTAATACATCCTGACGATAGGCTGAGCCGTTTGGTAATAACAAAGGACTATGGGATGTTGTTGCCAGAATACAACAATATGGAAATCAAGATGGAGCCTCTGGTGAAGGCTGTATATCTGCTGTTCCTGAAGCATCCTGAGGGAATCTTGTTCAAGCACCTGCCGGACTATAGGGAGGAGCTGACACAAATATATGTCAAGCTGAAACCTTACGGGATGAGCGAGCGGGTGATCAGAAGCATTGAGGATGTGACGAACCCGCTGCTGAACTCCATCAACGAGAAATGTGCCCGTATCCGGGGGGCTTTCGTGGGGCAGTTCGACGACCATCTGGCTCGACATTATTATATAGATGGTCTGCGTGGCGAGGCAAAGAGGATTGCCCTGCCTCGCGACTTGGTGGTCTGGGAATAATCTTTCGTTTTCGCAAGCCTTGCGAGGCAAAATTGTTCAGAAGCTGAACTTGCTTCCGTTCCACTTCAGCGTCTGCTGCTTCTTTGTTCCGTTGTCATTCCACTTTGTGACAATGATGTCCTTGCCTGTATGTGGCAGCGAGTAGGAAGTGTTATAATATTCCACCTCGAAGCCTGGCGTTTCGCACATGGTCATCTTCTTCGTGGCATTGTTGTAGCGATAGAAAATCAGGGTGTCAAATTGCCCCAAGCTAGGCTTGCCATTCGTGTAGCTCCACACGTTATAGGCAAACAGCTTGTGCTGTTGGTCAGCCTCGTTCCAGTAGCACATCTCCCACTTCGACAAGTGTTCTCCTTGTTTGATTTCATAGAGCACATAGCCGTTCTTCTCGTCGACAGTAAGCGTTTCGCCTTCTTCCTGTGGCTCACCATTACGATGCTTGATCCATGCCTGCTTGAAAGCATTGGTCGATTCATCGATACAGTCATCTTCGTCATCTGTAAATGAGGAAAGGTATGCCCATACAAAGTCGCTGATAGAGGGTTTTGTGCCCTGATAGTTCACTCGGATGCCTTCTTGTGCTGCCAGTGCCAGCGTGCAGCATGCAAAGATAATGGCCAATGATAATCTTTTCATGTTATTCGTATTTTACTTTAAAATCAGATTGCAAATTTACACAATATTTCATGATTCTATCATCCCCGATATCATTATTTAATCTTTTTTATCACACCCGAGCAGAATGAATTGTCATACGGTTTTAATTTGTGTGAAAATATAAGGAATTGTTTGGATATGTGCGGGAAAAGAATTAATTTTGCAGACAATAAGCCCAAAATTGTAAATCATAAATCATCAAATTATACATTAAAATTATGACCGCAAAACAAACCATCGAGGCCGGTAAGGCCATCCTCGGAATCGAATTCGGTTCCACACGTATCAAGGCCGTGCTCATCGACCAGGAGAACAAACCCATTGCACAGGGTGCTTTCGAGTGGGAAAACCAATTGGTTGACGGACTCTGGACCTATAGTATCGACATCATCTGGAAAGGTTTGCAGGACTGCTATGCCGACCTTCGCAAAGATGTGAAGAAACAGTACGATTGCGAGATTGAGAGCCTGGCTGCCATTGGTTTCTCGGCTATGATGCACGGTTACATGGCTTTCAACGAGAAAGAGGAAATACTGGTTCCCTTCCGCACATGGCGTAACACCAACACGGGTAAGGCTGCCGCTGAGCTGAGCAAGCTCTTCAACTACAACATACCCCTGCGTTGGAGCATCAGCCACCTGTATGAGTGCATTCTTGAGAATAATGAACACGTGAAGGACATCAAGTACCTTACCACCCTCGCCGGTTATGTTCACTGGCAGGTGACGGGTGAATTCGTACTGGGCGTGGGCGATGCCTCGGGTATGATTCCCGTTGATCCTGCCACGAAGACCTACGATGCTGAGATGGTTCGCAAGTTCGACGAGCTTATCGCTCCTAAGGGCTTCTCGTGGAAGCTGCTCGACATCCTGCCAAAGAGCCTGAATGCTGGTGAGAACGCTGGCACGCTGACTGCCGAGGGAGCCAAGAAGCTCGACCCCTCCGGCACGCTGAAGCCTGGCATCCCCGTCTGTCCTCCCGAGGGCGACGCAGGCACAGGAATGGTAGCCACCAACGCTGTGAAACAGCGCACAGGTAATGTCTCGGCAGGCACCTCTTCGTTCTCGATGATAGTACTGGAGAAGCCTCTGTCGAAGCCCTATGAGATGATTGATATGGTGACTACACCTGACGGAAGCCTCGTGGCTATGGTACATTGCAACAACTGCACCTCTGACATCAACGCCTGGGTAGGTCTCTTCAAGGAGTACCAGCAGCTCATCGGCGTGCCCGTAGATATGAACGAACTGTACGGAAAGCTCTTCAACAAAGCTCTCGAGGGTGATACCGATTGTGGTGGTCTGATGGCCTACAACTACGTCAGCGGTGAGCCTGTAACGGGTCTTGCAGAAGGTCGTCCGATGTTCGTACGCTCTGCCAACGACAAGTTCAACCTCGCTAACTTCATGCGTAGCCACCTCTACGGTGCCATCGGTGTGCTGAAGATTGGCAACGACATCCTGTTCAAGGAAGAGAAGATTAAGGTGGATCGTATCACGGGTCACGGTGGTTACTTCAAGACGCCCGGCGTAGGTCAGCGCATGCTGGCTGCTGCCCTTAACAGTCCTATCTCGGTGATGGAAACGGCTGGCGAAGGTGGCGCATGGGGTATCGCCCTGTTGGCTGGCTACCTGATCAACAAGAACGGTAAGAACCTCGCCGACTATCTGGAGGACGTCGTCTTCGCAGGCAACACGGGTGTGTCTATAGCTCCTACTGCCGAGGACGTTGCAGGATTCGAGAAGTACATTGAGAACTACAAGCGCTGCCTGCCTATTGAGCAGAGTGCTGTAGAATGCAAATAAAGTTTTTCACAGCAAAAGAAATCCCGCCTGACTTCTACAGACGGGATTTTTCCAATAGTTATGAGACAAGCTTCTATTATTCTGGGCCTTTTCCTCGCATTAAGCATGCAGGCCCGAAACCACATGACGATGCTGAACGACAGCATCCCTACCGACAGCATTCCTGCCGACACGCTGAGGGCTGACTCTTTGAAAGTCCCTGCCGACAGCGTGAAGAAAGAGGAACCGAAGAAGGAATCGGAGTACGAAAAACTGATTAAGAAGGGTGGCGTAACGACTGATGGTCTGTTCCGTGTGCGCCATATCGAAGACAAATATTACTTCGAGATTCCCGACTCGCTGTTAGGACGCAAACTGCTCTGCGTGACACGCTTTACGGCTGTGCCACAGCAGTTCGGACAGTTCGCCGGTGAGGAGATTACGCATTGCACCGTTTATTTCGAGGAACGCGATACCACCAGTCTGCTACTGCGCCAGTATGTGCTGAGCCACCTCAGCAATCCTTACGACCAGATTACACGCACACTAGAGCAATCGACCGTTGATCCGATGGTGCAAGCGTTCAAGATTATCGGTAAGAACGAAGAGAAAGACGCCAGCCTCATTGAAGTGACCAATCTGTTCAAGGGCGACAGCCAGCTGTTCTCCATCAATGGTGATAGGAAGAACGCTATGAAGATTGGCGGCTTACAGGCTGACCGTACGTTCATCGACACGCTGAAAGTCTTCCCCACCAACATCGAGGTTGCCACTACACGCACCTATGGTGCCAACGGTACCACCAATCCTGCTGCCAGCACCGGCTCGATGACGATGGCGTTTAACACCAGCATCGTAGCACTGCCTTGGGAGCCGATGCGCAAGCGTCTGTGGGACGAGCGTGTAGGCTATTTCGTCAACAGTTTCACCCTGTTCAGCGACGACCAGCACAAGACGCAGCACGAGTCGTTCATCTCGCGCTATCGTTTGGTGCCGAAGGACAAGAAGAAGTATCTGCGTGGTGAGCTGGTAGAGCCCGAGAAGCAGATTGTGTATTACATCGACCCTGCTACGCCAAAGAAGTGGGTGCCCTACCTCATTCAGGGCGTGAATGACTGGAACGAGGCTTTCGAGGCTGCCGGTTTTAAGAATGCCATCGTAGCGAAGGAACTGCCCGAGGATGGCAGCATCAGCCTGGAAGATGCTCGCTACAGTGCTATCCGCTACCTGCCTTCCGAGACGGAGAACGCCTATGGCCCGCATATCATTGACCCACGTTCGGGTGAGATTATCGAAGCCCATATCTGCTGGTATCACAACGTAATGAACCTGCTCACGAAGTGGTATATGGTGCAGTGTGGCCCGTTAGACAAGCGTGCCCAGAAGATGAAGTTCGACGACAAGCTGATGGGTGAGCTCATCCGCTTCGTCAGCAGTCATGAGGTAGGCCACACACTGGGTCTGCGCCACAACATGGGCGCTTCGTTCGCTACTCCTGTTGAGAAGCTGCGCGACAAACAGTGGGTCGAGGCTCACGGGCACACCGCTTCCATCATGGACTATGCCCGCTTCAACTACGTGGCCCAGCCCGAGGATAAAATTAGTCCGAAGGGCCTCTTCCCCCGCATCAACGACTACGACAAGTGGGCTATCAAGTGGGGCTACCAGTGGCGTCCGGAGTTCAAGGACGAATACGAGGAGAAAGACAAACTGAAGACTGAGACCAGCAACGTGCTGCGTGGTAACCAGCGCCTGTGGTTTGGTGGCGAGGGGCGTGGCAGCGATCCACGTGCACAGACAGAAGACCTGAGCGACAACTCGGTGAAGGCTTCTGAGTACGGCATTAAGAACCTGAAGCGCGTGATGGACAACCTGCCCCAGTGGACCAAACAGGACAACGACCAGTACGAGGACATGCTTGAGATCTATCGTGCCATCACTGACCAGTTCAATCGCTATCAGGGTCATGTACTGCGTAACATCGCAGGAGTTCAGCAGAACAACATGCCTGGCGAGGATCCTGTCAGTTTCACGCCGAAAGCCCGTCAGAAGGAAGCGCTGGAGTATCTTGGACGCAACGTCTTCGATGCTCCCGAATGGCTCTTCCCTGAGAGCGTCCACAAATTAGGTGCCAATCCTACCAATGCCCAGAATGCACGACAGGAAAATATCATCAACCAGCTGCTTTCTGCCTCCACCCTGAATTCACTCTGCGACCAAGGCTCCTATCCTGTCGAAGAATACCTCAACGACCTCTTCGCCCAGGTGTGGAAGCCCTCCAGTGGCAGTCAGTGGCAACAGCAGGAGCGCCGCCACCTGCAGCGTGCCTACGTGCTTCAGTTAGACAGACTGCTCAATCCCGTTGCCAACGCTCCTTTTGCCTCGCTTATCGACAGTAGGGACGCCTTGCTCTACGTGCTGAGCCACCTCGACAAGATCGACGCTTTCTGCCAGTCGCAGAAGAACAATGCAGGTGCCTCGGAAATCAATGCCATGCACTACGACGAGCTGTTGCGTCAGACCAAACTCATCCGCGAGAAACGAATCAAACCCTAAATAAACGTTACTATCAAACTCACAAACTTATGAAACCATTCAACGACAAGAACTTTGTACTCGAGACAGAAATAGCTCAGGACCTGTATCACAACCATGCAGCTAAGATGCCCATCATCGACTACCACTGCCACCTCATTCCCGAGATGGTGGCCAACGACCACCGCTTCAAGTCAATCACTGAGCTGTGGTTGGGTGGTGACCACTACAAGTGGCGTGCCATGCGCACCAACGGCATCGACGAGAAGTATTGCACCGGTAAGGACACCTCCGACTGGGAGAAGTTCGAGAAGTGGGCCGAGACGGTGCCCTACTGCCTCCGCAACCCCCTCTACCACTGGACGCACCTCGAGCTGAAGACCGCTTTCGGCATCGAGAAGCTTCTAAGCCCCGCTACCGCCCGCGAGATTTTCGACGAGTGCAACGAGAAGCTGAAGCAGCCCGAGTTCTCCGCTCGCGGACTGATGAAACACTACCACGTAGAGTGCGTCTGCACCACCGATGACCCCGTCGATGACCTTCACAACCACATTGAATATGCTAAGCACAAGGCAGAGGACGACCCCATCATGCTGCCTGCCTGGCGTCCCGACAAGGCCATGAACATCGAGAAGGCCGACTTCGCTAAATATGTCGAACAGCTGTCGGATGTCAGTGGCGTCAGTATCACCACCTTCGCCGATATGGTCGATGCCCTGCAGAAGCGTCACCAGTTCTTCGAGGCACAAGGGTCGAAGCTTAGTGATCACGGCATCGAGGAATTCTACGACGAGCCCTACACCGACTCGCAGATTGAGACCATCTTCGGCAAGGCCATGCGAGGCCAGCAGCTCAGCACCTACGAGGTGCGCCAGTACAAGAACTGCTTCCTCACCGTGATGGCAGAGATGGATGCCGATGCCGGCTGGACGCAGCAATTCCACTATGGCGCTATCCGCGACAACAACACTGCCATGTTCCGTCAGCTGGGTCCCGACACCGGCTTCGATTCCATCGGCGAGTTCAACACCGCCAGGGCTATGTCGAAGTTCCTCAACAACCTTAACATGAAGGGCAAGCTCACACGTACCATATTATATACGCTGAACCCCTGTGCCAACGAGGTCATCGCCACCATGCTGGGCAACTTCCAGGGAGGTGAGCCAGGGAAGATTCAGTTCGGTTCTGGTTGGTGGTTCAACGACCAGATGGACGGCATGATCCGCCAGATGAACGCCCTCTCGGTGCTCGGCCTGCTTTCACGCTTCGTGGGCATGCTCACCGACTCGCGTTCCTTCCTCTCCTATCCCCGTCACGAGTATTTCCGTCGCATTCTCTGCAATCTGCTGGGCAACGATGTGGAGAAGGGACTGCTGCCTGATGACCGCGAACTCCTGGGGCGCATGGTTGAGGACATCAGCTACAACAACGCACGGCGCTACTTCAAGTTCTACTAAAAAATTTGGCTATCCTGCTCGGGATAGCCATTTTTTTTGTACCTTTGCGCCCAGAAATAACACAAACATAAATAAAAAGAATATGTGTGGAATAGTTGGATACATCGGAAAGAAAGATGCTTTCCCCATTTTGATTAAAGGTCTCAGACGACTGGAATATCGTGGCTACGACTCTGCCGGCATAGCGCTGATCAACACCAACGGCGAGCTGAACGTCTATAAGGCTAAAGGCAAAGTAGATAACCTCTGTGAGTTTTGCAGCGACAAGGACGTGAGCGGCAACATTGGCATTGCCCACACCCGCTGGGCCACCCACGGAGAACCCTCGAGTCGCAATGCCCATCCACACTATTCTCAGAGCCGCAATCTGGCTATCATCCACAACGGCATCATAGAGAACTATGCCGACATCAAGGAGAAACTGCGAGAGAAAGGGGTGCAGTTCCAAAGCGATACTGACACGGAGGTGCTGGTGCAGCTCATTGAATATGTGATGGTGAAGAAACAGCTGCCACTACTCGAGGCTGTGCAGGTGGCGCTCTATCAGGTGATAGGTGCCTACGCCATCGCCGTGTTAGACAAGCGCGATCCCAATCAAATCATCGCAGCCCGCAAGCAGAGCCCGCTGGTGGTGGGTATCGGCGAGGATGAGTTCTTCCTGGGCAGCGATGCCAGCCCCATCGTGGAATATACCGACAAGGTAGTTTATCTGGAAGATGGCAACATTGCCGTCATACGCCGCGATGCCGGCATGCACGTGGTGAGCATTCTTGGCGAGGAGCAGGAGCTGAAGGTAAAGACGGTGGACATTGACCTGGGACAGATAGAGAAAGGCGGCTATCCGCACTTCATGCTGAAGGAGATTTTTGAACAGCCCGAATGTCTGACGAACTGCATGCGAGGCCGCGTGAATCTGGAGGCAGACCACGTCACGCTATCTGCCCTCATTGACTATCGCCGTCAGATGTTGGAGGTGCGCCGTGTTATCATCGTGGCCTGTGGCACCTCGTGGCATGCCGGACTTATCGGCAAGCAGCTCATTGAGACCTACTGCCGCATACCGGTGGAGGTGGAATATGCCAGCGAATTCCGCTATCGGAACCCAGTCGTAGGCAAAGGCGATGTCATCATAGCCATCAGCCAGAGTGGAGAGACAGCAGACACCCTCGCTGCCGTGCAGCTGGCCAAGGAGCGTGGAGCCTTCATCTATGGCATCTGCAATGCAATCGGCAGCTCCATTCCCCGTGCCACCGATACGGGTACCTATATTCACGTAGGACCCGAGATAGGTGTCGCCTCTACAAAGGCTTTCACGGGGCAGGTCATTGTACTTACGATGATAGCCCTCGCTATGGGTGAGGCCCGAGGCACCATAGATCGCGAGGAATATCTGCGGGTGGTGAAAGGGCTCAGCGAGATTCCCGACAAGATTCGTGAGGTGTTGAAGACCAATGAGAAGGTTGCAGATCTGGCACGTACCTTCACCTATGCCCACAATTTCCTCTACCTGGGACGCGGCTATTCTTATCCCGTCGCCTTGGAAGGCGCGCTGAAGCTGAAGGAAATCAGTTATATCCATGCCGAAGGCTATCCTGCTGCCGAGATGAAGCATGGTCCTATCGCCCTCATCGACTCTGACATGCCTGTCGTTGTCATTGCCACCCATAACGCCATGTACGAGAAGGTGCTGTCGAACATTCAGGAAATCAAGGCCCGTCAGGGACGTGTCATTGCCTTGGTGTCGAAAGGTGACGACACCATTTCCAAGATTGCCGACGAGACAATCGAGCTACCCGACGTGATGGAATGTCTGGAGCCGCTGGTGGCTACCATTCCCTTGCAGCTCCTTGCCTACCACGTTGCCGTGTGCAAGGGTAAGGATGTGGATCAGCCCCGCAACCTCGCCAAGAGCGTCACCGTGGAATAGTCAGCGATTCAGATGCAGGCGCAGGCCAAACTCCATGGCAGGTGCCAGCGGATGCTCCTTGTAATAGTGTTTTAGGGAGCATTCGTCGTCAAAGTAATATCCAATAGAAGGCTCCAGATAGATGCCAAGCTGGCGGGTGACGTTGTATTCAGCTCCTGCAGCTGTGCTGAAAGACCACTGCCAGGGCTTTTCCAAGGGTTGCTCGTGCTTTATGGAGATAGACGAACTGACGCATTTCTCCACCATTACACTACTGGAAACATAGAAACGGAAGTGACGGTCTGACCATAGCTGCCAGGAAACGCCGAGGGGTAGGCCTACGTAATGCAGATGCTGATCGTAGCTGATGTTCGGATAGAGCGGAATGCTGAATTCCGAAGAGAGACGGGTATAGCTGATGCCGCTAAGCAGGGCCACACTTTGGCTCAGCTGATATTGCAGACTCAGGCCAAAACGCATAGGGAGATGATGTTTCCAGACGTAATCTGCGAGCATATAGGAATGGGGGGTGTAAGAATCCAATCCGCTACCATGATTGAAGTTTTCAACATTTGTATCTGTAATGACACCATTCATATTGAAATAAAGTTGGGTGTTGCCTACCGTGTTGTTGGCAGCCAGCAATCCACCCGAGGCATTCAAGCCAACGGACCACTTATGGGGGTGAGAGGTGAGGGATGAGAGGTGGGACTCACTCGGCTTTCTTGAGTCCCTTTTTTGCAAATCTTCGCTTACGAGTGCCAAGTGCGTTGTTTGCTGAAGTTCGACATTATTCTTCTGGGAGGCTACCGAATCAACTACAGACTCAACTACCGAATCTTTTGCCGGAGCCACCTCTTTTGAATCAGCGACAGAAGTCACCTTACCGATAGGATGTGACCGAGCCAATAAGGGGGCATCCACCTGTGACCCTTGCACTGTAGGGATTTGAGAGTCGGGAGATGGCTCTACCATTGTTGTCTGCACTGGCAACTGGGGGCTTGAGGCATCAGCTACCTGCACATACTGCTCGTTGCTGCCATGATGATAGAAGGCGAAGAACCCGACAAGAGCCAGCACCACAGCTGCAGCTGCCCAGTACCAACGTCTGACAGGCTTAGTGGCGGCAGGCTTCGGCGAGAGTCCCATCTCGCTGCTGATGCCCTCCCATAGTCCGGCTGGCGGAACCATCTTGTGTCCCTCCAGCTTTCGTTGCATTTGCTTTGTCCAGTCCTCTTTCATTGTTTCCCTTTCATTAGTTTCTTGATCTGTCTTGCCAGTCGTTGCTTTGCAAAATAGAATTGCGATGCCGACGTGCTCTCCTTGATACCCAGCTGCTGGGCTATCTCTCGGTGGGAACAGCCCTCGAAGACGTAGAGGTTCAACACCGCACGATAGCCGTCAGGCAATTCTCGTATCAGCCGGTGCAGCTCGTCAGGTGCTATCAGTTCCGGCTCAGGCTCTGGCTCTTCATCTGCTATTTTCAGTTCATCCACATCCTGTTCTGCGAATTGCAGTTTTTTCTTCTCTCTAAGATAGTGCAGCGCCTCGTTCACCACTACCCTCTTCATCCAACTCTTGAAAGTCTCCTCGCTGCGATACTCCATTGAAGGAATAGCTGTGAATATCTTCACGAAACTGTTCTGCAGCACTTCCTTCGCATCGCTTTCCGCAGGCACATAGCGGTAGCAGACCGATGAAAGCTCCTCAACATATTGCTGATAGAGCTGGCTCATCGCCCTCTGGTCTTTCCTACGTATGCGCTCTACGACTTCTCTGACCATTCGTTTTCCTTGCGTTCTACTTCTATAAATCCAAAATTACAAAAATCTTGTATGCTTTCACCCTCTTTTTTGATTTTTTAACCATATTCCATACAAGATTTCTCCCTTTTCCGTATTATATTTGCAGAAAAGAACCAATCAAAACAAAAATGGAATGAAGAAATTACTATGGATGGGCGCAGTGATGCTCACACTAAACAGTTGTTCTACAAGCGACAACATTACAGAATCAGTTTCGCTTTCGAAGGTCTCGCATAGCGAATGTGAAAACCATTCATCACGGACACGTGGCGAAGATGAAAACCAGTTTGCATCTAAACTGAAACTTACATATAATAAGACTGACCAGACCATTGCGGGCGAATACATCAACTATATGCTGAGTTGCGACTATACCGATGCAGGCATCAACATTACACAGGATGCCGACGGCACTCTCGTGTTAAATCCTTGGAATGAAGCTGAGAATATGGTAGACTGCGTATGCAACATCAACATTTACTTCACCATCCGTAATGCTACTGTGCGAAACTATCACTTGGTGGTGAATCGTCGTACTGTCACTATCGTCGATCAAGACGGCTCGGAACACCAAGAGACATGGAATGATTACGATGGTTATATCTCCTTCAAGAATCAGAATGTAATCACAATCGACTTATAAACTTATTTAAATATGAAAAAGAAAAGTCTATTATGGTTAAGCGTGCTTCTGCTGATGCTAGCAGGATGCAGCAGCGATGATGATGAAAACGCTATCAACGACAAGGACTTCACGGGCTACTGGGAGTATATTGGAGCAACTACTGGCGATGTCATAAGTACTGGTTTATACTTTAAGAAGGATGGTAAGATCAAGAGTTGGTCTATTAATGCCAGGAATAAATATAATGAAACAGACTGGGGACTATGGTGGATTGAAGAAGTACCAAGTTATGGGTATGAAAAATCGCATGCAATACTCATCAAAGAAGGCAGTAAGACGCCTCACCCCGACGAGTTATATTACAACATAATATCTCTGACAGAATCACGTATGATTATCCGTGTCTATGGCGGAATAGCAGGCACCCCATATGAGAATGGTTATGATAAAGAATACAGGAAATTGTCAGTAAAACCTCAAAACATTAATAAATGAAGAAGAATTTGTTATTATTTGCACTGATGGCTGCAACTAGCCTCATGCTATCGTGCTCCTCTTCCAATGATGAGGAGGAGGATCTGGGAGAATCCAAAAAAGTGGTAAACATGTTGTCGGAAGCAAAACCCATCCAGCTGACGCAGGAGCAGAGTGTATTTGTAAACGACAACAACCGATTTACACTGAACTTCCTGAAAACGGTGAATGAAACGGATCAAAGCGGCAAGAGTTTCATCTACTCGCCACTGAGCATCACATACGTCTTAGGCATGGTGAACGATGCTGCCGAAGGACTGACAGAGCAGGAACTGGAGCAGACATTAGGCTTCCACGAGGGAGGCATACAGGCTGTAAACGATTACTGCAAGGAACTCATCGAAGGTCTGCCGGAGGTGGATAAGAAGGTGACACTCAGCATAGCCAACGCCATCTTCCTCAACGAAAACTACACCCTGAAATCTCAGTTCCAGCAGGACATGCAGACCTACTACGATGCCAAAGCCGAGGCCCTCGACTTCTCTTCCTCAAAGACCCTCGACCATATCAACTCCTGGTGCAACGAGAAGACCAAAGGCATGATACCCACCATCCTCGACGAGGTAGATCCTATGATGGTTTCCTATCTGCTGAACGCCATCTATTTCAAGGCAGACTGGGCCTCGAAGTTCGACCCGAAGAATACAAAGGATGAGAACTTTGCAGGGAAGAAACTACCCATGATGCACCAGAACGTGCTGATCAGCTATGTGAACAATGGGCTTTTCTCGGCAGTAAAGATACCTTATGGCAACGGCTATTGGAACATGACTGTCATGCTGCCCGAGGACGGCAAGACCACTGATGACATCATCAGCTACCTGTCAACAGTAGGCTTCAGCGAAGTAGAAAGCTTCTGCGGAACCATGGGTGGAGTATTCAGTCATTATGAGGTCGATTTGAAACTGCCTCGCTTCGAGACAAACTCGGATACTGACGAACTTGAAGATAACCTTGTAGGGTTGCTGCAGAAGATGGGCATCCGCCTGGCTTTCGATAGTGAGCTGGCTCAAATCCCCAACATGTGCGATGTGCCGGTCCATATCGATATGATGCGACAGAAGGCAGCCATCAAGGTAAACGAGGAAGGCTCTGAAGCATCTGCTGTTACCATTGCAGGAATGAAATTTAATTTTGCTTCAGGCCCTGCTGAATACCCTAAGGCTACCTTCCACGCTAATCGTCCTTTTGTCTATGTCATCCGCGAGGCCTCTTCGAATGTCATCCTCTTCGTAGGTAAGTTCACAGGAGCATAACGGCTTAGAATCGGTCCTTCTCGGCGTTGCCGGCACCAGTTCCCTTGTACTTCGACATCGTGGCGTTGAAGTTGTAGCTCAGGGTGATGCCTACCTGCTGTGAATACTGATAATCGTTCTGCGACGTTTGGCCTATGGCGTAATATACCTTTACGCGGTTCTTCGTTGTGCGAAGTATGTCGTTGGCAAAAAGGACGGCAGTCAGCTTTCCTTTCCAGAAGGTCTTCTGCACGCGGGCATTCAGCATGAAGTTGTCACCCCGATACATGAATCCCCAGTGGTTGGCACCGGTATAGTTGACTTGCAGCAGTGCCTTCGTCATAGGATTGATGACAAACCAGCTCATCAGGTCAAAGCTGAACTCGGGCTTGTTCAGTTTCTTCGGGGCACCGTACTTCTCGGCATCAAACATCTGCTGATAGTAGTGCAGCGTGGCCTGTGGCTGCCAGAAGCCCAGCTTGGGCGACAAGACGAGTGAAGCTGACACGCGGTCCTGATGGTCGAAGTTGTCGGGTTGGATGATGGCTATCTCCTTCGCTTCGTCATAGATGTTGCCTACGTGGGTGATGAAATCGTTTTCGCGGGTATAGCCTGCGACAAAGGTCAGCCAGCTGTAGGTCAGGTTGAAGTCGAGGTTCTGGCGTACGGAGGGACGGAGCAGCGGGTTGCCTCCCTCATAGAGCATGCGACTGTCATAGATTACCATTGACGACAGCATGTTGTATGGCGGACGGGTGATGCGCTTCGAGTAGCTGAGCTGTGTGCCCCACTTGCCTTTATGCCATGCCGCCGAGAGGTTGGGAAACAGGTCGTCGTAGGTGCGGCTGGGCTCCGACTGATGTACGCCGAAAGTGCTGTAGTCGGTGGAAACATGCTCAAAGCGCAGTCCGGCATTCAGTCGCCACGATCCTATCGGCAACTCGTACTCTGCAAAGGCAGCGATGTTCTTCTCCTTCATCTCCGAGTCCGACTCGGGTATGATGTTCTCCTGGTTCAGGTTGTGTCCGTGAGTCTTCGTCGAAGTGATTTCCGAGCCACCGCTCAGCACACCCTTCCACACAGGGTAGTCCAGCACCAGCTTGCCTGCCAGCATGCGGTTTTTGTCGGTGGTTTCTGTGTAAAGGGTGCGGCTACCCAGTTCCTGGCTCACTTCGTTCTGACTGTTTTCCTCTTTCGAATCCTGATGCAATAGCGTTGCATTCAAGTCGATTCCCAGTTTGCCTGCCTTGCCCACATAGTAGGTGTTCAGTTCCCACACGGGCTTGTTGGGCTGGCGTATATTGGTTTCCAGCAGCACGTCGCCATAGTATGCCCCGTTTTTCAGGTAGTTTTGCAGCATCTTCGTACCGAACTGGGCATAGCACATGTGCTCGGTCGAGTAACTCATACCAATGGAGTGATCGGTGCTGAAGTCATAGCTCAGTCCAGCGCGGTATTTCATCTGAGTCCACGAACTTCTTGTGGGGAACTCGGCATGTATGTCGAACAGGTCTTTGCTGATGTGCAGTTGCTGGTCCAGATTCTGATCGTTGCTGTAGTGACCGTTGTCGAGCGCCACGTTGACGAAGGCCTCCAGCCCACCTGTGCGGTATTTCACTGTCAGGTCGTCGTAGTTGTGCCACTTGTTGTTCTTCCACGTCTGACTGGTAGCCATCAGGCTCAGTCCGTCACCCTGTGGCTTCAGGGTCTTGATGCGGATGACGGCATCCACCTCGGCATTGTACTTGGCACCAGGGGCGGTGATGATATCCACACTCTTGATGTCTGTCGATTTCAGCTGCTTCAGCTCACTCGCGTCGCGCACCTTCTTATTATTAATGTATATCTCGGGCTCACCCTTTGCCAGCACCTCGAACTTGCCGTCGCGGCCCTGCACCAGAGGCAGCATGGAGAGCAGGTCGTCGGCGCTGCCCACATCGTGGAGTATGCTGTTCTGCACCTCGATGGTCATGCCGCCCGAGGTCATCTTATACTGAGGCACGCTGCCCTTCACTTCTACCCCACCCAGCATGTAGGCTTCGGGATGCAGTACGATGGCTCCTATCTCTCCCACACTGACATGGCGGCTCTCGGTCTTATAGCCGATGCAAGTCAGCTTGAGCACCACCCGCTGCAGACTGCAGGGGATGACGAAGTCGCCGTTCTCGTTGCTCACTCCACCATTGACGAAAGCGGAGTCAGCAGCCTGGAGCAGGGAGATGTTGGCAAACTCAATAGGCATACCGTTCTCGTCGATGACACGCCCTATCACCTTCGTGTCTTCCTTCTGCGTACACTCGATGAATATCTTGTCGGAATCGAACGACACCTTCATGGGATAGAAGCCGATGACCTCGTGCAGGGCTTCCTCTATCGGGAGGTTGCTGAAATGAGTAGTCACGGTGAAGTCTTCCAACTCGTCGTAGATGAAGTAGATGGTCTTATCGGCGGTGGCGGCGTTGAGGTCTTCGAGTACCTTCGACAGCGACACGTCCTGATAGTCGCGGGTCAGTTTCTGGGCATTCATGCACAGGGCAAAGCCACAGAGCAGGGCTGTGATAAATATCTTTCTCATGATCTCGTATGGCTTTAGTTATTCTACAATCAGTTTCCGGTTCTCTCGGGTGATGTGGATGCGGTCGAACTTGTTGAACGTCGCCACGACATCGTCAATCTCCTTGTGCTTGTCCCACGTGAAGTAGAGGCGTACGTGCTTGGCTTCCTCGCTCTGGTAGGTCACTTCATATTGATAATAGGCAGCCATCTCGCTGAGCATCATTCCCAGCTCGGCATTCTCGAACACGCGGATGCTGTCGTTACCCTCCTCGTCAGCTGTTTGAGGCTGGAGGTTCGTGGTCTGAGCTCCGTCTGCCGACACGCTTTCCGCCTGCTGCTCCTCTTTCGTCTGAGTAGCATTGCTGATGATACGGATGGCTGCATAGGTGATGCCCGAAAGCATCAGCACGCCGATGAACATCGCTGCCACCCGGAGCCAGCGTCGCGTCGTAGCCACTCCCTGTCCCTCAGACGGTTTTGAAGTCCGCAATTCAAGCTTCTCCCACTCTTCCTCGGCATCAGGCAGGGGGATGTTAGTCTCGTCCAGCATCTGGTCGAGCTGCTCGTCGGTGTATTTCTCGGGATGCAGCAGCATCCTGATCTGCTCTTCTCTGTTCATACTTCTCTCTGTTTAAAGGTGGAACGTAGTTTCCTCAATCCCTGCACGATGTGCTTGTTAACTGCCGATGTGCTGATGCCCAGCGAGTCGGAGATCTCCTTATACGACTGCTCCTCGTCGTAGTGCATGCGGATGATGCGGCTGGTCTGTGGCGACAGCTTTTCGCTGACGTAGCGGTTTACTGCCTCGATGATTTCCTCATCGTGCTGTTCGCTGTCGATAGTGTCAGGTGTCAGCAGCCTCATCGCCTCCTGGCGTGTCTGATGCCGTGCAATGATGTTGAGGCAGCGATTGCGGACACAAGTCAGCAGGTAAGCCCTCAACGACTCCTCGTGCAGCGGGCTGGTACCTGCCCACAGACTGGCGAAGACATCCTGCACGGCGTCTTTCGCCTCGTCCTCGTCGCCCAGCAGGATATAGGCGGCCCGGTACATCCTGCCGTACTCCGTAAGGAAGAGTTCCTTGAATTGCTTTTGACCTATGGTCTTGTCACTTTCTTGCATCATTTCGTCGCTG
Source organism: uncultured Prevotella sp. (assembly GCA_905233825.1). Classification (GTDB taxonomy): domain Bacteria; phylum Bacteroidota; class Bacteroidia; order Bacteroidales; family Bacteroidaceae; genus Prevotella. Next base: position 150,727 of record CAJOFE010000004.1, on the reverse strand, counting down.
TTTTTACTATATATACAGATGAGCCTGAGAAATCATTACCCCCCATGACGATTTTTTGCGTACAAAGGTACAAAAATCCCCGAATCGATTAATAGATTCGGGGATTATATTGAAGATTTCAGATGTTAGGCTCGTCCCATATCTTGGTGGAGGTGCAGGTGACCTTCAACTGCTGTCCTCCGGCACGCAGCATGAAGTCGCCCTCTTCCAGCGTCCAGCGACCATCGGCACCAACGAAAGCCAGCTCCTTAGCAGGCAGACGGAAGGTGACAGTCTTCTGCTCGCCAGGCTGCAGCTCAATCTTCTGGAACTGACGCAGACGCTTGTTGTCGGGAGTGAGCGAGGCGATGAGATCGCTGGAATAGAGCAATACAGCCTCCTTGCCAACGCGGTTGCCTGTGTTCTTCACATCGATGCTGACGGTAAGCACGTCGTTGGCAGTAAACGATGACTTGTCCACACGCAGGTTGGAATAGCTGAAGGTGGTATAGCTCAGGCCGTAGCCGAAGGGCCACAGCAGGCTCACCTTGGCATCGTAGTTGTAGGCTCCTGCCATCGTTGCCACCTCCTCAGAGACCTTATAGTCGTAGTTGGCCAGCGAGTTGATTTCACGCGGATAGGTGTAGGGCATCTTTGCCGAGAAGTTGGCATCGCCAGCCAGCAGGTTGGCCAGTGCGTCGGCACCGTAGTTGCCAGGCAGGAAGATGTGAATGATAGCCTTGCAGAGCGGTTCGATATCGGTGATGAGGCGCGGACGGCCCTCGTTGAGCACGAGAATGATGGGCTTACCAGTCTTTGCCAGCTCCTTCACCAACGTGCGCTGATTCTCAGAGAGCCACAGGTCGGTGAGGTTGCCAGGCGTCTCGCAGTAGCTGTTCTCACCGATGCAGGCCACGATGACATCGGCATTCTGTGCGGCAGCCACAGCCTTCTCAATCTGCGGAGTATTCTCCTGCCAGTACTGACCTCGTTCGTTGTAGGTGACGCCCTGTTCCAGGATAATGTTTTCCTTTCCAAACTTATTGCTAAATGCCTCATAGATAGTATTATACTGCTCTGCCAGGTCTTCAGCACCAGAGCCCTGCCAAGTATAGCTCCAGCCACCGTTCAGACAGCGCATCTGATTAGCATTAGGACCTGTGAGGAGTAGCCTCCCCCTAACCCCCTCCAAAGGGAGGGGGGATTGGGATGCAAGGCGATTGAGTTTCTCCTTCGTGAGCGGAAGTAGCGGTTCCCCCCTCCCTTTGGAGGGGGTTAGGGGGAGGCTGTCATTCTTCAGTAGCACCTCGCACTCTTCAGCAGCACGCAGAGCCTTCTCGGCATGTTCTGCAGAACCGAACTTCTCGAAGCCTTTGCCACCTGTGTTCGGACGGTCGAAGAGTCCCAGACGGTACTTCACACGGAGGATGCGACGAACTGCATCGTCGATGCGCTCCATCTTCACCTTGCCCTCCTGCACCAGTTCTTTCAGCAGGATGCAGAAATCGACGCTGTAGGGGTCCATCGACATATCGACACCGGCATTGATGGCAATGCGGATGGCATCTTTCTTGTCCTTTGCCACTCGCTCACGCTGATACAGATTATTGATATCGGCCCAGTCGGTGACAATCATGCCGTCCCATCCCAAGTCCTCCTTCACCCACTTCGTCAGGTATTCATAGCTGGCATGCACAGGCATGCCATTGATGCTGCCAGAGTTTACCATCAGCGTCAGGGCTCCAGCCTGAAAGGCAGCCTTGAAGGGCTCGAAATACTTCTCACGAAGCATCTGAGGCGACACGTAGGCCGGTGTGCGGTCCTTACCCGTGAAGGGGGCTCCGTAGGCAAAGTAGTGCTTGATACAGGCAGCCACGTTGTACTGTCCCAGGTGGTTGGGGTCGCTACCCTGATAGCCCAGAATCTCAGCTTCAGCCATGCGTGCATTCACGATGGGGTCTTCTCCGAAACTCTCCCAGATACGGCTCCAGCGAGGATCACGCCCCAGGTCGGTGACGGGGTTATATACCCAAGGACAATTGGCTGCACGACTTTCGTAAGCCGTAATCTCGGCACCAGTACGGGCCAGTTCAGTATTGAACGAGGCAGCCAGGTTGATAGGCTGTGGGAAGAGGGTACCCTTCTGCGTATAGGTAACGCCATGATTGTGGTCGAGTCCGTAGATGTCGGGGATGCCCAGATACTTCATCGACTTGTCCTGAATGAGACGTATCCACTCCTGCCACTGCTCTACGGTGTGGGCACGGGTGCCGGGAGCATTGAGGATGCTACCCACCCTCCACTTCTGCAGACAGGTGTCGAGCACCGTCTCGTTCAGCGTCCACTTGCCACCCTGACCGTAGCCTCCCATGATGTCGAAGTTCAGCTCCAGCATCTGGCCGACTTTATCGTCGAGGGTCATCTTCGAGAGCGTTTTCTCTATTTTCTTCTCTAAGGCCGCATCACGGGGAATGGCCGGTTTTTGTGCTATGGATGACGCACCAAGCCCCATCAGCACCACTACTAAAAAGAGTTTTTTCATTGACTTTGGTAAGTTAAAAATTGGTTTTCTGATGCAAAGGTACAAAAAAAACACCAATCACCACTCACCATTCACCTTTTTTTTGTACCTTTGCAGCATGAATGGTGAAAAGAAGCCACTTTTGGGGATGACAACGAGTGAATTGCGAGCTGTCGCCTCAGAATTAGGATTGCCTGCCTTCACTGGCGGGCAGATAGCAAAGTGGCTCTATGAGAAGCAGGTACGTAGCATTGACGAGATGACCAACCTGTCGAAGCTGGCAAGGCAATTGCTGAGTGAGCAGTACTGTGTTGGGGCTATGGCGCCGATTACCAGTCAGCAGTCGCAGGACGGCACCATCAAATACCTCTTTCCCGTACTCACCACCCACTACTCACCATCAACCACTCACCATGTTGAGACTGTCTATATCCCCGAGGAGGAACGTGCAACATTGTGCGTCAGCAGTCAGGTGGGCTGCAAGATGAACTGTCTGTTCTGTCAGACAGGCAAGCAGGGATTTGAGGGTAATCTCACTGTAACGGATATCCTGAACCAAATCTATTCGTTGCCACTTACCACTCACCAACAACCACTTACCAACATCGTGTTTATGGGACAAGGAGAGCCGATGGATAATCTTGATGCCGTATTGAAGGCCACGCAGATACTAACTGCCACAGACGGCTATGCCTGGAGTCCCAAACGCATTACGGTGAGCAGCGTCGGCGTGAAGTCAAAGTTGAAGCATTTCCTCGACGAAAGCCAATGCCACGTTGCCATATCGATGCATTCACCATTGCATGAGCAGCGCTTGCAGCTGATGCCAGCTGAGAAGGCAATGCCTATCAGCGAAACGGTGGAGCTGTTGCGCCAGTATGACTTTACCCATCAACGGAGGTGCTCGTTTGAGTATATCTGCTTCGGTGGACTCAATGACTCACTCCTACACGGAAAAGAGATTGTCAAGTTGGTGAAAGGTCTGGAATGTCGCATCAACCTCATCCGCTTCCACACCATACCAGACGTAGATCTGCCAGGCACCGACATGCAGCGCATGGAAAAGCTACGCGACTATCTGACGCAGCACGGCGTATTTGCCACCATCAGGGCAAGTCGCGGTGAGGACATCTTAGCTGCCTGCGGGTTGCTATCAACAGCTAATAAGAACTAACAACTATAGAAGAGAAATATGGAAGACAAGAAAATCAGAGTAGCAATCACCCACGGCGATACCAACGGCGTGGGCTATGAAGTCATATTCAAGGCATTCGAAGATCCTGCCATGCTGGAACTTTGTACCCCAATTATCTACGGCTCGCCAAAGGCTGCCGCCTATCATGCCAAAACCCTCGGACTGGAGTCGCAGTTCTCTACCATCAATTCTGCCAAAGATGCTCGCAACGGCAGGATGAACCTGATTGCCACCTTTGACGAAGAAGTGAAGATAGACCTCGGAATACCAACCCCCGAAGCTGGTGAAGCTGCCAAGATTGCCCTGGACCGAGCACTGGCTGATTACAAGGAAGGAGCCTTTGACGTACTCGTCACTGCCCCTATCGCCAAAAACAGCATACGCGGCTTTGATGGACATACGTCGTACCTGACCCAACAGCTGGCTGAGGAGAAACATGGCCTTACCATTCTGGTCAGCGATAATCTGCGTGTAGCACTAGTCACCAACAATGTTTCGCTGAAAGATGTGGCTGAAACCATCAACCAGCAGAAAATCGTTGAGAAGGCAAAGGTTTTCCACGAGTCGCTGCGTCGTGACATGCGTATTGCTAATCCTCGTATTGCCGTGCTTGCCCTGAACCCACGCGGTGGTGAAGACGGAGAACTGGGCAACGAAGAACAGGAAATCATTCGTCCTGCTGTGGAAGAACTGGCATCACAAAGCATCCAGGCCTTTGGTCCCTACCCCGCCGACGATTTCTTCGGCGACGGCTCCTATGCTCAGTTCGATGGTGTGCTGGCTATGTACCATGATCAGGGACAGACACCTTTCAAGGCACTTACCAGCATCAGCGACGACAAGGGCGTACGTGTCACTGCTGGTCTGTCAATCATTCGCACTGCCCCTGCCCATGGTGCCTGCTTCAACCTGGCAGGACAAGGACGTATGGAAGCAGACTCAATGCGTCATGCCATTTTTGAGGCCATTGACATCTGGCGCAACCGACAGAACTATGATGCTCCTATGGGAAACCCGCTGCCAAAGCTCTATCATGAGAAGCGCGATGACAGCGAGAAAGTGCGTTTCAACGTACCACGCGAGAAGAGGAAAGAGGAAAGAGGAGAACGGAGAGAAGATAGCGAAGAAACGGTAGAATGAAGAAGAAATATCAGAACGGTTTCCTCATCTTCGGACTCGTCGTCCTGGCACTGATGGTGAGCCAGCTGGACTTCAAGGAGGTCTGGGAAGGTATCCAGCGTGCTGGCTACTGGTTTCTTGCTGTAGTACTGCTATGGGCCGTGCTTTACATCTTTAATACTGGGGCGTGGTGGATTATCATCAAAAGTGGGAAAAAGAATGAGGGAGACAAACCATTCTCTTTCCTCTGGCTCTACAAGATTACCGTTTCAGGATTTGCGTTGAACTATGCCACACCAGGCGGACTGATGGGTGGCGAGCCCTACCGCATCATGTCGCTCTCACCCTATATCGGTACTGAGCGTGCCACCTCGTCAGTATTGCTCTACGTGATGACGCACATCTTCTCCCATTTCTGGTTTTGGCTGCTATCATGTGTACTCTATGTCATCACACAACCCATGAACATCCCGATGGGTATCCTGTTGGCCTGCGTAGCGGCTTTCTGCCTTACTGCCATCTGGTTCTTCCTGAAAGGCTATAAGAAAGGTATTGCCGTCAGCGGCATGCGCATCCTGAGTCATATTCCATTTGTAAAGAAATGGGCTAAGCGGTTCTTCGAGAATCATGCCGAGCAGCTACGTACCATCGACCTGCAAATAGCCGCCCTGCACGGGCAGAATCCACGTACGTTCTTTTGTGCCGTCGGTCTGGAGCTGACCTGCCGTGTGGTATCTGCCTTGGAGATACTTTTCATTCTCCTTGTCATCATGCCCTCGGCCAACTATCTGCAGTGCATACTTATTCTGGCTTTCACCTCACTTTTCGCTAATATGCTCTTCTTTATTCCGTTGCAATTAGGCGGACGCGAAGGCGGCTTCCTGCTCTCTACCAAGGGACTGGCCATCGGTGCACGGGAAGGCATTTTCGTAGCTCTACTCGTCAGACTGCGTGAAATCATCTGGACCGCAATCGGACTGCTACTTATAAAATTAGAGAAGAAAAGATAAAGCCTTAATGTGATGGTTTCCTGAGAACCCATTCCTTATAGCAGCCAATGCCTGCCTTAGCGGCATCATATCCCAGCCATCCCAAGATGATGTTCGTGACGAACTGCTCAGGTAACAATGCTTTTTCGATTTTCCACAGCCAGGGATGAACCATCGCCCTGCGTGCCTTACGCTCCAAGTGCTTCAGATCTGGCAGAATGTTTGTGGTGTAATCTGTAATCTTCTCTATCTCAAGTCCGCAGTTGGTATAATGGTTGTTCAGCTCCTCCAGCGACTCCATCATTGCTGCTGCTCCACCTTTTGAGGCCAGGGCAATAGCCATCTGAATTTTCGGGTCGTAGGTCTCGAAACGGGATGCAAGGGCATAGTCGTAGATAATCATCACACCACCGGGTTTCAGGACACGATATACCTCGCGGTATATCTTCTCCTTGTCGGTATTGTGGACTATCGTCTCGAAGGCATAGCAAACATCGACAGAATTATCGGCCAACTGCGGGATACTGCTGTAGTCCTGCTCATAGATAGTCACGTTCTGCGGCATCTTGTCCTTCTTAAGTGGAATCAGATCGACGCCTACGAAGCTACTCTCCTGGAAACTATGGGCAAGATACTGGATATTGGCTCCTTGTCCGCAACCTAACTCCAGCACAAGGTCACCATCCTTGATATATTCTGCAACCACATCGGGTTGATGATAAATATCTTCATCGGTAAAGGTGCCATTCATAGAAATCCTGAAATGCATGAAGCCGTCCTGCGAGTGGTAATGCTTGTAGGCCCAGTGGTTGATCTTGAAATAGGATCGTATCTGGTCCAAAGAATTCTTCTCACCCGCAATCAGTTTCTCCAGGTCGATGAATTTCGCCATTGCATCCACCTTAGAATGGAGCTGATAGATACTGTATCTTTTATTCATATATTATATAAAAAGATTATCCGCAGCGAACTGCGGATAATCATTGTTCATTACTCTTCGTCGAGCAGGATCTTCATCATCTCACAGGCGGCTTTCGCCACACTGGTACCAGGACCGAAGATAGCGGCAACGCCAGCCTTGTAGAGGAAGTCGTAGTCCTGAGCAGGGATAACACCACCAGCGATAACCATGATGTCCTCGCGGCCCAGCTTCTTCAGCTCCTCGATAAGCTGCGGAATAAGCGTCTTGTGTCCGGCAGCTAGCGACGAGGCACCCACGATGTGGACATCGTTCTCCACAGCTTCACGGGCAGCCTCGGCGGGTGTCTGGAACAACGGGCCCATATCCACGTCGAAGCCGCAGTCTGCGTAGCCAGTAGCTACAACCTTTGCACCACGGTCATGTCCATCCTGTCCCATCTTGGCAACAAAGATACGCGGACGACGACCTTCTTTCTTCGCAAACTTGTCGGTCAGCTTACAAGCCAACTCGAAGTCGCTGTCGTTCTTTGATTCTGAACTATACACGCCTGAAATTGTTCTGATTACTGCTTTATAACGGCCTACGATCTCTTCGCAGGCATCACTGATTTCACCTAATGTGCAACGCAGCTGAGCGGCCTTGACAGCCAGGTCGAGCAGGTTGTTCTCGCTCTTGCGACCCTCGTTGAAGTCGCGGACGCACTCGGTGATAGCCTTGAGGGCAGCCTGACATGCAGCCTCGTCACGGGTAGAGCGGACTGCCTTGAGGCTCTCCTCCTGCTGTTTGCGCACAGCGGTATTATCAACTTCAAGGATGTCGATGGGATCCTCGTGCTCCAGACGGTATTTATTAGTACCGACAATGGTCTGCACACCAGAGTCGATACGGGCCTGCGTGCGGGCAGCAGCCTCCTCAATACGCATCTTGGGCAGTCCTGTCTCGATGGCCTTGGCCATACCGCCGAGCTTTTCAATTTCCTGGATATGCTCCCACGCTTTGTGCACCAACTCGTTGGTCAGAGTCTCTACATAATAAGAACCGGCCCACGGGTCAATCTGCTTGCAGACCTTCGTCTCATTCTGGATGTAGATCTGCGTATTACGGGCGATACGAGCGGAGAAGTCAGTAGGCAGAGCAATAGCTTCGTCAAGGGCATTGGTATGCAGTGACTGGGTGTGACCCAGCACGGCAGCCATAGCCTCGATACAGGTACGACCTACGTTGTTGAAGGGATCCTGCTCAGTAAGCGACCAACCAGAGGTCTGCGAGTGGGTACGCAGGGCCAGCGACTTTGGATTCTTGGCACCGAAGCTCTTCACGATCTTGGCCCAGAGCAGACGACCAGCACGCATCTTGGCAATCTCCATGAAGTGGTTCATACCGATGGCCCAGAAGAACGACAGGCGGGGTGCAAAGGCATCCACATCGATACCAGCATCAACACCCGTACGCAAGTAGTCCATACCATCTGCCAGCGTGTAAGCCAACTCGATGTCGGCAGTAGCACCAGCCTCCTGCATGTGGTAGCCAGAGATGGAGATAGAATTGAACTTCGGCATTTTCTGCGACGTATATTCAAAGATGTCAGCAATGATCTTCATCGAGAATGCAGGTGGATAAATATAGGTATTACGCACCATGAACTCTTTCAGAATATCATTCTGAATGGTTCCTGCCATCTCCTCTAACTGAGCGCCCTGTTCCAGACCAGCCACAATGTAGAAAGCCAGAATGGGTAGCACGGCACCGTTCATCGTCATCGAGACAGACATCTTGTTAAGAGGGATGCCACCGAAGAGCACCTTCATATTCTCCTCGTTGCAGATGCTCACGCCAGCCTTGCCGACATCGCCCACTACACGAGCATTGTCAGGGTCGTAACCACGGTGTGTAGGGAGGTCGAAAGCTACGGAAAGTCCTTTCTGGCCAGATGCGAGGTTACGGCGATAGAAGGCATTCGACTCCTCAGCCGTTGAGAATCCGGCATACTGACGGATAGTCCAAGGGCGGAAGGGGTACATCATCGAGTACGGGCCACGAAGGTAGGGAGGAATACCAGCAGTGAAGTCAAGGTGCTCCATTCCTTCGAGGTCTTCTTTGGTATAAACAGGCTGAATGTCAATCTGCTCAGGCGTACGCCAGTTTGCACTGATGCCATTCTCTTTCTGCCACTGCTGGCCATCCTTCTGCTGAATGCCAGCGTAGATATCAATATCTTTAAAATTCTTGCGTGCCATAATTAGATTCCGAGTTTAGCATTGTACGCACGAAGCGTTTCTAGCTGGTTAGACTTAACATGAATAAAGTTCTCAATGCCAGCAGCCTTCAGGTCTTCAGAGCAAGCGGGAGCACCTGCCACCACATACATGGCGCGACCGTTCAGATACTGGAATGCAGGGATGGCGTACTCAGCGTACTCATCGTCGCTGGAGCAGATGACCACGATGTCGGCATTAGCAGCAAGGGCAGCATCTACGCCTTCCTCAATAGTTTTGAAGCCCAAGTTGTCCATCACCTTGTAGCCAGCAGCAGCGAGGAAGTTACACGAGAACTGAGCACGAGCCTGGCGCATGGCAAGGTTACCGATGGTTAGCATGAAGGCGATAGGCTGCTTCTTGGCCTTCTCAGTAGCCAGACGCAGGGTCTCGAACTCAGAAGCGAGACGCTCCTTGTTCAGGACAGGTAGCTCGCCCTCCTCATGACCACAAGCACAGCAGCACTCCATAGGCTGCTTGCCGTCGCTGGTCTCAGTGAAGTTGGGGAACTGGTTGGTACCCAGAATGAACTCACGACGGGTAGCAGCAGCGGCGTGACGCTTGTCGTTCGAGGTGTTCACGTCGTTTGTAATGTTGCCCTTCAAAGCTTCAGCCAGGAATCCACCAGCCTCCTCCACAGCAAGGAACAGTTTCCAGCCCTCCTTAGCGATAGCATCGGTAAGGTGCTCAATGGTGTAAGAACCACCCGACACATCGACCAGCTTATCGAAGTGAGCCTCTTCCTTCAGCAACAGCTGCTGGTTGCGGGCTATGCGCTCTGCAAACTCAGTCGGAGTCTCATAAGGCTTGTCGAAAGGAGTGACTACGATAGAATCGACATTCGCGATAGCTGCCGACATAGTCTCGGTCTGCGAACGCAGCAGATTGACATAGCTGTCGAACAGCGTCTGATTATATTCCGACGTGATGGCGCAGACATGCATTTGGCAAGCGCAGTCGCACTTCGGCTCGTACTGCTTCACAATTTGAGCCCAGAGTAGACGAGCGGCGCGGAACTTGGCAATCTCCATGAAGTAGTTCTCCGAGACGCCCATGTTGAACTTGATGCGCTTGGCAGCCTCAGTGGCATCGACACCAGCCTCAGTCAGCACATTCAGATATTCAGCACCCCATGCCAGAGCATATCCTAACTCCTGATAGATGTAGGCACCAGCATTGTTCAGCAGCACGCTGTTCACGTTGATGCACTTGTAGCCAGGAAGCTCTGCCAGTGCCTCAATGAGAGGCGTTGCCTCAGCAAGCACAGCCGTCACATCCTTGCCTTTCTTCAGGATCTTGCCGATGGGGTCGAAGTTGATGCTTCCCTTCAGCTCATCCAACGGATAGTTCTTCTCCTTGAAGTACTCCACCAGCACCTTAGCCAACTCCACACAATGGCGCTGACAGGTCTTGAAGTTCAACTCCACATACTGGGGCAGGATGCCTTCAAGCAATGTGGCGATGAACTCCTTGCTGACGTCCTTGCCAGGAATCTGGAAGCCGAGGGAATCGACGCCCTTATTTAGGATGTCGAGTGCCTTGGCATTAGCAGCCTTGGCATCGTCCACCACAATGTTTTGACGTACGAACCACAGGTTGTTGTCCTTCTTGTTGCCACGTACGAACGGGAATTCGCCAGGCAGCGAATCAACGGCCTTCAAGTCCTTCAGGTCTTCACGGCGATAGAAGGGCTGTACGTTAAAACCTTCGTTTGTTCTCCACACGAGTCGTTTCTGGAAGTCGGCACCTTTCAGATCCACCTCAATCTTGTCCAGCCACTCTTGCGTGGTGGGCGCAGTAAACTCGGTGAAGAGTTTCTCTTTAATGTTTGACATAGTTTTGTTGTGTAATTATTATAATAAGTATGTTTTTACTATTTAGCCTGCAAAGTTACGAAAATTTTCCATTTGTTGCAAGAATATTTGAAAATATTTCATATCTCATTGCCCGTATATAGTTCATAGTATTGCCCCTTCATGGCCAAAAGCTCTTGGTGGGTGCCGTGTTCTGCTATGCGACCATGGTCAAGGACGATAATCTGGTCGGCATTGCGAACGGTGCTCAGACGGTGGGCAATGACAAAGGTGGTGCGCCCCTGCATAATGCTGTCCATGCCTCGCTGTACGAGCTGTTCCGTACGGGTGTCAATGGAGCTAGTGGCCTCGTCGAGAATGAGCACGGGTGGATTGGCTACGGCAGCACGGGCTATGGCCAGCAGCTGGCGCTCGCCCTGCGAGAGGTTGCCGCCGTCGCCCTGCAACATTGTATAGTAGCCATCGGACAGGCGACGAATGAAGTCGTGGGCTCCTACGAGCTGGGCGGCACGAATGCAGTCCTCGTCGGTTGCTTCCAGGCATCCATAGCGGATATTGTCGAGCACAGTACCTGTAAACAGATGCGTCTCTTGCAAGACGATGGTCATGCTCTGACGCAAGGATCGTTTCTGAATGGAGGTAATGGGGATGCCGTCGTAGAGAATGGCGCCCTTCTGGATGTCATAGAAACGGTTGATGAGGTTGATGATGGTGGTCTTGCCAGCACCTGTGCCACCCACAAAGGCTATCTTCTGACCTGGCTGGGTGTTGATGTTGATATCGAAGAGCACTTGCTTCTCAGGCACATAACCGAAATCGACATGCTGGAAATCGACATCGCCTTTCGGCGCTGTCAATTGCTGCGTTCCCTCGTCCACCTCTGGTTCGGCATCGCCTAATGCAAAAACGCGCTCTGCACCCACCGAGGCATTAAGCACGGAGTTGATCTGCTGCGAGACATGACTGATGGGCTGTGTGAAACTCTTGTTGAGCTGCAAGAATGCAACTATCGTTCCCAAAGATAGTTCCCAACTTCCAGAAAGTGCCAAGGCTGCGCCGACTACGGCTAAGAGCACGTAACCAAGATTGCCTAAGTTCCCATTGACAGGCATCACTACATTTGCTATCTTGTTGGCGTTATAGGCCGACGAACGCAACTGCTCGTTGATGGTTTCAAACTGCGCGATGGCCTGCTGCTCATGACAGAACACTTTTACAACTTTTTGGCCGGTCATCATCTCCTCAATAAAACCGTTCACGTTGGCCAATGACTCCTGCTGCGTGCGGAAGTAGCCGCGCGACCACTTGCCCAACTTAGTCGTGGTCACCATCATCACGACAGCAATGAAGATGCTCACCAATGTCAAGGGGATGGAGAGCACTACCATCGACGTAAAAGTAGCTACGATGGTGATGACGCTGGAGAACACCTGAGCCATCGCCGTGGAAATCATCTGGCGTAGAGAATCGACATCGTTGGTATAGACCGACATCAGCTCGCCATGCGAATGGGTGTCGAAATAGCTGAGCGGCAACTGTTCCATTCGCTCGAATATCTGTTTGCGCAGCCGCAACATCGTGCCTTGCGACACGTTGATCATCAAGCGGTTATACGCATAGGAGGCGATGACACCCAACAACAGGATCAGCCCTAATCGGAACAATGCCTGCAATAGTGATGCGTATTCGGGATTGGCCATCTGCGTCAGCGGCGTGATATAATCATCAATCAGCGTCCGCGTGAACAACGTGGAGAAAAGCGACGTGATGCTACTTACCACGATGCATAAAAGCACGGTGAGTATCGAGAACTTATAATGTTTCAGCACGAAGCCAAACAGTCGGAGCATGACCTTCTTCTGCTGCTTCGTGGCACGCTGAAATCCAGCATTCTGCCCATGAGGACCACGAGGGCCGCGATCAAAACTCGGTTGTCTCATGCAGCACCTCCTTTCTTGTCAAAGTCGCCTGTATCTTTCGTCTGAATGTCATAAATTTCGCGGTAGAGGGCATTGTCACGTAGCAGATGCTCGTGGGTGTCAAAACCTGTTGCCATACCATTGTCCATGACGAGGATGCGGTCGCAATGCTCCACGCTACTGATGCGCTGGGCAATGATAAGCTTGGTCATCTCGGGCAGCTGTTCACGGAAAGCACGCTGGATGAGGGCATCGGTACGGGTGTCGCAGGCCGAAGTGGAGTCATCAAGTACCAGTATCTTGGGATGCTTCAACAGGGCGCGGGCAATACAAAGGCGCTGCTTCTGTCCGCCACTGACATTCGTACCTCCCTGTTCTATCTTTGTGTCATAGCCCTGTGGCATCTCACTAATAAAAACGTCAGCCTGCGCCATGCGACAAGCCTCGCGACATTCCTCTAGCGTGGCATTAGGGTTTCCCCAGCGCAAATTATCAAGCACCGTGCCGCTGAACAGCGTATTCTGCTGCAACACCACACTAACGGCATTACGCAAAGCTGCCAAATCATACTCCTTCACGTTCCTTCCACCAACAAGTACCTCTCCTTTCGTGGTGTCGTAAAGTCTGCTAATCAAGTTTACCAATGTAGATTTACCAGAGCCCGTGCCACCAATAACACCGATGGTCTCACCACTTTCAATGCGGAAACAGACATGATAGAGAGCGGAACGCTTATGCTCCCCCTCAGCAACAGTATGATAGTCGAAACGCACCTCACGGAACTCCACGCTGCCATCAGCGACATCCATCACCGGCTCAGCAGGATTTTCAATGCTGGCCTTCAGCTCTATCACCTCACTGACACGCTTGGCCGAAGCAGCACTCTGCGTCAGCATAACAAAGATCATCGACAGCATCATTAGTGCCTGAAGGATAGACATGACGTAAGTGAACAGCGACGTCAGCTCACCCGTAGTCAGCGTACCACTCACAATGAAGTGGGCACCCCACCACGAGAGGGCGATGATGCAGCCATACACTACCATATTCATCACAGGGTGGTTCAGCGCCATCATGCTCTCAGCCTTAGTATAGAGCTTATACAGCCCTTCGGCAGCCTTCGCAAACTTCTTGTTCTCGTAATCCTCGCGCACGAAAGCCTTCACCACACGAATGCCTGCCACATTCTCCTGCACACTCTGATTCAGTTCGTCATACTTCACATACACCTGCTGGAACAGTCGTGCCACGCGCGATATAATAAGGTATAGGCTCACACCCAGTACAAGCATCGCAAGAATGAAGATAAGGCTGAGCCGAGGATCGATGACCAAGCACATCACGATGCTGAGCAACAGACGGAAAGGCGCACGTACCGTCACCCTCAGAATCTGCTGGAAAGCATTCTGAAGCGAGTTCACGTCAGTAGTCATGCGTGTCACCAATCCCGATGTGGAGAATCTGTCAATGTCCTGAAACGAAAAGGTTTGGATGTTCCTGTACATCGCTCGCCTCAGATTGGCAGCAAAGCCCGTCGAGGCGTATGCCGATACACGGCCTGCCAGAATGCCGAACAGCAGCGAGAGCAACGCCATACCCACCATCAGCAGCCCGTAGAGATACACGGCCTGCATGTCGCCAGCCATAATGCCGCGATCGATGAGCATAGCCGTGACGTAGGGGATGAGCACATCCATCACCACCTCCAAAGCCGTCAGTACTGGCGTAGCTACAGCCGCCCGCCAGTATTCTCCTATCTGATTGTATAGTGTTCTTAGCATTCGTCTTGTTGTTAGTTGCTGCAAAGTTAGTGCAAAAAATCGATTTAGCAAAGAGAATCTAAATTAATTTGCATTCCTAAGCAAGAAAACCAAATAGCGCCACGCTATTTAAAGCGCAGCGCTATCTATAGAACCCAAAGTATTTTACCTTATTACTTTCTTTTTCCCATTCTGTATATACACACCCCTCTCCGGTTTGCCGATGATACGACGGCCCTGCATGTCGTAGTACGGAGCTTCAGCGTTGCTGCCAGTTGTTTGTGGCAATACGGCGAGCGTATATTGCTGATTGCTACTAATGGGAACGTTGATTTTGCCCCACTCTGGTACGGTAATGTCACCCTCATACAGACAGGCGGTGGCTTCGTTCTCGGTTCCATTTAGGATGGTGTGGTTCAACTGCAGGTGATAGTTATATTTCATCATATTGTATATGAGGAAACTCAAGCGAGCCGCCTGACTGCCTTCCTTGTTGGGGTCACCATCGGTTAGCACATTGACCACCAGCGTGCTGTCTTCGTTGAAGACTGGCTGCACGTCTATATAGCTATAGTCAGGGGGAAGAACATAATTGTAAATAGCAAAGCGGAAACAGCAATTATCGCAATGGAGTATATCGAGACTCTGATCCGAGCCCGGGCCTGACTGTAGTAAAACTGTTGTTGCCTCCACCTTGAGGGGATATTCAAAGCCTTCCTCGTAGGCTCGTTCTAACGTATTCAGGTCAATTTCCACTACAGAATGCTCCTTGAACGATACCGTACCCACATTCTTCCCCTGCACCGTTATCTGATATTCATCTTTCAGAGCGTTGAAGATGGTAAAGTAGACATTAATAATGCATTCGCAATTGGTCCAATACTCAACGTCGTCATTGACGTTAATAGTGAGGTTTTGCCCATCTTCCTCGCACATTACCTTGATGTCCTCATACCCACAATTGGCCCAGTAGTCTCTCAGCTCGCCCACCAAGCCGCTTTCAGTACGGGTAAGCTTGAGTATCTGATGGCCAGCAACACTTTCACTTCTCGTACTCTTACATCCAGAGTTCGACACGTCGCCCACCGTCAAGTCGTCGGCTAAGGCAGTATTCGCGATTCCCAGCAAAGAAATCAGCAACAACAATAAAGTAAATCTCCTTTTCATAAGTCTAAATGTTTTTAGTTTTACGCTGCAAATTTAAGTAAAAGATTTGATCCTTCCAAGAGAAAAGACGAAAAAAGACCTTTCAAAACCTTACAAAATGCACCTTCCCGTCTTTTACGCACATTTCACACATAGGCAAAGCCTTTCTATTCTTCATTATTTTGGCCATAGGCATTCTGTTCTTTGCGCCTATAGCTCCCCGAATTCGGCAGTTCATTTGTAGTCGCTATTTTAAATGCGAAAGACGTGCGTAGCTCTACTTCCCGCTTATCCCGTGTGTGGGCTCTCGCATTGCCTTGTCCAGGATAAGCAACTCGAGATAGCCCACGCCGTGATATATTGTATAGACAGCTCACCTTAAAAGTAAGCAGGGTACAATACACCCAACGCGGACGTTCCTGTTGCGTTCCTTCCGGACTTGAATTAGCGAGATTCACACACAGAAGATAACGTTCGTAAACGTCCTTTTTCCAAAATGTCTGACCCTCACGCCCTTTCAGGCTATTCGAATCGGTGCAAAGATAGTGATTATTTCCTGTTTGTGCAAATTATTTCTGTAAAAAATGAAAAATAATTGTACAAGCAGAAAAACATAATTGTAGTGATGTAAAGAAAATTAGTCAAAAAAAGGTACTGCGAAAAAGTGCAAACTAGAAAAACGGGAGGGCGAAAACAGGGAGAACGACCCCCTTCGCAGCAGTTAGAACGTTCCAAAACAAAACGAGAACGCTCCTCAATGAATCGAGAACGCTTCTCGATGAAACGAGAAGGCACCTTCCTGCCATGAAGAATGCTTCTCCTGGCCCTGGAAATGGCATCTTTTTGGCCGAAAAACGGCACTTTTCGGGCGTTTTGGGGCTTCAAAAAGCAGGCAGAAAACGGCTCAATTTCGTAAGATACTGGGAATGAGACAGGTACAACTATGCTCATATTTCGCTCATACGCGTACCGTTTTACGTTTGGTGAATTTGGAGCGAAATATGAGAGGGCATTTGTCAGGAAAAGTGACACTATACATTTTTTCTCACTTCATCAAGATATCATACTAACTATGTTTTGGTTTTCTCCTCGCATTTTCGTACCTTTGACCTCCAGTCTTAGTTAGGCTGCATCTCAACAAAACTTAAAAAAACAATTGTTTTTTTGGTTTTTCGCTCAGTTTGCACATACTTTGGCCTACGGCCGAAGGTGCTCTCGCTCGAGAAAACCCCAAAAAGTTTTGGTTTTCTCCTCGCTTATTCGTACCTTTGACCTCCAGTCTTAGTTAGGCTGCATCTCAACAAAACTTAAAAAAACAATTGTTTTTTTGGTTTTGTGTTCGATTTGCACTAACTTTGTAGGTCGTTATGGAAAAGAAACAGATTCTTTGCATCGGGCACATCACCCACGACCGCATTATCACGCCCAGTTTGCCTGAGGGTGTGGATTGTGCAGGAGGTACGGCCTATTACGTCGCCTGGGCTATGAACCATCTGCCACACGATGTCAGCTTCGGCATCATTACTGCCGTTGGCGACGATCTGAAGCCTGAGATTGCCAAACTACGTGAGGCAGGCATCGACATTCAGGCGCTGAATAGCCCTACGAGCGTGTTCTTCGAGAACAGCTATGGGCGCAACATGAACGACCGCCGTCAGCGGGTGCTCTCAAAAGCAGCGCCCTTCACCATTGAGCAGCTACAGAATGCTGAAGCCGACATGTTCCATTTGGGCACACTTTTGGTTGATGATTTCTCCCCCGAAGTGGTGGAATACTTAGCTCAGAAGGGCCGTGTCTGCATCGACGTACAGGGATACTTGCGCGAAGTGCGTCAGCAGCGCGTCTATGCCGTTGATTGGACTGACAAGCTACGTGTATTGAAACATACAGAGATTCTGAAAGTGAATGAACATGAGATAGATGTGCTGACCGATGGTGAGCGCGACCTGAAACGCGGTGCACGGCAGATTAGCAGTTGGGGCGTGCGCGAGGTGCTCATCACACTGGGTAGCTATGGCAGTCTTATATACGACGGCAACCGCTTCTACGAGATTCCTTCCTACGAGCCACGACAGGTGGTCGATGCCACAGGCTGTGGCGACACCTATGCAGCAGGCTATCTCTATGCAAGGGCCAACGGAGCTTCGTGCGACGAGGCAGGCCGACTGGCCGCTGCTATGTGCACCTTAAAACTTGAACATACAGGCCCCTTTGACGCTACCATCGAAGAGGCACAAAACATTGTCAGGAACCATGCAGAATAATATTATTGCCAAATTGATAGCCCAGGCGCTGAACCTCAGTATTGAAGCTGTGGGCAATACGTTGTCTCTACTCGAAGAAGGATGTACCATCCCCTTCATCTCACGCTATCGCAAGGAGCGCACAGGAGCACTCGACGAGGTGGCCATAGCCGCCATCAACGACGAGAATGAACGCCTGAAGGAGATTGCAAAGCGAAAGGAAACCGTCATCAAGACCATCACGGAGTTAGAGAAGATGACGCCTGAGCTTCAGAAACGTATCGAACAATGCTGGGACGCTACGGAGCTTGAGGACATCTATCTTCCCTACAAACCGAGACGAAGGACCCGTGCCCAAGTGGCACGCGAACAGGGACTGGAACCGTTGGCTCAACTCATCCTGCTGCAACGCGAGAGTAACATAGAGCTGGCTGCCAAGAAGTATGCCGTAGGCGATGTCTCAGATATTGCAACTGCTATTCGTGGTGCTCAGGACATCATTGCCGAGACCATCAGCGAAGACGAGCGCTCACGCCAGCAACTGCGAGGCAGCTTTCGTCGCACAGCTATCATCACCTCGAAGGTGGTCAAGGCCAAGGCCGACAGCGACGAAGCACAGAAATACAGCGACTATTTCGACTGGCACGAGCAGCTGAAGCGCTGTTCCAGTCATCGCCTGTTAGCCATGCGACGCGGCGAGGCCGAGGGCATTCTGCGCCTGAGCATCGATCCTATAGATGACCAGGAGTGTATCGAACGTCTGCAACGCCAGTGGGTACACAGCCACAATGCTTGTGGCCGACTTGTGGCTGAGGCAGCAGAAGACAGCTATAAGCGTCTGCTGAAGCCCTCGATAGAGACGGAGTTTGCCAACCTTAGTAAAGAGCGGGCCGACGATGAAGCCATCCGCGTCTTTGCCGAGAACCTGCGCCAGCTGCTGCTTGGTGCTCCATTGGGGCAGAAGCGCGTGATGGGCATCGACCCGGGTTTCCGCACGGGCTGCAAGGTGGTGTGCCTTGACGCACAGGGCAATCTGCTCCACCACGAGGCCATCTTCCCCCACCCGCCTGTGAACCGTCGCATGCAGGCTACCGTCCACGTGCAGCAGATGATCCAGGACTACCACATTGAGGCCATCGCTATCGGCAACGGTACTGCCAGCCGCGAAACGAAGACATTTATAGAAGACACCATCAAATCACTCCCCTTGCCAGTTGGAGAGGGGACAGGGGTGAGGCTATTTGTCGTTTCCGAGGACGGCGCCTCCATCTACTCCGCTTCGAAGATAGCCCGCGATGAATTCCCTGATGAAGATGTCACCGTACGTGGCGCAGTCAGCATTGGGCGTCGTCTGATGGACCCGCTGGCTGAGCTGGTGAAGATTGATCCGAAGAGCATCGGCGTGGGACAATATCAACACGATATCGATCAGACCAAGCTGAAGCATCAGTTAGACCAGACCGTAGAAAGCTGCGTCAACATGGTGGGTGTCAATCTGAATACGGCCAGTAGCCACCTGCTGCAATACGTTAGCGGTCTGGGGCCCACGTTGGCTAAGAATATCATTGACTATCGTCGTGACAATGGCCCCTTCACTTCGCGTGCCCAATTGAAGAAGGTGCCACGTCTGGGACCTGCTGCTTTCCAGCAATGTGCCGGTTTCTTGCGTATTCCTGATGCCAAGAACCCGCTCGACAATAGTGCCGTGCATCCTGAGAGTTATGCTATTGTCGAGCAAATGGCCCACGATCAGGGTTGCACCGTGAAAGACCTGATTCAGCAGAAAGAGCTGCGTGCCCATATCGATATCAACAAGTATGTCACCAAGGAGGTGGGCATACCCACGTTGACAGATATCATGCATGAGTTGGAGAAGCCGGGACGTGATCCGCGCGAGCAGTTAGAAGAGTTTGAGTTCGACAGCCGCGTCCAAACTATAGATGACTTGGAGGAAGGAATGATTCTGCCTGGCATCGTGACCAACATCACCAACTTCGGTGCCTTTGTCGATATCGGTGTCCATCAGGACGGCCTCGTGCATATTTCACAAATGGCTAATCGCCGTATTGCCCATCCTACAGACGTGGTGAAGCTGCACCAGCACGTTACCGTTCGCGTCATCGAGGTCGATCACCGTCGTCACCGTATCTCGCTCTCCATGAAGATATAGGCTATTAGCGATAGACCTTGACTGAACCACCATTGCTATGGGCATACTGGCGTAGCAGTCGTTGGATGAAGCAGGCATTATCCACCACACGTTGCTCATTGCCATCATAACCGTTGATGAGCACCACAAGATGGGTGGTGCTGAGTGTTATCTTCGTACGCTCGTTGTCGCTGGTAGGCGTACCCACCCCACCTTGTGCATCACGATAGACGGGCAGACCTGCAATGTTCAGCATGCCGCGACCTATGCCCTCGTAGGGCTCACCCTCGCGACCCACACCCAGAGTCAGCGTGTCGCCCACGAACTTGTCAGCATCAAAACCGCCAATACTATAACCATAGCCGATAGAGGCCAGATTGACAAGATCCACCAGCGTGTCAATCTGGTAGAGCTCTTTTCCTTGCAACATACGACGAATCAACTGCTCGCTGGCAGGACGATAGCGCGAAGGATCCTTACCGCACGCCTTATATACCCGTCGCGTGGCGGCAATCGGCGACAGCTCCTTCAGACTCTCCGTCGTCAGTTCCTTTCTCAGCCGTTGTTCCAGTCCATGAATCTCGTCCCAAAGCTCAGCGCAGTACTCCGTATTCACCACCTGCGCCTCAACTGCTGCGCCCACAAACGAAGGGCACACCTTCTCTATTTCTTGCGATACAATAATATTCATAATTTCTACACCATTCGGCAAGATACAAATAGGCAAATGCCAGAACGGCAAACAACTGAGAACTATTTTGTCGCCTCTACAAATTCCAAATGAATTTATTTTTTCAGTTTGCCCTTGCCTTCAAGATATTTGGTGAAGGCTTCCCACTGCAGGGCGTTCTTCTTGACGTTGGCCTGCGTGCGCTCGTCGTTGATGAAACTGGATAGCTGGGGGTAGCAGTCGAGCAGGTAATAGTGGGGGATACCTGAATCTTGGGAGAAGTCTCCTATTGTGGAATAGTACAGCACAAGGTCAAAGAATACGCGGCTGTCAAAATCAGACACGAAACGGCTGACCTCGAACAGAACGTTCTCGCCGAGGTGGAACTCCAGCTTTTCTTTGTCATAGTTCGCCATCAGTTTGTTCAGAAGCTGCTCGTCCTGCTTCTTGAAGCGGATTTCGCGGGTGCTGACGTTGAACCACTCGATGTCATCCTCGGTGAAGAGCGTGTCGATGGTTGCACCCCTTGTTTCGGCACTCGCTTCGCAGACGAAGAACTTAGTCTGCTCCACAGGGTCGGTAGTGAAAGGCTTTTCCTGCTCACTGTCATTGCTGCAAGAGGCGATGGAGATTGCAGCAGCCATCACAAAGATGTTTCTCCATAAAGTCAGCTGTTTCATTGTCGTAGATATTTTATTGTTACGAAATTTCCTTATACTCCTTTCTTGCGTGCAAAGATACGAATAATTCCTGAAACCACCAAAGGATTTCGTTTTTTTGCTGCGTCCTAAATTGATTTAGCTACGTCCTAAATTGATTTAGGAGCGTCCAAAATACCAAAAAGGTGCCTTCTTCAGGGCAAAGAGATGCCTTCTTTATGCCTTAGAGAAGGCACCTATTTGATTTATTCACGCGCGTATGCGCGCGCACTCCAAAGTTTTTCAACAAAAAATCTGCACTTCTGCGCCAATCCTTTACAATTCGCTGAATGACAACAAGATAGACAGGTCAGATATGGTGACAATAGTGACAGATAAATGCAAAAACGCATCACTTCTTGATAAAAATGATGCGTTATACGAAAAAAAACTGAAATTTAGAGATGCACGGTAGCACCGAGGCGCAACTCGAAGGTGTTGGCCTTCACGTCGTCGAAGTAGTGGTAGTGCGTGCGGCGGACGTAGTACGAGCCAGAGAGAACGACACTCCAGTTGCGGGCGATGTCGAACTCCGTCACGGGGTTGACGACTAGCAGAGCAGCATTACCCTTATCGCCTTGAGCATTCAGATGGAGCATTTCCTCTTCATCAAGCGTGGATAGGTCTTTGTCCTTGTCATAGCCCTTCCACGTGAAGATGCGATAGTAGTGAGCGTTGAGGGTAAAACGTCCGAAGTGGCGCAACTCCATGTGTGTTTTCGTCTTCACACTAAAGCCGCTGCCCATGTTGTAGTCGCGGTCGATGATATTATAATAGTCGCTCTTCGTGCCGCCCAACAAGATACCATTGAGGAAGACGCGCTGCTCCAACTTGTCGAGCATGCCCACCTGCGGCATCTGAATGATGGCTCCAGGACCGAAGGCTGCTGCCTCGCTGATACGGTAAGGCGTAAGATCGGAGCCGTCCTTCACGGGCTTCGAGTCGAAATAATCGAAATGCTGATAGATACCAAACTCGGCACGGATATTCTTGCGCTCAATCATTGGCGTACTCCAGAGACGGCCCATCAGGTGCACCTGGTTGAGAATGGGCTGGTTGCTTGAGAGTCCAGCAATGAACTCTGACTCGAAGTAGTCGTAAGGCGCGTTGTGCTCATCCTCGTTCACGGGGTCTCCATACTGCATGGAGAGGTTGATGTAGGGGTTGTGCTCACCCTTGAACATACTGCCGTCATCAGCCAAATAACGGTCGCCAGCCGAAATGGAGATCTCCACGGGGTTGCGGTTATAGTCGTGATAGCGGTAGTGGTCACGGCGTACATTCCAGGCATCGCCGGTAGCGATGCGTTTCAGGGCACCCATAGGATTGAAGACGGCAGCACCCAGCTCACGCCAGAAACGCGGCCAGCCCTGTTTGGAGTCATCGAGGAATATGCGGCTGATGCGGTTGGTGATTTCACCAATGCAGATGCCTCCCATAGTGGTGGCGATGAGGTCGTTGAGTGCGGGTGGCTCACGCTCGCCCAGGAATTCCCACTCTAATGAACCGATAGCAGCGTAGGGTGCCGACTCCCAGAACGTAAGCCCCTGCGAACGGGCGGAGTTGAAGTAGAGGTTGCCGTGATAGGGGTGCATGAAGAGGTTAGTTGAGAACACATCGTTGTCCCACACAAAACCGTTCTCGAAATTATCGCGCCACGTGTGCAGCGTGGTCTGAGCGAAGTCGGCATCGAGAGCAAAACGGTCGAAACAATGTACGAAGACATTGATGCCTGTGGCCTGCGCCAGTGCCCACCACGGATGCTTCTTGCCCAGACCTAATGCCATTAGCGAGTCGTCAGGTTTTTCTTCCTCGCTACGGTGAACGACGGCCGTTTTGCGATTCTGGTTATGTGGATAACGGAAGGTCAGGCCGGCTTCTGCCAAGAAGCGATGACGGTAGCTCTTTTCGTGATGATAGTAGCGCGTGTCGCCATAGCCCACCGAAGCAAAGGCTCCGACGGTGCGCGACAGCTGGTAGTCTGCATTCACGCGGCCCTGCAAGGAGAAAAGACGTGAGGGCCCCTCGTCGCTGTGCTTCTTGAACGTTTCAATATGGTAGTAGCCGATATCACCGCTGATTGACAGCTTTGGCGTGAGCTGCTTGTACTGTCCCAGACGATAGAACACGGCACCAGAAAAATCCTCGTCGAAGCCCATGTAGTGGGTACCTAAACCGAGGATACTATAGGTGCTCGTGTTACGGAAACGCACGGCACCGTTCAGCTTCGAACTGGTGCCGCCAAAGGTCATCACGTCTATGGTGGTCTCGGGGTTCACGTTCACCAGACCAATCTTGTGACCCTCGGTATCCTTGGTGTAGTTCACCAGACCTATCTGCCAGCCTTTGGGATGTGCTTCGGCCACATTGAAGACACCAATCTGCGCGCCGTTCAGTTCGTCGGCATAATTATAGGCACCGAGTTGCAGGCCGCGCATATAGCCCGATGAGACATTTAACAGACCAGCCGCCTGAATGCCGTTCTCCACACCCATGGAGATATTGGTGACGCCACTGAGCTGGAAACCTCGCATTGGTGATGACGAGATATTGCTAAAGCCCGACAGCTGGACTCCCTCTACGCGCCATGCATAGTTCGACAACATATTCAGCTGCATACCCTTCAGCGTATCGGTATGGCTGGTCAGGCCAATGCTGACATTAGTCACGTGAGTTGAGTCTTCCTGATGGTTCTTCCTGATATCGATGGCAAGGCCGTGTTGTTGCGCCAATAACGTATTGGCTATAAGCAACGTTGTGGCCATCAACAATAGTTTAAAACTGTTCGTCTTCATAATCTTCAGTATTTTGCTAATTCTCCATTCTCAACTCCTATAGTCTTACTCCATAACGTCAGAATTCTCTGCGCCCCAGCCGTTATCGGAGCACCAACACCGCCCGCGCCATCTTAGAATTCATACCCTAGATTGAGGTAGAAATAAGGCTCCTTGGTACGGTTGCTATAGCCAAGTGTGGCACCCACAGGACCGAACATCGTATTGTAATAATAAGCGGCTTGGACACCTAACAAGGTGCGGTTGTCCAATAGTTCCTTCGTTTTATCGGCCTGTTGGGCTCCAGCCACACGAAGTAGCACATAGCTATTACCACCTATGCGCTCCTGCGCCTGTAGCTGGGCAGCTACGAACTGATGCTCAACATACTCCATATTGCCAATTCCTGCAAAAGGCATCTGCTGCTCAACATAGTGACCGAACCAGTCACCACCAATAGTGTTGCCAAAGACGGCTGGCACGACCGAACCGAAGAGCAGACGTCCATAGAGCATTGGCTGGAGTGTGAAACGTTCACCAACGGTGAACGACATGCGCCAATCAGCACTTACGTCGCTCATGCCGATCTTCTTTCCCAACTTCGTGCCGTCAGCCGCACGGTCATTGAGCTTCGTAAAATCGTTGGTTACGTAGGCATATTCCGCCTTGAAGCGAGCACCACGTGTTGGAAAGTTCCAATCGTCCTCACTATTGTATTCAGCTCGAGCTCGGTAGCTGAAGAAGTGTTCGTTCTTGAGCGTAACTTGCTTCGACGTCTCGGAACCTAGCTTGTTGCGGTAATGCATGAAGTCCCAACGGAGGTCTAATTGCAGGTTAAAGTGACGCAGGTCGAAGTTGATGGGTGTGAACTCTCCCTGAAACTGATTATATAGAATATTGTAGGCGCGATCACCGTTGAGATATACATCCACATCGTTACGACGGAACTCATAGCTGAGCGTAGGACGGGTAAAGCTGCGAGGATGGATAGTCAGATCAGCACGCGTCTTCAAGCGCTTACCTAAGCGGACTGTAATATCGGTATTGATAGGTACGGCAGTCTTCAGCGGGATGTCAAGCCCCAACTGTACGGCAGCATATTCCTCGGTGTCATAACGTGCGCCTCCATGCAGTTGCACCGACTTGCGGTCACCGGCTGTGAGGATGACACGCACACCATCGGCATAATTCCATAGAGAATCAACCTCGTCCCAAATGCCGTGAATCTTCCTTGTGGAACTTTTTGGCAATTTCTCTGGCAATAAACGACATTCTGCCGTCTGGTAGAACAAATCCACACGCATCGAGGTTGTTAGTTCCTGTTCCAATTTGGCATCAATACTGTCCGTGCGGTTCAGATGGAACTTTTGACGTAGGAAGCGCTCGTCTTGTGGTGTCATATTCTCAAAGCTAATGTCAATGATACGATGCTTCTCGGTCATCACCTTCGGACGTAGCGGATGGAGGATTGCAGGACGGAACGAATCAACAATGCCAATGCGCGGTTTCAGGGCAATAATCTGGTCCCAATGGCGCATGGCCTCCTCTTCGCCGCGACGTACAAGCGTGTCGATAGCATCCAACGAGAAGCTCGCTGCGTTGTAACCTTTTGTATTGACGGCCATATGCAGATCGGTCATATCG
Source organism: uncultured Prevotella sp. (assembly GCA_905233825.1). Lineage (GTDB taxonomy): Bacteria > Bacteroidota > Bacteroidia > Bacteroidales > Bacteroidaceae > Prevotella. Next base: position 124,930 of record CAJOFE010000004.1, on the reverse strand, counting down.
ATGTTCTCGTCCAACTTGTTCTTACAGTTCACATCAATAATCTGACTGAGGATGCTCATTGTACCACCCATGTCCTCGGCCACCTTTGGCGGTCCCTGTACGGTAACGCCGATGACGATATCAGCTCCCATTTCGCGAGCAATATCAACAGGATAATTATTCTTCATGCCACCATCGACCAGCACCTTCTCACCAATTCTCACGGGTGAGAAAGCTGCGGGAATGGCCATAGAAGCTCGCATGGCCTGCGGCAACCGTCCGCTGTGGAAATCCACCTCATCATTAGTAATAATGTCCGTAGCCACGCAGGCGAAAGGTATGGGCAGGTCACGGGTGAAGTCGAGCGAGTCAGTAAAGCCCACACAGAGCTGATTGAACAGCTCGGCCAAGTTCTTTCCCTTGATGATTCCTCCTGCATTCATATCGCGCTTGCCGATAGTCATACCCGTTGTGAAGAAATAGGTATTCTGCTTCTTGCGGTCGCTGAGGCTCTGGTTACGCAAGTCTTCTTTGTCGGTAATGACATAGCTCCAGTCCTGCACACGAACCATTGAGTCAAGCGAATTGGCATTGTAGCCAATAGCATAAAGTCCACCGATGATGCTACCCATCGATGTGCCAGTTATAATATCGACGGGAATGCCAGCTTTTTCCAATACTTTCAGCACACCAATATGCGCCATACCCTTAGCACCGCCGCCACTCAATACAACGGCCACCTTTTTCCTCTGAGTTTCTTCTTGAGCACTCACCGTACCAAGCATCAGTACAGCAACCAATATTACAAATATTTTCTTCATTAGTTTTTGGCTTTTAGCTTTATGACTACTTTATAATCGCATACCTATAAAAGCGCGGGCGCGCCACTTATTTTGGTTGACCACCACCACATCGTCGTCGAAGACGGAGTTATTCATCACAAGAGTGGCCCCTGCAAAATAACGGGAAGAGAAGTTACGGACGATGGCGGCACGCTCGTTGAAGATCATGTTGAACCGCATGCGTTGAGCCCTTTTGCGCTCACCATTTACGGTCATGTTATTGCGGTTATAGACAACGATAGTGGGTAGCATGGAGAAATGGAGCAACCATTTCTTACCAAGCACGAGGTTGTAGCCGTAACCGCCACCGATACCGAAATGTCCTACGTAGATGCGGGTGTCAGGAGCATTCGGGTTTCTTGCCATCAGGTCATTGGTAGTCTTAATACTACCTCCTTGATAGCTAATGCCTGCCAGCCACGATCCAGCTGAGCGGCGCTGGATATAACTCTGGGTAAAGGCTGCAGGAAAGGAGAACTGACGGTGATTGAAGGTGTAATAGCCAGCTAAGTTCAGTACCTTCATCGTCACGTCGCCAGACTCCAACCGTTGCTCCCCTCTGTCGCCAACGATGTCGCCAGCCAGCGATTCTGACCGCTGATAGCTGAAGTCGAGACTCAGGCGATTACTGTAATAGTTCAGGTTGAACTCGTAGTCCTTATACACCCCACTCCATTTGTAGGGGTTGATGGCCATTCCAACGCCTATCCCACGGTAGATGCCTGCTATGGAGAACGTAGTCTTATGGCTCGTGCTCAGGTCAGCCTTCGAATAGATGCCGTTCACGGTCCCCTTAGCATGGAAGTCGTTGCCCGTCTGGTTCATCCTCACCTTCAGCGTCAATCTCCCCTCAGGCCTTACCACGTAGTTCGTGTCGTAAGGAATACTATAATAACGGGCGGCAAGCGCACTATCTACCTGCACCATCCTCTGCTGGTCACGACTCTGGGCTGCGGCTTCAGTCGCAGAGGTGAGGAGTACGGCAATCATCAGCAGAATCTTTTTCATAAGATGCAAAGATACGAATAAATGAGTGAATTACCAAAGGAAAAGCACTATTTTTACACTTTTATCGCTAAATTTGTAAATACATGCAAAAACAAGTGCCGTTTCCTGGGGGCGGAAACGGCACTTCCAAGCCTTGGAAATGGCATTTCTAGGCCTCCGAAATGCCATTTGTTTTTAACGAGAGCGTATCCTAGCAAATATAGTACGTAGCAAAGTACAATTGAGCACGCTCCAAAATGAAATAAGAAGCCTCCTAAATTGATTTTGGACGTATCTAAATCAATTAAGGAAGCCTCTCGTCGATTAATACACAGAACGGCAAATTTAACAACAATTAATAGCGATGGAATTTGGTTTTTCGCTCGACTTTTCGTACCTTTGCGCTGTTTTTCCCCAAAACTAAAATAATATGCCAGACAACAATAACAATCGTAAAGCCAGCCGGCCCCAATCTATCGACCCGAACTACGCTCACTTGCAGCCTCAGGCACTGGAGGTGGAACGCGCCGTGCTGGGTGCCCTGCTCATCGACAAGGATGCATACGCAGTAGTGTGTGAACTGCTCTATCCTGAAAGCTTCTATGAGCCACGTAACCAACTCATCTATGCCGCCATCCGCGACCTGTCGATGAACGAGAAGCCCGTGGATGTGCTCACGGTCACGGAACAACTGGCGCGTAACGGCACGCTGGAAGAGGTAGGAGGCCCTGCATACGTGGCAGAGATATCGAGCCGAGTGGCTTCGAGTGCCCATATCGACTATCATGCCCGCATCGTGGCGCAGAAGTTCCTAGCCCGTCAGCTCATCCAGTTCACCAGCGATGTGCAGACGAAGGCCTTCGACGAGACTATCGATGTGGATGAACTGATGCAACATGCCGAAGGTTCGCTCTTCGAGCTGTCGCAGAAGAACATGAAGAAGGATTATACGCAGGTGGATCCTGTCATTAAGACAGCAATGGATGCTATCATGAAGGCCTACCAGAACAAAGATGGTCTAACAGGTGTACCTACGGGTTATAACAAACTTGACGATATTACCAGCGGTTGGCAGGCCAGCGATCTGGTGATTATTGCCGGACGCCCTGCTATGGGTAAGACGTCGTTTGCGTTGTCATTGGCCAAGAATATTGCTGCCGACTACGGGGTCCCTACGGCTTTCTTCTCGCTCGAAATGTCGAACGTGCAGTTAGTGAACCGTCTCATCTCTAATGTATGTGAGATTCAAGGCTCACGCATCCAAAGCGGACAGTTGCAGCAGGACGAACTGGAACGGTTGGACAAGCAGATCAACCGTCTGATGGGAGCACCACTTTATATTGACGACACACCTGGTCTCTCCATCTTCGAGCTGCGCACTAAGGCTCGCCGACTGGTTCGTGAAAAGGGCGTGAAAATCATCATGATTGACTACCTGCAGCTGATGAACGCCAACGGTATGCGCTTCTCGAGCCGACAGGAAGAGGTGAGCACCATCAGCCGCTCGCTGAAAGGACTAGCCAAGGAACTGAACATTCCCATCTTGGCTCTTAGCCAGCTGAACCGCGGTGTAGAAGCACGTGAGGGCTTGGAAGGCAAACGTCCGCAACTCAGCGATTTACGTGAGTCAGGCGCTATCGAGCAGGATGCCGATATGGTGCTCTTCGTCCATCGCCCAGAGTACTATCACATTTATGATGACGGACAAGGCCACGACCTGCACGGTATGGCTCAGATTATCATTGCCAAGCATCGTAAGGGAGCTACGGGCGATGTGCTCCTGACGTTCCGCGGCGAATATACGCGGTTCGAAAATCCAGAGGACAGGCCGCTAGGCAATGCCGCTCCTCCTATGGGTGGCGGCATCATCGAATCGAGGGTGAACGGGGAAGAACTGCCACCCATCTCGGGCGACAGCTTCAGGGGCTTTGCCGATGAAAGCTCCCTGCCGCCGACCGGTGATGGACCTATGCCCTTCTAAACAGCTATTTACTCTTGAAGGCTTCTGCCTGCTGACGTATCAGCTCGCTATCATTGAAGTAGTCGATGCGCATGGCTTTACGTACCTCGTCCATTGTCTGCGCAGCTACTTCACGAGCCTGCTCCGTACCCTTACGCAAGATGTTATAAATCTCGGGGATGTCCTGCTCCAGCTCGTGACGACGCTGACGCATGGGCTCTAAGAACTGATTCAGCACCTGGTTGAGGAACTTCTTGCACTTCATATCGCCCAGTCCGCCACGACGGTAGTGCTCCTTCAGCTCGTCCAGATTCTGATACTCCGGCCAGAAGTTGGCAAAGTCGGCATCGGTAGAGAAAGCATCGAGATAAGTGAACACGGCATTACCCTCTACATGACCTGAGTCGCTGACGTTCAAGTGTGTGGGATCGGTATACATGGAGCGAACTTTCTGCCACACCTCGTCAGCAGAGTCGGAGAGATAGATGCAGTTGCCTAGCGACTTCGACATCTTTTCCTTGCCGTCAGTACCAGGCAGACGACGTGCCGTCATGTTCTCGGGCAGCATGATTTCAGGCTCTACGAGCACAGGAGCGTAGGTCTGGTTGAAACGACGCACCAACTCGCGTGTCACCTCCAACATCGGCTCCTGGTCTTCGCCAACGGGTACTGTAGTCGATTTGAAAAGCGTGATGTCGGCTGCCTGGGAAACGGGGTAGCAGAAGAAACCCAGGGGAACGCTCTCGCCCTCGAAGCCACGCATCTTGATTTCTGTCTTCACCGTCGGGTTACGCTGTACGCGGCTCACCGTGATGAGGTTCATCAGATAGGTAGTCAGTTCGGCCAACTCAGTAATATGACTCTGAATGAACAGAATGCACTTGGTAGGGTCGAGACCGGCAGCCAGATAATCGAGTGCCACGTTGATAATGTTCTGACGGATTTTCTCAGGGTTATCGGCGTTGTCGGTCAGGGCCTGCACATCAGCCATAAACACAAACATGCGGTCGTAGTCTCCTGCGTTCTGCAGTTCCACACGACGGCGAAGCGAGCCAACATAGTGGCCCAGATGGAGTTTGCCCGTTGGGCGGTCTCCTGTAAGAATTACTTTTCCCATTTTCTTTTTTATATTCGTTATTTTGTTATTATGTCTTCCTATTGTTATTTTGTCTTTCTTATGTCTTTCTATTGTTATTCTGTCTCCAGTTGCTCTGAACGTTTCTCCATATCACGATAAGCCTGATTGAGGTCTGCCTGCGTAATGTTGATGTCACGTCGCACAGGACGGTCGGGGTCAGCCAGCGAATGTGAGAAGAGCCATTCGTAGGTCTTGGCTGTGTAGAAATAGCGAGCCAGAGCACTATGTGATGCTCCTGGCAGCCAATCAAAGCGCAGACGCTGGGTAATGCCTACTTCCTTCATACGATTGACCACCTTCTGCGACTCTCGTACAGATACCGACCTATCAGCCGTTCCGTGAATGATCCACAACGGAGCCTCGCCCATGCGGCTCTGGTCTTTCAGTGTACAGCCGCCACACAGCGCCATAGCCGCAGCCACCTTCTCAGGATAGGTGCCCACGAAGTCGAGCGTGCCATATCCGCCTAAGCTCATGCCCAATACATAGACGCGGTTGTGATCGTAGGCATAATCATTCTGGTCGAGCCATTCCAGAATGTCATTTAACTTCTTGGGATTCCATGATCCACCAGGATTCTGCGGTGTGATGACCAGCGCTGGAATGTCGCGTCCCATCTTGATGGCTGCCACCGTACCATAGCGCAGGGCACGGTTCAGGTCGCGTCCACACAGGCTGGCACCATGCAAGAAGAGCACCAATGGCGTTGATTCCTGTGTGAAGTAATAGTCTTCTGGGGTATAGACCCAGAAGTTGTAACCTCCGGGAATGACATTCTTCTTAGCAGAGAGCAGGTCTGTGCCTTGCGCGGCTACGCCACTAAATGATAAATGAAAAATAATAAATGATAAACTAACTAACTTTAACCATCGTTTCATATCCTGTTCCTCCTTCTATTTAATGATAAACTTGTAAATCTTCGTACCACGACACCCAACGACGAGGCTGTTGCCCACGACGCATGGTGATGACTCGAAATTAGCGCCCATCGACTTCTTGCAAAGTATCTCGCCATCACGGCCACGAATGAGATATACCACTCCATTGGCATCGGCCGTGAAGACGAACATTTCTTCCTGCTCATTGAGGAAACTAACAGGCGACGACCAGCAGAAGTTCCCATAGCCAACAGTATAAAGTACGCTACCATCCTCCGTACTGAGGGCCGTCAACTGTCCTTTGTCGGGATGGGCACTATTACGACAGATGTTAGCGAATATCATTTGCTGGCAATCGCCCTGTCCCAGCAGCGGCGTGGCATACATGCCTCCGTCGAGCACCTTAGTGCCCAAATCCACACGGTTGCAGGCTATTAGCTGCTCCCAGACAATTTCTCCCGTCAGGGCATTCAGCTTCAGGAAACGACATTGACCGTTGGTACCCTGTTTGTCTACCTCGCAGGCAGTATAGAGATAAGGAGTGCCATCTTCCTCACGGCAGACAATGGTGCCGTCACTATCGTCCAGATTCTTGACGTGCCACACGGGACTCATCGAGTTCAGATTTACGCAGACAATATTACCATGATTATCGCTGAAGAAGCCGTAGTTGCGATACACACACAGGCTTGACTCGATGCCCGGCGCAGCCCCATTCACCCGATAGCGCAAGGTACTGACGCGATGAAGCACGCCGCCTGCCTGACGCTCAAACTTGAACAGGCTACCATTCTCGCCTGCCCAGAACAGATAGCCGCCAGCCACAATGGGTGATGAGTCGAAAGCTTGCCATCCACGCCAAGCACGCGAATCATTGAAGAATGTGCCCCGCTCATGATTCAGCAGGTTGAACGCCTGACAGCCTAACGGTTCGCCCTTAGGCACACCTTGACCCACATAGAGATTCATCAGCTCTGGGTCGAGCGACATAGTGCCTTTCACCACATTATGAAGGTCGAGCGGCTGACGTGAAGGCCGTCCCGTCTGAAAGTTCAGGAAGAATGCCTCGCCGCAAAGCGAACCCACCATTACTTCCTCTGGGCCGAAGTCTTCAGTGAGCGGTGCCCCACCACGTCTAAGACTATCTATTTCGTTATCAGTCCAATGTACGTAGAGCGGCTGCCCTGTCCATCCAGTACCGCCCCCCCACTGTCCGAACTTGGTCTCTTCGCGTCCATAAGGAGTATCAAAGCTCCATGCCACTTCTATCTCCGTCGGTGTACCCATCACCCGCCCACCATAATCGGCATTGCGCAGCAGGTTCTTACGGAAAGTCATTACACGATCTTCACGATTATAAAGATCATCGTAGTACTTTAACGGATGCAAATCAGAATCTTCGTTCTCAACGACATAAGTCATTGTAGCGACAGAAGCAAATACCGTGTCAGGCAAAGTCAGTTCCTCCAATGTGGGCACATGTACAGCTACAGTCGCCACGGAGTCTTCTGCGACAACTGCCGACGGTTTCTGTTGCCCGGAACAAGACATCAGTGCTATGCCAAAAGCCAAATGAATGATAATGACTGACCAGTATTTCATATCTCAATTGAATCGTTCACAAAATTTCTCCCCTTCACGGAATCCCTCTTCATAGAGCCGTTCCAACTTCTCAGAGTCGCGACACACACGTCCCACCTCCATAGGTCGCTGAGGACGAATGACAATCACCTCACCCCAGTCCTCCATGCGCTCTACCATCTCTAACTGACGGTTATACACCTCCACCCTCCTGCTCAATGCCACACGGAGGCGAGGATAGTCACCATATATGAAACGCGGCACCTTATGGTCACTTTCCTTAGATCGATAGCCTCTATTACGGGTCATGACAACTACATTCATCGCGTGACCGGTATCTATGGCTCGCTGCACAGGTATGGAATCCACGATTCCCCCGTCCAACATAGGACGTCCATCTACATTGGTGATCTGCGATACAAAGGGGAGCGAGCTGCTAGCTTTTACAATAGCCATTGCACGGCGCCGGTCGGCCTTCTCCGTCAGATATTCAGCAAGACCCGTTTGGCAGTTGGTCGTCACCATCTCGAACGTAGCAGGATTCTGCCCGTAGGTTTCGTAGTCAAAAGGGAGAATATCATTGGGGAAGCGCTCATAAAGCAGGTTCGGGTCGAAGATGCTCCCTTTTACAATCAAGTTTTTCAGCGAGATATAGCCATACTTACGCAGTAGGTCGATGTTGGAATAGCGAGCGCGACGAGGCTGACGGCTGATGTAGCTCATGCCGTTGCATGCTCCTGCCGACACCGCCACCACATAGGGAAAATAGCGCTCATGCTTCATGAAAGCATCGAGCACACCACTGGTAAAGACGCCGCGCATGCCGCCGCCTTCCAGCACCAGTCCCGTGTTTCGTTCCAGTCTTTCCATGCTTTCGCGGTTGCAAAGGTACACATTTTGTTTCAGATAAGCGCTGCCTACACGAGAAAAAGTTCGTATTTACATTTTTTTACATCGTTTTGCTTATTATTTAAATAATAATGTGTATCTTTGCAGAAATTTTTTGATTTATGTTCAGTAAAAATACCTATATTCGCCGTCGGGCTATGTTGAAAGAACTTGTTGGGAAGGGCTTGGTAGTGCTCTTTGGCAACAATGATTCACCTGCTAACTATCCTGCCAATGCCTACGCTCCCATGCGTCAGGATTCGTCGTTTTTATATTATTTCGGCCAGCATCGTGACGGGCTGGTTGGCGTGATTGACATTGACAACAACGCGGAGATGCTGCTTGGTGACGATATTGATATCGAAGACATCGTGTGGATGGGCTTTGTGCCCAGCGTGGCCGACTTGGCCGCTGAGGTGGGTATTGAAAAGACGGCTCCTATGGCCGAGCTGAAAAAGCTAGTGGAAACTGCCAAGAAAAAGGGGCAGGAGATTCACTTCTTACCCCCCTACCGTCACGACACGAAGATACATATTATGAATCTGCTGAACATTCATCCTGACAAGCAAAAAGAAGCCGCCTCTCTGGTGCTCATTAAAGCTGTTGTAAAGATGCGCTCCACAAAAGAGGCACAGGAAATTGAGGCTATTGAAAAAGCTTGCGACATAGGTTACGAGATGCATACTACTGCCCAGCGGCTGATACGCCCAGGTGTGACCGAGCGTTTCATTGGTGGTCAGGTAGATGGTATTGCACGTTCGAAGGCTCAGGGTGTGAGCTTCGCTACCATATTTTCGCAACATGGCGAGATTATGCACGGGAACCCCAGCGATGCACTCTTAGAGGCAGGCCGACTGGCACTCTGTGATGCTGGTTGTGAATTGGAAGACTATTGCTCAGACAACACTCGAACGATGCCCGTCAGTGGCAAGTTCACTCAGAAGCAGTTAGAGATATATTCCATTGTGGAGCAATGCCACGACTATGTATTGGAAGTGGCCAAGCCTGGCGTGAAATATGCTGACGTACACTTTGCCGTATGCCGTATGATGACTGAGCGACTGAAAGAATTGGGTCTGATGAAAGGTAATACAGAGGAGGCCGTAAAAGCTGGTGCACACGCCATGTTCTTGCCTCACGGACTAGGACACATGATGGGCATGGACGTGCATGACATGGAGGGCCTAGGACAGATATATGTGGGCTTTGACGAGGAAACGCGTCCCAATCTGGAGCAGTTCGGCACCAATTGCCTACGCATGGGTCGCAGGCTGGAAGAAGGATTCGTGGTGACTGACGAGCCTGGAATTTACTTTATCCCCCACCTCATCGACCTCTGGCGCAAGGAAGGACATTGCAAGGAGTTCCTGAACTTCGATAAGCTGGAGACCTATAAGGACTTCGGAGGAATCCGCATCGAGGACGATCTGCTCATCACCAAGGACGGATGCCGCTTCATGGGAACGAAGCGCATACCCTATCATCCTGCTGAGCTTGAGCAGTTTATGAACGAACATTAAACAAAAAAATAAATCTCTAATGAAAAAAGTACTATCAATCGCGCTGCTTAGCCTAATGGCTATGGGCGCACAAGCTCAGGATGCTGAGCAGAAGGCGGACAACAAGCCCGTATTCACAACTATTAAGGAGAATCCCATCACAAGTGTCAAAGACCAGAACAGAAGCGGCACATGCTGGGACTACTCCACTATCTCGTTCTTCGAGTGCGAAATCCTAAAGGCCACAGGCAAGACCTATGACCTCTGCGAGTCGTTTGTAGCCAACAAGACCTACATGGATCGTGCTATCCAAGTAGTGCGTTATCATGGAGACTGCCAGTTCTCACAGGGCGGTAGTGCCGAAGACGTGCTGGCCACGATGAAGACTTGGGGCATCTGCCCAGAGGATGCTATGCCCTTCCCTGGCTCCCTCTATGGTGATTCGTTGAACAACTTCAACGAATTCTTCTCGTTGTTAGAGCCTTATGTAGCTGCTATCGCCAAGAGCTCGGCCAAGAAAATCAGCAACCAGTGGAAAGTTGGTCTGCAAGGCATTCTCGATGCCTATTTAGGCAAGTGCCCCGAGGAATTCGAGTATGAAGGTAAGAAATACACCCCGAAATCGTTCATGGCCTCACTCGGCATCAATCTGAACGACTATGTCAGCATCACCAGCTACACCCACCACCCCTTCTACACAGGTTTTGCCGTAGAGGTACAGGACAACTGGCGTTTCCCGCTTAGCTATAACCTGCCGATGGATGAGATGATGCAAGTAATCGACAATGCTGTGGCTAACGGATATACCGTAGCCTGGGGCGGCGATGTAAGCGAAGAAGGTTTCACCCGTAAAGGTCTGGCCTATGCCATCGACGGCGAGGCAGCCAAGAGTCTGGCTGGAAGTGATATGGCCCGTTGGCTGAAACTGACAGCCACCAAGCGTCAGAATGTCATTGACTCTCTAGGCTGTAAAGTGCCCGAGGTCATCCCCACACAGGAGTTGCGTCAGGAGCGTTTCGACAACTGGGAGCTGACCGACGATCACGGTATGTTGATTTACGGCGTGGCCAAGGATCAATACGGCAAAGAATATTACATGGTCAAGAACTCGTGGGGAGAGACTGGCGACTACAAGGGCACCTGGTACATGACCAAGGCCTTCATCGCCGCCAACACGATGGACTTCCTCATTAACAAGAACGCCATCCCCAAGGACATTCGAAAGAAGCTGGGTATTTAGTCGGAAGGAGGGCTCATGAACTCAAAATGGAACTACCAACCTCCAGGCCCCGAACGACAACAGCAGACTAAAGAACTGGCAGAGAAGCTGGGCGTGAGTACCATCATGGCTCAACTTCTCATACAAAGGGGCATTCGCACCGAATCGGCTGCGAAGCGCTTCTTGCGACCCATGCTCAGCGAGCTTATCGACCCCTTCCTGATGAACGACATGGATGTAGCTGTCGATAGGCTTAATGATGCGATGGGACGTAAGGAACGTATTATGGTCTATGGCGACTATGACGTAGATGGATGTACAGCAGTAGCCCTGGTCTATCGTTTCCTCCTGCAGTTTTATTCAAATATTGAATACTACATCCCCGACCGCTATGAGGAGGGCTATGGTATCAGCCAGAAAGGACTGGACCATGCTGCAGAAGCAGGCGTCAAACTGATTATCATCCTCGACTGCGGCATCAAGGCCATAGACGAGATTGCCAAAGCCAAAGAAATGGGTATTGACTTCATCATTTGCGACCACCACGTGCCCGATGATGAGCTGCCCTGTGCTGTGGCTATACTCAATCCCAAACGTGAAGACTCTACTTATCCTTTCAAGGACCTGTGCGGTTGCGGTGTTGGCTTCAAGTTCATGCAGGCTTTCGCCAAGAACAACGGCATTCCCTTCTCGCAGCTCATCCCCCTACTCGATTTCTGCGCCGTCAGCATTGCTGCCGACATGGTTTCGGTAATGGGTGAAAACCGTATCCTCGCTTTTCATGGTCTCAAGCAATTGAACCAGAACCCGTCGGTGGGCCTGAAGGCTATTATCGAAATCAGCGGTCTGACAGGGCGCGAGATAACGATGAACGATATTACTTTCAAGATAGGCCCTCGTATCAATGCCAGCGGACGTGTGCAGAACGGCACGGAAACTGTCGATCTGCTCGTGGAGAAAGACATCAAGCGGGCCCTGAAAGAAGCTATTCACATTAATGAATACAACGAACAACGCAAGGATATCGATAAGCAGATGAGCGAAGAGGCCAACCAGATTGTGGAACGTCTGGAAAGTCAGGCTCACCAGCCTGCTATCGTGCTCTACAACGAAGGCTGGAAAAAAGGCGTCGTGGGTATCGTGGCCTCACGCCTGACGGAAATGTACTTCCGTCCCACCATTGTGCTCTCCTGTCAGGATGGAATGGCTACTGGCTCTGCCCGAAGCGTGCCCGGCTACGACCTCTATGCTGCCATCAAAAGCTGTCGGGACCTGTTGCAGAATTTCGGTGGACATACCTATGCTGTTGGACTGTCGCTCAAAACTGAGAACATCCCAGAGTTCCGTCGCAGGTTACAAGAGTATGTCAGCTCTCACAACATGCCTATACAGACGGAAGCCATGATGGATATTGATACCGAGATTGATTTCAAGGACATCACCAAGAAGCTGCACAACGAGCTGAAGAAGTTGGCGCCACACGGTCCCGACAATCCTAAGCCGCTGTTCTGCACGCGAAATGTCTTTGACTACGGCACATCGAAAGTCGTAGGCCGACAGCAGGAGCACATCAAGCTGGAACTGGTCGATTCACGTTCATCGAACGTGATGAACGGTATTGCCTTCGGACAAAGTGCCGCTGCTCGCTACATCAAATCCAAGCGCTCGTTCGACATCGTATTTACCATCGAGGAGAACATCTACAAGCGCAGCGAGGTGCAACTGCAAATCGAGGACATCAAGCCAAGTGAGTCTCTATAAGGACATACTGAAACGCTATTGGGGCTATGACGACTTTCGCGGCATTCAGCGCGAGATCATCGAGAGCATCGGAAGTGGGCGCGACACGCTGGGCCTGATGCCTACGGGTGGCGGAAAATCGATTACATTCCAGGTACCGGCATTGGCGCAAGAGGGTATGTGCATCGTCATTACCCCACTCATTGCGCTGATGAAGGATCAGGTGCAGCATCTGCGGCAGAGAGGCATCCGTGCATCGGCCATCCATTCGGGGTTGTCACATGACGAGTTGATACAAACGCTGGAGAATGCCATCTTCGGTGGCGTTAAGTTGCTTTATGTCTCGCCAGAGCGCCTTTCCACAGACCTCTTTATCCAGAAGCTACGCCACATGCGGGTGAGTTTCATCTGTGTCGATGAGGCACATTGCATTAGCCAGTGGGGCTATGATTTCCGCCCCTCATATCTGGCCATCTCCAGTATCCGCAAGGTACTTCCCGATGCTCCTATATTGGCTCTCACAGCTACAGCAACTCCTTTGGTCATCGACGACATCATCGACAAACTCACCCCTCACCCCTCACCTTCCACCTTCGCCGTCTTCCGTATGAGCTTCGAACGGCAGAACCTGGCATACGTCGTACGTCATGTCATCGACAAGGATGAGCAGATGCGCCATATATTAAATCATGTAGAGGGGTCTGCCATTATCTACACCCGTAGCCGTCAGCGTACAAAGGAAATCGCCACGATGCTCAGCAAAACAGGATTCAACGCCACCTTCTTCCATGCTGGACTCGACAATGTTGTCAAAGACCAACGTCAGAAAGCCTGGCAGAGCGACCAGATACGCATCATTGTGGCTACTAACGCCTTCGGAATGGGCATCGACAAGCCCGATGTCAGGGTAGTGATACATGCCGATTGCCCCGACAGCATTGAATCCTATTTTCAGGAGGCTGGACGTGCAGGCCGCGACGGTAAGAAAGCATACGCTGTGCTGCTCTTCAACGGTAACGACCGTACGAAGCTGCTGAAGCGCATCAGCGACACCTTCCCCGAGAAGGACGAAATAAGACAGATTTATGACCATCTGGCCTACTTCTATCAGATAGGCGTAGGCTCAGGTTACAACGCCGTCTTCGAGTTCCCCATCGACAAGTTCTGCCGTCATTTCCATCACTTTCCCATCCACGTACTCTCAGCCTTGAAGATACTGAACCGTGCAGGCTATATCGAATACAGGGATGAGGACGACAATCGAGCACGCCTGCGCTTCTGCTTAGAGCGTGACGACCTCTACCGTCTCCGCGACAATCCGCCACAGGAAGATGCCGTCATCGTAGCTCTACTACGCAACTATAGCGGACTATTCAATGACTATTGTTACATCGACGAGGCATTTCTGGCACAACAGACGGGACTGACACGTCCACAACTGTATCTCATTCTGAAAGAACTTGACCGTAAGCACATCCTCAACTTCATCCCACAGAGGAGCACGCCACTTATACGCTATATGCAACGACGTGAAGATGGTTACCTGCTTGTTTTCCCACCTGCCATCTACGAAGAGCTGAAGCAGCGCTATACCGACCGTATAAAAGACATGATTGACTACGCCACAACCGACAATCAATGTCGCAGCCGCATGCTCTTGCGCTACTTCGGCGAAGAAAGTCTTCACGACTGCCGCCAATGCGATGTCTGCCTGGAACGACAGGGAACGGAAACCAACAAAGAAGCCCTCGGCAACGCCACTCAGGCCATCCTTGAACTATTAGCCGACCGTCAGCCGCATCACGTCTCTACCCTTCACACCATTGCCATCCCCTATCCTTCCATCGAAGCTGCTTTGCAGACTCTCGTCAACGAGGAAGTCATCATCGACGACGATGGGATGCTAAGCATGAAAAAAGGAGCGTGAATTACGCCCCTCTCATTCATCGTTTGTCTATGTACCTGTATCCTTCGCCGTAGCTCCCTCGGGGAAAGACGAAGATGTTGTCGCTGATTCCCCCCGACTTGAAGTCTGTGATACGAATGTTCGCCCAGAATAGGGCCACCTTGATCTTGGCATACTTAGGACTGTGCGTGCGGGCATCGAGTGCCACCTTAGCCTGCTTCACAGTACCCTTCGCCCCGCTTCGCTGTTTTAGCGTGATGACAATGTTCTCACCGCCACTTTCCATGCTATAGTCGAAGTCATCAAGTGTGAACTTGAACTTGCTGCCATATTTGTCGTGCTTACCCGACTGCACATCGTATATCTCAATGGTCTTTTTCTTCTTGAAGAGCCCGTAGGCCGTCACACCGTCGTTCCATTGGATAACTTTCTTATCCTCAAACTTGCTCTTCTTCCCTTTATACCAAATGGTACCTTCGGTCTTATAGACTCCCACCAGATTCACGTCATAATGCAGCGTGCATCCCTGAGGGCCGAACACCTGATTATAGGCATCCTCAAATATGCGTCGAGCCTCCTCCTGCGAATTGTCACAGAAAGAGGCTACGCTCACACTTAGCGCTATCAATAAAAGACAGATGCGCTTCATCATTCCTTAAGCCTCAGCGGGAGCTTCTTCCGTTGCAGGAGCTTCTGCCTCTACGGTAGCCTCTGCCTCAGCAGCGGCAGCAGCAGCCTTCTTCTCAGCCACCTTCTTGGCGATGGCCTCGTTCACCTGCTTCTCAGCCTCAAGAGCCTTCTTGGCGGCATCAATCTTTGCCTTCTTCTCGTCGGCAGCCACCTTCTCCAAGCCCTTCTGCTTGTCGGCCATCCATGCATCAAACTTCTTCTGAGCAGCAGCCTCGTCGAATGCGCCCTTCTTCACGCCACCCTTCAGGTGCTTCATCAGATAGACGCCCTCACGGCTGAGGATGTTGCGAACAGTATCGGTGGGCTGTGCGCCTACCTCTACCCAGTATAATGCACGGTCGAAGTTCAAATCTACCGTGGCGGGATTGGTGTTAGGATTGTAAGTACCAATCTTCTCAGTAAAACGACCATCACGTGGTGCACGAGCATCGGCGATGACAATGCTGTAGAAAGCATAGCTCTTACGACCGCCGCGCTGCAATCTGATTTTTGTTGCCATTTTTTAATGATTTAATGTGTAAATTTGTAATTATGATTTGAAATTCATGCTCTCATCTCGTGAAAGCGGGTGCAAAGGTACAAAAAAATTTGCAAACTCCAAAGTTTTTTCGTAATTTTGCGTCGAAAATGAAGAAGAAAAGCCTCTCCATACTCATTCCGGCCTATAATAGCGCCCCCTTACAGCTAGCCAAAGAGCTGAACCGTCAGGCGCAGGTGCTCGGAATGTCAGACTACGAGCTGCTGGTCATCGACGATGGCTCCCCCGACCAGCAACAGGTAGCATGCTGCTGGGAAATCAACCGGTGGCCCCATTGCCGCTTCATGGCATTGGAAGAGAACATCGGGCGTGCCCGCATCCGCAACCTGCTGGCCTCGCTGGCACGATGGGAGTGGCTACTCTTCCTCGACTGCGACATGACCATCGACAGCCCCTCCTTTCTGCAGGCCTATCTCAATACCGACGGCGACGTCATCTATGGCGGCTACAAACTGGGCGAGGCACCCATGTCGAATCTGCGTTATCGCTACGAGAAATCATGCGAACATGAGCACACCGCCGAGCAGCGACGCCTGCGCCCCTATCAGCATTTCCACACCGCCAACTTCCTTGTTCATCGTGAGATCATGCTCGCTCACCCCTTCGACCAGCAGTTCCTCACCTATGGCTACGAAGACGTACTCTTCGGCAAGGAGTTGCGTCAGGCCGGCATTGCCATCACCCATATCGACAACCCTGCCGGATTCTACACCTTCGAAGATAATGCCAGCTTCGTCAGCAAGACTGAAGAAGGACTGCGCACCTTGCACGAGCACAGCCAGCAACTACGAGGCTACTCCCGTGTGCTCACCTTCGTCGAGGGCATCCATGTGGCTCCAGTCCGCTGGCTCATCCGACTGTGGCATTGGCTCTTCGGCCGTCTGGAACGTCGTAACCTTTGTGGCCAGAAACCCAGTCTGCGCCTGTTTAAAATCTACAAGATAGGATATTACCTTTCACTCAAAAATAAACAAATAAGCAATCAACCATGAAAAGATTCGCATTCAAGATGTTCCTCAAGCCAGGCTGTGAGGAAGAATATCAGAAGCGCCACGCCGCCATCTGGCCCGAACTCGTCAAGATGATCAAGGAACAGGGCGTTGGCAACTACAGCATCTACTGGGATCGCGACACCAACATCCTCTTCGCCTATCAGGAATGTAGCAAGGATGGCAACTCGCAGGACACCGAGCATGTTGATCCCATCACCCAGCGCTGGTGGGACATGATGGCCGACATCATGGAGGTAAATCCCGACAACTCGCCCGTCACCATCCCCCTACCCGAGCTCTTTCACCTCGACTAAAGAGAAATCGCTTGATTATAAGTCGTTATTCAGCGAATGCCACGCTTTCAAGTATTTTCGTAGTCTGGTGATATCATCATCCGTCAGTTCAGTCAGCCGACGGATGTCCATATTGTCTTCTAAATCTGCCTGCTTCACCTCTTTCCCTATTGGATTTTTCGAGGCGCGATTAACAAATGTATCATAGTTTTCCCCTTCGCGCTTTGTTACGGATAATACGCCATCAATGATTTCCTCTGGGAATCCTTGATTCCTCAGATACTCCACAGTAACCTTAGTATCTTCAATAGTATCGTGCAGTAGGGCCACGATTTTCGCTCTTGGGTCTTTGCACCGTTCCGCCACTCTAATCGGATGCATGATATACTCACGTTCCGATTTGTCTTTCTGCCCTTCGTGCGCATGAATTGCTATTCGTAACGCACAATCATATAATTCTCTATATTTCATCCTAACTTGTCTTTCGTTCATTTACTTACTTCTCTCGAAAATTCTTTTTACTAGCCTGCCTCTGCCAAGCTAAGGATATAAAGAAGACTTGTAACAATCTCCTTCCCAGAGGATATGTCATCTTTAAACTCTATTTGATGTATATCCGAAATGTCAAGTCTGACACTCTTGGCATATGGCGTATCATCAAGCATAACAGGAATGATGGTTCTGCGCTGCTTGACAGCATAGCCCAGTTCCCGTATGACATTGATGGAGGCATTTGAGTTTACGGACGATACGAAGATGACAGCCTTTGCAGTTTCTATGGCATCAACGATAACTTCCTTGTAGTTCTCTCCACTGAAAATACCTTCCTTGTCTATCCAATAAGAAATGCCATTCTGTTCCAGAATATCCCTGATAGTATTGACAGCATCAACATCTTTCCTAGAATAACTGATAAAGACCTGATGATGCATTTCCTCACGTTTGGGTATGTTCATTACGATTGGCTTCTGACGAGTATCAGAGTTTTTCACCGACATTCTTGCCTCCTTCTCTAACTCATGTTGATATAGGGCAGCCTTGATGGCAAAATTCTCAAACATATCGATATAGTCCATCTCCGACAGTTTCAGTCTGTTGTGATCATACCCCGTGCTTTCGTAGAGATAGAGCTCTATCTCATATGGTTTCTGTGTCTTGAAAAGATTCAAAGAAATTACATCGGCTAAATTAACTGCCAACTGTTTCAATGGAATACGCGCCAATCCCACTCCGATACATGGTAATGCAATGGAATGCAGGTCAAGGGCCTGCATTAGACGGAAGCACTTATCTACCGAATGCTGAATGATATAATTGTTCATCTCCTCAGAATTGGCCAGTTTACCCTCGAACACTTCAAACTTATGTTCATAGTCAAGCGTTAAGCAATGGAACACATATTTCTGATGTTCCAAAGTCCCAGCAGTAGAAACGATCACATCGCCCACTTGGGCAGGTAGTTTCTTCTGGGCATCCTCACGAATGATATCACCCCCAGCTTCTCGAATCACTCTCGAAACGCCACCTGCCATACTGATTCCCGTATCGTCGGAACTCACGATTACCTCAGCCTTCGAATTCAGAATATCTCCGAATATCACTTTAAGCACAGAGTTGTTGAATTTGTACTCACGTTGTCGCATATGTCTTTGTTTTAATAATAAAATGCCATTACAAGTAATTCCGAGCTTCCTCATATCCTTGTTTCACAGCTTTCCGAAAACTGATCCTTGCCTTAGCAATATCATGAGGGACACCATTTCCATGATAATAACAAAGACCTAAATAGAACTCTGATGCAGCATGATTTCTTTTGATAGCCTGTTCAAACCAATATACTGCTTTTTCATAATCCTTTTCAACCCCCAAACCATGATAGTAGCAATAACCTAAATAATACTGAGCTACTGGCGTACCTGCTTTAGCAGCTTTTTCAAACCACTGAACTGCCATCTCATAATTCTGTGGCACTCCCTCTCCATTTAGATAACAGTAAGCTATGGATGATTGTGCTTTAACAAATCCTTCTTTGGCAGTCTTTTCAAACCATCTGGCAGCTTCTTCGAGATTAAGTTCTATTCCTCGTCCGTAATAGTAGCACTTGCCAATATTATATTGTGCCTCCAGACTACCGTTCTCACTTGCCAGACGATACCACTTCAATGCCATCCCATCATCTTTCGGAACCCCATATCCATGTTTATATAGTATTCCTATCCTATTCTGTGCTTCAGCATGATTTTGGAGAGAAGCTTTTTGATACCACTCCATAGCCTTAGCGTAATCTACGGGAACCCCATGACCATAGGTGTAACAGAGCCCAATATAATATAATGCTTCAGCATATTCGAACTTAGCAGCTTTCATAAACCAGTCAAAGGCAACTTTGTAGTCCTGCTTTAGATAGTAATGCATGCCTGTCTCGTAGAAATCAAGTGGCCCCTCGTCATTGTCCACTAATCCTAACCAACCACGGACGTTCTCATGGAATTTCTGCTTCTGCATAGGGTCTTGAATGTCCACATAATCCACCACTCCGAACTCAAAGAGGAACCAGCCACTAAGTCGAGTGCCATCAAGCACAATAGGGACAACTTTCTTACCTATATTGCGTGCATACATCACTTCTTTTTTCGTATATTCAGATCGCATCGAGGCCTCAGAAATCATAAACAAAACCACCTTTGCTTCACCTATCGCCTTAACGATAATATTGACGAACTGCTCCCCTGATTCTATACCCTTCAGATCTATCCATGAATCAACGCCGATTGTCTCCTTCAGCTCATCACGTATGGCAATGACTTGCTGCAGGTTTCGCCGGCTATAACTGATGAAGATGTCGTGTGTCATAGATTGTTAATTATCTGATTGCAAAGTTAAGCAAAAATTCTGGAACCACCAAAGCATCTCGGAGTTTTTTGCCCCGTGCTAAAATCATTTTGCTGCGTCCAAGATCGCAAAAAGGTGCCTTCTTTATGCCCTGAAGGTGCCTTTTCCGAGCCTCGGAAACGGCATCTTTCTATCTATGAAACGGCACTTCTTCTGTATTTATAAAGAATTTTGCAAAAAGACCTCCCACCTCCCGTCAACTGGCCGTGAGCCCTTTGTCTATCGATGTTTCAGGCACGGGAGGTGTTGTTCAAACACTTCCCATAGACCTCCCGTAAGACCCCAACCCCTCCCCGAACGGAGAGGGGTCTGTCATCTTCTTCTTCGGTACAACCCCTTACAGAAGATTGCACTATGAAGACGCTATCGCCTCCTGGGATGAGGAGAATTCTCCATATTTTTCATTGCTATTTTGCCTGCTTCATCAATTGGCGCATGTCCTTATCGTTGACGGCATAGGTGTAGATGCGGAAGTCGGCCACGTCAGTCTGTGTGAGGTATTTGTCGCCACGAAACGGAGCGCGGCCTATCCAGCAGTTAGCTGGTGCATCTTTGAATATCTCGGCGAGGATGGGCATCTTTTCATTGCGCCCGATGAGTTTGCCGTCGAGGAAAAGCTCGCCCTTGTGCCCCTGCTGGCGGTAGAGGGCATGATGCCAGACATCACGCTGAGGCTTGCCGCCCTGCATGATGATCTCCTCGTGCTCGTAGCCGCCCGTTGAGGTCTCGAAGCGCTGTTCGTTCAGGCGCATGGCCATGTAGGGGCCTTCGTGGGCGCTGTTCTCGGCCAGAGCAGAGAAGGCGAAGAGGAAATGGCCGTAGCCGTCGAGGGAGTTCTCGGAACTGACCATGTAGCGGACGGAAATGGTGAAGTCGCGGAGCTGACTGACAACTGCGCCAGTCTCTGCTGTGAGGGCGTAGTAACCATTATTGCTTCCGAGATGGAGGATGTCGTCATCGATACGAGCGTCACGTCGGATATATTCAGGTTGCCAAGTGAAACAGTATTCTGCCTGTCTTTCGGATTTGATGGTCGGCATAGGCAGGGCAGAAGTCATCATGGCAGTAATCCTGCGGATATGGTCCTTCAAAATTTTGTAAGCTGGCTGAGGCATAGCGCCGTGATCGTAGCCCTGCATCTCATAGAGCGTCACGTCCTTGTGGCCTGCAAGTTTCAGCATGCGCCAGAAGTAGGCCTGTTCCTCGTAGCGTCCGTAGAGTTCCAGCTCACGGTCGCCTGAAATGATGACGATGGGAGGCGCGTCAGGACGAACATAGGTGAGCGGAGCATACTGGTCGATGGTGGCCTGCAGAGGCGGGATTCCCTGCTGCTTACGTATATTATAATGTGTAACGCACTGGCCGCTGAACGGTACGAGGGCGGCTAGCGAGTCGGCATCGACACCATACTTAGCCAGCCAGCGCTTGTCAAGTCCGATCATGTCGAGCAGATAGCCGCCTGCAGAATGTCCGGCCACGAATATCTTGTGACGGCTACCATTGTACTTCGCGATGTTCTTGTACGTCCAAGCCACGGCTGCCGCAGCATCGTCGAGGATGTCGTCAATTTTGGCCTTGGGCAGCAGGCGATAGTTGGCTGCGACGACCACGAGGCCGCTGTTCTTCAACTGCGAGTCGATATGCTTCTCGCCGCCCTCGATGCCACCGCCGTGGAACCAAACCACCACAGGCGCGTCCTGGGCATTTGTCGGATAATACACGTCGAGTTTGCATCGCTCCAGGGCATAGCCCTCCGTAGCCTCGCGGTACGGGATGTCGTTTACTTGATTGTACTGTGCCCTTGCAATGGTTGTGCAAAACAAGAGGGCGAGGATGAGGAAAAAGCTTTTATTCGTCATGTCGTTTAGTTTTATCGTCGTTTCTTATTAATTTATCACAAAACTTGTGGCAAATATAGCAATAATTCCGTAATTATTCGTATCTTTGCCGAAACTTTTAATAAGTTTTGTGAAATTCTAAAACCAACACAAAGATGAAAAAGAGAAGAATTAGTGTATTGACCGTGCTGCTATCATTGTGTGCAGCAACGTTTGCGCAGAGGCTGAAGGACGTCTACAAGGACTACTTCCTGATTGGCGTAGCCGTGAACCAGCGCAATGTGACCAACGCAGAGCAGCAGGCTCTGATCAAGAGAGAGTTCAGCAGCATGACTGCCGAGAACGACATGAAGCCCGAGCCAACGGAGCCCCGGCAGGGACAGTTCAACTGGGAAGGGGCCGACCGCATTGCCAACTTCGCCCGCCAGACCGGCATTAAGCTGCGCGGCCATTGTCTGATGTGGCACTCGCAGATTGGCCGCTGGATGACCGAGGACAACCCCACTAAGGAGGTATTCTATCAGCGCATGAAGAACCACATCGAGGCTGTCGTCTCGCGCTATAAGGACGTGGTCTATGCCTGGGACGTGGTGAACGAAGCGATGACCGACGATGCCAACGCGCAGGATCCTTACCGCCAGTCGGCGATGTACAAGCTCTGCGGCGACGAGTTCATTGCCAAGGCCTTTGAGTATGCGCACGCTGCCGACCCCAATGCGCTACTCTTCTATAACGACTACAACGAGTGCGACCCCGTGAAGAGCCAGCGTATATATAATATGGTGAAGAAAATGAAGGACGCCGGTGTGCCCATCCACGGCATCGGTATGCAGGGCCACTACAACATCTACGGCCCGAAGGAGGAGGACGTCGATAAGGCGCTCTCGCTCTATAAGCAGGTGGTCAGCCACATCCACGTCACCGAGCTCGACATCCGCGCCAATCAGGAGATGGGTGGTCAGCTGGCCTTCAGCCGCGACGGTGCCGCCGTCAACGACTCGCTGAAGCAATTTTTGGCCGACCAATACGCTCGTGTGTTCCGTGTGTTCCGCAAGCACAAAGACGTCATCGACTGCGTGACCTTCTGGAACCTCAGCGACCGCGACTCGTGGCTCGGACAGAACAACTATCCCCTACCCTTCGACGTGGACTACAAGCCGAAGATGGCCTACGAATACATCCGCGACATGAAGGCTCCGCTGTGGCAGATGCCCAACCGTCCGCCGCGCCGACAGAATCAAGGACGTCAGGGTCAGCAGGCACAGCAGCAGCGCGCGCCGTTCAAGCCTGAACTGGCATTCCCTGAGCTGGAGGGCGTGAAAGAAGATTTCGTACCGTCGTCAAAGAACCAGCCGGGCCAGGACTTCCCGATGGTCAACTCGCAGGGATACGCCCGCTTCCGCGTCGATATTCCTCATGCTGATGAAATCACCGTCAGTCTCGGATTGGGCGGTCGCGGCGGCACGAAACTCAAGAAAGCCTACGACGGCTCGTTCACCAGTCAGACCGAAGGCCCGCTCGACGAGGGCTTCCACTACTACCACCTGACCGTCGATGGCGGCACCGTCAACGACCCCGGCACGCTGAACTACTATGGTTCTACGCGATGGGAGAGCGGCATCGAGATTCCCGCCCACGACCAGGACTTCTACGCGATGAAGAACGTGCCTCACGGCAACGTGCAGCAGGTGCTCTTCTGGAGCGAGAGCACGCAGCAGGTGCGCCGCGCCTTCGTCTACACGCCACCCACCTACGGTAAGGACAAGAAGAAGTACCCCGTGCTCTATCTGCAGCACGGATGGGGCGAGGACGAGACGGCTTGGAGCAGCCAGGGCCACGCTAACCTCATCATGGACAACCTGATTGCTGAGGGCAAGGCCGAGCCGTTTATCATCGTGATGACATACGGTATGACGAATGAGGCTCCCCGCGGCCAAGGCCGTGACCGTAGTGCCATCGCAAAAGCTTTCGAGACGGTGCTCGTCGACGAGCTCGTGCCCTACATCGACTCGCACTTCAACACCATCGCCAAGCGCGAGAGCCGCGCCATGGCCGGACTGTCGATGGGCGGCATGGAAACCAAGGCTATCACCCTCGCACGTCCCGCCGTCTTCAACTACTATGGTCTGCTCAGCGGCGGAACATACGCTCCCGAAGACCTGAAGCTCGACGACAAGAGCGTGCCCAAGCCCAAACTCATCTTTGAGAGTTGCGGCTCGCGCGAGAATCCCGGCGGCATTGACGAGAGCGTCAAGGCCCTTACCGCTGCAGGCCAGAAGGCCGTGGGCTACGTCTCGCCCAACACCGGCCATAAGTTCTTGACCTGGCGCCGCAGCCTGAAGGAGCTCGCCCCGCTGCTATTCAAATAACCATTAAGAAATCCCTCGAAAGCCCATAGATTTTCGAGGGATATTTTTTTCTTATGAAGATGATTACTTTCACAGTTTACTTACAAGACATGTAACCCTTCATCTTCTCGATGCCGTACTTCGCCACGACCAAGTCCTCTTCCGAATCGGCGCCGCTGAAGGCAAAAGCCATTTTGCAGCCTTCGAACTCGTCATATGCACCGCCCACGAAGCCAAGTTCGCCCAACATCTTCTGATGGTCAGGCTGTCCGCTGTCGGCGCCGGTGGCAATCACCTCGCCGCACTTCGACCAGGCGATGGCCACAAGATTCCAACCTTCTTTCTCGTTGGTCGGCGTGCCCACGACCTTCATCTCGCCGATCCAGTCGTCGGTCTCGCCGTTGTTAAGCACCGAGGCGGTTACCACACCCTGAATCCCCATCTCGATGGCCTTGGCTTTCATGTCGTCAAGGGCCATCACTACCTTCTCTCTTAATTCGCTGTTTGTCATATTCTCATTCGTTTTGGTTAAGTCACTCTTGCTCTTCGGTGCATTACAGGAGAAGCACACAACGCATAGAAGTAGCATCAATAATGTCTTTGTGTTCATAATCTAATCGTATGATGTTGGTAACTTTTATAATTAATCACAAAACTTTGTGCAAATATAACGAATATTCCGCAATTTTTTGTATATTTGCCCCAAGATTTAAGAAGAATTGTGAATAAACAATAACTAGGCTTATGGACAGAAGAGATTTTATCAAGAAGGCTACGGTAGCGGTGGTCCTAATCATGACAAGTCTCACGGCCTCGGCACAGACATTCCAGCTAAACAATGACGGCTATTTTAATGCCGGTGGTACGGACGTGATGGCATTTAGTGACTTTTATCCAGAAGGACACCAAGGCGGTATCTGCGTGATTATGAACGGACACCGCATTGCCACCAATGGTGACATCCGACTGGAAGCAACACCCGGTCAATGGCAACCCGTACCGAAGCAGTTGAACCGTCGCGTCGAGGGCGGAAAGATTGTCACCACACTCTGCTATCCCGACTCCTCGCGCCACTTGACGGGTTTCAATCCGATGGTCTATCCTGAGTGGCAGGTCAACTACACCGTTACGGTAGAACCGCAAGGAAAGAGCATCCTTGTTACCGTGGACCTCGATAACCCCGTGCCCGACTTCCTGCTTGGAAAGGCTGGCTTCAACCTTGAGTTCTTCCCTGGCGAACTCTTTGGCAAGCCCTGGCTGATGGACGGCCAAAGCGGCATCTATCCGCAACAGCCCAACACGCCGCTACTCCAAGTGCCCACAAACCGAGGCCACGACGGGAACTACTTCGCCGGACGTGGGCAGCAGGCAGACCTCGCACAGCTGGACGGAACGGGCTACAGTCCCCTCCGTGCCGACGACATCATCGCTGAGCCTTACGCCATCGGGCGCAAATTTACCTCCCGACCAGATGACCATAGCCAGAGGCTAACGGTGGAGTCGCTGACTGGCGACCTGAAACTCTTCGACGGCCGTATGAACCACAACAACGGCTGGTTCGTACTCCGCAGCGAGATAGCGCCGGGGGCTACGAAGGGAGCCGTCCGGTGGCTCATCACGCCCGCCGTCGATGAGATGTGGAGATACCCAGCCGTCATCCAGACCTCGCAGGTGGGCTACCTGCCACAACAACCTAAGCGTATCGTCATCGAGACCGACAAACGCGAAACCACGGTAGAGGGCGTTCAGCTTGTCCGCATCGGTGCCGACGGGGAGACGGTGGTCCGCACATCTACGCCAAAGGTTTGGGGACAGTTCCTGCGTTACCGCTACCTCACGGCCGATTTCAGCGACGTGACGGAGCCAGGGCTCTATCAGGTGCGTTACGGCAGTAGTCAGTCGAGCGTGTTCTGTATTGCCGATAATGTCTATGAGCGAGGTGTCTGGCAGCCTGTCGTAGAGTACTTCCTGCCCGTTCAAATGTGTCATGTGCGAGTGGCTGAGAAATACCGCATCTGGCATGATGCCTGTCACATGGACGATGCGCTGATGGCACGTATCGGCAACCACATCGACGGCTACGACCAACGGCCAGGTCTCAGTAAATATAAAGAAGGTGAGCAGGTGCCGGGTGTAAACATCGGCGGCTGGCACGATGCCGGCGACTTCGACCTGCGTGTGGAGTCGCAGGCTGGCGAGGCATACATCCTTGCATTGGGCTACGAGCAGTTTCATCCGGACATCGATGTGACCGCCATAGACCAAATTCGTCATTGTGTGGAAATCCACGAGCCTGACGGTAAGAACGACATCCTGCAGCAGGTGGAGAACGGTGCGCTCACCGTCGTCCGCAGCTATCAAGCTCTGGGCCGACTCTATCGTGGCATCATCTGTAGCACGCTCCGTCAGTACGCCATGCTGGGCGATGCCGCCGCTATGACTGACGGCGTGATGGGTAATGACGACGACCGATGGATCTTTACGGAAGATAATCCTAGCCGTGCCCTCTCGACAGCTGCCCAACTGGCTGGGGCTGCCCGCACGCTGCGTGGCTTCAACGACCTGTTGGCCCGAGAGTGTCTTGACATCGCCGCCGAGCTCTATCACCAAACCGACGTGAATCCTTTTATGATGAGTACGAAACTACAGGCCGCCGTCGAACTGTATCTGACCACGGGTGAGACCGAATATCTTGATTTTATCCTCACCCAGCAGGATGCCATCGTCAAGAATATTGCCCGCACAGGCTGGTTCACCGCCCGCATTGCCAAACAGTTCGAAACGAAGAAGGACAAACGCAGCCGCCAGTTCGTCAACGCCTTCCGCACGGCCCTCGCCGACTATAAGGTCCTTCTCGACCGTCAGGCCGCCGAGACCCCATACGGCGTGCCCTACCGTCCCAGCATTTGGGGAGCAGGATGGGACATCCAGCGCTTCGGCTTTGAGTACTACTTCCTGACCAATGCCTATCCCGACATCTTCCCCAAGGAGACGGTATATAATGCCTTAAACTTCGTGCTTGGCTGTCATCCTGGCAGCAACACCACCTCGTTTGCCTCAGGCGTAGGAGCCCGTAGTGCTACTGTTGCCTACGGACTGAACCGTGCCGACTGGAGTTACATTCCCGGTGGCGTGGTCAGTGGTACCGCCCTTATCCGCCCAGACTTCCCCGAACTGCTGGAATTCCCCTTCCTCTGGCAGCAGACCGAATACGTCCTCGGCGGCGGCTCTTCCCACTATATGTTCCTGGTTTTGGCAGCCATCGATTTTCAATAGCAACACAAAAACAAGCGTATGACGAGCATCATTCAGAAGGTACGGACATCGTTTACCACACAGTTGACGCTATGGGTGGCGAGTCTCGTGACGGTCATCAGTGTGGTGGTCATCGGACTGCTGGCCATGTTCTCGCAGGACGTTATCTTCGACGAAACAGTGGACACGACGCTGCAGGCACTGGAAACCACGGTGCTGCGGATAGATAACACACTGCGGCAGAAGGAAATGTCGGCACGGTTGGAAGCCGACGAGCAAATGAGAGTGAACCGCTCAGCCATCGAACAGCTCATCGAGGAGAACGGCTGCCTGGCCAAGATAAGGCAGACATTGCCCAACGCAGAGCTCTATATCACCCGCCGCGACAGCACCCAGCTCGGCATCTTCATTGCCGGCGAGGAGAGCGGCTACCAGAAACTAGTGCATGAGGACCGCGAGATGTTCATCTTCACGCAGCCATTGGGCGACAGGCCGTTTGTACTTACGGCTGTATGTCCAGCAGAGGATGTTTACGGCAGGTACTCACGCATGCAGTGGTTCCTGTGGCTAAGGGGAGTAGCCGTTGTGCTGATTCTGTTGTTTGTACTCTACATCATTGTTGGCCGGCATCTGCGTCCGTTACACTGGCTGGCAGACTCGGCACAGAGCATCGCCAACGGCAACTTGGACACACCTATACCCGATGCGCACCACGAGCATGAGGTGGGCCGGCTGCAAAACAGTCTGGCTAAGATGCAACAGGCTCTGAAGACCTATATGACGGAGATGCAGCAGAAACAAGTGACGCTGAGCAACCAAAACGCAGAACTGAAGGCCGCCTACGCTGAGGTGCAGGCCTACGAGGTAAAGAAGTTGAACATCGTGCGCAACATGACGGCACAGATGGCCAAACCGGTGGAGAATATCTGCCAGCAGGCCGATAGCATCTGCCGCGACGCTGTTTCAATGACCCGAGAAGAGATGGCGCAGCGACAGCTAACCATTACAAAGGACTCTGAGACCATTACGGAATTGTTGGACGATTTAATGAAAGAGACTGCCCTATGAAACGATTCCTTCGCTATATCCGGCAGCATCTCTCGCTGCGCCTCGGCCTGTTCATCACGTTCATCATCGCCGTAGCCTTCTCGCTGTTGTTCGATGTCCTGTTCCAACGCTGCAAGCAATTTATCCAACGCGCAGCCATCGACCATGCCACACAACTCTTGGACAATACCGCCGAGCATATCAACGGTATCATGGACGAGACAGAGCTCGTGACCAACTTCATGGCCAACAATATAATTACTAAATATATGGACAGAAGATATTTTATCAAGAAAGCAACGATGGCGGCGGCGGGAGCGGCGGTCGTTTCGCCTGTGTCGGCAATGCTCGACAGAATGACGGGAGAAAAGAAGTGCAAAGTTCTATTGGTGAACGGTAGCCCGCGAACCGACGGTAACACGTTCTGTTGTTTGAAGGAGATTGAGGCGACGTTGCAAAAACGTGGTGTGGAGTCGGAGATTGTTCAGATTGGCCGCACTCCCGTCCACATGTGCATCAACTGTGGCGGTTGCCGACAGAACAACGGGGCAGGTTGTGTGTTCGATGATGATATGTGTAGCGTGATTACTGAGAAGATGAAAGACGCGGATGCGCTCATCGTCGGTACTCCTGTTTATTACGGTCAGCCGAATGGTGGCATTCTTTCACTTATGCAAAGATTGTTCTTCTCGGCGGGCCATCTTGTGCAGAATAAGCCCGCAGCGGCTTTGGCCGTCTGCCGTCGTGGTGGTGCTACGGCCACGCTCCAAACCATGAACATGATGTTCGAGATGATGAACATGCCGGTAGTGACCTCCCAATACTGGAACATCGCCTATGGAGCAGGCAAAGGTGAGGTGAAGCTCGACACCGAGGGTATGCAGACCATGCGCACCTTGGCCACCAACATGGCCTTCCTCCTTCAAAAGATTCATGCCGACGGCAATCCTACTCCCCAGCGCGACGAAAGGCCGGCATTCATGAACTTTATCAGGTAACATCACTTTATTAACATAGAAACATTAGACTTATGAGTAATCCGCTTTTCAACATCCAGTACGGCCTGTTCGTCATCACGACTTGTGACGCAGGCAAGGACAATGGCTGCATCAGCAACACCGTCGCACAGGTGACGGCACAGCCCAACCGTATCTCAGTAGCCCTGAACAAGGGTAACTTCACGACCGAACTCATTCAGCGTTCGGGCAAGTTCACCGCCTCCATTATCAGCGAGGCTGCCGACTTCGAGCTGTTCAAGCACTTCGGTTTCCAGAGCGGAAGGACGGTCGATAAGTTCGAAGGCTTTACTGACTGCCGCCGCGTCGCCAACGGTACGCTGGCCATCACCCGCGGTACCAATGCCTTCATCTCTGCCGACGTGGAGCAGGCCATCGATCTTGGTACCCACATGCTCTTTGTTGGCCCCGTCACCGAGATGGAGATGCTGGCCGACGTGCCATCGGCTACCTATAATTATTATCAGCAGTACATCAAGCCGAAGCCCCAGCCCGTGGGTCAGACCGCTGAAGGCAAGACTATCTGGCGTTGCTCCATCTGCGGCTACGAGTACGTAGGCGAAGAACTGCCCGACGACTTCACTTGTCCCATCTGCAAGCATCCCGCATCGGACTTCGTGAAGGTCGAAGCCGAAGTGCCTAGCGATTCTCCGCTAGGTAAATACGCCGGCACCAACACCGAGAAGAATCTCGAAGCCGCCTTCGCCGGTGAGTCGATGGCCCGCAACAAATACACCTACTACGCCTCCGTGGCCAAGAAGAACGGCTACGAGCAGATTGCCGCCCTCTTCCTGAAGACCGCCGAGAACGAGAAGGAGCACGCCAAGTTGTGGTTCCGTCATCTGGGTGGACTGGGCACCGTCGCCGAGAACCTACTGCACGCTGCCGAGGGCGAGAACTACGAGTGGACCGACATGTACGACCGCTTTGCCCGTGAGGCCGACGAGGAGGGCTTCCACGAGCTGGCCGAGCAGTTCCGTGGTGTGGCGGCCATCGAGAAGCACCACGAGGAGCGCTACCGTGCCCTGCTGCGTAACGTCGAGACCGCCGAAGTGTTCCGTAAGGCTGGCGTCAGCATCTGGGAGTGTCGCAACTGCGGCCACATCGTCATCGGCACCGAAGCCCCCGCCGTCTGTCCCGTCTGCTTCCATCCGCAGGCTTACTTCGAGATTAACGCAGAGAACTATTAAAGCAGCGAGTGGCATGAAAGCATGCTTTCAAATGGTCGAGTCGCGCAAGTAGTCACCCTACGACGGCGAAGGAATGCTGGACAAGAGGATGGAGGTACGCCCCCTTCATTTGGAAGGCATGGAGAGATTGAAGAAACACCTCATTGCTGCAGGAGGTCTGCTGGATGATGAAGGAAAACTGAAAGGTTCTACGCTCATCATGGAGTTTCAGAACCGTGAAGAGCTTGATGAATACCTCGCCAACGAGATATACGTGAAGGAACACGTCTGGGAGAAAATCACCATTGAACGGATGAATGTGGTCTATGCCCACGGCGAGAAAGTCGGTAAATAAGTAATAACACAATACTAAAATAAAACACAATTATGGATTTCATAGAATTAGCAAGAAGCAGGTATTCCTGCAAAAGTTTTGACTCACGTCAGATCAGTAAAGAACAACTTGACAGCATCCTGGAGGCTGGACGCTTGGCTCCGACGGCAAAGAACCTGCAGGAGCAGCACGTCTATGTGGTACAGTCGGCAGAAGGACTCGCCAAGGTTGATGCGCTTACTCCGTGCCGATATGGTGCGCCGACCATGCTCATCGTGGCCTTCGACAAGAACAATGTGTTTACTTACCCCGGCCAGAAGTACGACTCAGGCATTGAGGATGCTACTATCGTGACCACTCACATGATGCTCTGTGCCAAGAGTGTAGGTGTGGACAGCTGTTGGGTGAACTTCTTCGATCCCGACAAGATGGCCGAAGCTTTCCAGTTGCCAGAGAACGAAGAGATTCTGACCTGTCTCGCCCTCGGCTATCCGGCAGAAGGCGCAGGGCCGCTGGCCAACCACAACAGCCGAAAGCCGATTGAGGAAACAGTAACTTACCTGTAAGGAAATATGGAAACTCATATTACAAGAGAGGCGGCTTGGGAGCTGCTGAGAAAATACAACAAGGACTCTTTCCACCTGCAGCATGCGCTAACGGTGGAGGGAGTTATGCGCTGGTATGCCTGTCAACTGGGCTTTGCCGACGAAGTGGATTTCTGGGGAATGGTCGGGCTGCTGCACGACATCGACTTTGAACAGTACCCCGAGGAGCATTGCGTCAAGGCCCCCGAATTGCTGCGTGAAGGTGGCATGGGCGAAGAAATGATCCATGCCATCTGTAGTCATGGCTACGGTCATGTGGACATAAAGCCCGAGCATCTGATGGAGAAGGTACTCTTTACGACTGACGAACTGACGGGACTGATATGGGCCGCTGCGCTGATGCGCCCCTCGAAGAGCGTTCAGGACATGGAATTGAAGTCTCTGAAGAAGAAGTACAAGTCGAAGGGCTTTGCCGCAGGCTGCTCCCGTGAGGTGATTGAACAGGGAGCGGAAATGCTGGGATGGCCTTTGGATGATGTGCTGCAGAAGACACTCGATGCCATGAGAGATTGCGAGGCCCGCGTGACAAGCGAGATGGAGAAGATTTAATGGTTATTTCATTCCGGAACGGCTGCTGAAGTTAATGCGCACGCCTTTGTCATCTACCATCATGTCCATGCCGCCATTGTTACCGTTGCTGACGGTCGGCTGGCGTTCACCGTCCAGTATCTCGCGGCACATATTCTTGATGTCGGTAACACGCTGGAGAGTCTCCAGATTGTCACCACTATAATGGCCGGGAAAGAGGAAACGGATAGCGTTCTTTTTCATGTAGCGCTCAATCCGCTCGGCTGTGTACATCTCGGTGGAAAGGTTGGTAAAAACCAGCAGGTTGGTCGAGCCAAAGGCATCGCCGCTGAAACCGTAATGCTTGGCCTTGTCGAAGAACGTCGTGCTTCCGGCAGTATGACCAGGCGTAAAGATAACCTCTATCTCACGGCCGCCGAGGTCTATCACTTCGCCATCGTTGAGATACTTGATCTGTCCTGTGTAATTACGCATGTTATTCGGGACGATAGTCATATCGCCTGCATTCAGATAGACTTCGGGGAAAGGCCCTACCCCACCCGCATGGTCGCCATGGGCATGGGTCAGCATCATGGTGACGGGCTTGGAAGTAATCTTCGCCACAATCTTGTCCAACCCGGGTATGCGTGTGCCGGCATCAATCAGGAGTGCGCGGTCGTTACCCTCAACGAGGTAGAGCGACTCATTATAGACTCGGTGTCCGTTCCCTATCCATGTATGCTCGTCAAGCTGACGGAACACCACTTCATCATCCTGATAGACCACTTTGCCGCGAAGGTCACGACTATTGATTTCCGTTCCCTGTGCCCCGACCGTAAGAGGCATCAGGCTAAGCAGCATGGCTGCAATAATCATGTTCGTTTTCATATCTATGAATGTTTGTTGTTATCTTCTTTTGTAATTACTGATTAGACAGCCTGTCCCTTACGTATTGCACACTCGCTACATACTCCTCGTCGGTGGTCAGGTGCTCGATAATCATGGGCATGCGGGGGTTCTCGGCTGTAGCCAGTTGGGCATAAAGATTGATATCCAGCATACCTTCGCCACAGGCACACTCCTGAAGTTGAAAAGTGTATTCCTGTTTCAGCAGGATGTCCTTCAAGTGGCAGCTCACAATGGTGCCGTGAAGTTTTTCGAAACACTCGCGGAGGAACTCGTCGTTGAAGAAATACCTGCGGGGCGAGGTGATCATATTCACCACGTCGAGGTGGGTTCCGAACTCCGCACGATCCACATCTTCTATCAGACGCAGATACTCATCGGGACTGCTGGGTATCATCCAAGGCATCGACTCTATGCAGAACTTGGTATGCTGAGGACGGGCGGTGTCGATGACCTGACGAATCATCTTGACGGCCATATCCCAAAGCTGGCGGCTGAAGTTGTCACGATAGCCTCCGTCCCAGCGGGGACCGTAGGGCGTGCCCACCACATTCACACAACAGGCGGCACCAATAGCGTCGGCCATGCGGAGTTGACGAACAGCATAATCTATCCATTGCTTACGCTCATCGGGATCAGCAGCCAGCGTGTTGCGCCACACGCCCACCTCGGCGATAGTGAGTCCGGCCTCGTCGGCAGCCTGCTTATAGGCCATGATGACTTCCGCATCCTCATCACAGGTGACGGGGAAATTCACACACTCCAGTCCGAGGGCCTTGTGCTTCGCAACCCACTCCTCAGGGGAGTCGTGCTTTAAGGATGATGAAATGCCTAAATACATCAGAAAGCCCTCCTGTGAACAACCGTTGCATCCATCTTATCTAGCGAACTCACGCCTGTACGCGCCATCACACCAGCCAATTCTGCCGTCATCTCGTTGATGCGTCCTGCTACGGCATCTGCCCCGTTCTTGAGTAGCGGCATCAGGTGACGCCCCACCGATACGGCCTTGGCACCAAGGGCGAGGCATTTGTAGGCATCCATGCCGTTCTCGATGCCGCAATCCACGAATACGGGGATGCTCCTGCCTGTGATTGAGAGGATATCAGGTAATGCCATCAGAGGCGGCACGGCATACTGGATCATGCCATGATGGTGAGATACGACGATACCTGCGCAACCAGCCTTCAGGCATTTCTCGGCATCATGAGGACTGAGCACACCTTTCACGATAAAAGGCACGCCAGCAGCCTCGACAAAGTCTTTCAGTTCCTCCGTGGTCTTGGCTTTCATCGGCAGTCCAAATACATTATCGTAACCGCCCTCTGAATTGAAGGCGTGGTCAATGTCCATACCCACAGCCATGCAGCCCACACGGACGGCGTGCTCAATCTTGCGTAGCACCTCGCGGTTGTCGGCATGAGGCTTGATGATCTTGATGGTTCGGGCACCAGTCGCCACAATCTCCTCCAGTTCCTCGTCGCTGCCCATGCCTACCCAATGTACGGCTCCGCTCTGAGCAGCCGCCTGGGCGTAGATGGTCATGCCGTTTTGTGCCGTGTTGTGCAGATGCGACAGGGCGGCCGTCATAATCGGCGTGCGGAAAGTCTCTCCGAACAGCATCATCTCAGTTGTAGGGAGAACGGCGTCCAGATAACGCGTTTCAATCAGCAGAGAGTCGAAATAGTCTCTCGTAATCTTGTCGGAATTTGATGTCAGTTGCATATCTGTTTCGTTTTATTCGTTACTGCTGCGTTTGAACCTTAGGCCCAGCGCTTCGCATCAGGAATTCGATTTCCACGATGCGGAGCTCGCTGTTGGTGTCAGCACCATTAGGGGCTTTGAAGAGGTCAAGCTCACCTGCTGCAGATTCTGCAACCTCTACGATGCCGCCGAAAGCATCGTTGTCCTTGCCTGCACCTTTTAAGCGAATAGTGATTTCGTTGGTTTTTACACGCTTGGTGGGGGTAAGGTGAACATATCCGAGGCTGCGCTCGGTCTCGCCACTCCAGATGAGCTGTTTGCCGGCATATACCTCAAGGGGATAGCTGCGCTGACGCCAGCCGGTGAGCTTCAGGCAGATGTCGTCGACGACGGTTTTCTCCGCCAGGTGATAGGTAATCCAGGCGGTGGAGAGACGGCCGTCGTTCTTCCACTCAGACAGCTCGTTGTCGTCGTAGCTGCGGGCAGCATGCTCCTCGTCGTAGCCAGCCTCGGCAGAAACGATGGCAATGCCATGAGCCTGCTCGGCGTAGGAGGGGGTGAGGGGTGTCTCGCCACGGCCGAGGCGGCCTTTCAAAGAATACTGCGGCAGATACTTTTCCTGCTTCACCTCTTCACTTTTCACTTCTATGTAGGCAGGCTTCACGCCGTCGGCATAGGCAGAGAGGTTGATGACGCCTGCGTTTGTGGTGGTGCGGACGAGAAAGCGGTTGACGCCGCACTCCACGGGCAGCGACATCGAGCCGACGTAGTTGTCGGAGACATTCTTGGTGGCGGCAGCATCGAGAAGTCCTTCGCGACTGGCATTGTCGGGACGCTGCATCTCCTTGTTGTTGCGGCTGGCAATGCCTCCGATCCATTGGCCTTCGCCCCAGAGCTCAAAGTGGATGAGACGATCGTCAAGCGGGTAGCGGCGCCCTTGCCTATCGACGACCTCCACCTGGAAGAGCACCATGTCGGCACCATCGGCCTTCGTACCCTCAGGGTTCTCGATAGCCGTGAGCTTCAGTTGATAGGGTTCGCCAGCCGTTTCCAGTTTGTAACTACTGCCGTCGGAACCGACAGCCTCCAAAGTACCAGACTCGAAAGGAACATCCTCAAAGGTAAAGAGGTAGCGATAGCTCTGCTTGCCTTTGCCAAGCAATTTGCCGTTAAGGAACAACTCTACGGAATCGGCTGTGGAGACAACATAGACAGACTTTTTTGTGTCTGGTTCATAGTTCCAATGTCCCACGATATATGTCTGCGATGTCTCGGGTTCCACCCATCCGTTGGCTTTGCCTTCGTCCGTCACGACTCGGCCAACTCCGAGCGAGCTCGGTTGGCTCTCGCTGCTCCGTCCGTTCCACATCACCTGATGCACGAAGAAGGCATCCTTGGGAATGCGCATGGCATCGACGACACCACTTGTGCGGTAGTTCGACTCGCCGCGATGATGGGTGTTCGTGTCGCTGAACACAATCTTCACGCCGCCCGACGAGACACGGGTGCCTGTGCCCGGACGCTCGCGCCAGTAGTCGTACCAGCGGCGCACCATCTCGACGGCAAACTCATCCATGTTGTGATTGTACTCCGTAGCAGGATTACCTCGGTAGAGGGGGCCGTCACCCTCCTTGTGGTAGGGATAGCTGTACTCATCCCAGTACTTGCGCAGCCCCTCGTCGCGACAATATTCCATCGCCCACATCGGGTGCTTGGCCGACTTGTTAATATAGAGCATCTCGCCGCCGTACTCCGCCTCGTCAATGTCGAGCATCTCGCGGCTGCCGATGGCACGTCCGCCATGCGGGTCGAACTCGTCGCGTATGGCTTTCATCTCCAGCATGTGCTCGCGGCTGATGCTCTCGTTGCCGCTCTCGTAGAAAAGGATGGAGGGATTGTTGCGGTTGTAGATGATGGCGTCGCGCATGAGGGTCGTTCGTTGCTGCCAGCGGGCTCCCTCCACGTCTTTCTCGGCATCTCCTGCTGGCATGGCCTGCGGCAGACCCACGCGGTCGCAACTCTCTACGTCCTGCTTCCAGGGCGTGACGTGCATCCAGCGCACCATGTTAGCGCCCGACTGCACCATGAGGTCGTTGGAGTAGTCGCTGATCCAAGCGGGTACGCTGATACCCACGCCCGGCCATTCGTTTGAGGTGCGCTGGGCGTAGCCGTGCACCATCATCACGCGGTCGTTGAGCCATATCTTGCCTTCGCCGAAGCGGGTCTTGCGGAAGCCGGTACGCGTTGTCGTATGGTCGTTGAACAGCTGGCGGCTGCCGTCGGATGACACCTCCTTCAGATAGGTCTCTACCGTATAAAGATAGCCGTAGCCCCAGCTCCAGAAATGCACGTCGTAGATCGGGCTCTCGGCACTTAGGGTAACAGTCTGTCCCGGCTCAATCCTCACGTAGCTGTCGTTTTCCATGAAGCACACCTCCTTGCCGTCCGCGTCCTTGATCCAGACGGATAGCTGTACCCTGTGGCTGCGGCTGTCGTCGTTGCGCACCTGGCTTTCCACGTGTACCGTAGCCTTGCGGGCGGGTATGTCATAGTCGGTGGCATAGACATACGTGCCCGTAGTACCAAGATTGCTATAGAGCGGCAAGGTCTGATAGAGCTTGTCCGTGATATGCAGCCAAACGTTTTTTGGCAGACCGCCATAGTTGGCATTGAAGTTGCGGTCGTTCCATTGGTAGCGGCTGTTCAGCATGCGGTCACGATAGGTCCAGCTGTTGTCACAACGTACGGCTATCACGTTCTGTCCTTCTTTAATGTAAGGCGTCAGGTCGAAGCCGAAGGCCATTACCCCGTTGTCCGAAAATCCCACTTTCTGCCCGTTCACCCAGACATCGGCTCCCTGCCTCGCACCCTCAAACTCGATGAACACCTTCCCTGCCACGTCTGCCTCCGTCAGCGTGAAGGTCTTGCGATACCAGCAAACGGTATCCGTCAAGTCCACGATGTCCTTGCGGAACGCCTCGTCACCGTTGAAGGCGTAAGGCAGCGTCACCTGCTGCCACGTCCCGTCGTCATATTCAGGTTTGGACGCCTCTGTAAAATCACCCACCTGAAGCCGCCAGCCGCTATTGAAATTTAGTTTCTGCCGTTCCATCGCCTGCACACCAACGGTGAACATCAGCATCATATAGAAAAGAAAATGCTTTCTCATACCTTACTTATTCGTTACTGCTGCATTTAGTTCGTCCATCTTCTCATCAGACAGTTCATACTTGCCAATCACGAAAATGGCCAATACGAACAGGACGGCAGGAATCAGGGTGACGAGCCAGAGGATGCCTTGCTCGGCCATCGGCGTCTGCACCTGCTCTCCCGTCTTAAAGCCCACACCTGCCAGCACCAGTCCTGGGATGACGCCGCCAAGCGCCATGCCTGCCTTCATGAAGATACAGATGAGCGCATTCACGATACCTGCCACGCGATGGCCCGAGGCATATTCGCTGAACGTCACCACCTCGGGCACGAGCGCCCACATATAGCCGGTAGCCACCACCACGCCCGTACTCTTTACGAACTGCACCACGAAAATCAAAGTGGTAATGGATCTGAGGCTCTCGACGGTCATGATGAGGTACATCAGCAACATGGCCGCGATGGCGATGCCGAGGAACAATCGGAACATGCCGTTCTTGCCAATCCTGCGCTTGATGGCTGGCACCATCGGCATGAAGATAAACGCCGGAATGGTGCCGAGCCACATGAACGCCGTCGTCATCATGGGCGTGGCATGCATGTTGAAGGTCATGAAATACGAGTCGGCGGCATTACTGATGCTCATGGTGGTGAAGGCGATGATGAAGAAGAACGACAACACGCGGAGCGGACGGTTACGAACCAGCTCCATCCAGAGGTCGCTCACCTTGACCTGCGCACTCTCGCTCTTGTTCATCACGATGCGCTCCTTGCTCTCAAAGAAGGTGACGAGGAGCAGCACCAGTCCCACCAATGCGAAGATGCTCATGGTGATAAACCACGCTCCTCCAGCCTCAGGCGTATTATAAACCGCCTCCATCTCGCCCGTCTGCGGATTCAGTACCTTGGGCGCGAAGAGGACAATCACCAGCGGCAGGGTCTTGATAATCAGTCCTGCAAGATTAGCCATCACCATACGCACACTCGTCAGAATAGTAATTTCGTCGGTATCGCGGGTAAGCGATGAGCCAAGTGCCGCATAGGGTACATTAACGAAGGTGAAGCTCATGCTCATTCCCACGTAGGTGATATAGGCATAGAGCAACGACCCGCTGAACCCGTTCCAGAAACAAAGCGAGGCAAAGGTCGCCAGCAGCACAGCACCCAAGATCAGCCACGAGCGATACTTGCCCCAACGGGGATGGGACTTGTCGACTATAGCCCCCACCATCGGGTCCCAAATAACGTCGATGATACGGACCACGAGGAACATCACAGCCACGACGGCTGAGTCGAGCCCGTACACATTATTATAATAAAAGAGCAGCCAGATGCTGACAGTCTGGTAAATCAGGTTCTGCGCCAAGTCGCCCGAGCAAAACCCGATGCGCTCCCTCCACGAGAGCCTGTAGCATCCATTTATTACATCAACATCCGTCACGACCTTACTTATCAAGTGTTCGATATCAAAGCTATTATTTCAGCATATCCTTTCGAGCAGACATTGATGGTCATGACCTTCATTTCAGCACGGCCTTTACGTTCGTCACCATGTCCTTGTGCTGCTCGTCCTCCTTGGTGAGCGTCGAAGAAAGGGTGATGTCACCCGCTTTGTCCTTGGTGGAGGAAGTGCCTGAGTAGATGATGTCACTATCAAAGAACAACGTGGCCTCGACTACGACCTTATAGTTTCCTTGCGGAACGGCCTTGCCTTGCTCGTCGGTAAAGTCCCATGTGAAGGTCTGCGTACCTCCGGCCTGCGGCGTGGCTCCTGTGACGGCATCCAGTTGCTGGTCGGTCTTTTCGTCGGCCTTGACGGTCTTTACCCAAGTCGGCACACAGGCAGGACGCACGATGTAGCCACGTTTGGGCTGCTCACCACCACGGGCGCGGCCTTTCGTAGTGTAGGAAGTGACAAAGAGCGTCTTCACCACGTCGCCCTTCTCATCCTCAATCCAGACGGCATACTGGTTGGAGCCAGGGCCAGCCTGACGTTGATAGTCGAACGACACTTCCAGGGTCTGAGCCTTCTTTGCGGCTTCACCCTTCTTACTCTGCACCATTGCCGGAATCGCCAGCATCATAGCGACGAGAGCGGCGACAAACAACTTTTTTCTTCTCATAATCTTAGCTTTTTGTTGGGTTTGTTTATAAACTTTTCGTCAAATTCGCAACTTTTCGTTGCAAATATAGCAAAAATTCGGCAATAATTCGCAAAATTGCCCTCCGATTTAAATCATTTTAGGTATTATGAGTATGATTGACCACCATTACAAATATAAAAGCAAGACAAATTTACACGTTACCCTACTCCTTAACATGACAGGCACCAAGGCTTCAGAATAAGAAAGGGAACCGACGGGCTCCCTTTCCTTTCTTTACCATTATAGCATTTTGCTCGTTTTACCGCTTTATCTTTTTTACCGTGCCGTCCTGCAACTGATAAATGTTTGTAACTACCATCATTTTTGAGGCCATTTACAGCTGGCGGCACTGGCGGTACGGCAACGGCAAGCTTGTAACTACCATCATTTTTGAGGCCATTTACAGCCCATCAAGAATAATGGCTTGATGACCAGCATGATAGCATTCTTCTGGGGCTTCAGAAACTCGCGCTATACTCTCACGGACAAGTCCGCTACCTGTTATTTTTGCGTTTTCTGTACACAGAGTATTACAATGTTTTCGGCCAACGCCACCATTGTGGCGATTAGCGACCGTTTCTTCCTGAGGCTCGTGCCTCAATTCCTTTGCAAATGCACCAACAAAGAATAGTGCATCACGTTCGTTGCGCCGAGCATCCTTGAATCGTTTCTGCTCTGCTGTTTCCAGTCGGCAGAAGATAGGACAGTCAGCCTGCATTTGTTCTATATCGTAGCTTTCTACTTTCTTTTCTTTATCTCTGCTTTTTGCTTTCTCTACTTCCAGCCTTGCGTGCTGAAGATTAAATGCAGAAAGCATATCACGCTGATGAGTGCGACCATTGCTTAGTGTGATACTACGCTCGCTAACCTCATGCTTTGTAAACACACCATTCGTAAAGTCGAATTGCGTGGCGGCGTAACTTGGATCCACCTTATGAAACTTACCACCAAGAGACTTGACTTTGTTCTCAAGAATGGTAATAAACATAGCTGGAGCGTGATTGGCTACAGACTTACCATAACGTTTTTTGCTTCGATACTTTCCCGTCTTAGTCTTTCTTGTTTCTTTGGCTCTACGTACCCAAGCGTCGATGGGGTTGTTCTCCACAATGAACGTATCGCCCTGCGATAGCATGGCATTCGCCATCTCCAGATGCTGCTGCTTTCTGGTTTCAGCCTGCATGCGATACAACTCCTTTCTTTTCTGTTTCAGCGAGGCGTATCTCTTGACATCTTTGTCTTTTTTCCAAACCAAACGTACGCCACGCTTAATGGTACCGTTTGGATTATAGTTATCAGGATTGTTGGCCCTGCGACTTCTGTCAATCTTGCGGTTT
Source organism: uncultured Prevotella sp. (assembly GCA_905233825.1). Lineage (GTDB taxonomy): Bacteria > Bacteroidota > Bacteroidia > Bacteroidales > Bacteroidaceae > Prevotella. The sequence goes on along the minus strand of CAJOFE010000004.1, from coordinate 83,548 downwards.
ATAAGATAAAGTTCGTGCTCAATATTGTCGCACTTGTCGGCCATTTTGTCAAAGTGAACGCCTTGAAGAGAAGATGTGGCAATCGTAGATGGGCCAATGTCGATGCCCACGTTGCCCATACCCAAGGTGCGTCCCTTTTGTGGCTTTTCGCCACCAATGGACAGTTGCAGATAGTATTTGTTTCTGCCTCGTATGCATCTCCTGACGATAACCAACTTTCTCAGGCTGTCAACACCACCTTTGAGGGCTTCTGCAGCATAGCCTCTTTTCTCACGACTAAAATCGATTGGAAGTGTGATTATATCAGCATACTGACCACGTCGTCCGTTTGTATTAAAAGTAATAAAACCTTCTTCTAAGTTGATGCTAAACCCTGCGAAATTTCCTTTATGATAGCGACAGCCGAATGAGTTGATTTCGCCATAACCCTTGAAGGAAACACACTTTGTTTTGAATTTGTAAAGACGGTCTTCCCAAGCCTTCATAATATGCAGACCCAGTTCTTCCATAATAGAACCGTTCAAACCAAAATCAGCCAAATTCTTGTCTTGGCCTATTCTGTGTGACCACAGTTTTGACACATAGTCAGAAATACCGCCTGATGGTCTCTTGCCTGATGAACTGCTTCTACTTTCATATGTATAGGGAAACTTGATGTCACTCAGTTCACCATCCTTCCCTTTGATACCCTTAAAGTGGAAAGGGTGTGTATTAAAGAATTCTCTCTTTTGCTCAAAGTTCTCACAGGCCTTGTAAGCCTTCTGCTGCGAAAAATAAATGTATTGACGTACTAACTTCTGTTGCACCATGTTGTACATCTGGCGCAACAGCTCATAACGCTTGTCAAGAATGTCAGCATGACATTTCTCAACCCTTAACGGTAGTGTTAGTACAAAATTTTCTTTTGCCATCTTGATTACTCTTGCTTGCAAAGATACTATTTTCTTGCGATAATATACTTTTTTTCTTCAAAGAAAATGCTAATGCTTAACAGTTTTTATCTAAAATGTATAATATCTTACACATAGATTTAGATTTGTAAATGCAACTGAAGAGTTAGTCCCGCGAGCGATGGTATTCCCCATATCGTAGTGCCTTTAAGGTTTATTTAGAGATTTTTGTTTCGAACGGGAGTATCTTAGAGAGTTTTATCTCAAAGACACGAATAAGTGGGCAAATCGCATTATTCCGTTCTGTGAATTATTACTAATTACCGTAACTATGTGTTAAACGGTTAGCGGCTTCCTTTTTCAAACGAGCGGCCTGCTATTTTCATTTAGGAGGGCGCTAGTTTCAACGAGCGACGTGCTTGTTTCGTTTTGCTGCGTCCAAAACTGCAAAAAGATGCCTTCTATATGCCCTGAAGGTGCCTTCTTCATAGCTTAGAGAAGGCATCTTTCTCTCTATGAAACGGCACTTCTTCTGTATTTATGAAGAATTTTGCAAAAAGACCTCCCACCTCCCGTCAATTGGCCGCGAGCCCTTTATTTATCGGCGTTTCAGACACGGGAGGTGTTGCTCGAAGACCTCCCATACACCTCACGACCCCTCCACGAACCCCTCCCCGAACGGAGAGGGGGCTCAGAACTCCCCTCCTCTAAGAGGAGGGGTAAGGGGTGGTAGGGAAGAAAGGGAAGAAGGAAATGATAAACCCCGCCCCGGCCTACGGCCACCCCGCCCCTGAGAGGGGTGGGGAGTTTATAGGTCATATGGGAGGGGGTCTACGGGAGGTCTTAGGGAGGTGTTGAGACAACACCTCCCGTACCTCCAGCCCTTTATTTATCGATGTTTCAGAAGATTGACGGGAGGTGGGAGGTGTTTCTTCATAACAATAAATATTGGGATGGGGTTACTTTTTTTATCAAAACTGGTGGGTAATTCGAAAATTATATGTAAGTTTGCACATGAAAAGTGCGATAGTGCCTGTTAGGCAGCATGAACAGAGAACAAGACGATGAATAGACTGGAGACAATCAGGAGAAGAAGGGGGCTGTTGATTATCATCATGGCCGCCCTGCTGTTGGAGATCCTTTCTGGTGCGCAGTACTTCTTCACCCGCAGGCTGATGGGAGAAGAACTGGAGAAACGGGCAGAGGGCGAACTGACGCTGAAGACGGTACTGGTGAAGAGCACGCTGAACGCCTCGGAGGATTTGTTGAAGAGCTTCATGTGGAAGATACAGGCTCACCTGGATATTCCCGACTCGGCATACGTGACCATGAGCAGGATAGCAAGGATTGGGGCGCACGTGCAAGGATGCGGCGTGGCGTTTGTGCCCGACTACTATCCGCAGAAAGGGAAATTGTATGAGGTCTATGCGAGGCGTGAAGCCGACGGCAAGGTGGAGGTGGAGCAGATTGGCGGACCCGACCACGACTACACGCAGAGCAGGACCTACCAGCAGATTTTAGCTTCCCAAGAGGCAGTATGGATTGAGCCATACGAGGACAAAGAGGGGGCGAAGACGACCATCATCACCTACGCAATGCCGTTGTTTGAAGGTAGGAGAAATACCGACGGGAGCCTTGATTGGAACAGTAAGCGACCGCTGGCGGGCTTAGCGGCTGTAGATGTGTCGCTGGAATGGTTGAGCGACACCATCAATAGCCACCACACCTACCCTTCGTCGTTTGCACTACTGCTCACAGAGGGCGGAAAGCCGATTATCCAACTGTCGGACGACCAAGGCGGCAAGGAGACCTCGGCATACATCATCGGGCTCATCAACGACAGTACCGTAGCCCGCCATCAAAGTACGAGCGGGCAGAGCACGATGATTCACTTCGATACCGACGAACGCGACGGCACCATCTTCTATGCGAGCATGGAGGGAAACCCCCATTGGCAGGTTGCCGTGGTGTGCTACGACGACGAGGTGTATGCCTCGCTCGCGAAGTTGCGCCTGTGGATGCTGTTGCTCATGCTGCTGGCCTTCGGCATCTTGCTCCACGTCATCTGGCGATATGCACGAGGAGAAAAGAAGCTGCAGGTGAAGACGCTGGAACAGGAACGCATCAACGGAGAGCTGCGCATAGCCAGCGACATACAGCAGGCGTTGCTGCCCACGATGGATGACGGACGATGGAAGAAGGAAGACGGCATCTCCGTGGAAGGACGGCTGATACCTGCCAAGGCCGTAGGCGGCGACCTGTATAATGCTTTCGTGCGCGACGGCAAGCTGTTCTTCTGCATCGGCGACGTAAGTGGCAAGGGCATACCTGCCGCCCTTATCATGGCCATCATACAGGCGCTGTTCCGCAACATCGCAGAGCGTGAGAATAATCCGGCGCACATCATGAGCCAGATCAACGAGACAGCCTGCCGTAACAACAAGTCGAACTTCTTCGTCACATTGTTCATCGGCGTGCTCGACCTGCCCACAGGTCGCCTGCGCTATTGTAATGCCGGACATGAGGTGCCGCTATTGGTTGACCAAACAACCAAGCAGCTGTCGGCCAAGCCTAACCTGCCCATCGGCCTGTTTGCCGATTTCACGTATGAGATGCAGGAAACGGTCATGGAAGCCGGCTCTACCCTATTCCTCTATACTGACGGACTGACGGAGGCTCGCGATGCTCAGCACAGGCTATACGGCAAGGAGCGCGTGATGAAGATGATTGCCGACTGCAAGACGACAGACACAAAGACGCTTGTAGATGCCGTGGTGGCAGAAGTGAAGCTGTTCTCCGAGAATACCGAGCAGAGCGACGACCTGACACTACTGGCCGTCAACTACACGCCGGCAAAGGAACAGTACGTCCTCGATGAGACGCTGACGCTAAAGAACGACGTGAAGGAGGTGACAACGCTAAATGCCTTCGTGAAGGATGTGACGGCGCGGCTGGGCATCGAGAAGTCGCTGGCCTCCAGGTTACAGTTGGCTTTGGAAGAGGCGGTGGTAAACGTGATGGAATATGCCTATCCGCCGCGCACGACGGGCGAGATAAGCATCCGCGTAATGTGTTCAGCAGCACATCATCAAAAGCTGACAGCCGTCATCGCCGACAGCGGCGTAGCCTTCAACCCGACAGAAGCGGCAGTTGCCGACACGACGCTCTCAGCCGAGGAACGACCCATAGGCGGACTCGGTATCCTACTCGTCCGTGAATTGATGGACTCCATCAACTACGAGCGCATAGACGGCAAGAATGTGCTGACGCTGACGAAGATGATCACCAGCTAAACCGTTGAATCCTGAATAAGCTGACGGAACTCATGGGGCGTCATACCCAGGGCATCCTGGAACTTGCGGTTGAAAGTGCGGATGACAGAGAAACCGGCCTGCTGCGCACAGGCGGCGATGCCCCATTGCGGCTTGCTTTGAATGTAGAACATGGAACGCAGCAATCGCATGTAGTCCAGATAGTCGTCAACAGTACGATGCAAGAAGGAATGGCGAAAGAGGTCGATGAGGCGAGTCTGCGAAGTGCCTGTGAACTCGGCCAGCTCCTTCAAGCCGAAGTCGGGATTCTCATGAGGCAGCTCCTCTTCCAGACGGGTCTCGATGAGTGCCATCAACTCAGCATCGTCGCGCAGGTCGGCATGACGGATCAGTTCCTTATGGCGTATGACAAGTTCCTTGAGCATCTGAATGCGACGACGCACATCATAAAAGGAGTCAACCTGTTGTCCTAACTGCAAGTTGCGATTCATCAGGTCGATATTCGCTTTCTGCAGCACCTCCACCCGATGCTCCAGCTCCGCTATCTTCTGTTCGTATTCCTTCTGGTTCATGCTGAGTAATAATGATGTTAATGGTAATCTGAGTGCAAAGGTACGAAAAAACCGCGAAACTTGTTACAGTTTCGCGGAAAAAGTAGCATGAACCCAGTTTTATCATCAGATACCCCCGATTGCGCTATACCATTCCATCTGCCTGATATCTTCGTTGTAACGGGCATAGTCGCCGAGTGAGGGGTCTTGCGAGACGAACATCGAAACGCCGTGGTAGTTCTCCTCCGTCACCGTGAAATCGGAATACATGTAGCGCCATATCTTGTCGGTATTCCACCTGTCAGCCATACGGCAATCGACCACAGCACGATTGAGCGCCTGACGCCATTGCTGATAGACCTCCTCGGGGGCATGGGTATGGATGAAGTCGCCAGCGTCGTAGAAGATGCAGTACTCAGGATAGAACTTGATACCCATTTCGGTATAGTAATAATGGATGATACCCGTCATATCGGGATAGGCATCGCCAATCTCAGCCTTTACGGCCTGTACGGCCTGCCGGGTGGCCTGAGCCAGGTTGTCCATCTCGCTGGTCTTAACGACTGACAGAGGAAGTGTACCGCTCACGCTTGAATAGTATTTGCCGATGATGCCGGAGTAGAACGCCCCGTCGGCAAACATATCGGGCACAATCTGCTCGTAGGGAGCGCCAAGGTCGGGAATCTCAGCAGGCGAGCCGATGATATAGTCGCACGTGGTGCGCAGTTCGTAGAGGTTCTCCAAGCACATGAAGTTGCAGCAGTCGGCCATGATGAACTTCATGTGGGGCATGCCCTTCAGTATCTCTGCCAGCGTGGTGATGTTGATCCAGCGACCGTCCTGACTGTAGATATAGCTACCGTTATCCAGTCCGTAGGCACGGCTACGATGCTCTGTCACCTCATTCATGAACAGCCAGCCACAGGCATGGCCCCAGAGCACGAGGCCGTAGTTGTCGTTCGTGGCGGGATAATGGCTGAAGGCATAGTGCATCACGCCTTCCATCACGAGCGGGTCGCTGGCGCGGTTCTGGCCATCGCTACTCACGATGCCCATGTCGTCGAGGCTCACGCTATCGGTCACCATGCCGTTCTTGATGCGGGCCAGCCAAGGCTGCTCACTATCGTTATAGCGACGCACGAACACCAGCAGGTTGTCGTCCTCACCAATCTGAAGGGAACCTTCCTTGATTTCTTGGAGGTCGCTGGCAAGGACATCTGACAGGCTGTTTCTGCCAGCCATATAAACGAGTACGGTCTTGGCATGGTTCTGGATGTTTTCCCCTTCACCATCAGGCGTGATGGGATTGTCGTTGTTGGAACATGCGGCCATCAGGACCGTCATTACAAACATCATTGAGTAGATAAGATACTGTTTCATAACTTTTGTTTTTTTATTACTGGTGCAAAGTTACGACAAATTCAACACAATCTTCTATTTTTTACATGCTTTTCTTCTGAAATTGTGTGGACAAAGGGGGCTATAATAGACAAATCGGGGGTTGTGCCCCCGATTCGTGTCTATTAAAGCGACCATTGTCTGTATTCCCACTTATACTTTGAGTAGTTGTTGAACCGATCTACTAACCAAGCCATATCTTCGGCTGAAGCAATACTTGGCTCTCGTTGGAACATGACCTGGAACCATCTGTGGATATTGTTCATGGCATTCTCTACGCTATCTTCGGAATAGAGCCTGAACTTGGATGTGATTTCCTGGCAGATGCGTCTCCAGTTCTCGGCATTGATCCACTGGTAGTCACCCGTCTCGCCTGCCTTCTGGTACTGGTAGTTGTAGTACTGTTCCTCTACTTCTTTCTTATACTTATCCAGTTCCGACCATACGTCGATGAGGATGGCGTTGTTGACTTCGGGCTCGTAATCCCATCCTTTCTGAATTCTCTCTACGACCATCTGACGGGCCTGGGCTTCGCTGTAGTTGTAGATTTCCCTGAGCATGTTGATGACTTGCTTCATCTCTGCATTGAAGTTATCGCCTGCTTTCTTGTAGAAGTTCTTCCACTCAACAACGACCGGCTGTGCTGCTGTGACGCCCTCGGTGTCGCCCACCTTGTGTTCTGTACCGTCGCTGGGATACTTGGCCAGGATCCAGGGACCTGCCATGGGGATGGTGACTTGCGTCTCGGCCAGATTGTAGCCTAAGAGACTCAGCTTGGCACCCAGAACAGCATTGATGCTCAGGTCGATCTGTCCCTTGAAGTCGACGATGTCGCTTGCAGATGCTGCATCGAAGGGGGATACCACAGCCTCCAGCTTGCCTCCCAGATGAGGACCTACTGAGAACTCAGGACCTGCACAGCCGTAGAGCATGATGTCTGCGCCAAGGTAGATACCCATACCGGTTGAGAATTTGAACGTGGTACGTGCGGGGAGGACAGAGAACTTGTTGGCAGTCTCCTTGAAGTAGCCGAGGCCTTCCCAACCTTTACCGTCAGTATAGCGTGCGCCACCCATGAACTCATTACCATACTCGTATTTGAAACCTGTGGTGATTTTGCCAGATACCTCGCCGTCGAACTTGATGAACATGTTGGGATTGACATTGATGAGCACGGGAACGGGGCCTACGAAGAAGGTGAAGGAATAACCTTGGAATTTGCAGATCTCGAACTTCAGCAAATCCTCGAGCGACAGTTTCTTCTCGAAACCGAACTCTACCTCAGCGTCCAGGTTGAAATGGCCGTCAACACCTGTCTCAAACTTCTCTACGTATGGGCTGGGAATGATGTAGTCCCACTTGATGCCACCCTCGAGGGTGATGAAGTAGTTCAGTTCAAAGTCAACCTCAGAGCCGAATTTCACATAGACAGAGTCTTTGGAACCCTTGGCAGCAAACTTGAACTTCTTTTCCAGTTCGGTATTGATGCCTAACAGGCGACGATGTACGCCCCAGCGGGTCTGACCGGAAGCCAGTTCCTCAGCAGTCATATACTGATATTCACCTGATGCAGCAGCACGTGTCTGGGAAGCAGAGGGCTGGTCGTCGTTGAAATGATAGCCCTTGTCGTAGCCGAAAGGATCGGTCAGATGGATCACAGCAGGGTGGATCACGTTATTGTTATCCATATACTTGGCGGCATATTCAGGAATGTTGGCACCTGCGGCACGGGTCTGAACAGCACTTGGATCGTTATTCACATAGATGTCGGTCTGCAGGTTTACCTGCTTGTCGCCTATGATCTCAGCAACGGTAGCGGGCACGACGGTAAGGATGTAACGGTCGCCTACCAGTTCCTGGGCTGTGGCTTTACGGATGTAAGGCAGCTGCTCCATTGCGTGCCAGATGCCCATCGGGTGATTCACGAAAGAGGTGATGCCCATTTTCTCGGCGTAGGCCTTGCTGACGCTCAGCTGGGTAGTGTCGGCATCGAGGATGATCACGTCGTCGGCATTATCGAAGTTCTCGAATGTCAAACCGTATGCCTCAAGTAATGCAGCATCGGCATTGGCGGGTTGAGGGTTGTTACTGGTTGTCATCTCGCCGAGGTCATCAGAACAGGCGGTAAACAGAACAGTAGCTGCGGTGGCAACGCTCATGAGCATCATCTTCACCAAATTTTTCATTGTCTTCATTGTTGCAATTTTTTTAATTTATGATTAATTGTTATTTGTTGTTTCTGTCGTTTTTTTCCTTTCGACGATGCAAAGTTACGGCGGAAATCGTCAGGTGTGAAATATTTCTTTGTTTTTCTTCTGAAGTTGTATGGACATGCGACCCTTGTTTGGACAAATCGGGCAGAAAGGTCCGATTTCTGTCCAAAGAAGCACAAAAAAAAGAAAAAAAAGGAGCAGAATAGCTTCATTTAAAAAAAATAGCTTATCTTTGTAGCGTATTATCGAGCAGATAGAACGCCAATCTGATAAACTATATACCTATATATATAATGAAAACAACAATTGAACAACTGGAGGACAAAATCCTCGTGATCCTTGAAGGCGAACTTGACACAGCAGCTGCTGAAGAGGTAGATAAGACCCTGAAACCGCTCTACAACACCAACGGGAAAGATGTCATCATCGACTGCACGAAACTGGAGTATATAGCATCAAGCGGTCTTCGCATCCTAATCAGTATCCTGAAAGGAGCGAAGACCGGAGGTAGCAAGGTGGTACTCAAGAACCTGAACGACGACATCAAGAATGTATTCAGGCTCACGGGGTTTATCAGTCTATTTGAATTAGAATAGAAAAACGTTTGCGAGTCTTAAGAATAGGCCTGCTCGTGTACTCCCTTCACGGCTCGACCTGAGGGATCGTTGAGATTCTTGAAAGCAGCATCCCATTCGAGGGCAATGGCAGTAGAGCAGGCGACGGAGGCCTCAGAGGGCACACTCATAGCTGCGCTGTCGCTGGGGAAGTGCTCGGCGAAGATGGAGCGATAGTAGTACTCCTCCTTATTCTTCGGCGGGTTGATGGGGAATCGCTCAGCAGCATGGGCCATCTGCTCGTCGGAAACTGCTTCGGAAGTGATTTGCTTGAGCGTATCAATCCATGAATAGCCTACACCATCGCTGAACTGCTCTTTCTGGCGCCAGGCAACTTCTTTGGGGAGCATATCGGCGAAGGCTTCACGCACAATCTTCTTCTCAATGGTGGAACCCGGGCACATCTTCGCCTCGGGATTGGTACGCATGGCAACATCGAGGAATTCCTTGTCGAGGAAGGGCACACGACCTTCGACGCCCCAGGCACTCAGACTCTTGTTGGCGCGCAGGCAGTCGTAGAGATAAAGCTTGCCCAGCTTGCGCACGGTCTCCTCGTGGAAGTCCTTTGCCGTTGGAGCCTTGTGGAAATAGAGGTAGCCACCGAATATCTCGTCGGCACCCTCGCCCGAGAGCACCATCTTGATGCCCATCGACTTGATGACGCGAGCCAGCAGGTACATAGGGGTAGAAGCACGGACGGTGGTGACGTCGTAGGTTTCGATGAAATAGATAACGTCGCGGATGGCATCAAGCCCCTCCTGAATGGTATAGTTGATTTCGTGGTGTACGGTACCGATATGGTCGGCTACGAGCTTGGCCTTTGCCAAGTCGGGCGCTCCCTTCAGACCTACGGCAAAGGAATGCAGACGGGGCCAGTAAGCCTTTGTCTTTGAATTATCCTCGATGCGCATCTCAGAATATTTCTCAGCAATAGCAGAGATAACGGAAGAATCGAGACCACCGCTCAGCAGCACGCCATAAGGCACATCGCTCATTAATTGACGCTTCACGGCATCCTCGAGGGCATCGTGTATAGCCTCTACACTAGCAGGATTATCCTTCACAGCATCATATTGCATCCAGTCACGACGATAGTACCTCTTCTGACCAGGATCAACACTCCAGTAATAGTGTCCAGGCAGGAATGGCTCGTAGCGTTCACATTGTCCTTCAAGGGCTTTCAGTTCAGAGGCCACATAGACTGTACCATCGCCGTCGTAACCAATATAAAGAGGTATCACACCAATGGGGTCGCGGGCAATGAGGAACTCGTTCTTCTCCTCGTCGTAGAGCACGAAGGCAAAGATGCCGCTGAGGTCTTCGAGGAAGCCGATGCCCTTCTCGCGATACAACGCCAGTATCACCTCGCAGTCGCTACCAGTTTGGAACTCATACTGTCCGGCAAAACGACGACGAATCTCCTGATGGTTGTATATCTCACCATTTACAGCCAAAACCTGCTTCTTATCAGGGCTATAAAGGGGCTGTCCGCCTGATTCGGGATCAACGATACTCAGTCGCTCGTGAGCGAGAATGGCAGAGCCACCACAATATATTCCACTCCAGTCTGGTCCGCGATGACGGATCTTCTGACTCATCTTCAATGCCTTATCACGCAGAGCATGCGTCTGCTCCTGAACATTCAATATTGCTACGATTCCACACATAATTCGATTGGACTATTTAACTATTTGACAATTTCACTATATTATAAATATGAGAGATACAAGTAATTGGTTTGGGCAGGATATTCTGCGGCGAGGGTGTCGATCTGGTTGACGGTGGGCACGAGTCCCAACATCTTGCGCCACTCACGGACGGTGAGGCCGGCCTGCTCCATCTTCATACGATGCTCCAAACCGATGGCACGGGCTATCTGGAAATCGGAGAATCCATAGACCTTGGCAGCATGCAACAGCTGGAACACCTCGGGCGACTGAAGATACTCCTTGAATTCACTTGGTTCCATAAACTCAGAAATCTCAGAAAGGTGAGTATATTCTTTCAGCTGCTGATCGATATCAATAATGTGTTTCAATTTCTGCAGGAACCAGCGGTCAATCATCGTCAACTGATGAATCTGCTCAACACTATAGCCTATCTTCATGGCCTTGGACACGACGAAGATGCGCATATCCGTTGGCTCATGCAGGGAAGTGGCGATGTCGGCGATTTTGATCTCGTGGTTCTCGACGAAACCGTGCATTCCCTGCCCAATCATACGTAATCCCTTCTGCAAGGCCTCCTCAAAGGTTCGGCCAATAGCCATTACCTCACCCACGCTCTTCATCGACGAGCCGAGCTGTCGCTTCACGCCGTGGAACTTGGTCAGATCCCAGCGTGGAATCTTTACGACTGCATAGTCGAGGGCTGGTTCGAAGAAAGCGCTGGTGGTCTTCGTCACCGAATTCTTCAGTTCGAAGAGACCGTAGCCAAGGCCAAGCTTTGCAGCAACGAAAGCCAAGGGATAGCCCGTCGCCTTCGAAGCCAAAGCTGACGAGCGGCTCAAACGGGCATTGACCTCGATGACACGATAGTCCTCGGAATTGGGGTCAAGGGCGTACTGCACGTTACACTCGCCGACGATGCCGATGTGTCGGATTATCTTGATGGCCAGCGCGCGCAGTTTGTGGTACTCGCTGTTGGTAAGCGTCTGACTGGGAGCCACCACAATCGACTCGCCGGTATGGATTCCCAGCGGGTCGAAGTTCTCCATATTACAGACGGTGATGCAGTTGTTGTATCGATCGCGCACCACCTCATATTCTATCTCCTTCCAGCCTTTCAACGACTTCTCCACCAACACCTGCGATGAGAATGAGAAAGCTTCTTCGGCCTGTACCAGCAGTTCGTCTTCGTTGTCGCAGAAGCCAGAGCCCAGACCGCCAAGGGCGTAGGCGGCACGCAGAATCACGGGGAATCCCAGTTCATGAGCAGCCTTCTGTACTTCTTCAACGCTCTCGCAGGCATGACTTTTGATGGTCTTCACGCCAATCTCGTCGAGACGCTTCACAAAGAGGTCGCGATCTTCCGTGTCGATAATGGCCTGAACGGGCGTACCCAGCACCTCGACGCCATATTTCTCCAGAATGCCCTTCTCATACAGTTCTACTCCACAGTTTAGCGCCGTCTGACCACCGAAACTCAGCAATATGCCGTCGGGCCGCTCTTTCTCGATGACGCGCTCCACGAACTCAGGTGTTACGGGCTGGAAATAAACCGTATCAGCTACATCTTTACTTGTCTGAACCGTCGCAATATTGGGGTTGATAAGCACCGAGTGGATACCCTCTTCCTTTAGGGCTTTCAGGGCCTGAGCTCCACTATAGTCGAACTCACCAGCCTGACCGATCTTCAAGGCACCAGAGCCCAGAAGCAATACTTTTTTCATACTCCCCAAGTTAGGGGAAGGAGCCTTGTTCACCTCCCTGTAGTCCCCTGACTCAGGAGAGGTAAGCATCGCGACAAACTCGTCAAAGAGAAATTCTGTATCTACTGGTCCTGAACAGGCCTCTGGATGGAACTGTGCCGACATCCAGGGATTCGTCTTGTGACGGATGCCCTCATTCGAGCCATCGTTCATATTCACAAAGAGCGGTTCCCAGTCCGAGGGCAGCGTAGAGTCATCCACAGCATAGCCGTGATTCTGCGAGGTGATGAAACATTGTGTGGTACCTACCCGCTGAACGGGCTGGTTGTGTGAGCGATGACCATATTTTAGCTTGTAGGTCTTCGCCCCTGCGGCCTTCGCCAGCAACTGGTTGCCAAGACAGATACCCATGCAGGGCCTAACATTCTTATTATTCAAAAACGTCTGAATATTCGCAACCGTCTTGCTGCATTGCTCAGGGTCGCCAGGACCATTCGCCAAGAACAGTCCATCAAACTCTAACTGATTAAAGTCGTAGTCCCAAGGCACGCGCACCACCTCGATGCCCCTTCGCAGCAAACAACGGATGATGTTTGCTTTTACGCCGCAATCTACGAGAACGACGCGCTTAGCTATTGGCTGTTGGTCATTTACTGTTGGTTTGTAAGTAATTACTTCTTTGCAGCTCACCTGCTCCACCCAGTTTACAGAGCCATAGGATTCAATATCATCACTCTTCTCACCTTTTGGAGAGGGATCAGGGGTGAGGCATATCCGCCCCATCATCACGCCGCTTTCCCTCAGCACTTTCGTCAGTCGTCTTGTATCTATGCCTGTGATGGCAGGTATCTTTTCCCGTTTCAGCCAAGAAGCTAATGATTCCTTTGCATTCCAATGCGAATACGTTTCGCTATAGTCGGCTACGATAAGACCTTTCACGTGAATCTTCTCGCTCTCCACATATTTCGGTAATTGATTACTCCCCTCGCTCTCTAAAGAGGGGTCAGGGGCGAGGCTTGGTACTCCATAGTTGCCTATCAGCGGATAGGTCGTCACCAATATCTGCCCCGCATAGCTGGGGTCTGTCAAACTCTCAGGATAGCCCATCATCGCCGTGTTGAACACCACCTCGCCAGCCGTATTGGCCTCATAACCGAACGACCAGCCCGCGAACTCAGTTCCATCTTCGAGTATCAGTCTTGCTTCTCTCATCTTTTTACCTTTTTTGTCCCATTCAGGCTACTTTGCACCATTTTGGGTGCAAAGGTACTACTTTTTGCCGAATTGTCCAAATTTTAACTATCATTTTGAATCTGAATTTTATTCAAAAACGACAATTTGTAAATAATTCAACAATAAATCGTGTCACGACGCCATCACTTTGTATCGAAAACCATACAATTCGATACAAATTGTTACCTCGTCGAGTTACAAGAAAGGAAATCCATAAATTTGTTTGGAGCCTCCAAAATGAAATTAGCGCGCTCCTCGATGAAAATAGCGCGCTTCTTTTTTAAAATAGCACGCCGCTCGTTTAAAAAAGGAAAAATCCAGACATATAGAAAGGCCCCGCAGAAAACTCTGCGAGGCCTCTTTGCTTAACTCTAAAAGAGAGATGCTGTTGCTTACTGCAGCGTGCCAGCCTCAGCGGCGTTGATCATAGCCTGAGAAGCATAGAGGAGCACCTCCACACGACGGTTCTGAGCCTTGCCGGCAGCGGTCGAGTTGTCAGCAACGGGGTTAGCCTCGCCGAAACCTGTGGTGCTGCGGATCTGAGCTGCATTCACACCCTGCTGGAGCAGATAAGAGGTCACGGCCTGAGCGCGCTGCTGTGAGAGCTCGAGGTTCTTCTGCTGGCTCTGGGCAGCTGTGCTGTTTCTGAACGGAGTGTTGTCGGTAAAGCCCTGAACGGCTACGTCGCAGTCGCGGTTGGGGATGAGCACGTCGCGAGCGAACTGGCTCAGAGAGTTCTTGGCAACTGTGCTGAGGGTAGAGCTACCAGTGGTGAACAGGATACCCGAGTCGAAAGTTACCTGAACGGCCTGCAGACCATTAGCGTCGGTGATAGACTGAACCTGAGCGTTCTGAACGGCCTGAGCCTGAGCCTTCACCTTATCCATGTGCTTGCCAATAAGGGCACCAGCACCAGCACCAACGGCAGTACCAACGGCAGCGCCGACAGCGGTGTTACCAGCCACCTTACCAACGACAGCACCTAAGAGAGCACCACCAGCTGCACCGATAGCAGTTCCCTTACCGAGGTTGTTACAACCCATCATCACGATGCATGCGCAGAGCGTGAGAACCATAGCTTTCATTTTTTTCATAATCGTAGTGTTTTGTTATTAATAAAAGTGTTAAACATATATTTTCACGTTGCAAAGATAGAAAATAATTATGAAATAAGAAGCAAAATCATGATTTTTTTGTACCTTTGCACCAAATTTTTCATTTTTTGTGTTAAAAACATGGCAAAAGAACTTAAAGATTTGACGAAAAGGGCCGAAAACTACAGTCAGTGGTACAACGACCTTGTGGTAAAGGCCGACTTGGCTGAACAGTCGGCTGTACGCGGATGTATGGTCATCAAGCCATACGGCTATGCCATCTGGGAGAAGATGCAGCATGAGCTTGATAAGATGTTCAAGGAGACGGGTGCGCAGAATGCCTATTTTCCCCTCCTTATTCCGAAGTCATTCCTGAGCCGCGAGGCTGAGCACGTGGAAGGCTTCGCGAAGGAGTGTGCTGTGGTGACCCACTATCGTCTGAAGGCTACTGAAGACAAGAGCGGCGTGGTGGTTGATCCTGCTGCGAAGCTTGAAGAGGAGTTGATCATCCGTCCCACTTCTGAAACGATTATCTGGAACACGTATAAGAACTGGATTCACTCGTGGCGCGACCTGCCCCTGATGTGCAACCAGTGGTGCAACGTTATGCGCTGGGAGATGCGTACACGTCCGTTCCTGCGCACTTCAGAGTTCCTGTGGCAAGAAGGTCACACAGCCCACGCCACCCGCGAGGAGGCTGAAGCTGAAGCCCAGCAGATGTTGAAGGTGTATGCCAAGTTCGCAGAAGAGTGGATGGCCGTTCCCGTTGTTCAGGGCGTGAAAAGCGAGACTGAGCGCTTCGCAGGTGCACTCGACACCTACACCATCGAGGCTATGATGCAGGACGGTAAGGCTCTGCAGAGCGGTACCAGCCATTTCCTCGGACAGAACTTTGCAAAAGCTTTCGACGTTACCTATTTGAATAAGGAGAACAAGCCCGAATACGTGTGGGCTACCTCGTGGGGCGTTTCTACCCGACTTATCGGAGCTCTTATCATGACCCACTCCGACGACAACGGCCTCGTGCTGCCTCCACGTCTGGCTCCGCTGCAGGTAGTCATCATCCCCATCGCCACCAAGCCTGAGCAGATGGAGATTGTGAACAAGGAAGTACAGCCCATCCTTGAGGGTCTGCGCAAGAAGGGCATCAGCGTGAAGTTCGACGATGCTGACAACAAGCGTCCTGGCTTCAAGTTTGCCGATTACGAGCTGAAAGGCGTGCCCGTGCGTCTGGTGCTGGGTGCACGCGACTTAGAGAACGGCACCATCGAGCTGATGCGTCGCGACACCCTGGAGAAGGAGACGTTGCCTTTGGAAGGTATCGTGGAGCATGTAGAGAAATTGCTCGACGACATTCAGCAGAACATCTTCGAGAAGGCCAAGGCCTATCGCGATGCCCACATCTACGAGTGCGAAGATTATAATGAGTTCAAGGAGCGCATCAAGGACGGCGGCTTCTTCCTCTGCCATTGGGACGGTACCGCCGAGACCGAGGCTCAGATCAAGGAAGAAACACAGGCAACCATCCGCTGCGTGCCCTTCGGCGTTGAGCAGACGCCAGGTGTGGATATGGTGAGCGGCAAGCCTTCGAAGGCTCGTGTCATCATTGCCCGTAGCTACTAAGAAAGATTATATCAGCAATCCTATTGTAACCAACAGCCCGTACATGAAAATGTTACGGGCTGTTTCGCCTAAACACCTGTTCAGTTCCCTACCCTCCCATATTTGCTTCATTTTCAGACAGGTGAGCACATGGAAGGTGAGATAGAGCAAGGGCAGGATGAAAGCCATCCAATGCCCATTCAGACCAAATACGATCCCCATCAAGCAGGCTACCACACCAACTCCGAGATAGAGCCAGAGCGTGGCTTGGGCTCCAATGCGAACCACAAGCGTCATCTTTCCTGCCTTCCTGTCGGTATCGCGATCTCGGAAATTGTTCACAAGCAGCAGCGCATCAATGACCAGTCCACAGGCTAAGGAAGCCACCAACACTTCCCAACTGAAGGTATGAAGCTGCACATAATAGGTAATGCTGACAGGCACCAGTCCGAAGAACACCAGCACCAGCACGTCGCCCAGCCCCATATAAGAAAGATGTGTAGTGTAGAGGAAACAGAACACTACGCAGAGGACGCCTACAATCACCATTTCCAACCCACCGTACCACACAAGCGGCAGACCCACCAAGCAGGCCAGACACGTAGTACCTGCAATGGCCCGTTTCATTTTCTCGATGCTCACCCACCCTTGCGTACAGGCACGTTCAGGCCCCAAGCGTGTCTCACGGTCATCAGTTCCCTTTGCATAATCCACAAAGTCGTTAATCAAGTTGGCATCTATCTGCATGATAAAGGCAAAGAGCAGACACAAAAAAGCTGCCACCCAGTTGAAAGTACCAGGCATATAAGCAGCCTGCGCATCAGTCCACGCTAACGACAGCCCAATCATCACAGGTACAGCAGCACCCGTCAGCGTTTGGGGCCTTGCAGCCAGCACCCAAGCCTTCAAAGAATCTTTCTTAACGTCCATTCTATCACTTTTTTCAGAAAACTCTTGCAAAAGTAGAAATTATTTCTTAATTTTGCAAACAATCTGCTCCCAAACTTCAAACTTTATACTTCAAATTCCAAAATGAAGAACAGCCCATCCCTCGACCTCATGGAGTTTATTGAGACTCAGATACTGCCCAAGTATGCCGAGTTCGACAAAGCCCACAACATGGAGCACGTCACCCGTGTTATCCGTCGTTCCTTAGATCTGGCCATCCGTACGGGAGCCGACATTGATATGGTCTATACCATTGCTGCCTATCATGATGTAGGGATGTCAGGACCTCGCGCTGTTCATCATATCACAGGAGGGAAAATACTATCGCAAGATGCACGCTTGAAACGCTGGTTTTCAACGGAACAGCTCAAGATTATGAAAGAAGCCATTGAAGACCATCGTGCTTCTGCTTCACGTGCGCCTCGCAGCCTTTATGGGAAGATCGTGGCCGAGGCCGATCGTGATATCGTTCCCAAACAGGTGTTCCGTCGCACGGTACAATACGGCCTCTCCAACTATCCCGAGTTAGACAAAGAGCACCAGTGGTTGCGTTTCCGTGAGCACATGGACCAGAAGTATTCGGCTCATGGTTATATACGGCTATGGATTCCCGGCTCGCCCAACGAGCAGAAGCTGAACGAGCTGCGCAACATTATTGCCAACGAGGCAGAGTTGCGCAAGCAGTTTGAACGTTTTTTCTTGGAAGAAACGGCTCAGTGATTATTGTATTTGTCCCAAGCCCCCTGCACGGCATCGTGCACTTCAGGGTCGTACTGCCCTACAAAGAAATAATAGGCAACGGCAAGAATGACCAATAGCACGACAACCACCACCGAACGCATGAGGCAGGTGACGACATGCTTCAAAATCAGCACCGCTATGATGACGGCTACAAGCGCAAAGATGTAAAAGCCCACGTTGTTCATATCACTTCTAACTCCTAATTCCCAACTTCCAACTCCTAACTTCTAAATAACTGCCTGAAGGCCGTAGGCACAGGCGTTTCGAACTCCATAGGCTCTCCCGTCACAGGATGGTGGAAACATAGCAGCCAGGCATGTAGGCATAGACGATGTAAGGGGTCGTCACCATTACCATATTTGTTGTCGCCACATACGGGATGCCCCATATCGGCAGCATGCACACGAATCTGGTTCTTGCGCCCCGTCTCCAACTTGAACTCCACCAACGAGTGTTCTGTCGTACGGTCGAGCACATGAAAATGCGTGATGGCCAGCTTACCACCGTTGTCCGTCGGCGAAGAATAGGTGATGTAGGCTTTGTTGTCTTTCAGCCAGTTCTCTATGGTGCCCTCGTCGTGTTCCATCTCGCCACTCAGCACAGCCACATAGCGACGATCATACACAATCTGGTGCCAGTTATGCTCTAGCACTTGTTCCGTGTCCATATCTTTCGCATAGACCATCAGGCCGCTGGTGTCACGATCCAGGCGATGCACCACATGTGCAGAACATTTCTGACGGCTCTTCTTGAAGTAGTCATCGAGCACGCTCTTCACGTTAAGCGAAGAGTGGCCTGCAGCCATCGAGAGGATGCCCACCTGTTTTTCCACCACGATGAGCCATTTGTCTTCATACACTATCTTCACATAGCGGCTCTTGAAGCTCTGCTGGTTGCGCTTCGTCTTGCTCACGGCCACCTTCATGCCTTTCTGCAAAGGAAAATCGAACTGCGTGACGGTCTTGCCGTTCACTTTGATGCCCCTACCCTGTAGCGTGGCCTTCACCTTCGTGCGACTCTCCTTCACGTTCTGCAAAAGCCACTCCAGCAACGGAGCCTCCTGTTGCACCACGAAATGACCGTAGTCGCCCTCACGATTGTATCCTGCATTCACTCTCATAATATCAAAGCTTCAATGGAGCTTATATGCCAAAGGGATTCATCATCGAATATTGCTGCTTCACCTTCTGCTCGATGCCCTCTGCCGAGTAGTCGCCGCTGACGTCGGCCATCTCCTCAGGATTCAGTTCCAGCACCTTCTGCATGTCTTCTTCAGCTCCCTGCCTGTCGTCCTGTTCGTAGCGTATCTTGCCCCGCTCACGATAGGCATCCACCTGGAAGGGGTTTGCGTCAATCACTTTACCATAGAGGCCGATAGCCTCGTCGTGCTGTCCTTTTGCCTCAGCCAGTCGGGCATGCAGCAATAGCACGTCCTCATTGTCTTCAGTATGCTGCAAGAGCCATTCCACATCGTCGGTGGCTCCTGTCAGGTCGCCCATCTTCAG
Source organism: uncultured Prevotella sp. (assembly GCA_905233825.1). Lineage (GTDB taxonomy): Bacteria > Bacteroidota > Bacteroidia > Bacteroidales > Bacteroidaceae > Prevotella. The sequence goes on along the minus strand of CAJOFE010000004.1, from coordinate 64,117 downwards.
CAACGTCTGACCACGAAGCAGACGGGCTTCGCCCACCTCTGCGTCCAACGCGATGGTCTTCGTCAGTCGTGCGATGCCCTGCACCAGATTCCCTTGTCCCAGCTCGGCTTTGGCATAGAAAAGATGCACGAGTGGGCTTTCCGAGTCCACTTCTAACGCCTGTTCGCACAGAGCCGTCATCTCCTGATAGTCCTCCTTCATATATGCCACGCTAGCAGCCTGCATCATCAGGTTCACGTTGTCAGGCTCCTGCGTTATGACGGTCTTCAACTCGACCAATGCCTCATCGAGCATCCCCATGCGGATATAGGCTCGCGACAGATAGTCGTGCACCTCGGGGTCATCCTTCGTCTCCAATGCCTTCTGAAAGCACTTCACGGCATAGTCGGCCTGTCCGTAGCGCATAGCCTTCACCCCATCATACTTCAACAGATCGAAGTTACGCTCCTCAGCATTCTTTTTTTCTTCCTCAGGATTGGCTTCTCCGCCAAAAAAAGATTTCCAAAAGCCCATAGTTCTTTGTCTTAATTTCGATGCAAAGGTACACAAAAATAACTATAAATTTGCAACTTCCAGTAAAAAAGTGTATCTTTGCAAGCGATTTTATCATTTAAACTGAACTTACAAACTTATGACAACACTCAACACACTGCTGCTTTTCGGCCTCGGAGGCCAGGAAATACTCATCATCGCACTAGTTGTGCTGCTGCTCTTCGGAGGTGCCAAGATTCCCGAACTGATGAAAGGTCTGGGAAAGGGCGTAAAGAGCTTCAAAGACGGCATGAAAGAGATTGACAACGACGTAAATAGCGAGAAGAAAGAAGAGGAAAAGTAGGCGTTTCCCTCGTTTTCTAAGTGTCTTTTTATAGCATGAGCAGTCAGAAGGCCACTTTCTGGGAACATCTCGACGTGCTGCGATGGACTATCATCCGTTCGCTCATCGTCGTTGTGGCCTTCGCCATCGTAGCTTTCTGCCTGAAAGATTGGCTTTTCACCGTCGTGCTGGCTCCACGCACCAGCGATTTCATCACTTTCCGGCTCATGGGAAGCGAGCCCTTCAGCATCAGTTTGATGAACACCGGACTCACCGAGCAGTTCATGACCCACATGCGCACTGCCGCCTATGCCGGACTGCTCTGCGCCTCGCCCTACGTGCTTTACCAGTTGTTCCGTTTCGTATCGCCCGGACTCTACCAAAACGAGCGTCGTGCTGCCTACCGCATAGTAGGCTCGGCCTATGTCATGTTCCTCTTGGGGACGCTTGTTTGTTACTTTATTATATTTCCTCTAACAGTTAGATTCTTAGGAACTTATCAAGTTAGTGAAGATGTAAAAAATATGCTCACCCTCCAGTCCTATATCGACACGCTCATCTCTATGTGTCTGGTCATCGGAGTGGTCTTCGAGCTACCCGTTGTCAGTGCCATCCTGGGGCGCATGGGACTGGTCAGCGGAGGCCTGATGCGACGCTATCGTCGTCACGCTATCGTGGCCATTCTCGTCGTAGCTGCCATCATCACCCCCACTACCGATGTCTTCACACTCCTCGTTGTCTCGCTGCCCATCTGGCTGCTCTACGAGGTGAGCATCCTGCTCGTACCCAGAAAATAGATTCCATCATTTTATAACTAAATCATTTAACTAAAAACACATGAAAAAATTACTGGTAACGGCCGCTATGCTGAGCACGACATTGATGCTCCAGGCCCAGACTTTGACCCTTCGGCTCGACAAGGCCGAAACAGCGGTGAGTCCGATGCTTTATGGACTGATGACCGAGGAAATCAACTATGCCTACGAAGGTGGACTCTACACGCAGCTGGTTCCTAACCCGTCGTTTGCCGACATGTTCAACCCCAGAGGCGGACGTCGAGGAGGACGCCCCAATCCCGATGCCCCCCGTTACACGGTACGTCCCGAGCGCTGGCAGCTCACCGACACGGTGCGAGTCCGCGTGCGTCAGAACCGTCAGCGAGGTATGAACGATGCCAACCCCACGTCGCTCATCGTGAACTTTGAGCAGGCAGGACTTGGCATTGCCAGCGAAGGCTACTGGGGCTTCCCCATCCGCAAGAACACCACGTTCAAGGGTGCCCTCTATGCCAGACGCCCTGCTGCACAAAACAACGACAATGCAAATCCTGTAAGAGGGCTTACCGTTGCCCTGAAAAGTGCTGACGGCACGACCACCTATGCTCAGACGAAGGTGAACGGTTTCACGAACGACTGGAAGAAGTTCGACATCCAACTGACCACCTCGAATACCCAGGCTGACACAAAGGATGCCCGTCTCTTCATCATCGCCGACGAGACAGGCAGCATCGAGCTGACACGTGTCACCCTCTATGCACCCAGCTACAAGAACCGCAAGAATGGCCTGCGCATTGACCTGATGGAGATGATGGCCCAGATGCGCCCCAAATTCGTACGTTTCCCTGGTGGCAACTACCTGGAAGGCAATAACTTCGCCAACCGCTTCGACTGGAAGCAGACCATCGGAGACCCTGACGAGCGTCCAGGTCATCAGAGTCCATGGGGCTATCGCTCTACTGATGGTCTCGGCCTGCTCGAGTTCTGCCAATGGGCTGAAGACACAGGCGGCGAGCCCGTGGTAGGCGTTTTTGCCGGCTATGTGCTCAATGGCGACCATCTGGACGGCGACTACATCAAGCCCTTCATCCAGGATGCGCTCGACGAAATAGAGTATATCATGGGCGATGCCTCTACCAAGTGGGGAGCTGTACGTGCCCGTGACGGTCATCCAGAGCCCTTCCCCCTTCACTATGTGGAGATAGGCAACGAAGACTTCTTCGACCGTAGCGGCAGCTATCCCAACCGCTTCAAGATGTTCTACGAGGCCATCAAGGCCCGCTATCCCCAGCTGCAGATCATCTCCACCGTGGGCTACGATGCCCTCAAGTCGAAAGCCATTCCCAACCCCGTGGTCGATGTCATCGACGAGCACTACTATCGCAACGCCTTCGACATGTACCGCAATGCCTTCCAGTATGACAGCTACGACCGCAAGGGGCCGAAGATATTCTGTGGCGAGTGGGCCACACGCGAAGGCTCTCCTACACCCAACATGAACGCAGCCCTGGGCGATGCCGCATGGATGAGCTGCATGGAGCGCAACTCCGACATCTGCATCATGTCGTGCTATGCACCCCTGTTTGTGAATGTAGAACCAGGGGCCATGCAGTGGTCCAGCGACCTCATTGGCTACGACATATTAAACGCCTACGGCTCGCCTTCCTACTGGGCACAAGTCATGTTCTCGCAGTATCTGGGCGACCGCATCGTGCCTATAGAAGCCATCGACATTCCCAAGCAGAAGCTCGATCGCAATGACGAGGCCAATGCCGTGTTCTATACGGCTACGAAAGATACCAAGACAGGTAAGATTTACTTGAAGCTGGTGAATGCAGTGGGCGATGCCCAGCAACTAAAAATCAAGTTGGCTGGTGTGAAAAAGGTAAAATCAAAGGCTGAGAAAGTTGTACTGAAGTCTGACAAACCGGAAGACACAAATACTATCGACAAGCCGATGAGCATCACGCCAGGGAAATCTACTCAGAAGGTGGGCAAGCTGTTCCCCATCACCCTCGCTCCCTACTCCATCACCGTCCTGGCGATTGAGTAAGCAGAAGCGCACATAGCTCAGCAAACATAAGTAATCGTAGAAGGGTACTTCCTTCTACGATTATTTTCTTGATTATCAATATAAGTGCGCAAAATGTAATCGACGAGATGGTAGCATACGGAACTGAAAATGCAAATGGTACTATGGTACTATACCGTTGCAGGGCTGAAGGAAGGGACGAATCACATCTTTGCCCCACAAAATAATTTGAAAATGATTTTGCGAAACCCTTGCACACCTCGTTTTTTTATATAGCCACACAAGGGTTAAGAGAATTATTCGACCCATATAGTACCATAGTACCATAGTACCATTTCGAAAATTGAAAACACAATACGGAAAAAATCAACCGTATTCAGGGATAAGGCAGAGTGTTTAGTAACCTAAAATAGTACAATTATTATTATATTATATATGCTTAGATTTTTTGCCATGCGAAACTGAAAATGCAAATGGTACTATGGTACTATGGTACTATACTCTTTGCAGGCTGACGGACTGTGGGGGCGAATCGCGTTTCTGTGCACAAAATAATTTGAAAATGATTTTGCGAAACCCTTGCACACCTCGAAATTTTTTTGTATCTTTGCCATTGCAATCAGGATACAATGGCGACCATCGGCGGCGGCTCAGCGAAGGCCAAGCAACCCCGCACTCCGTACTCGCCTTGCACGATGGTTGCACATACGAGAACAGATGTTGTTTCGAGGCCGCCGAGGTGCCGTTTCCAGGGCCCGGAGATGCCGTTTGTTTTCTTCGTTCTTTGAAATATTGACTACAGATTGTTAAGCAGGGTGGCCTTGCCGTCGGCAAGGAGCTTCAGGACGAGCTCGCCGAAAAGGCTGTTCTGCCAGGCGAACCAAGGACGGGTGAAGCGCGAGGCATCGTCTTTGTGAAACGACTCGTGAATGAGTCCTGTGCCTGCATCGGTGGTGAGGAACAGGTGCATACAGTGGCGTATCTCGTCGTCGTCCTGGGCAGTGAAGCACTTCATCATGATGCTCATGGGCCACACATAGTCGCGACCGATATGTGGACCTCCGATGCCCTCTCCTGCCTTACCGCGGAAGAAGCAGGGGTTGTCATCGCTCCACACGAATCGACGGGTGTTTTGGTAGATGGGGTCGTTCATGGGCACGTCGCCGAGGTAGCCCATAGCGAGCAGCGAGGGCACGTTGGCATCGTCCATCATCAGGGCATTGCCGAAGCCATCGACTTCGTAAGCGTAGATCTTGCCGTACTTGGGGTGATTGACGACGGCATACTGGCGAAGGGCTTTCTCTACCTCGTCGGCCAGAGAGGTGCACTCGTTGGCCAGGCTCTTTTCCTTGCTTACCTTACGCAGTATCTCGGAGGCTTTGCGCAGGGAGCTGACGGCCATGAAATTGGAGGGCACAAGGAAAGGCAGAACGGTAGCATCGTCGCTGGGACGGAAGGCGGAAGCGATGAGTCCGACGGGCTTGGTGGGGGCACCATAGCCATCCCAACCCTGTGTGTCGAACTGACGGTCGGTGACGCGGAGGAAACGGTAGTCGCCTACCCCATCCTTACGCTGCTGGGTACGGAACACTTGGAGAACGTTACGAATGGCCTGCATCCAATCGTCGTTGAAGATGGTGTCGTCGCCCGTCTGCTTCCAGTATTCGTAGGCCAGGCGGATGGCGTAGCAGGGAGAGTCGATTTCATATTTCCGCTCGTGCAGTTCAGGCTTCATAGCAGTGCGGTCGCTCTGCCAGTCACCACCCGTAGGACCGTCGTTGAAGGCATTGGCATAGGGGTCGATGAGCAAGCACTTCCACTGGCGCAGGATGACACCACGCAACATGTGACGCAGCTTCTCGTCGCTCTTGGCAAAGGGTACATAAGGCCACACCTGGGCACCGCTGTCACGAAGCCACATGGCGTGGATATCGCCGGTATAGACAAAAGTATCATCCTCGCCATCCTCGGTTTGACGATAATGCACGGTCGTTTCCAAAGTGTTGGGGAAGCAGTCGGCAAACATCCGGGCGAGCTTGGGATTGCCACTGAGCTGACGGCTGACCTCTTCTATCTTCTTGTCGATGACCTCGGAATGGAAGAGACGAGGGTCGCTATGAGGACGGTCGTCGTAGCGGGTGCCGAAGTCAGAGGGCTCAGGTCCCATCTCCAACTCCAAGATGCCACCTTGCACAATGTCGTCGTACATGATATAGGAACGGATATAGGGCTGTCCGTTCAAACGGGCCCGCTGCACGTAGATGTTCTTGGAACTGTTGTTCAAGGTCTTCACGGTGAAGGGCTTAGGGGTATTGACGGTAATCTCGTTGAACAGGGGCGAGCCGATGATGTACTTGCCACCAGCAGGCTCCACCTGATAGAGGCCCATCGCAGAGAGCACATACCAGGCCGACATCTGGCCCACGTCCTCATTGCCGCTCAGACCATCAGGGTCGTTACGATACTGCTCGTTGAGCACTTGACGGATAAGACGGGCACCCTTCCACGGCTGACCGACATAGTTGTACATGTAGAGGATGTGATGGCTGGGCTCGTTGCCGTGAGCATACTGTCCCACGAGACCAGTAATGTCAGGAGGAGCCTCTTCGCCCAGATCACCTTCGACGATAAAGAGGGAGTCGAGCTTGCTGACGAAACGCTGTTCAGAGCCGAAAAGCGATACAAGGCCATCGACATCGTGGGGCACCAACCACGTAAACTGCCAGGCGTTGCCCTCGGTGTAGTCGCGGTTCTTAGGAGCTGAGTGGAAGGGATTGAAAGTACCCTCGAATGAGAAATGTCCTTTGGAATCCTTGCCACGCATAAAGCCTGTCACGGGGTCGAAATACTGACGATAGCTCTGGGCACGCTGGTCGAAATAGTGTTGCGTGGGTTTCTGTCCCAAGCGTTCAGCCACGCGAGCCACGCACCAGTCGGCCAGAGCATACTCCAAGCCACGACCCACCGTCTCCTGGTCGTTGAAGAGATCACAGGGGATGTAGCCGTACTGCTTCAGCAGAGCCTGTCCACGCTCGTCGAGCATGGCCGATGCCTTCATAGCCTCCAGAGCCTCGGAGCCACGACGGGTGAGCCCTTTCAGCACCATATCAGCCAGTACGGGGATGGCAGGATTGCCTACCATACAATTGGTTTCGCAGCCCATCAAATGCCACACGGGCAGCTTGCCCTGCTCGCGCCATATGTCAATCATAGTGGCAGCGAGGTCGTCCTGACGGTCACGATGGAGCAGCGTCATCAGCGGATGGGCAGCACGGTAGGTATCCCAGAGCGACCACGTGGTGTAGGTCTGATGATTGGCATGATGCACCTTGCCGTCGGCTCCGCGATAGTCACCATTCACATCGCTGAACAGCGAGGGAGCCGTCATCGTGTGGTAGAGGGCAGTGTAGAAAGTGATAGCCCCCTCCTGCCTCCCACCACTGGAGGAGGTTTCTATCTGAACCTTGGACAATTGGGATTCCCATTTGGCATCGGCTTCTGCTACTACGCGTTCAAAGTCCCAATGGTTCAGCTCGGCACGCAGGTTGGCACGGGCACCCTCCTCGCTGACGGCAGAGAGGCCTACACGCAACAGCAACGGCTGACCGTCGTTGGGGAACGAGAGGATGGCCAGCGTGTCGCCCTCATTACGACAGGAAGCAACAGGCTTGGAGAACTCGGCCTGATAAAAGACCTTCTGATCATTGGCCCAACCGTGAGAGAAGCGGTGGCCAGAGAGAGCCCCCGAAGAAGAGGTATTTATTTTACCATCTACCAGTCTGTCCCAGCCGATACCGTATTTCAGGTCGATACGAATGAACAGGCTGTCGGCATCTTCTGGACAGGTATAGCGATGAAGACCTACGCGCTCGGTGGCAGTCAGTTCCACTTTCACACCGTTGGCCATTGTCAGGGAATAATAGCCGGGACGGCATTGCTCATCGTCGTGCGAGAACCTGACCTCGTTCTGACGAGGTGATACAACAGGCAGCACGGTGATGTCGCCCAAATCGCCCACCCCAGTACCACTGAGATGCATGTGGCTGAATCCCAGCAGAATGGAGTCGCTATAGTGATAGCCTGAGCACCAGTCCCAGCCCTGATTGTGCTGCGAGGGGCCTAGCTGCACCAGTCCGAAGGGCACGTTGGCACCAATGAACACATGCCCATGTCCCCCTGTGCCAATGAAGGGATTCACATAGTCGGTCAATCGGCCTGCCTGCAAGGAAAGCGGCATAGCCAGCAACCCTGAGGCTGCCAGTAGCAGTAATCTACGTCTTAGCATATCTTGGTCAGGTTAGTTATTTCAGATGGTCGGCAAAGAAGTTCATGCACTGGCGGAACAGATGATTACGGGTGTTGCCACCATAGATGCTGTGGTTGCGATTGGTATAGACAAGCTGCGAGAAATCCTTGTCGGCAGCCACGAGGGCACTCACAAGGTCAGCAGTATTCTGATAGTGAACATTGTCATCGGCCAGTCCGTGACAGAGCAGCAAGGCACCGCTCAGCTTATCGACACGAGCCAGGGGACACACATCGTCGTAGCCGGAAGCATTCTCGTTGGGGGTACGCATGAAGCGCTCAGTATAGATGGTGTCGTAGTAACGCCAGCAGGTAGGTGGTGCGATGGCGATTCCACAACAGAACACGGGACGACCTTCAGACATCGACATCAGCGTGTTCCATCCACCATAGCTCCAGCCCCAGATGGCAATGTGGTCTTTATCGACATAGCTCTGCTGACCCAACCAGAGAGCCGTCTCCACCTGGTCTTTAGCCTCCAGCTCACCCAGACGCAAATAGGTGCATTTCTCGAAATCGGCACCACGTCCGCCTGTGCCCCGGTTATCAACGCAGACGCAGATGTAGCCCTGCTGACAGAGATACTGCTCGAGAAGGGCTCCCTGTCCGCTCATGCCGATGCCCCATGCGTTCTTCACCTGCTGGTTGCCTGGACCACCGTACTGGTACATCACCACAGGATATTTCTTAGTGGGGTCGAAGTCGGCAGGCTTTATCATCCACATGATGAGCTTGGTGTCAGGCGTAGTGAAGACAATAAACTCTTTCTTACCCATATCGTAGGAGGCGTATTTCTCGGCCAGCGCCTTGTTATCGACAAGAGTAGCGATGGTCTTTCCCTGCGTGTTGCGCAAAGTGATCTGGGGAGGCGTATTCAGGTCGCTCCACGTGCAGATGAAGCTCTTGAAGTCGGAAGAGAAAATGGCTGAGTTCCAGCCGTCCTTAGGCGTCAGACAGTCAGTCTTGCCGTTCTTGTGCGTCACATAGATCTTCTGGTCGGTAGGAGATTCGTTGATGGCAGAATAATAGATGTCTCCCGTAGTCTCATCGTAGCCATAGACATCGGTGACGATGGTGTGAGCCTGTCCTCCAAGACGATGCCCAGCCTGTTCCAGGTCGCCCACCGAGCGCAGCAGCTGTCCGTTAAGATTGTAGAGATAGAGATGGTTGTAACCGTCGCGCTCGCTGGTGAGGAGGATGTTGTTCTTAGTAATCTTCACATTGGCAAAGACATTCTCGTTGATGTACTTATCGACCTTGTCCTCGATGACCAGCTGACAAACGGTGGTCAGCGGATTGGCCATATAGATACGCAGGCAGTCCTGATGACGGTTAAGGGTGAAGACAGCCACCTTCGTGGGGTCCTCGGTAGGCAGGATGCGGGGGATGTAGCCGTCGGCATCGAGTGGCAATTGCATGGTGCGCGTCTGATGACTCTTGATATCGAAGCTGAGCAATGTCACCTTAGCGTTCTGCTCGCCGGCCTTCGGATATTTATAGGTGTAAAGGCCGTTGGGATTCATGAATGCCGGCTGGGCCTTGGCAGCTCCTGCATTCCAGTCGGAGGGTGCCATCGGCAGACATACCTCGGGCACCTGACTCTCGTCGTAGCGCACCCAGACAATCTGCTTCGAGTCGGCAGAGAAGACCATCGCTGAGTTGAACGAGAACTCCTCCTCGTTCACCCAGTCGGGCAAACCGTTGATAATCTCGTTGCGCTTACCGTCTTTCGTCACCTGACTTTCGGCATTGTTGTAGAGCAGTTTTACCAAGAAGATATTATTGTCGCGGACAAAGGCTACCTGGTTGCCGTCAGGACTCCACACAGGTGTCTGCTGGGGGCCGCCGTCGCTCAATGGCTCCAGCTTGTTGTTGGCAATGGTATAGATATAATAGATAGCCGTAAAGGAGTGGCGATAGATGCGCTTCGTGCCGGTCTGGATGAGGATGCGCTTCCCATCGGGGCTCATGATGTAGCCCTCCACACGGTTCACGTTGGCTCCGCGAGCTGTCGTGGCATCGAAGAGCACGCCCGTCTGCTTGCCCGTCTTAAAGGAATACTGGACAATCTGCTTGCCGTCGGCAGAAATCTGGGCATAGCTCTCGCCATCGGCCAATGGCTCTACAGCTGAAATAGACTCGCCACGAAAGCGACCGTCAGTAATTTCCTTCAACGACAACTTCTGCCCTGCAAGTAACTGCAAGGCGGCCACGAGAAGCGTGGCACATAATAAACAATATCTTTTCATAGTCAAAAACCTTATTTTTGACTGCAAAGATAAACAAAATAAATGAGAAACGAGAAAAAGAGCGGAAAAAATAACGCTGACGGCTATGGAAGACTGTCTAAGAGCAGCAACTCGTCGGTGGTCAGCTTCGGATGGGCTTTCGTAAATTTCTCAATCAGAGTGATTGTGTCGTTTGAGAAAACAGGATGGCTCATCGCCTGATTCACCACGTACTGAATCTTCATCATGTGCCAGCGACGCTGTTCAATCAGCGTGTCGGCAGCCTCAGGCAGAGGGTATAGGCTCAGCAGATAGAAGCCCAAGCAATCGGGCACGATATAGTCGCGTGTCATTGTCCTGCGCTGCTGTTCGCTATAGCCGTAGCGAAGATAAACGGAGTAATCAGCACCCAGATACTTGTCGAGCGAAATACCCAGCATGCTGTCGGCAACGACGATGCTCTGGTCCAGTGAACCTATCTGCGCATAGATCTTGGGAATCTCTATGCCTGGCAGCATCTTGCTCAGACGTCGGAAAGCCTCAGTAAGCTTGTGGTTCACATCGTCGAGACTGGCATACTGCTGCTCCACATCCTTGATAAGCACCTGCAAGATGGAATCCTGAAAATAAACCAACAGCGTATTGTTGATTTCAGGGTCGTTCACAGGTCCCAGACACAGCAGATTTTCAATCAGCGTGCGTGTCTGAACAGGATAGTCGGTACGCATCTGGTGCAGGGCAGCATAGTCGGCCATCGTCAGGTAAGAAATCTCCACTTGGTCGAAGCGGTCAATAACCACTTCGTCGGTCTTCTTAGCCTCGGACGACGGTTGCATCTGCCATTGACAACCCAGACAGGCCATCAACACAAACAGCGTTATAATATAGTATTTACGCACTAGATTGTTTTACTTTTGTTAAATAACGGTGCAAAATTACTAAAAATTATTGAATTAACCAAATTTTAACCTAAAATATTTAAATTAATTGTGCAAATACCGTCATTTTGCTTAATTTTGTACAAAATCCATACCCCTATGAAGCATATCATGACGCTTTTCGCACTGGCTGTGAGCATAGTCGCCAGCGCACAACAGACGTTCAACGTCAGCGTAGAGAACCCGTCGAAATCAGCACGACAAGACCAACCCGTAGTAATCAGCCTTGAACGATACGGCGACGTACAATCGGCACTTGTCACTTGTAATGGAAAGGAGATTCCCTGCCAGTTAGACGATATCAATCTGGACGAGCAATTCGATGAGCTCTGTTTCCTGGCTGATCTTAACGGCAAGGAGAAAAAGGATTACACGGTGAACCTCTATGCCGAAGGTGAACCTCGTCCCTACCCTGCTCGTGTCTATGCCGAGATGCTGGTACGCAACGACAAAGTGAAGGAGAAGAACAAGCATGACAACTTCTTGCAGAGCATCACCGTGCGTGGGGACTGCGCCAACTCGTACAACATACAGCATCATCACGGTGTAGATTTCGAGAGCGAGCTGAACGGCATCCGTATCTATTTCGACAAGCGGCAGACGCTGGATCTATACGGCAAGTTCAAGAAACGCCTGGAGTTGCAAGCCACCCAGTTCTACACCAGCGAGGAGCAGAAGCAGCAGGGTTATGGAGATGATGTGCTTTGGGTAGGCAACACCTTCGGCTTGGGTGCATTCCGAGGGTGGGACGGCCAGCAGCCAACGATGATCGACCCTGTGAAATCGCGCACCCAGCGTATCGTCAGTTACGGTCCTCTGCGTGCTATCGTAGAGGTAATTGACCAAGGGTGGCAGTTGCCGCAAACAAAAGCCACTATCAACATGACACTACGTTATACCCAGTATGCTGGCCATCGAGACACCGACGTGGATGTCATCTTCAATCGTGAAGCCTCCGACTACCAGTTCTCAACAGGTCTGGTCAACGTAAAGGGTTCCACCGAATTCAACGACAACAAAGGATTGCGTGGATGCTGGGGCACCGACTATCCTTCGACCGACACTCTGAACTGGAAGCCTGAGACAGTGGGACTGGCAGTGCTGGTACCTAAGCAGAATATCGTAGCCATTCCTGAAGCCAATAAGGACAACTACACGCTGGTGGTACGGCCTGATGGCAAAAAAATGGCATATAAGGTGGCCTATTGCTCGGCCAACGAAGAGTTCGGTTTCCACAGTGCTGACGAATGGTTCACGTGGTTACGGCAATGGAGCAAAGAAGTGGAAGAGCCTATTAGGGTTAAGGTAAGTCGCTGAAGCGCTTGCGACCTTTCACATAGTATTGCCAGAGCAATGAGAACCTACGTTGCTCTGGTATTTCTTTTTGCACACGGCTCTGCTGAATCTGCCATCTGTCGGTCTTAAAGTCCTTGCGCCATCGCTTGAATGCACGACGCGCACGATAGACCGCCTTAAAGTCGCCTAGATTGTGTTTCAAGATAAGCATCTCCCATGCAGCCAGATAATCAAGCCACCATCGCCAATGCATTACATGCCTTAACTCGCTATCAGTCAGACACTTGTAAAGCATCGTCAAATTATTACGGAAGTTCAGGAAAGTCTTCATGGGATTGCCTTTGGGAAGCGTGCCACCCCCTACATGATAGACCTGGCTCTCAGGCAGACAGAAAATCTTGTAGCCACGCAGACGTATGCGCCAACACATATCAATCTCCTCACTGTGAGCAAAGAAGCGCGGATCAAGTCCACCTACATCTTTATATATATGCGCACGCACAAGAAGGGCGGCACCAGTAGCCCACAACACCTCAGAAGGATAGTCATACTGTCCTTCATCACGCTCCAACGTTTCAAAGATGCGACCACGACAGAAGGGGTAGCCATAGCGATCGAGGAAGCCGCCACTGGCACCAGCATACTCGAACACATCCTTGTCCTGCACGCTGAGCAGCTTAGGCTGACAGGTAGCCACATCCTCATGAGCATCCATAAACTCTATAAGCGGCGTCAGCCAGTGGTGTGTCACCTCGACATCGCTGTTCAGCAGCAGATAGTACTCTGCATCAATCTGTGCCAATGCCTTGTTGTAACCTTCCGCAAAGCCCCAGTTCTTATCGAACTCTATTAACCTCACTTCTGGGAAATGTTCATGCAGTAATTCCAAGCTATCGTCGGTAGAGGCATTATCGGCCACATATATGGTAGCCTCGTCACGTGAATACTGAAGCACGCTGGGCAGGTATTGGCGCAGCATCTTAGCGCCGTTCCAGTTGAGAATGACAATCGCTACCTTATCCATACTTTCAAAGCTGTCTTATCATAATTAAACTCACCCAACGCAACACTTACCAGCTGATTGTCGAGCTCAGGACGGGCATCCCGTACCGACAGTTCCACACGGATGTAATTACGAGTGAAACCGTGCATCGCACGCCCTCGCGTAGCCTTCTCGAAAAGCACCTCAGTCTGCTGACCGATATGCTGGGCATAGAATGCCTCTGTCTTCTCGTCAGACAGTTCCAACAGCCGCTTGCTACGTAGTTTCTTTTCTTTCTCGGGCACGATATAGGGTATCTTCAGCGCTGCCGTTCCAGGGCGTTCTGAATAGGGAAACACATGCAACTGCGTGACAGGCAGACGTTGCAGCAACTCATAGGTTTCTTCGAAGCACTCAGGTGTCTCGCCCCGGCACCCAACCATCACATCCACACCGATGAAAGCCTCCGGCATTAGCTCCTTGATACGCAGAATCTTGTCAGCAAACAGCTGGCTGTCGTAGTGACGATGCATCAGGCGCAGCACTTCATCGCTGCCGCTTTGCAGGGGTATGTGGAAATGGGGCATGAAAGCCCGACTCTCACAAGCACAATATGTGATGAGCTCTTCGCTCAGCAAATCTGGCTCCAGACTGCTGATACGGTAGCGACTGATACCCTCCACTTGGTCGAGCGCACGCACCAAGTCAATGAAACGCTCACCCGTAGTCTTACCGAAGTCGCCGATGTTCACTCCCGTCAGTACAATCTCCTTTCCACCCTCTGCAACTGCCTCCTCAGCCTGCCTGACCAGTGAGCAGATCGTTGGGTTACGACTGAAGCCACGCGCATAGGGGATGGTGCAATAGGTGCAGAAATAGTCGCAACCGTCCTGCACCTTCAAGAAGAAGCGCGTGCGGTTACCACGCGAGCAACTGGGTGCAAACGAAGTGATGTCCTTCGTTTTCTGCGCCAGATAGACAGGCACATTACTGCGCTGCACAAAGGCATCATTCAAGAATTGAAGCAGATTGGCCTTCTCATTCGAGCCCAATACCAAATCCACACCCTCTATCTTACTGACAGCTTCAGCCTCTAACTGTGCATAACAGCCTGTCACCACTACGAACGCCCCCGGATGCTGTCTCACCATGCGGTGGATGGCCTGACGACATTTGTGGTCAGCCACCTCAGTCACCGAACAGGTATTGATCAGACAGATGTCGGCCACCTCACCCTTCATCGCAGTACGTACGCCCAGCTCCTGAAGCATCCGTCCGAAGGTAGATGTCTCTGAGAAGTTCAGCTTACAACCTAACGTATAGTAAGCCGCCGTTTTGCCCTGAAAAGCCGATGTGTCTATCATTCTTATTGTTTTCCTGATGACCCTGTTTCTATTTCAAGTGCAAAGTTACACATTTCTGTCGAATTTACACTCAAAAACCTTAATAAAAATCAAGCCAACCAAAAAAGAAAGATTTTTTAACAATTCAAAACTCGCTGATATTCAATAACTTGCGAAAAAGTTACAGAAAAGACATAAAAAAAATCAAAAAAAATGATACGCCGTATTGAAAAAATACCTACCTTTGCACCGTTTTAATAACCAAATGATTGTTTTACAGATTTAAAAAAGCAAAGAAATGAAAAAGATTGCATTTATGTTCGCTGCTGCTGCAATGTTTGTAGCATGTCAGGAGGCTCCCAAAACAGCTACTGCTGAGCAGGTTGATTCTATCTACAACGCTCTGAAGGCTGAGGCTCAGGCCCAGGCTGAGGCTATCGTTCCCGAGTTCATCCTCGAGGAGGGTGCTGAGGCTATCGACTCTGCCGCTTGCATCGCTGTTGCTGAGGCTAAGAAGGCTGAGATCATCGCCGCTGCTGACACCACCAACGCTGAGTTCAAGGTTGCTTTCGAGGCTGCTGTGAAGGCTTTCGAGGCTGCTCTGAATGCTCCCGCTGAGGCTGAGGCTGCTACTGAAGAGGCTGCTGAGTAATCTACAGTGGACTAAGAGTTAAAAGAATACTGCTGGGCATTCGCTCAGCAGTATTTTCTTTTTGTATAGTCTGACATGTAATGTTGGTCAGCGGATGACCTTCACCTCACCACCCATTCCCAGCTTGATGATGCTGGAGGGCTGATGGGGTTTATGCTCCTGACGGCGTGACCAGCATACATAATCCACCTGTTCCAGGATGCGAGGATCTATGTCGCGATAGTTCTGCGCAGCCGGCTCGCCGCTGATGTTGGCCGAGGTCGAGACAATGGCCTTCTGGAAACGGTAGCATAGCTCATGCGAGAATGCCTCCTGCGTAATACGGATGCCAATGCTGCCATCTTCGGCAATGAGGTTGGGAGCCAGATTAACGGCACCGTCGAGGATGAGCGTGGTGGGCTTCACAATGCAGTCGATGAGCTGCCAGGCCACCTCAGGCACCTGTCGCACATAACGTTGCAAACGGGCATCACTATCCACCAGGCAGATCAACGCCTTCGAATCGTCGCGTTGCTTAATCTTGTAAACCCTTGCCACAGCCTCTTCGTTTGTGGCATCGCAGCCTATTCCCCAAACCGTGTCCGTAGGATAGAGTATCACCCCACCCTTCCGCAGCACCTCTACAGCATTTTTGATATCTTGTTCCTGTGTCATGTTTTGATGAATTTGCGTGCAAAGGTACAAAAATAGCATCAGTTTTACACGGATTTTGAGAAAAAAGAATGGAAAATGGAGAATTATTTGTAATTTTGCAGAGGAAATGAAGACTGAACTGGTTGTAGTTGGACGAACTGCCGACAAGCATTTCGATGCGGGCATCAGGGACTATGTGGAGCGCATAGGCCACTACATGCCTTTCAGCTTTACGGTCATTCCAGAGCTACGCAACACGAAGAACCTAACCGAAGAACAGCAGAAGACGGCTGAGGGTGAGCTGATACTGAAGCAATTGCAGCCTCAGGACACGGTGGTGCTGCTCGATGAGCATGGGAAGGAACTGTGCAGCGTGGAGCTGGCTGCCTGGTTAGAGCGCAAACGACTGACGGCCCGGCGCCTGGTGTTCGTCATCGGCGGTCCCTATGGCTTCTCGCCTGCTGTCTATGAGCGGGCCAACGAGCAACTGTCACTTTCAAGGCTGACCTTCTCCCACCAGATGGTACGCCTAGTATTCGTGGAGCAGATCTATCGTGCCTGCACCATCATCAAGGGCGAGCCGTATCATCATGAGTGATATTCCAGGAGTAAGGAGAAAGGAGGTGTGGAGAAAGGAGGAAGGAAGAAGGGAGTTAGGGAGTAAGGAGGGAACTGTCTCCGTAGCTCAGGAAGCGATAGTCGTGACTGAGTGCGTGGTTGTAGATTTCGTGCCAATGGCCTTGCGTGAAGGCGCTAACTAAGAGCAGCAAAGTGGATTGCGGCTGATGGAAATTGGTGACCAGCTGCGCCACAATCTTGAACTCATAGCCTGGGGCAATGATGATCTGCGTAGAGGCATGAAGGGCTTCAAGTTCATGGGCATCGAGCCATGAAAGCAGCGCCTGTATGGCATCGCACACCTGCTGACGAGAAGGATGCTGGGTACTGTCAGGCAGCTCGTAGGGCTCCCATTGCTCGACGTGCAACTGCTCTTCCGTCAGACGGTCATCGGCCATCACTTTCAATCCCATGTAATAGAGGCTCTCCAAGGTTCGCACGCTGGTGGTGCCTACGGCAATAGCCTGACATTGATGGGCCAGCAGCTTCTCCAGCGTCTGACGGCGCACGCAGACATGCTCCGTATGCATCTCGTGCCCTTCCATCGTCTGACTTTTCACAGGCTTGAAGGTGCCAGCACCCACATGCAGCGTCAGCTCCTCACGGTCGATGCCGTGCTGGTCGAGACTGGCCAGCACCTGTGGTGTGAAATGAAGACCGGCAGTAGGTGCCGCCACGCTGCCTTTGATTTTGGAATAGACGGTCTGATAGGTGGTGAGGTCGCTCTGCTGCGTCTCACGGTTCAGATAGGGAGGAATAGGCAACTGGCCTACAGCATCAAGAATCTCGGCAAAAGTGAGGGGTGAGAAGTGTGAGGTGAGAGGCTCCCAGGTGAAATCGATGCGATAGGAAGTGCCGATAAGAGGGCCACGATTAGCCGTGATTCTCCAGGTTCCGTCTTCCGTTTCCAGTTCCCGGGTCAGCACATCCTCTTTCCATTTCTTCAGATTGCCCACCATACAGAGCCACGAACAGCTTCCACGTGTGACAAACATCTGCTCATAGTCGGCTGGTTCGTATGGCTCTAAGAGGAAAATCTCGATGAGGGCACCCGTAGCCTTGCGGAAAAGTATACGTGCCTGAATGACCTTCGTATTGTTGAACACCATCAGGGAGCCCTTTGGCAGATGGTCGGCCAGATTGTAGAAATGGTCATCGGCAATCTTGCCTTTGTCATAGACCAGCAGCTGGGAGTGGTCGCGTGGTGTGACAGGGAACTTGGCTATTCGCTCGTCGGGGAGCTCGTAATTATAATCACTAATGCTGATTTGCTTAGTATTCATCGTCGTTTACATATAAATGGAAAAACAGGCCTTCATCACGGCAAAGAAAAGCGTAAAGGCCAACACACAGAAGACGACATCCAGGTGCGAACGCTGATAGCCGGTCGTGGTGTATTGCAGAGAAATGAAAGTCGATGGCTGCTCAGCTTTCTTTTCCATCTTCGAATAAAAGTACCATACTGCCGTTCCCACGATGCCGCCCCACAACAGGCCAACAAGGATGTCGCCCGGATAGTGAACGCCCAGATACAGCCTCGTCCAGCAGTTCACCAGCGACCATGTGACCATAGCCACACTGAGCAACTTGTCCCTGATGAGCAGCGAGAAAAACACGGCAATGCTGAAAGTATTGGAAGCATGGGCCGAGAAGAAGCCGTAGCGACCTCCACGGTAGCCATTGACAATATCCACACTCATGCCTATCTCCGGGTCACGGGCTGGCCGCCAGCGTGCCACTAAGGGTTTTACGATGCTGTCGTCGATAGTGCCAGCCAGTAGCACACAGAGGACTGCACACCCCAAGATGATCAGGACTTTCCTGGCGTTGTCGCTGTTTTTCACTACGACATATAGCAATGCCAGATATAGCGGAACCCAGGTGACGGTAGCCGTCAACGTCTTCACCAGCGAATCGAGGAATAACGAATCGCTGCCGTTCAAGGCTAATAGCCATTGCTTGTCGAGTCCTATCCAGTCCATTTCTTATTGAAAGATGAGAACTTAAATTTTTTCCATCCCACCGACTCTGACCCATCCCTCGCGGCCATCGGGGAGTAATATCTGCTTCCAGTCGCTCATGGTGTCGTCGGTGATGATGACTTTTGTTCCTGCATGAATGGTAAACTCATCGGAACCGTTTTCCGAAGGGATATTCTTCACGACCACGCTCTCCTCCATCACAATGGCCGAATCGTGACCCACCAGCAGCTTCTGCTGTTGCCAGGCAAACAGATTGCCCAAAAGGAACAGCACCAGCATGGCTATCGACATGAAGAAGGTGATACGGCGCAGGCGGTCGTCATAGGCGAAGAAATAGACCAACAATGCTACTACGGTCAAAGCCAATGCGACGAGGGCAACGTAGGCCCAAGCATCAACACTCAGGAAGTTCACCAACGAGTGATACCACGTGACGAAGAACATCTCGCGCTCAGGAGCAATCTTATCCACCGTCTTTGAACGGGCCACCTGAAGATTGAAGCGCACGTCATCATCGCCAGGCTGGAGCAGCAAGGCACGCTCATAGCAGAGGATGGCACGTGCTATGCTGTCGAGCCGATAGTAGGCATTTCCCATGTTGTAATAGACCTCGGCGCTGGGCTTCCCTTCTACCAGCTTTCCGTACATCTCTATCGCCTCTTCATACTCTTCCTGACTGAAGGCCTCGTCGGCTTGTACCTTCGTCTGCGCCCCAGCTTCGGAAATGAAGAATGAAGAATGAAGAATGAAGAATGTACAAAGTACAACAGACAACGAGCCATGCATAGCGCCCTTCTTCACCTTCTTCTTCACGCTCTCAATCTGCTCAATAGCCGTTATCGACTTTTCATAGACCTTGTTCATATTACCTTGCGGATCACCAGGAGCATAGCGCACGAACTCGCATTCGTCGATTGCTTCGATAAACTTGGAAGTGATGTCGTCGCCCACCCCACGTTCCTGCAGGCGCTGACTGATATTCTCACGCGACAGCTGGCTGACGGGGATGTTCAGCTTGTCGCCTACATAGCCCCACAGAGCACGCAGTGTCTCATCGTAGAATGCCGCAGGCTTGTTCTCCTTCATCAGCTTTGCAGCCTTGCGTAACTTGCGTACTGCCATCTTGTTGGCACGCTTTCCCTTAGCCTTTACTACATCTTCCTGACCATGTGCCCGGTAGCGGAGAATGGCAAACAGCACCACGAACAGTACCAGCAGCAGAGCAATGGCTACGAAGTAGGCTGTGGAAGCAAAGAACGACTGACTATGCGACTCCTTTTCCACCCCGGTCTTGATGGGTCGGATATCGCCATTCTCTGTACCGTCCTGTACAGAGAAATCGCGGACAGCATTCGACGTGCCGTCGCCTTTCAGCACCTCGATATGGAAGGAATCCGTCTGCACCGTCTTGTACGATCGGCTGTCGGTGTCGAAATAGGTCAGCTTCACGGGAGGGATGACAAACGAGCCCT
The DNA here is from genome assembly GCA_905233825.1 of uncultured Prevotella sp. GTDB lineage: Bacteria > Bacteroidota > Bacteroidia > Bacteroidales > Bacteroidaceae > Prevotella. Next base: position 44,046 of record CAJOFE010000004.1, on the reverse strand, counting down.
TACGCTGGGGCACAGCCACGAACTCATAGTTCACGCTGCCGTTCAGGCCATCCGAAGTCAATTGGAAGTCCTCCGTCTGCTTCGTGTCGTAGGTGTCGAAGCCACGGGGAAACACCGCCAACGGCTCTTTCAGCATGTTGAGGTTACCCTTTCCGCTCACCTTCACCGATAGCGTGATGGGCGTGTTCTCCTTCACCTCGTCCTTGTCGAGTTGTGCCGAAATGTTGAAGCGTCCCACTCCACCCGAGAAGTCGGCAGGCTTGCCCGCCATTTCATCAACCTGAATCTCAAGAGCTGGCGCCACCAGTTGCTTCGGTATCTCCCGATAGCCCGACGAGAAGGGGTCGAAGGGGTCGTAGGCCACGTCCTCTCGCACATATCCCATCAGCTTCATGCTGGGAATCACCAGTTTTCCTGCTTTTTGGGGATAGATGACATATTGCTGCCAATCAACGGTGACGAGCACGCGCCCGTTGATCGTCTCCACCTTCTTGCTCTTCTGCTGCGTGTCGTTATAAGGCTGCATATACACGTTCTGCAACTCCAGGTTGATGGGGTCGAGATTGATTACCGGCACGTCAGGATGCCAGCACACCTTATAGGTCAACAGGAAAGGCTCATATTCCGACACATGCCGCTTCGAGGCCGTCACCATCACGAAGAATTCGTTCTCCTTCCTCCTCGTTCCTTCCTCCCTGCTCCTTCCTCCAGCCTCGTTGCCAGCTATGACCTGCACCGTCAGCGGTTCCGACTTGATAGTCTCACCTTCAACTACAGCGCTGGCAGCTGGGATGGTAAACTTTCCCGTCTTCGTGGCAGAGAGCACATAGGTCAGCGTCAACGTCTGGGTAGTCTTACTCTGCCCATTGATGTTCACCATACTGATGCTTGTCGAACGGTTAGGACCTATCAGCACATCGATATCATCGGGTATGTTTCCTAATGTGAATCTGTCAATATCTGTCGTATTAAGCACATAGCGAAGCCTGAAGTTCTCACCGACATGCACCACCGGCTCCACTTCACCCTTCAGCGTGTAGCTCTGCGCCATGACAGCCGTAGCCGCCATGAGCATCAGTAATACTATATTCAGTACGCGTTTCATTTGCACAATGATTATCGAACTGCAAAGGTAGTGCAAAAATTCGATTTAGCGAAGAGATTACATTTTTTTTGCATTCTGGAATATAAAGAATTGTGAAATCGACGGTCGAAGGGAAAGTCAAATCCGTCTAAAACGGGCGAAATGCCGCTACTGGAGTCAGCATCCCACCTCTATTCCTCTTCCCTATAGTTCCCCCTCGCCAGCCGGAGAGGGGGATATAGGGAGTGAGTCCGGGGGGGGGGCTACTCCGGTCTTACCGGAACAGGCGAGCCGCCGTTGGCCTTGTAGGTCTCCCAGTCATCGAGCGGGATGCGCTCCACCCAGGTGGTACGCTTGTGCGTCTGCGCGTCTTCGGCCATGTTCACCTTCACATAGTCGCCCTTCTTGAACGAGCATTGAGCCTTGAAATAGGTGGAGGCCAGCTTCTGCACGTCGTCGCCGATGGGGCGGAAGCGCAGGTGAACGCCCTTGATCATGTCCTCCGTGGGGGTGGCGATGAAGGTCTCCACGTCGCTCTTGCCAGCGTTAGCGGCACAGGTGATGCTGGGGTAGAACTCGCCCAGGCCGTCGAGCACTATGCCGTAGCCCTGGCTCACCAGCTCGGGAACGCACTTCTTCAGCTGTGCCAGCACCAACGCCAGCACCTCGTCGGTCACCAGGCTACCGTGCTCAGCCATGTGCTTCACCAGGCCCGCCGTGCTCAGCGTGCCCTTCTTGTACAACACGGGATAGATTCGCCCGTACTTCGTGCTCGCCTCGTTGTTGTTACGGCGAGCATCAATCTGCATTTGTAAATTCAAATCTGCCATAATTTAGTTTTTGTGTTTGTGAATTTTTTGTGTTTGTGTTTACTTAGTTCTCCCCCTTGGGGGGGAAGCGAGAGGGGGGCTATTTCTTGGCCTTGGAAACGGCATCTCCGGGCCCTGGAAACGGCATCTGTTATACCAAAGAGCGCTCTTATATTTTGGTTACAAAGATAATAAATAATTCTCAAACTACCAAATATTTAAGCAACTTTTTTCAAGTTTTTCTTGAAACAAAATACTCGCTGAAATCCTTGCAGCCGGGGGGCAGCTGATGGCGGACGAGACGGGGCAAAATCTCCTTCAGTTGCAGGAACAGGCGCTCGCCGGGCAGGTCGTTGTCGGGGAACATGTGGAAAGAAAGCCCCCTCCCAGTCTCCCCTGAAGTGGAGGAGTTAAGGCCTTTCAGCACTTCGATGTCCTTTCGGCTCAGCAGGGTGGCCGAGGGGATGGCTATGGCCTTGTGACCGGCCGACAACAGGCTCCAGCAGTCGGAGCAGCCCTCGGCAATATAGAGCTCGTCGCCAGGCTTTAAAAGGTTCAGCACGGGCAGGTTGTAGATGCTGCATTGCGAGCCCGCAGGGAAGCGGAAACGCGGCAAGGCACCCTTCACCAGGTTGCGGTTCTGAACGCCTACCAGACGGCCCTCACGGTCGTAATAAGGCGTTTGCAGCCACGGCACGCCCTGCCTGTCGCGCCACGACGTCAGGCGACACCAGCGCACCACACGCTCGTCCAGATGGCGCTCCTCGAAGAGAAACCGTCGGGCTTCGGGCGAGAGCCAAGGCCTTTCAAAATACCTTCCATAACGGCTCCCGTCAAACGGCTTGGGCGCCCAATCACCCACTTCCCTTATGGGGAGAGAGGTTTCCATTGCCAGCCAACGGCAGGCATCAAGGAAATCCTTATGAAGCACTTTCTCTACCAGACTGATCGTATCTCCACTTTCCCCACAGCTCCAACATTTATACTTGTTCTTTTTGAACGACAGGCTGGCATGGTGGTCGTCGTGGAAGGGACAGAGCGCCTTGTGCATTCGGACTTGGAGCCCGAGTCGCTCCGCGACCCCCTCGATAGGAAGGTCGCGAAGCTTCTGAAGTTGGATTCTATCCATAATTATGAATTCTTAGTTCCCTTCAGATATTCCTCGGTCTTGGTGTAGAGCCCCGTCTGGTTCGAATATTCAATAAAATGTCTGTTCGTCCAAACCGAAATCTGGTGATTCGTTCCTTCCTTGCTTCTGCCGAGGCTAACGCGCAGGTTTTCCAACTGTTGCTCAGAGAAGGGATTAGGCAGACTCTCCAGCATATTCACCTGTCCGCGCTTACGCGACTCTTCCACCTGAACTTCACCAGAAGAAATCATCTGATCAAACACCTGCAGACGTGCCCAAAGATCGTAATAGCAGAAATAGACCATCCATTCACCAATGCTGCGCGAATAGGTCATGTCATTCAGCAGCCAGAGGACGGCGGCTTTCTTCCAAGAACTGAATATCGAGCGGTGGCTGATTTCGAACAGGTCATCCGAATCACAGAGGTTAGCCAAGTCAACCATCTCCTCGGCCAGCTGGTCGGCCACACGGTTGAGCTGTTTTATATGGAAACAACCGCGAGCGTTCTTCAAACGCTGCAAATACATATCCATTTCGGCGAGGTACTGCTCATTGTAGTCTTTCTGTTTGGGAATCTTGCCGATGCGCTCGCCACGAGGTACGTAGGCAATGTTTACACGCGAGAAGAAACCGTTTCTCATATCACGTTTGTAAAAGGCTTGCGCTACCTCTGGCGTACTGCTCATAGTCATACAGAGTCTGATAATAGGATTCGCACTAATGCCGCTTTCTGATGCACGAAGCTGACCTCCGCCTCTCTCAACGTCGAAGGCATTTCTGATGAGTACGCTCATCTGGCTCTTGCTGCCCGCAATACGGCAGGCTGCTTCACATTCACTCAGATTCAGGTACTGGGTAAGACCGCCATTCTTCTCCAGAGCCTGACAATTCTGAGCAAATGCCGGCTTTGTGACGTCTTCGGGTGGATAGAGAAAATAAATATCAGACGGTCTTTCAGGTTTAGTCTTGTTAGCGGCCCTCGACTTCATCTGAGAGGTCCATAAGGCCAGGCGCTGAAACTCTGCTGTATCGTGGGCTTCAAAGTCTCGGCATATCGCACCAACCAAATAGCTCAGTTCGCGCTTACCAATACCTGATACACCTATAAGATGACCAAGCTGCCCAGCGCCTACCTCATAGTATTTTCCGTCGCTATACTTCATCTTCACTTCAGAGGAAACATGTGCCGACAAGGCAGGGAAAGCCATAGGCTTCAGCGGCTGCTGCATCTTTGCGGAAGCTTTTGAGGTAAGAAACTTGAGAAACTCCGTGCCGCGGCCTATGTTTGGCTCCTGCGGCTGGTTAGAAAAAATATCGTAAGTCATTGTCTTTTAATCCTTTAATGTTTACTAATACTGTCAGATGTCCTCGCTATCTCAAATCTCAATATCTCAATTATTAGTTTTTGCTGTTATCACATCCTTTATATATATTCTATATATTTGATTATTAATAAGTTATATAACTTATAATGAAGAGATGTTGATGCAATTGTGTAATTGAGATAATTGAGATTTGAGATTTGGAGTGGTTACACCTCTACCAGGCCCTCCAGCCCCCAGAGCAGTTCGTTACTCACGCCGAGGGCATAGCGCTCGAGGCTGAAGTCCCTGCCCATCTTCAAAGGGCGGAAGTTCGGGCGGAGCGAGCCGTCGTCCCTACGGGTGATGGTGATGTACTTGCCAATGAAGACGTGCGGGTTGCGCTTCTCAGCCATCGGGAGCTGCGTCTCGACGAACGTGTAGTGCGGGTCGCGGCAGCGGAAGTCCTCGATCTCGGTGTCCGAGTCGCGGCGCAGAATGCCCTGATACGTCTTGCCCGTCTTCATGAAGCGGTCGCGGCGCAAGATGGTTTTCAAATCCACGGCCAAGTCCGTGTTGTGGTGCCAACCTTGCACCTCGGCTTCTACTTCGGATGTGTGTTCTCGGTAAGCCCGAGCCAAAGGTTCGTTACTGTTCTCCAGATAGTCGTGCAAGATTTCTCCTGCGAGGCGTGGGCCGTACTGTGCTTCAGACCCTACGCGAGTTCTTTTATTATTTTTCATATTGCTTCGGGCAGTTATTGTTGCCCTCGGCAATAGGGAAACCACCCCTCCTTATGTAAGCACTTTTCCAGGATTTGCTTACATAGTTCTGAAACACGACATAAAGAAGGCTGAAACTCTCTGCGATTCAGGAGTGTTCCAGCTCAAAATATTATCAAAATAATTTGTTTGTGCTTACATAAACGCTTACAAAAACAGGGCATCGCTTACATGCGCTGCAATTCCTTGTTATAAAAATTGATAAGATTTTGCTCTCATTGAACGATAATCGGAAAAATATATGTATCTTTGCAACGCAAAAATGACATCTTCAATGATACAAAACATAAATAGAGCCTCAGATTTCTCTCGCATTAAGTGTGGAATGTCAGGAAATGTGTATTATGATAATGCACATTCTTTAGTTGCAAATGGTGATTCACAGGAATTGCTTCGTTTGATACCTGACCAATCTGTTTCATTAATCCTAACAGATCCTCCATATCACAGTACAAAGAAAGAGAATATTATCAATGACAAAGCTTTTGATTCAGACGAAGATTTTTTGTCATGGATGGAAGTGTTTGTTAAAGAATGGAAACGCATCTTACGTCCGAATGGTTCTGGTTTTATGTTTTGTTCATCCACAATGGAAGCAAAATTAGAGATAATGCTTTCCAAATATTTCAATGTGCTTTCACATATCGTATGGACGAAGCCTAACGAACCTGGCTATGATGGATGGAAAGGAAAAATGAAAAAGGAGGCTCTTCGACAGTGGTATCCGCAATCTGAACGCATCATTTTCTTTGAACCAGCTACCGAAGGTAATTTGAAACGTTCAAGTTTTGGAAACATGCTGAAAGAAGCTCGTTCAAAGTGTAACATGTCAATGCATGAACTTACAGCCCTTATCGGTGCTCATGGAAAAGTGAATCATGGAGGGGCAGTTTCTAATTGGGAATCGGGTCGGAATATACCCAGTCGTGAACAATACGAAAAAATATGTATTGCTTTATCTGAACACGGCCTCAATGATCCAATGCCATGCTATGAAGATGCAATTCGACCATTTGAGGTAAACTCAGATGTAGAGTATACTGATATTTGGACTTTCCCTTCAGTTAAGCAGTACCAAGGCAAACATCCTGCAGAAAAGCCAATCGACATGTTGGAACATTGTATCAAGGCAACTACATTCGAGAAAGACATCGTTCTTGATTGCTTTGCAGGTTCTGGTAGTACACTTATTGCAGCACTAAAGACAAATCGCTATTCTGTTGGTATTGAGATAGATAAGAATTGGTGTGCTGCCATCAAAGAGCGTTTGGAAATAGTTGCCGACGTGGACTTTATGGAAGTTGAGGGCTATCGGCTGATGAAAGGTACTGCAAAGAACAAAAAGAAAGAGACCGTTCAAATGGCCTCTCTCTTCTGATGTTATATCAAATTCTGTTGTTCTTTTCTAGGATTTGCTTCATCCAGTCCAGCGTTCCTTCAACGCCCTTGTCGGCTACGGTTATATTACAATAGTGATGTCCCCAACCGAGGTTGAATAATTGATGATTAAAAGAACCTGTTCTTAACTCATGAATATGGAACAGACTTGTATCGGTAACAGTGAGGTCGGGAACTTCACGTCCTTCTGCCTGAACCATTTTTGAGGCAAAGTTGAGAGCTGACATCTTTTCCAAGCACAAAGGACAGATTGTATGTCCCTCATTGTCAATGATGCGTTCCTTCTGTAAACGTTTGGTATCATCAACTCCCTTTTCGTGAGCCTTTGCCAAGATCTTGTCTCTATGGATTTCCAGAGCCTTTCGTTGTTCTTCATTGTCTTCGAGAAACTTTTCAATGTCATAACACGACCAAAACAGGTATTCCAGTTGCAGCCTACACAAGTCTATTGTATTGCTGTCTGCATATTCGTAAACACGTATTCCAGCACCTTTCATTGTCGAGGTGTTATACCCCTCCACGATTTTCGTCTGTCCTTCGGCTGTTGTAGCAGGTACTCTAGCGACATACTCACCACCCAGCGGTGCTTTACGCGATGTAGCAGGTTTCCATCCAGTCTTAATCTTATAGTTATTCCATTGCTCCCGCGTTTCATAGAACACAAGCATGTTCTTTCCGAGTTCCAATCCCTGTTTTTTGAATTTTGCAGATGCATTTGGCACAAAATACTCTTCCGGTTTTATCAGTACGATATAGCCATTTTCATATACACCATTTGCAGTTGGAGCCTTTTTGCAAACCTCGTATTCATTATATGGAATGAGAACTGTATTATTACGTTTCACCCGATTCTGATAGATAACATCATCATCGGCGCCTCTCGTTTGACAGGTTTTGTATATTTTAGTCTTAACAAGCTCAAATGATTCTTTACTCATAGATCACGAAAAAATAGGGTCTTCAAAAAATGTTTTCACAGATACTTTTAGTGCATGGGCAATCTTCTCAATATTAATAATAGAGATATTGCGTTTGCCGTTTTCGACACTCGCAATATAGCTTCTATCCAAATCAGCAGCATAGGCAATGTCTTTCTGGGAAAGCTCCTTTTCTTCTCTTATTACCTTAATACGTTGTCCTAACTTTTTTCTTATATCCATATTTATGGTATGTTTTATTAAATTTGGGTACAAATTTACTTGTTTGTCGTCAATAAGTCAAAGACTATAAGTCACACTTGGTTAATTTATCAAAATTGAAGGATATAATATGAAGTCATTGGGGGGACGGTTTAACGAAATATATTAGACATAATAGAAGGCTGGAACTCCCTATGTTTCAAGAGTGTTCTGACTCAAAATAATTTCAAAATAATATGTTGGTGCTTACGAAATTACTTACACATTATATTCCTTTGGTAGAACGAAGCTGACCCTCGGCAACTGCTCTTAGTGCATCAACTTTTATATCGACTTCATCATTGCTGTTCCTTCCTGATGATTCCTGTAATGGATTCCTAATGTCGAGAATGAGGAGGGTGAGACGTATTTTTACCTCAGAATCTTCGTCCAGCCGTGTTCTGTCTGAATTAGCAGTCTTACTAAATTGCTGTTCAACTAATGACTTTGCCGCACATCCAGTTTGCTTTTCTATATATGGCTGCTGTAAAAGCTCTTGCAGAAGAATTGTCAGTATCGTAGAGCTGACCTTCCACGTAATATTACAATACCTTGGCTCACCCACAAAAAAGGTTTCGAAATCCTCTGCGGTGGTGTGATCATCAATCCACCCCCAGTTATTCCACAACCGAAAGACTATGTAAACCCTTTCGCTTTGCTTTCTTAAAACGCCTTTATTGCCATGAATATAATACTTGAGCGTCTTGGGCTTGCCGCTCAATTTCTTTTCGCCCGCATTCTTTTGCTTGGTGGCTTTAGGTTTCCTGCTTGAAGATGGCTGCGCTGCGGGCATGGTGAAAGTACAGTTCGTTATGGGGCCGAAGAACTGCTGACAGTTGTTGTTATGCTGCTCGTGAATATACGTTGGCTTATAATCCTCGGACATCTGCATTTCGGCTGTATCTGTATCAAACTGCTTCATCTTGTTGGGGTGCTATAAATTGGGGATTTTCCATGTTGCCCATAAACTGCTGGCAACTGGTGTTGTATTGCTGTTGAACTAATTGTACTATCAGAGGGGTGTTAGGCATTTGTCTGCGAAGTGAGGCTACACCTTTTGAAAAATCTGCCATATCATCAGCCCCTTCTGGCTCTTCGTCGATGTAAGCATCAAACCATCCATCGGGCAATGGTACGGAAAAAATGCGGTCAAGGGTTGATGCCCAGCCGTTGAACTGATGGTTGGCAATCGTCTGCGTGAGCTGTTCTGTAAGTGTGTATCGGTAAAACCGATGACGGCTGCTGTCGATAGCGAGTATGGTAAAGCCCAAGACGATGCCAACCGCCTTGCTTATCTCGTCCTCGCAGACATGCCGGTCAAAACGCTTATACTCATTGTGCTTGCGAAACCAAATGTTATTGACTTCCGGCAGGATATCCTCGCCCTTGATGGCAATGGCTGACAGCAGTTCGAGCGCCTCCATGAAGCACTCTTCCGGGCATAATCCAAACCCGGGCAATTCTGACTCCAGCTGATGGCCTATCAAGCAGACTGCCCTGTACAACTCGTTTGCGGCATAGTGCTCATTAACGAGCCTTATTTCTTCGCTTAGGAACCTGTGATTCATTAACGTAATCTTTTGTTTGTTCTGCTACCAGGTTAAACCAATCTTCAAGTTGCGTGATGCCCTCAATAGTGAGCGAACCGATGCGGAAACCAGTTAGCACATCTTCTGTCATTGGGTAGTAAGCCCTCACATAGTCATTGATGCGGTAGGTCTTGAACTCCTTGAATGTGATGCAAATGTCATAGCCGTTCTCGCCACATAGCCGCACCATCTCGGCCATATCCTTGTTTTCCTGCGATATCTTACTGTTCGTGTTCTTGTCGAATTCCATCGTAAAGAAACCTTTTAGGGCATCCGATATTTCCACGGTCTTCAGCATTGCCTTTAGTCGGGCAGATTTCACTTCCATGGCATTTGTCTTATTGATTTTCTTCGGATTCTGAAACGTGAACGCCACCTTGCGGATATAGTCGTTGTGCTCAAAGAGACGCTCGTGCACAAACTCCCAGATGTCCTTCGGGTTCATCCTGGCTTCGATGCGCATTTCAAGATCATACATGTCGGCCAGGAAACAGTTAAGATTCTCCAGTAGCACATCGCGCAGCAGGTCGGGTTTGCTTGCCCAGGCCGTTGATTTCTCAATAGCCATCAGGCCAACGCCCGGACGATTGTCGACCAAGACGTAGCAGTAGGGGTTCGATTCTATCTCGTCTCTCTCATACTTGTCAATGCCCTTACTGTCCTTTCCGCTCCGTTTCCACCACTCCTTCAGCTGGCTGTTGTTCACGCGCCAAATGAAGATGTCGTCCCGCTTTACAAGCACGTCGTTGGGCAGCAGCGCTTTTACTTCTCCTTTCTTGTTTTTCTTGGCAAGTTTGTCAATAGTGTTCTGGTCAAACAGACTTGCGAAGCATGTTTGAGCCACCTTGACATACTTGGCCCCGTCAATATCGTCCGCCTCGGCCTGTATCGTGCGCTGTACCGCCTTGTGGAAATCGAATTTGTAAATTGCGTAAAGAGACTTTGTTTTATCCATTGCTGAAGAATTATATTGAAATCTTGACTGCAAAAATACTAAGAATTCTCGAAACTTTGCTTGAAAAAGATAAAAACTTTGCAATTAAGGCCTTCAGCCTTTATCCAAGCCCCTTTCTTTTGGAAAAAAGCGCTAAAAGGCGAGCGCAATTGATTAAATTACGCTAATTTTTTTTCGTACTTCATCTTATAGTTGTACATTTGCAGGCGAAAGTCAATGGTATTGATATGATGATAGGGTTCTCGAACCCTTCCCCCTCGGAACTACAACCAAGCGCGGTATTCAATCGCCCTATCACATTTTTTATATCAACATGCTCACATTAAATTCGCATGGTACGCTACATCGTATGAAAAATGGCTTTTTCTATTATGCATTGTTGTCATCAAGCTCTTTGGGAGTAGGAAACTCTTTTATACTATCCATTCCTTTACTTTTCAAATACTCTAACCAATTTGACAGAGTTTGATTATAAATCCAAAAATTACCTCTCCATATTTGTAGATCATCACAGACCCACATTTCTTTAGCTCCCAAAGTTATCGCTATTTCCTTTAGCATATTCAAGTAATATAAATCAGAATAGAATAGGAGATCATATTTCTGACTTAATTCAACACACCAAGCACCATTACAAAGACTAATCTGACTTATTTCTTGAAGTGAATCTGTTTCAATGGTGTATCTGTCATTTTCTTCATCAATGTCTATTCTGAATGCTTCATCGTGGACGTTGTAATGCTCTTTTATGATGTCAATGGTTCTAAGCATGAAAGATTTCGATTCTTCCAAGTCATTCCTTCTCTTAAAGGTGTTCTCAAATATGCATCCTATATAGATTCCCATTTTTCAATTAAATGAGAGAGAGTACATATCCATCCTTGCTATTCTAAGTCGGGCTGTTGCTTACCAGTTCTTCTCGTTGGTTCTACGTTGATTCGAGCGGTTCTGCTGCTCGTCCAAACGGCGACGCGTCTGCTTCTCGCGCTGCTCGGCAGCATTCAGCATCTGCTCAATCCATTCCTGGTTCTGCTGCTCCTGCTGCTGGGGAGGTTCCTGCTGCTGGTCTTGCTGCTGGTTCTGGTTCTGTTGCTGCTGTTGTTGCTGCTGCTCCTGCTGTTGCTGCTGGTCGTTGTTCTGGTTCTGCTGATTGTTGTTGTTCTCGGGTAGCTGACGTTGACAAAGCACCAGATTATAGCGTGCCTCGTCGTCGTGCGGATTGTTGCGCAAGGCCTGCTTGTAGGCATCTATGGCCTGCTGCAGCTCCTGGTATTTCTGCTGGTCGTCGCCACTCTGGTTGGCCCTGATCTGGTGCATGACGCCTATGTTATGATATGACATGGAGCGTCGCACGGGATTGTTTTCTGCATGGGCATCGGCCGACCTCAGGAAATGACTTGCCATGACGGAGTCGCGCTGGGGATCGGGCTTCATGATCTTCCATTCGTCGGGAAACATCGACGTGGCCAGATTATAGTTGACAAGTGTATTGGTACTGTCGGCCACATAGGCTTTACGGTACTGTTCGTATGCCTTATCGCGTTGTCCTGTCTGCATCATCCTGTTGCCCCGCTTCACATGGCGGCGCATTTCCTTGACGTTCACCTTCGTCTGCGCCCCAGCAGGGCTAATGAACAATGTACTTTGAAGAATGAAGAATGAGAAAAGACACAATACAAAACTCGTGTTCACATGTTTCTTTTTCATTGCAGGCAACAGTTTACGGAGTCGGGGATTCTGGCGGTCGAGGATGATGACCTCGAGTATGAGCAGCAGCAGCACGATGATTCCTACGGCCTGAAACTGCTCGTCGAAATCGCTATAAAGCGTTGATTCTGCCTTCTCCAGCTTGTCGAGGGCTTCTTCCAGCTGTCGTTGTGCCGTGGCGTTGTTCTCTACATGGATATAGGCGCCACCACCTGCCTGAGCCACGTCGCTACACATCTGCTCGTTGAGGCACGACATGACCTGCTCGCCGGTATTGTCAATCATATAACCGTGCCCGCTGGGGTCAGGCACCAGAGCACCTTTGGGCGAGCCGATGCCCAGCACATAGACGTTGCGCCCCTCCTCTTCATGAGCCAGCCTGGCAGCTTCTACTGCCTCGCCCTCGTGATCCTCACCATCGGTAATGACGATGATGGCCTTTCCCACATGCTCACGTTGGGTGAAGCACATACTGGATGTGCGGATGGCGGCAGCAATGTCCGTTCCTTGGTTGCGTATCATGGATGGGTCGATGCTGTTGAGGAACATCTTTGCCGACACGAAGTCGCTGGTGATGGGTAGCTGTATGAAGGCATCGCCTGCAAACACTACCAGACCAATCTTGTCGTTGTTGAACTGGTCGATGAGTTTGCCCACTATCATCTTTGCACGCTCCATGCGACTCAGCTCGCCGTCGCTGGCCTTATCCACAGCACGCATGGAGTTGCTCACGTCGATGGCAATAATGGTCTCTATGCCTGCCGTCTGCTTCTGACTGATGCTCTTGCCAAACTGGGGACGGGCGAGCATGACAATAAGTAGCGCCAAGGCACCCTCCAACAACCAGAACTTGACGCTAGGACGCCAACGGGAAACGAGCGGCATCAGCTGGCGCACCAGCTCAAGGTCGCCGAACTTGCGCAGCCGCTTCTTCTGATTACGGTAGGTGAGATAGCGGACGAGCGCCAGTAGAACTACCACCGCAAGCAGATAAAGATATTTCGGGTCTTCAAATCTAAACATATCTATGGTATCCTCCTAAACACAGTTATGCGGAGCAGAATCTCTAACAACAGGGCAATAATGGCTCCCATCACCAAGTACTGATAGACGTCATACACCTTGCTGTATCGCTGCACATCGAGCTTCGATTTCTCCAGTTTGTCAATATCATTGTATATCTGACGCAGCTCCTCGGCGCTGGAAGCACGATAGTAGCGGCCGTTGGTGGTCTTGGCAATCTTCGAGAGCGTCTCTTCGTCGATGTCATTGGGCAACAGCAGCTGCTGCGTGGTACCTCCTACCGTGACAGGGCGCATGGAAGAACCGTCGGCTCCGACGCCGATGGTGTAGATGCGAATGCCTAAAGAGCGGGCCATGTCGGCAGCAGTCAGAGGCGATATCTCGCCATAGTTATTCGTTCCATCGGTCAGCAGGATGACTACACGGCTCTTGGCCTTTGAATCCTTCAGACGGCTTACGGCATTGGTGAGTCCCATGCCGATGGCGGTCATGTCGATGATGGCTCCACTACCTACATAGTCGCTGGAATGCTGAAGCAGGGACAGCAACGAGGCATGGTCGATGGTCATAGGACATTGTGTGAAAGCCTCACCGGCAAAGACGGTCAGACCGATGTTGTCGTTGGTACGGTCGGAGATAAACTCGGCTGCCACTTTCTTGGCTGCTTCAATGCGGTTGGGGTTAATGTCTTCAGCCAGCATTGACGACGACACGTCCATCGCCAGCATGATGTCGATACCCTCGATGGTCTCTTCCTCCCACGAGTTGTGGGTCTGTGGACGCGCCATAGCCAGTACCAAGAGGGTGAATGCCAACACGCGAAGCACCGCCTGGATGGGCATCAGGCGCACCCTCCACGTACGCTGAGCCCGCTGCAGGGAATAGGTGTCGGCCATGCGTATGGTCGGTTCCGTCTTCTTGCGGAACATCACGTACCATAATATATATGGTATGATGAGCAGCAGAAGGAACAGATATTCTTTATTTGCAAATACGAAATCCATAGACTAATACAATAGTAAATCGTACATAAACCATGCGAGATAAGCCAGCAACGCCACCACGGCAACTGAAAGCACGGTGATGACGGCAATGAGCACCTTGCGCATCTTACGTGACTGCACCTGCTCCTCCGTCAGCTCGGGCTTCACAATCTCCTCGGTAGGCATGTTCTCCTGCTTGGTCTGGTTAATGAAGTCGATGGCGCTGACCAGATTGGCATCATTCTCGTTGATGAGCGTGGAGTACTTGGCAAACTTCACAAGGTCGGCCGTTGTGAACAACTGGCGCAGCTCATCAAGCGACTTCGGATCGTCGGTCTTCATCAGACGGTCAATAATCTCGCTGCTGGTCATCTCCATCGCATTGAAGCCATAGCGCTCGTTGATATACTGGCGCAGCGTGTCGGTAAGGCGTGTGTAGTATTCCTTCGGATTCTCTGCCGTCACCATGCGCTCGGCCTTGATTTCATCGATAGCCTTCATGGCCTTCTGATGAGGAGGTACCCGCTTGATGATGCGGATGTGGGCAATGATGGGCTTGTTGCTTTTCAGGCGCATCATCAGCCAAAGGCATATAAGCAGCAGGGCAACAGCCAGGAAACTCAGCCACAAGGCTTTTCCCCACTCATCGTCCGTCCAGCTCATGGGCAGTTCCTGAATGGTCTTCGGACCATAGTATTTCTCGAAGTTCGTTGTATCCACATCAACGGTCAGCACCTGCAAGGCGAGCTGGTTCGTCTGATACTCCTTTCCGCTGATCTTCACAGGGATGGGAGGCAAGGGATAAAGGGTGTCGGCAAACGAGGTGAGGATATAGTTGCAACGGCGAGCTACCATGCCGTTTCCTTCGTCCACAGGTGGCTCTTCGATGGCTTCCAGCACCTCTATGCCGTTAGGAATAAGCAAGGAACGTGGAAACTCCACACGGGCTGTGTCTTTGGCATGAGCCGTGACGGTAATAGCCACCTGCTCGCCCACCAGCATCTCCATCGAGCTGATTTTCGACTCCACACGTTGCGCCCATGCAGAACTGAATGACAAATGACAGATGATGAGCATGGTGATGATAATCATCCATCTGGTGCACTTATGTAAAGACCTTTTCATCATTTCCATTTCATCTTTATTTGGTGCGACGGTTGAAGAGCAGCAGCAGTTGTTTCACATAGTCATCGTCGGTGGCTATGCTCACGGTATCTACGCCGCTCTTGGCAAATGTCTCTTTCAGGTCGCGCTGGCGATTGTTCCAATACAACTTATAGGCACTACGTACTGAGCTGCTGCTGGTATCCACATACTGCTCATAGCCCGTCTCAGCATCGACCACCTTCATCAGGCCAATCTTGGGCAGTTCCATGGCGCGACGGTCATATACCTGAATGGCACAGACATCGTGCTTACGGTTGGCGATGGTGAGTTGTTGCTGGAAGTCCTGTCGCACGTAGAAGTCGCTCAGCACAAAGGCTGTGCAACGACGCTTCGACACGCTGGTAAGGAACTCCAAAGCCATGCCCACGTCGGTACGCAGGCTTTCGGGATGGAAGTCAAGCATCTCGCGGATGATATAGAGGATATGCTTGCGGCCTTTCTTCGGCGGGATATACTTTTCTATCTTATCGGAGAAGAACACCACGCCAATCTTATCGTTGTTCTCGATAGCCGAGAAAGCCAGCGTGGCAGCTATCTCCACGGCCATGTCGCGCTTCATCTGCTGACGGGTGCCGAAATCGAGCGAGCCGCTGACATCGATGAGCAACATCGCCGTCAGTTCACGTTCTTCCTCGAACACCTTCACATAAGGACGATTGAAACGTGCCGTCACATTCCAGTCGATGTCGCGCACATCATCGCCATACTGATACTCGCGCACCTCGGAGAAAGCCATACCACGCCCTTTGAAGGCGGTGTGATACTGCCCTGCGAAAATGTTTGAGCTCAAGCCACGCGTCTTGATCTCAATCTTCCTTACCTTCTTAAGAATCTCTGAAGTCTCCATCAATTCTTAACTCCTAACTCATTAGGGCACTTCAACCTTATTGATGATCTTAGAAATGATTTCCTCGCTGGTCACGTTGCTGGCCTCAGCCTCATAGGTCAGGCCAATGCGGTGGCGCATCACGTCGTGAGCCACAGCACGCACGTCCTCGGGCACCACATAGCCACGACGCTTGATGAAGGCGTAGGCACGTGCAGCCTTTGCCAGATTAATACTGGCACGAGGCGAGCCACCAAAGGCAATCATATCCTTCAGCTCCTTCAAACCATAACGATCGGGATAGCGGGTAGCGAAGACGATGTCGGCGATGTACTGTTCAATCTTCTCGTCGAGATATACCTCGTTCACCACCTTGCGGGCCCGCAGGATCTCTTCTACCGTTGTGACGGGCTTCACCCGAGGCAGTCCGCCTTCACAAATATTCTCGCGGATAATCTTCTTCTCCTCCTCGATGGTAGGATAGTCGATGACGACTTTCAGCATGAAACGATCGACCTGAGCCTCTGGCAGAGGATAGGTACCCTCCTGCTCAATGGGGTTCTGCGTAGCCATCACCAAGAAAGGACTGGGCAGGTCAAAAGTCTCGCTGCCGATGGTTACCTGTTTCTCCTGCATGGCTTCGAGCAGAGCACTCTGCACTTTTGCCGGAGCACGGTTGATTTCGTCGGCCAGCACGAAGTTGGCAAACACGGGGCCTTTCTTCACCAAAAACTTCTCATCCTTCTGCGAATAGATCATCGTACCCGTAACATCGGCGGGCAACAGGTCAGGCGTAAACTGTATGCGACTGAAGCTGGCATCAATCAGCTTGGCCAGCGTGTTGATGGCCAGCGTCTTAGCCAAGCCAGGCACACCTTCCAAGAGGATGTTTCCATCGCTGAGCAATCCGATGAGAAGTGAATCTATCAGATGTCTTTGTCCCACGATGACCTGATCCATACCTGTTGTCAGGTTGGTAACAAACGAGCTCTGCTGCTCGATTCTAATGTTCAGTTCACGAATGTCAATATTCTCTGCCATTGTTGTTATTGATTAGTTTGTTGTTCCTGTTGTAATCTTCTCTTTACCGACTTCTTGGGTTCCACCTTCGGTATCTTGATTTTCGTGCCAGGTTCCAGTTCTGTAGAGGCTGTAATGCCATTGAACACCTCAATGTAGCACGCCATCTCCGCAGCTCCGAACACACGATTGGCTATGCGCTTGGTATTGTCACCCTCGCGCACTTCCTCCATGCGGTCAAGTCCCATGATATAGTAATAACCGTTACGGGTACGAGGATCCATATCGTTATATCGTTCCCACTCAGGCACGCCACCTTGCGCAACGGGTTCTTCAGCCTTGGGAGCTTCCTGAGTAATGGAGTCGGTAGCCGCTGCTGCCACAGGAGCTTGTACGGAGTCTTCTGATGCCACCATCGGCTCTGCCTTCGGCGTCTCCAGCGCTGAGACGGACTCAGCCTTCGACTCTTGTACCGTAGCTGAAGGCTTCACGACATAGTGTCCTACGTAATAGCCACCGGCGAAACCTATCGCAAGGGCAAGTACAGAAGCAGCTAACCACCGGTACCAGCGTGAACCGTTACGACCCTCGGCGTCCTCGTATTCTTCCTTCACTTCGTCTTCTACCAGCTCCTCTTCTTGTGGCTTTTGGGGAGCTTCTTCCGTTTCATCCTCCTCCTGCGGTTTTTCATCAGCTGGCTCTGGAACCGTTCCGATAAGGGGAGCTATCTTTTCTTCTTTCTTTTCGACGATTGGAGCCTCCTTTTCGACAATTGGAGCCTCCTTTTCGAAGATTGGAGCTTCCTTTTCAGCAATAGGCTCTACTACCTCTTCAACAGCAGGCTCCTCATTTTCGATGATTTCTTCTTCTATCATCTCCTCCTCAACAACAGCCTCCTCTTCAGCAACACTATCCTCATCAGTAGCAGGCTCTTGCTGAATGTCTTCAAACTCCACGCCATCATTGAGAACTACGGTCTCGAATTGTGAGAAGGGCTTGTTCACCAGCTCTTTCATGGCGGCATCGGGGACGAAAGCCAGCTTCGAGTGCCCTTCAATAACCAAGCGCGCACCCGTGTTCACATTCACGCTTTCACGGGCTTCCACGTCAATTACCTTGAAAGTTCCCAATCCCTTGATCTTCACCAAGCGGTCTTTCTCGATGCCTGCTTGTACTACCGACACAACCGTGTTTAGGAAACGCTGCGTCGTCCTACGTTCCAAGCCGAACTTCTCAGCCAGCACAGCAGCCAGCTCATTAAGATTAATCCTGCCCATTGTCCTCGCCTCCTTTCTTGATCTTGTCTTTCGTTGTCAGATTAGGCCGAAAAGCCAGCGTGAGCTTAGGTGGTATCAGCATGCGCTGTCCTGTCGATGGATTCACCATCACACGCTCCATCTTTTTCTTTACCTCAAACGAGCCGAAATTTGGCCATTGTACGGCATCACCCTCCTTAAAGCACTCACCCATCGCATTGATCAGCGTGCTCATCATCTGTTGGGCATCGGTAATCTTAATGCCATTCTGCCTTGCCAGTTCGGTAATAAATTCTTTGTTATTCATATCTTATTCATCATAAATATTCACACTATTCTGTTATTTCACCATAGAGGTCAAACTCTTCAGAATCGGTTACCAGAACCTGATAGAACTGTCCTATATGGAGGTCGTCATCCTGACGATGAATCAGCACTTCGGGATCTACCTCGGGCGAGCAAAACTCCGTGCGTCCCACGTAGTATTCACCTTCTTTGCGGTCGATGATGACCTTAAACGTCTGTCCCACTTTCGCTTCTTCTATTTCGGCACTAATGTTCTGCTGAACACGCATCAGCTTCGACAGGCGACGTTCTTTCACCTCGGCAGGCACATCGTCCTCATAGTGCTCTGCGGCGTAGGTACCTTCCTCCTCACTATAGGCGAAAGCTCCCATTCGCTCGAAACGTGCCCAGCGGGTGAAGTCGAGCAGTTCTTGGAAATCTTCTTCCGTCTCACCAGGGAAGCCCACCATGAGTGTGGTCCTCAGACAGATGCCAGGCACCTCACGACGCAGGCGTTCGATGAAATCGAGTGTTTCCTGCTTCGTGATATGACGGCGCATGCGACTGAGCATATTGTCGCTAATATGCTGCAAGGCCACATCAAGGTACTTGCATACGTTATCGTTATCGCGAATGACACGTAGCAGTTCCCAGGGGAAATGCGTAGGATAGGCATAGTGCAGGCGAATCCATTCCACACCATCTATGTGCGCCATTTCCTCTATCAGCTGAGCGATGCGTTGCTCACCATAGAGATCTATCCCATAATAGGTCAGCTCCTGAGCGATGACCTGCAGTTCTTTCACGCCCTGACTCACCATCCATCGCACCTCGTCGAGAATTTCCTCCATAGGACGGCTCTGATGATGCCCTGTGATAAGGGGAATGGCGCAATAGGCGCAATGACGGTCGCAGCCCTCGCTAATTTTCAGATAGGCATAGTGACTGGGAGTGGTCAAGCATCTTCTTCCCTCTCCTATTGGAGAGGCGCTGAGGGTAAGGCTTTTCAATAGTTCCCTATAGTTGAACTTCCCAAACCACCCATCCACCTCGGGTATCTCGGCTTCGAGGTCGGCAAGGTACCGTTCCGACAGGCATCCCATCACATAGAGGCGTTCCAGGCGGCCCTCAGCCTTGCGTTGCACCTGTTCCAGGATGGTGTTAATGCTCTCTTCCTTAGCATCGGCAATAAAGCCACAGGTATTCACCACAACTATCTCACCTTGCGGGTTTTCGCTATCATGAGTCACACGAAAGCCATGGGTCTTAAAAAGACCCATTAGCTGCTCAGAATCCACTAGATTCTTCGAGCACCCCAGCGAGATGAAATCAACGGTTTTCAAGATTTGAACAATGAATCAACAAACTCCTTGCGGTCGAAGAGTTGCAGGTCTTCCATTCCCTCGCCCAGTCCGATGTATTTCACGGGGACTTTCAGCTGGTCGCTGATGCCGATGACCACACCGCCTTTGGCCGTGCCATCGAGCTTGGTAATGGCTAATGAGGTAATCTGTGTCACAGCCGAGAACTGACGAGCTTGCTCAAAAGCGTTCTGACCAGTAGAGCCATCGAGCACGAGCATCACCTCGTCAGGAGCCTCGGGCAGCACCTTCTTCATCACATCCTTGATTTTCTTCAGCTCGTTCATCAGTCCTATCTTGTTGTGCAGACGTCCAGCCGTATCGATAAGCACCACGTCGGCACCATTTGCCTTTGCGCTCTGCAAGGTGTCGAAAGCCACCGATGCAGGGTCGCTACCCATCTGCTGCTTGATGACGGGCACTCCCACACGCTCGCCCCAGATGCAAAGTTGCTCTACGGCAGCAGCACGGAAGGTATCGGCAGCACCCAGATAGACTTTCTTGCCGGCCTGCTTGAATTGCCAGGCCAGTTTGCCAATGGTGGTTGTCTTACCCACGCCGTTCACGCCCACCACCAGGATAACGTAGGGCTTATGATCGGCAGGCAAATCCCAGTTGCTGTTGTCAGCCGAATTATTCTCGGCCAATAACGATGCTATCTCGTCGCGAAGAATGCCGTTCAGCTCGCTTGTAGAGACATACTTGTCGCGGGCCACGCGTTCCTCGATGCGTTGAATGATTTTCAAGGTAGTATCGACGCCTACGTCGCTGGTAATCAACACCTCTTCCAAGTTATCCAGCACGTCATCATCGACCTTTGATTTTCCGGCAACGGCACGTGCCAGCTTGTCGAAGACGCTGGATTTCGTTTTCTCAAGACCTTTGTCCAGCGTCTCTTTCTTGTTCTTACTAAACAGTCCAAACAATCCCATAACGATTAATAATGTATTTTCCGAAGTGCAAAAGTACTATTTTTTCCTGATTCATGCAAGCGTATTACATTTTCTTAACCGCCTTTTCACATTAGTTTAAATAAAATTTCGTACCTTTGCACCCGGAAATGGCAACGAAACGAGTAAAACATCTGTACATTCAGGCCTTCGGCATCACGGTAATGGTGCTCGCATTGGTGCGTTGTGTCTTTCCTGGAATAGCAGGGAAAGAGGAGGCACAGGTGCAGGCCGATACGCTCAGTATTTCCACCGACAGTATTGTAAAAGAGACGCCTGTCGTTACCGATTACGTGTCAGCCAACCACCCCGTGCCTTTCCTGAAAAACGGAGAGCGTCCCCACCCTATCAAGAGCGTCCACAGCTATGCTGAGGCTTTCCCCGACAGCAATCATGTACAGCTGGTAGCTGCCCAGCGCTGGGGTGTGTCGCCCGTGAAAGACCGTGCCGATGCCGAGACGCGCAAGAACGAAGTGGTGTATATAGGTTCCTCGCCCTACTACACCTTGGCCCATCTTGATGCCAGCATCCCCTACCTAGTGCCTCATGCCGCCATCCTGCTGGAAGACATCGGTAGGAATTTCTTTGACAGTTTGCACGTAAAAGGCCTGCCTTTGCACCAGATGGTGGTGAGTAGTGTACTGCGTTCTGAGGCTGATGTGACCCGTCTGCGTCGCTCCAACAAGAACGCCACCGAGCAATCGTGCCATCTCTACGGCACCACTTTCGATATCAACTACAACCAGTATGTAGCCGTCGTTCCCAAGGGAGAAATTCCCAGCGACAAGCTGAAATACGTGCTCAGCGAGGTGCTTCGCGACTTACGCCAGCAGGGCCGTTGCTACATCAAGTACGAGGTCCGACAACCCTGTTTCCACATCACCGTCAGATAAGTTAGGTTAAAATTTGCTTAAATGGCATTTGTTTGAAGAAAAATGCCTACCTTTGCATGCTGTAAGAAAATGGCGAAAACGCGTCAGCGGGCTTAAAAATGCCCTCTACGGCGATTTTAGCCTCAAAGCAAGGCAGTAAAAATTGCAGAAATTAATCGCAAATAGTAAAATAGTTAAATTTCAAATTGAAAAGTGGATCAGACGTTTGACAACGACAGAATCTTGAAGATTAACATTGAGGAGGAGATGAAAAGCTCCTACATCGACTATTCCATGTCGGTAATTGTAGCCCGTGCTCTCCCCGATGTACGTGACGGATTTAAACCTGTGCATCGCCGTATATTATATGGCATGATGGGCATCGGCAACACCAGCGACAAGCCGCACAAGAAGTGCGCCCGTGTGGTTGGTGAAGTTTTGGGTAAGTATCACCCCCATGGCGACGCGTCGGTATATGGTGCTCTCGTCCGCATGGGACAGGAGTGGAATATGCGCTACACCTTAGTAGATGGTCAGGGTAACTTCGGTTCGGTGGATGGCGACTCACCAGCTGCCATGCGATATACCGAGTGCCGCCTCTCGAAGATGGGCGAGCACATCATGGACGACCTCGAGAAGGATACCGTCGATATGGACCCCAACTTCGACAACACCCTGCTCGAGCCCAGCGTGATGCCTACGAAAGTGCCCAATCTGCTGGTGAACGGCGGCAACGGTATTGCCGTGGGTATGGCTACGAACATGCCGACGCACAATCTGGGCGAGGTTATCGACGGCTGCTGTGCCTACATCGATAATCCCGACATCGACTGTGAGGGACTCATGCAATACATCCCAGGCCCCGACTTCCCCACGGGAGCCTATATCTACGGCCTGCAGGGAGTGCGCGATGCCTACGAGACCGGTCGCGGACGCATCGTGATGCGTGCCAAGGCTGAGATTGAGGCTGGCGAGACCCACGATAAGATTGTGGTTACCGAGATTCCCTACGGGGTGAACAAGGCCGACCTCGTGGCCTATATCGCCGAGCTGGCCAATCAGCACAAGCTCGAGGGCATTCACAACGTGAACGACGAGTCTGGCCGTCAGGGCATGCGTATCGTGGTCGATGTGAAGCGTGATGCCAACGCCAATGTTATCCTGAACAAGCTCTTCAAGATGACGGCCCTACAGAGCTCATTCTCAGTTAATAACATCGCTCTGGTACCCATTCCTGGTACCCATGGCAAATTGCGCCCGAAGCTGCTCACGCTGAAGGAATGCATACGCTACTTCGTGGATCATCGCCACGAGGTGACCATCCGTCGCACCAAGTATGACCTGAAGAAAGCCCAGGAGCGTGCACACATCCTCGAAGGCTTAATCATCGCCGTGAACAACATCGACGAGGTGGTACACATTATACGTAACAGCAAGACACCCGTTGATGCCCAGCGCAACCTGGAAGCCCGCTTCGACCTCGATGAGCCGCAGTCGAAGGCTATCGTCGATATGCGCCTGAGCCAGCTCACGGGTCTGCGTGTAGATCAGCTGCATCAGGAGTATGACGACCTGATGAAGCTCATTTCCGACCTGCAGGAGATTCTCGACAACCCCGAGCGCTGCAAGGAAGTGATGAAGCAGGAGCTGCAGGAAGTGAAGGAGAAATACGGCGACGAGCGCAAGACGGAGATTATCCCCTTCGACCACGAGTTCAACGCCGAGGACTTCTATCCCGATGACCCCGTGGTCATCACCATCTCTCACATGGGCTACATCAAGCGCACGCCGCTGGCTGAGTTCCACGCACAGGGACGTGGCGGCATGGGCTCGAAGGGCGCACGCCATCGCGACAACGACTTCACCGAGTACATCTATCCTGCCACCATGCACAACACGCTACTCTTCTTCACCCAGAAGGGACGCTGCTACTGGCAGAAGTGCTACGAGATTCCCGAGGGCGACCGCAACTCGAAGGGACGCGCCATCCAGAACATGCTCAACATCGAGTCCGACGATGCCATCAACGCCGTGCTGCGCATCAAGAAGTTCGACGACGAGGAGTTCCTCAATTCGCACTTCGTGGTGTTCGCCACCAAGCAAGGCATTGTGAAGAAGACCTGCCTCAACCAGTATAAGAACGTGCGTGCTGCCGGCGTCATCGCCATCAACATCAACGAGGGCGACCAGGTGGTAGGCGTACGTCTGACCAACGGTCACAACGAGATTCTGCTGGCTAACCGCAACGGACGTGCCGTGCGCTTCAACGAAGACCAGGTGCGTACGATGGGCCGCGTGGCAACAGGTGTCATCGGTATGCGCCTCGACGGCGGCGACGATGAAGTGGTAGGCATGGTATGCGTCAACGACCCGCAGACCGAGACCATTATGGTGGTATCGGAGAACGGCTACGGCAAGCGTAGCGACATCGAGGACTACCGCAAGACTGCCCGTGGCACCAAGGGCGTGAAGACCCTCGCCATTACCGAGAAAACCGGCCGTCTGGTAGCCATCAAGGTGGTGACCGACGAGAACGACCTCATGATCATCAACAAGAGCGGCATCCTCATCCGTCTGAACGTCAGCGAGGTGCGCGTCATGGGCCGTGCCACGCAAGGTGTGCGTCTCATCAACCTCACCAAGAAGAACGACACCATAGCCAGCGTCTGCAAGGTGCAGAAAGCCACCGAAGAGGAACTGGCTGAGGAACAGGCTGAAATGGAGTCAGAAGAAGAAACCTCTGCCCCTACCGAATAAACTTAGTACATTATACATAACACATAGTACATACGTCAAATAGCAAAACAGCAAAAAAGTATAATTGTATAACCCTTTTATAACTTAAATGAAAATGAAAAAAGTCATTATGATGGCCCTGATGGCAGTAGCTGCCACCACCGCCTTTGCCCAGGACAACCTGGTGAAAGAAGCAAAGAGCCTCTTCTCGGCTGGCAAGCTCGACGAAGCTGCCGCCAAGCTGACTCCTGCCCTCACGTCGGCTGAGACGAAAGACAAAGCCGCAGCGTGGAACCTCATGAGCGACATCAAGTACAAGATTTATAACGACGAGTTCCAGAAGCGTGTCCTCGGCAAGCAGGTTGATACCGACCGCATGGTCAACGGCCTTATTGAAGCCTTCAAGGCTGCTGAGGAGTGCGAGAAGTACGACATCCAGCCCAACGAGAAGGGAAAGGTGAAGATTCGTTTCCACAAGACCAACGCTACACGCTATCTGCAAGAGCGCCAGTGGCTCTACAACGGTGGCGTCATGCAGTATCAGGACAAGAACAATGCCGGTGCCATGAAAGCATGGGGAGCCTATATCGAGAGTGCCAAGTCGCCCCTCTTCCACGACATGAACTTAGGCGTTGACAGCCTTCTTCCCGATGCTACCTACAACACCGCCCTGCTGGCCTATCAGCAGAAGGACTACGAGACTGCCAAGAAGTATGCCGAACTGGCAACTTCCTTCCCCGACAAGCAGGACGACGCCATCAACATGAAGCTCTTCATCCAGAAGGAGACCGCTCAGAACAAGGCCGACTCAGTGGCCTACCTGAACGAGCTGAAGCGCTTGCACGCAGCCGATCCCGCCAAGGAGCAGTACTTCAACCTCATGCAGGATTACTACGCACATGCCAACGACAACGCAGCCATGAAGGAATGGGCCAAGGCAGAAACCAAGATTGATGCCAACAACAAGATGGCATGGGCCCTGTATGGAGAAGCCGAGATGAACGACGAGAACTGGGACCCCGCCATCGAAGCCTTCAAGAAGGCCGCCGAGCTCGACCCCACATGGATTCCCGTCGTCTTCAACACCGGCGTATGCCTCAACTCTAAGGCCATCGCCCTCAACGACGCCCTGATGGACAAGAAGACCATGGCCCTCACCAAGGAGAACTCCGAGAAGGTGAAGGACGTACTCCGCGAGGCCAAGATCTACCTGGAGAAGACCCGCGAGCTCGACCCCGAGCACGAGAGCACCCACTGGGTATATCCTCTCTACCGCATCTACTACTCGCTGGGCGACAAAGCCAAGATGGCAGAGCTCGAGGCTATAGATCCCTCGCTGAAGGACTAATCCCGACAGCTTACATCAAGCGAACCAACAAGGGGGGCTCCCACTGGTGGGAACCTCCCCTTTTCTTAAACTCACACATCATTCTTATCACACATGAACAGACTAAAAACCAAAAGACTCCACAATGTCTTCGCAGCCATGCTGCTCGCAGCCGCTACCATGTGGAACGCGGCCTGCACCGATAACCTCGACAACCCCGTCACCCCCAACCCCCAGAAACAGAAAATCAGCAAGATCTACACCACCAAGCGTTTGACGTTGGAGATATTCAACCCCATGCTCGGCACATGGCTCACCATACAGGACATCCAACAGCCACGCCAGCTGGATTACGAGTTTATTTGGAACGGCGACCAACTCGACAAGATGCTCTATGGAAGCACTTGGTTGCAGTTCATCTACGACGAAAACGGCTTCCTGACCGATGTCGAAAACCAGAATGAGAACCTGTATTATCATTTCGAGAACAACGAAGACGGTCAGTTGTGTCGCTTTAATGATACCGAATTCTTCTATGCCGATGGCCGTCTGCAAAAGGTCGTGACCACTAACGAAGAAGAAGAAAACCCCATCGTCAGCGAGACACGCTACTACACCTGGACGGGCGACAACGTCACTCATACCGAGCAACAGATCCTGTTCAGAGACGGAACAAATCAAACAGTCAATTTCGACTACACCATTAGCGACTACCCCAACCCCCTTGCGGGCATCACCTTCCTGCAGATACCCTTGCACGTCATCTTCATGAACTACGACGGCCTCGATGCCCTGAACAAGAACATGATATCACGATGCGTCACCGGTTCTCTTGTCAATACATCTGAGTTCACCGTTACCGACGGTCTCGTCACCGGCACACACGAGCTCCACGTCACTCAAGACGAAACCAGCCGCGCCACCATCTATCGCGACTGCGAGCTGGAATACTGC
This sequence comes from uncultured Prevotella sp., assembly GCA_905233825.1. Classification (GTDB taxonomy): domain Bacteria; phylum Bacteroidota; class Bacteroidia; order Bacteroidales; family Bacteroidaceae; genus Prevotella. Next base: position 17,354 of record CAJOFE010000004.1, on the reverse strand, counting down.
GAATAAACTCCGCTCAACATCCAAAATAGATGACAAGGCGCTGGCGCTGGAGGGCCTGATAGAGGAAGGGTGAAGACAATGAGAAATCTTACAGTCTTACAATCTTACAATTAAAAAATGAGGGTACACATCTCCTTATTGTATTATATAACTTATTAATATATAGATAGTTATATATAATTGGAAGAATAGTACACCCCTCAAAAAACAACTGTAAGACTGTAAGACTGTAAGACAACAATAAGTATAATTCATATAAAAAACTAATAATCAATGAGATACGATATCAGTAAAGCCTCCGCGCCTAAGATATTGGAACTTAATAAAGGACAGAAACTATCAAAATCCGCTCTCGCAGGCATCAAAAAACGTGCATAAACCCCTGTTTCCGATGCTTTACCCCTATCTTTGCGCACATATTAGTGGTTCAGAATTTTCAGCATAACGACTCACTTGGAAGGGGTAGTGTGGCAAAATAGCCCATCTCGTAGGCGATTTTGGCTATAATAAGATGCAAAGAGAGCTCAAAAAGCCACGCTTTAAAAAAGTTTTTGATGGCTGCAAAATCGATTTTGAACGCAGCAAAAAGACTTATCCCTCAAGGAAGGCACGGAATTTCTCCCTGATGACCTCAAGCGAGTAGTGCTTACGGATGTATGCGATGGATTTCTGACCTTCCTGCATCCTCAATTCAGGATGATCGAGAAGGAAGGATATCTGGCGAATCATCTCGTCGTCGCCATCAACCACATGTGGCTGGCCCTCGTCGCGCGCTAGTCCTTCAAAGCCCGTGGAGGTAGTCACGACGCTAGCACCTACTGACAAGGCTTGAAGGATTTTGTTCTGGATGCCCGAACCTGTCAGCATGGGGGCGACGACCACCGAGGCTCGCTTGATATAGTCCCAAGTGTCATCAACCCAGCCTGTCACTTCTACATATTCAGACTGCAGGGAACGGACGGCTGACGTGGGTGTCTTGCCGACAATGTAGAACTTCAGGTCGGGGTACAGGCTTATCAGCTTGGGGAGGATCTGCTTACAGAAATAGGTGACGGCCGTGACGTTGGGCTCGTAGTTCATGGCACCGACGAACACCAGATTGTGGACATGCGGATCATTGTCCAGCTGCTTGCCCTCGGGTATGAGCGTATAGTTCTCAATCACCGTGATATCTGCTGTTCCACCGGCTTTCTCTACGATGAAATCGCGGTCTTTCTTTGAAACGATGAGCTTCTTGTCGAACTTGCCCAGCAGTTGCTGCTCATAACGGCAACAACGACGGGAGTCGATTTTATATATCCAATGCCACATTCCCTTGGCAAACATCTTTGCCGACTGGTAGTTCATGGAGAATGCATCGACGATGTTCCAGATCTTATATTGCTCAATGTCACAGATATACTGGGCAGCCCGCATATTCTGACAATACAGGATGTCATAGGCTGAGGCATGGGCACGAACCCATCTGTCAAGCTTGCGGGAATGGTAATAATTCACCTGAAGCGGGCGGCTGTTGGTCAGCAGTCCCGTCATCGACTTCAAATAAGACTGCCATGTTGGCAGGGGAAAGCAGAATATGTTTCTGCAAATGTCTTTCAGTCCTGCTTTCACGACCTCTGCGTCATCTCTTTCCGAGACATAAGCCAGATCGACCTCATACCCCAAATCATGAAAAAAGCGCAGATACTGATTCGTACCTATCGCCGCTCCATCCCTGATGGGAAAGGGAGATCTTGAATTCAAGAACAAGACTTTCTTCATGATTTTTCTTTCGGGGTGCAAAGGTACGCATATTTTTTCAGATAAAAAAATTTTCCATTAAGTTTTTCATTTCAGAATAAATTTGCCTATTGCATAATATTTGGGAAAAATTCACGTTAATTAAATAGATGAAGAACAATACTTTGATTATTATATGACTAAACTTGAAAATGGATATGTGCTTGACGGGATGAATGAGTTGGAGCGCAACGTAAAGCGCGTTGTCGACTTCTTCATCGCCTTGTTTTGCATTATCATATTCTCACCACTTTTTCTCATCTGCTACATCTTAGTAAAGCGTGAGGATGGCGGCCCCGCAATTTTCAAGCAAGAGCGCATAGGCCGCTTTGGTCGTCCGTTTACCATTTACAAGTTCCGTTCCATGTGTGTTGATGCCGAAAAGGACGGGCCAGCCCTCTATCAGCACGAGAATGAGACACGTATGACGAAGATAGGGAAATACCTGCGCGAGCATCATCTGGATGAGCTGCCTCAGCTTTGGAACGTGCTGAAAGGCGATATGGCTTTCATTGGTCCACGTCCGGAAAGACAATATTTCATTGACCAGATTATGGAACATGACCATCGCTATGTATATCTCTATCAGATTCGTCCAGGCGTCACCTCCTATGCAACGCTCTACAACGGCTATACCGACACTTTGGAGAAGATGCTGCGCCGTCTGGAACTGGATCTCTACTATCTGGAGCACCGCTCATGGTGGTTCGACCTGAAGATTATCACTAAGACATTCATCAACATTGTTTTCGGCAAGAAATTCTAAGCGTTTTCAACCCTCAGGAGATATATTTGCGTATTACGATAAACAAATAGTTTCATTTTTTTGCATATTTGTTTTTTTTATTCGTACCTTTGCAATCTCAAAATGCACATAAATGAAGTTTCTAAATAAGTTTGCCAATTGGTACTTTAACAAGAATAGTCTCCCCTATTGGAGTATTCTGATACTAGACAATCTTATCGTCTATTTATCATTTGTCCTTACATTCCTGCTGTTTCATCGCATGGACAAGACTGCGACCTATTTTGGTCCTCTTACGTTGTCGATTCTTGTCTATTTGGTTCTATACAACATTGCGTTCCGCCTATTTCACACCTATTCAGGCATCCTGCGATACTCGTCATTCGTTGACCTTCAGCGTGTAGGCTTAGCAACAGCCTTAGGCTCGATACTTACATATCTCCTGCATTTGTTGTTGTCAGAACGCGGCAATCCTTTCCACTTGATAAATGGTTCAAAACTGATTGCGGTATTTGCAATCGCAACCTTTAGCATGTGGATTGTACGTATCATGGTAAAGATGCTCTATGACGTAGCATTCGCCAGCAGGCATTCGTTACGGACCTACATCTTCGGCGTGAAAGACGATGGCATCGCCATTGCGAAGCACATACGGTCAGAAAAACCCGCACGCTTCACCCTTAAAGGCTTTGCCAGCGATGAAAAAGGCTTGGAGGGTCACATGCTGATGGGCATGAGAATCCACTTGGCCGATGACCAGCTGACGAAAACGCTAAAAGAAGAGAGAATCGAGGCACTCATTGTCACGCCACACCGCCTTGATGATTTCCGTAAGAACCAAAAGCTACAAGACGAGCTTATCAATGCCGGTATTACCATCTATATCAGCCAGCATGCAAGAAAACTGAACGACAATGAGGATGTTCCTCAACTGAAGGAGATCAGTATTGAAGACCTGCTGCCACGTGATGAGATACAAGTGGATATGGAATCTGTCGGCAAACAACTGAGTGGCCAATGCATCATGATTACCGGCTCAGCAGGAAGTATTGGTAGTGAGATGGTTCGTCAGATTGCTACCTACAATCCTAAAGAGCTCATACTTATTGACCAGGCAGAGACTCCTCAGCACGACATCCGACTGATGATGCAGAAGGAATGGCCCAACATCAAGACAGAAACCATTGTGGCCAGCATTTGTGAGCAGAACTACATGGAAGCACTCTTCAAAAAGCACAAGCCCGCCTATGTGTTCCATGCTGCTGCCTATAAGCATGTACCCATGATGGAAGACAATCCTTCAGAGAGTGTACGCAACAATATCATAGGAACACGTGTCATTGCCGACCTGGCTGTGAAATACGGAACAAAGAAGTTCGTGATGATTTCAACGGACAAAGCAGTCAATCCCACCAACGTCATGGGTTGCTCGAAACGTATCTGCGAGATTTATGTGCAGAGTCTTGACAAAGCGATCAAAGACGGCAAGATAGAAGGAAAGACCCAGTTCGTGACGACCCGCTTCGGTAATGTGCTTGGTTCAAACGGCTCCGTAATTCCTTTATTCAAGGAGCAAATCAAGAATGGAGGGCCTATTACTGTTACTGATCCCAACATCATCCGTTTCTTCATGCTCATTCCCGAAGCCTGCAAGTTGGTTCTAGAGGCTGGAACGAAAGGAAATGGCGGCGAGATCTTCATCTTCGACATGGGACAGCCCGTAAAGATTGCCGATCTGGCCCAACGTATGATTATGCTTAGCGGAGCCAAGAATATAGAAATAAAATACACGGGTCTGCGCCCTGGCGAAAAGCTTTACGAAGAAGTGCTTAATGACAAAGAGGCTACAAAGCCCTCATTCCATGATAAGATTCGTATCGCAGCCGTACGTGAATACGACTATGATGCGGTTTGCCACGACATTGATGAGCTCTCAGAGATTAGCAAAGAGTTCGACGACATGAAAACCGTAGGGAAGATGAAGGCCATTGTTCCTGAATACAAGAGCAACAACTCTATTTACAGTAAGCTGGACTAAGTGTTTGTCAATACTTGCGGAAGTACATCCTCAGGCGCTCGTTCTCGAGCGCCATTTTTGTTTCCTCCAGTTGAAGGACTTTGAATGTTTCGTCTAAATGGTTCAAGCCATAGAATCGAACCGTTTCAACGCTGGTCACAATGCTGTCGGATATTTCTCGTCTGTCAACAACCGGATGATAGACACGGAGACTATTATCCTTCAATTCAAAATAGAAATAGATGCTATGGTACTTGTCAAAATCAGAATGCTGATCCTCCATTCTCAACAAATCTGCCTGCACAGCCCAGAAAATCTTTCGTGCCCTCATGTCAGTTGACCGTCCATTAGCTAACGTGTCTATTTGCGTCAACTGCCAAAAACCGTCCAACACCCCATTGTCCGAAGTGTGAAATTCGACACATGCCGTAAACGATAGAATGCCTACTATTATATATAATAAAGATGATATACGCTTCATGTCTTTTCCGATTATTTATTTTGTAAACATACTTTTAGCCAATGTCAGCTGAACACCTACATTATCGCCCAGCAAGCCACCCCGGTCTAACCCCAGTCCACATTTAACGCTCCAGCCTGTATCGTTAAAACGGTAAGCAGCTTCCGCCAACAGGCTCATATTGCGTTGCGGATCAACAAGAGGATGTTTATAAGTGCCAAAACTGCGCTGCCACGTAAGCATCAGTCTATAGTGAAGATTAGACAACGGATTGCCACATGCAGCAAGATGCCATGCCCAAAAACGATTGTTAGCCACCATCACCCTACTATCGTCGTTATAGAGTGGTGAACGGTAAAGCGGATTACCCATTACCATTCCCCAATGCTGCCAACCAGTAAAGATGTGGTGGTTGTAATAATCGTCGTCACCACCAATATGATCAGACAAGTAGCGCGTATTATTATGATAGTTGGGGCCGCTCTGATACTTTGTATAGACATACTCCGCCACTACCGTATTCAGCCAAGGCATATTCTTTAGGCGAAGCTCCAATCCCAAGAGCATGTCCTTCACATCATATAACAGCATTCGCGTATCCTCTTTCTTGTCCCAGTTCTCACCACTACCATAGCCATCATAGTCAAGGAAGAACATCTGCGACTGGTCCTCATAAAAATGATCAACGTATGCAGAAAGCCCGAACTTAGGATGTTCATAATTTAAACGGGCCATCATACTGCCCAGATGGTTACCATCTGCATTCTTATACTCATCATCTGTAGTATCACTACCACCTGGAATAAAAGCATTAATGGCTCCCTTCAGCCCACCCGTGTTTTCCATCTTTTCCAATTCTGCAGAGTGGACTGGCGCGTATGAAGTGCCTCCATACTGGCACGCCATCTCTATCCCCAACTCCACACTAAAAGGCTTGTCATCATGACCAATTTTCAGATAGCCAGCTTTTGTATGGAGCATCGTATGCTCAGCATATCTCGACTGTTGATGGGTGAAGTCCTTCTGCCACTTGTCGTCCGTGAACATGCCATAGCTGATGTGTCCCTTCAGGCTTAGCCATTCTCTTGTTCCTGGTATAGCCCAGTAGTCAGGTATGGAAAGACGAACGGCAGGTATGGGACGTGCATTGATGCCCAGCGTCTGCGAGCCCGTACTCAGCTCTTGGTTCTTCAGTTCCATCGGTTGTTCCTTACTGCCAATAGTCAGCCTGCCTTTCTTCCATTCCAGTTCACCATAGGCCTGTTGAACCACCAACGTACTGGTAAAGCCCGTTGCGACAGCCACATCGGCTCCGAATCCCATACGCCACTCACGGGCAGAATCCTGCTGGAGATGACGGAAAACGCCAGCCCGCACATAGCCATTCACATCATCGAGCGAGCTAAGTCCATACTTGTTGGCATTCAACCATAATGGCGTGTGCTCCCCATCAGAGGCTGTTATCTGAGCCTCCGAACGTACTTCTATCTGCCCATGTACTGCAGATGCAAGCAACGCAAATAGTGATAAAACAACTATCTTCTTTTCCATCTGTTTTTTATATGCGGTGCAAAGTTACGAAAAGTCGAGTGCAAAACAAAAGAATTATTCCTTTTTTTGCCGAGACGCAGTAACTTCGCGACAATAATGTCATAAAGTTATCACTAATTTTCTACATTATAGGGATTTTCCCCTTTCAATTTAGGGAAAATCCTTTGCAGGAATGAGAAAAAAGCCGTTACTTTGCACCAGAGATACAAAAAAACGATTGTTGAACACTTTAAAACCATACGATTATGAAGAAGATGATGTTTACCCTGTTTGCCATGCTGACGATAGCAGCAAGCGCAAATGCCATGTCTTACGAACAGGCACGTGAAGAGGCCCTCTTCCTCACCGACAAGATGGCTTATGAATTGAACTTGAGCGATGCTCAGTATGAGGCCGCCTATGAGATAAACCTCGACTACCTCATGGGAGTCACCAGCCAGTACGACGTATTCGGTCCCTACTGGGAGCGCCGTAATCTGGATCTGAGCTACATTCTTTTCTCCTGGCAGTGGGATCTGTTCCGTGCTGCTTCCTATTTCTATCGTCCGCTGATCTGGGATGCAGGCTACTGGCACTTCAGCATCTACGCCCGCTATCCGCATCGCGACTATTTCTACTTCGGCCGTCCCCACTTCTACGTATCCTATCGTGGAGGTCACAGCTGGAGGATGAACAACGGGCACAGCTATTATGAGGGACGCCGCGACCACTATCGTCCAGGCAACCCCACTCGTGACCAGCACTTCGGAATGCGTAGCGGATGGGATCGTGGCGACTATCGTGACAATCCTGGCGGAGGACCGAGAGGTGGTCGTCATAGCTCTACTCAAGTTACTGGAGGTCCCAACAACCCACCCGCTGGCGGCAACGGAGGCTATCGCATCGGCGACCGTCCTAACGGACAGCAGGGAGGTTTCGGCAGTGGCCGTAATGGAAATCCTGGCAACCGCGAAGGAGGACAACCCCGTGGAAACTTCGACAGCCGTAGCAACAACGGCGGTGGTAACATCGGCGGAGGCAATCCTGGCAGAAGCAATGGCTCATTTGGAGGCAACCGTTCTGGCGGAGGTGGTGAAGTCCGTCAAGGTGGTAACCCAGGCGGTGGCGGCACCCCAGCCCGTGGTGGCAACATTGGCGGAGGCAACACGCGCAGCAACAACGGTGGTTCCGTCAGCGGAGGCTCTTTCGGAGGCAACCGTAGCAACGGCGGTGGTGGTTCCATCGGTGGAACACGCAGCAACGGAGGCGGTGGCGGTTCCGTTGGCGGAGGCAATCGCGGAGGCGGTGGAGGCAGTCGTGGAGGTGGCAACAGCCACGGCAGTTTCGGAGGCTCACGCAGATAAGCATATTCACATCAAAAAACAAATGCCGTTTCCAGACCTTGGAAACGGCATTTCCATGTCTCAGAAACGGCATTTCCAAGGCCTGGAAATGCCATTTGTTTTTCCCCCTTCACACGCTTATCGGTTTCACATGCAATTTTACTGAAAATATTTTCGGCAAAGATTTTGTGGTTTCACTTCTTTTTACTATCTTTGCAACCAGTAATATGAACAATAACCAAAACCTACATTACATGAAAAGATTGCTGATATTCATGGTGACGGCCTTTGGCACCACATCGGCTCTAATGGCTCAGGAAGAAATCGACTCCCTGGCCATCGACGTGCAGACAGAACAGGCCTTCACCTTCACTGAGGCACAGCTGGGCGAAGACGACGACGTGACACAAAACGTCACCGTCATCTCTTCAAACCGCAACGTCTATGCCAGCGAAGTGGGCTACCGGTTCTCCCCTGCCCGCTTCAAGTATCGCGCCTTCGGCTCGAAGTACAACGACATCCACATCAACGGCAACCCCGTGAACGATGCCGAGCGTGGAGAGTTCCGCTACTCCTTCGTGGGCGGACTGAACAACCAGACCCGTTCGCAGGAAGCTGCATTGCCCTTCGAGGACAACAACTTCTCAATGAGCGGAATGGGCGGAGCCAACAACTACAACTTCCGTCCATCGAGTTTTGCTACGGGTCAGCGTGCCAGCATCGCAGGTGCCAACCGCAACTACAACACCCGTCTGATGTACACCTATAATACAGGTGTGCAGGAGAACGGATGGGCATTTACGGCCAGCCTCACCTATCGTTGGGGACAGGGCATCGGCTTTGTCGAAGGCACCAGCTACAACTCGCTGAGCTACTTCTTTGGAGCCGAGAAAATTCTGAACGACCAGCATTCGGTCTCGCTTGTAACCTGGGGTAACCCCACCGAGCGCGGAACACAGGCAGCATCGACCGATGAGATGTACTGGATTGCCAACGACCGATTGTACAATTCCGTATGGGGTTATCAGGACGGAAAGAAGCGTAACTCACGCATTGTCAAGGACTTCGCCCCTGCTGCCCTATTCACCTGGGACTGGACCATCGACAACGAGACGAAGCTCACCACCACCCTCTTAGGCAAGTACGCCATGTACAGCAGCTCGCGCTTGAACTACAACAACAGCACGAACCCTGCTCCTGACTACTATTCTACGATGCCTTCCTACTATTTCGACGTCTATGCTCCTTTCGACGGCGACCGCGACGAGCAGGCTGTAGCCAACTGGCAGGCTGCATACGACTACCTCTCGAAATCGAAGGAGAACCGCCAAGTGCAATGGGACCGCATGTACTACGCCAACCGCATGGCCAACTGGCAAGGTACAGATGCCATGTACTACCTGCAGCGCTACCACGACGACCAGCTTTCGCTGTCGTTAGCCACCTATCTTGACAAGCAGCTCTCGCTGAACTCACAGCTGCATGGTGGTCTGCAACTCTCTACCAACAAGGGTATGCACTATCAGACAATGGATGACCTGCTGGGTTCGTGGTCGTTCCACAATGTCAATACCTACGTCATCAAGAACTATGGTGAAAGTGCTGCAGAGGCGCAATACGACCTCAATCATCCCAACGAAACCGTGGAAGTGGGCGACCGTTTCGGCTACGACTACAACATCTTCGTGAACAAAGCCCAGCTTTGGGCAGGCTATACAGCCGACCTTCGCCGTACACATCTATTTATTAATGGGCGTGTGGCTGGCACTACCATGCAGCGCGAAGGCAAGATGCGTAGCGGACTTGCCCCTGACAACTCCTACGGACGTGGCGGTACGGCTAAGTTCCTTGACGGAGGCGCTAAGGCTGGCCTGCATTTCAATCTGGGACAGGGTCACGCCTTCTTGCTGGGTGCCGGTTATGAACTGAAGACTCCAGCCGCACGTACCGCCTTCCAAGCAGCCCAAGTAAACAACGACTTTGTCCGCGATCTGAAAAACGAGAAAGTACTCTCGGCCGAAGTGGGCTACCAGCTGAAGAACTCACGCATCAAACTGAACATCAACGGCTATTACAGCCATCTGAACGACGTTACCGAGCAGTCGATGTACTACATGGACGATCGCCGTTCGTTCACCTATGTCTCGCTATCAGGCATTGAGAAAGAGTATTACGGCGTCGAGGTGGGTCTGAACCTCAAAGTGACCGATGTTCTCAACATCAAGGGACTCGCCACCGTCAGCGATGCCAAGTATGTGAACAACGCTAACGTTGCCTACATGCTTTCTGAAGACGGACGTACATACAATGACCGCGTGCACAGCGAAGGCATGCGCGAGGGATGCACACCACTTTCAGCCTTCAGCCTCGACCTGAGCTATCATGCCAGCGGCTGGTACATTGACCTCATAGGCAACTACTACGACCGTATATACCTATATTATACGCCTGTCACCCGCTATGAAGGACGCCTCAAATGGAATAACGACGGCACAGCCAAGGACTATTCCGTGCTGCCCGATCAGGCCAAGGGTCACGGAGGCTTCATGCTCGATGCCTCAATCGGCAAGCAGTACTATCTGAAGCACGGTCGTCGCATCGGCTTCAACCTGATGCTCACCAACATCTTGAATAATATGAACATCGTCACTGGCGGACGTGAGCAGAGCCGCACAGATACCGACGAGAACGGTGAGAGCATACGTACCTACTCCTTCCAGAACAGCCCCTACAAGTTCTACGCCAACGGGGCTAACGGCATGCTGATGATTAATTACTATTTCTAAACTGATTGACGACTATGAATACAATGAAATATATTGCATTACTTTTTGTCGGACTCATGATGACTGCCTGCCAGGACGACTGGGACGAACCTCTGTTCAACACCCCACCCTATGGCAACAATGCCATCTCCGACGAAGGCATCATTACCATTGCCGAGCTGAAGGCTATGTATCCCAATGTGTTCGCCTCCACCGACCAGAACAAGCAAATTACTGAGAACATCAAGATTCGCGGTCGCGTCACAGGCAACGATCTGGGTTCGAATATCTACAAACAGTTCATCATTCAGGACGAAACGGGCGCCATCATTATTGCCGTTAATCAGAGCGGCATGCATGGCTTCCTGGCTGAAGGTCAGGAGATTGTCATCGACCTGAAAGACCTCTACATCGGTGGCTATCGCAAACAGCCCGAGATAGGCCAGCCCTACAACGGCACCTCCATCGGACGCATGAATAAGGATCTGTTCCAGAAGCATTACAAATATGTGGGACAACCAGACCCGACGGTCATTCAGCCCATCGACTTCGACGTGAACATGGATATGGATGCTAACTGTGCCAAGCTGGTAACCCTGCACGACGTGTCATTTGCTCCCGTGGGAGGCCTGGGCACCTTCGCCCCTGACACCACACAAGACAAGACCGTGTCGCTGGTAGGTGGTTGTGTAAACCGTTCACTCAACGAGTACAGCTCGTCGAAGGTGGTCGTCCGCACCAGCACCTATGCCAAGTTCGCTGCCATGAAGCTGCCCTATGACGAGGTGAACAAGCGCCCCAAGAAATGCAACATTACAGGCATCGCCACCCGTTTCAACAACACATGGCAGATCCTCATCCGCAAAGAATCAGACATTGAAGTATTAGAATAAAATAAAACAATATAAAGATATGAAGAAACTATTTAGCAAATTAATGCTGGTGACCTTAGCGGTCGCAGCATTCGTGGCCTGTGAAGACGTGCCCGAGCCTTACGACATCCCTGGCACTGGCGACAATACCACAGACACCAACAAAGAGATAGAGGGTGCTACTGGCGACGGTACTTTGGCCAATCCATTCAACGCCGTAGCAGCCCTGAACTATGGCAACAATCTTGCTTCAGGCGAGATGTCACCTGACTACATGTACATCAAGGGCAAGGTGGTCAGCATCAAGGAAGAGTTCACCACGCAGTATGGCAACGGAACCTTCTACATCTCCAGCGACGGTTCTGCCACAAACCAGTTCTATGCCTATCGTGTGAACTATCTGGGCAACAAGAAGTTCGCTACTGGCGATGAGCAGATCAAGGTGGGCGACGAGGTTATCGTCTGTGGCAAGATTACCAATTATAACGGCACTATCGAGACCGCCCAGAAAGAAGGATTCCTCTATGAGTTGAACGGTGTGAATCGTGGTGGCGAGCCTGACAGTAGCAGTAGTGATGAAGGTGTAGCCACAGGTGACGGCACCTTAGAGAATCCCTTTAATAGCGTGGCAGCTATCGCCTACGCCAAAGAGGTGGGCGATACCGAATCGCCAAAGGATGTCTATATCAAGGGTAAGGTAGCCTCGATTACAGATCAGTACGGCACACAATTTGGCAACGCCACCTTCACCATCAGCGACGATGGTACGGCCAGCAACGCATTCACGGTCTATCGTGCGCTCTACCTCGGCAACAACAAATATACCAGCGGCGACCTGCTGAAGGAAGGTGACGAGGTCATCGTCTATGGCAAGGTGACCAACTTCAAAGGCAATACCCCTGAGACCGTACAGGGCAAAGCCTATCTCTACTCACTCAACGGCAAGACTGAGGGTGGTGGCGAGGAACCTAATCCTGTTGGAACTATTGGTACAGCAGATGATCCTATCACCACGACAAAGGCTTTGGACTATATCAACAACTTGGCCGACGGCGCCACCACCGACCAAGATGCATACGTGGTAGGAAAGATCACCCAAATCAAGACTACTGCTGAAAACATTGCCAAATACTTGAACATCGACTACATCATCTCAGATGGAAAGACCGAGATTACCGTCTTCCGTGGCAAGAACCTGAACAATACCGACTTCACAGCCGAGGGCCAAATTAACGTAGGCGACGAGGTGGTCGTATTGGGTAAGCTCCAGAAGTATGTAAACAATTCAGGTCAGATGATACCTGAGATAGCTCAAGGCAACTATATCGTCAAGCTGACCAAGGGTGGTGGCGGCGACGATCCCGACCCACAGCCTGGTAACGGCAAGGGTAGCGGCACACAGGCTGACCCATATGATGCCATCGCAGCCATTACCTTTGCCCAGACGCTGGAGGCCGACAAAGAATCAGCCAACGACATCTATGTAGAGGGTATCATTTCAAGTATCAAATACACCTATAGTGCCCAATACGGCACCGCCACCTATGCCATCTCTGTTGACGGAAAGGCCGAGAACGAGTTCACCGTATATGGCAGTTACTATTTCGACAACAAGTCATGGGTTGAGGGTAACACCCAGATTCAGAAAGGCGACAAAGTCGTTGTTTGTGGCAAGATTGTCAACTATATGGGCAACACGCCCGAGTTCGCCAACAAGAAGAACTGGCTCGTATCGCTCAACGGTAAGACCAGCGATGAAGGTAGCCAACAGGGAGGTGACGACACTGGTAACGGTGGTGGCGATGTGAGTGGCAACACACTAACTGTAGTCTATGGCGATCTGAACATCAGTTCTCTGGATAATGCCATTAAACTCACCGACGGCACCACATTGACCTTCAGTCAGGAAGACGGTAAGAATCCGCCTATCTACCACGAGAGTACCAAGATCATCCGCATGTATGCCCATAACTCCGTCACCATTAATGCTGGGAGCAAGAAGATTTCTTCCGTTGCCTTCGCATACGACACCTACAACGGCACGGCTTATAAAGGCAATGACGAGATGTACGGTGAGGCTGGCGACAAAAAGATTACTCCAACGAAGGACGACAAGAACGTAACATTCACCAATGTGAATAGCAGCTCGCTGAAAGTAGTAAATGACTTCTCAACGAATAGCGGAGGCACACAGTTCCGCTGCACAGGACTCGTAATTACCTATGCAGAATAAAATTCTCAAGGAAAAGTTTGCATAATCAAAAAAAAGTTCGTACCTTTGCAGCCCAAATTAAGTATTTATCAACAATTTAAACAAAACAATGAAAAAAGGAATTCATCCAGAAAACTATCGCCCCGTCGTGTTTAAGGACATGTCCAACGGCGATATGTTCCTTACGAAATCTACCGCAAAGACTAATGATACCGTAGAATTCGAAGGTGAAACTTACCCTGTGGTAAAAGTAGAAATCTCTAGTAGCTCTCACCCCTTCTATACCGGTAAGAGCAAGCTCGTCGATACGGCCGGTCGCGTCGATAAGTTCATGAGCCGCTACGGTAAGGCTGCGAAGAAGTAAGATATTTCACACACGAATGACTTAAAGGTGCGTTCAGGGTAGTTGCATATGCCTTGTGCGCACCTTTTTCTACCAATATACACAAAGACATGAGACTACAAAGAAGCATTTACCTGCTATTATCCACGTTGATGATACTCGCCTCTTGTCACGACACTAACGACGATGATTGGAGCAAGCCCGGCCACAGCAATATTAAAAACGAGAATTGCAACGATGCCACGCATGAGCCGGCATTGCAGCGGTTGGAATTCCCACGGGTGAAAGGTGGTAGCAGCATCGTCCTCATCCATACCACCAACGACCAGTACGGTATCAACTACTCAGTAGAATGGGACTGCGAGAAGAAAGCACAACGCTGGTCGGCCTACCAGATGAATAGCGCTACCTGTCGTCAGAACACCAGTCGTTACCGTTCCGATGACAACCAGTATCCCTACGACCCGCTACTCCCCAACAATCAATATCTCAGCCAAGACTGTTTCTGGAATAGCGGCTACGATCATGGGCACATTTGCCCATCGGCCGATCGCCTCTATTCAGCCGAAGCCAACTACCAGACATTCTTTCTCACCAACATGCAACCGCAATACCGCCAGTTCAATGGAGGCGAGAACAGTCCGTGGTATCGACTTGAGAGTCAGGTACGTATATGGGCCAACGCCACTACTACCGAAAATCTCTACGTGGTGAAAGGTGGCACCATCGACGACGAGCAGATACTCCCCACAAAAGTGAAAGGCGAGATGCGCGTACCCCGCTATTTCTTCGTAGCCCTACTGATGAAAAATGCTGAGGGCTACAAAGCCATCGGCTTCTGGATGGAACACAAGAGCAGCTACCCCATAGCCGAACCGCTTAGTAATTATGCCGTAAACATCCGCGAACTGGAGGACAAAACCGGCATCGATTTTTTCTGCAACCTACCTGACGACGAGGAACAGAAGCGCGAGACACTCCCCATCGAGAATGTCCGACGCGCCTGGGGCCTCTAAAGCATTTCTTATAGGCATGGATTGACAAAAATTATTACAGAGTCCATTTCTTCTAACTGTGTATATCACAAAAAAGGAGCATCACATAGATGCTCCTAATTATTCATAATCGATTGTACCGGTTATTATGCCAGCAGCTTCTTCACCTGCTCATACACGTTCTGGCCGGTGAAGCCGAGCTTCTCATCAAGCACCTTGTAAGGAGCGGAGAAGCCGAAACTCTCGAGCCCCCATACAGTACCGTCGGCACCTACCAGACCCTCGAGGTTCACGGGCAGACCGGCGGTCAGACCGAACTTCTTCTTGCCTGCGGGCAGGATGCTCTGCTGATACTCCTTCGACTGGCTGCGGAACAGACCCTCAGAAGGAACGCTGACCACGCGCGTCTTAATGCCCTCGGCAGCAAGCAGCTTGGCACCAGCCTCGAGGGTAGACACCTCAGAACCTGAAGCTAGCAAGATTACGTCATAATCCTCGTCCGAACCAGCGACAACGTAAGCACCCTTAGTGGCCTGCGAATAGTCGTTGCCCTCGGGCAGCATCTCAATGTTCTGACGAGAGAATATGAGAGCAGTCGGGGTATCGATGTTCTCCATAGCCATGCGCCAGCAGACAGTGGTCTCCTCAGCATCAGCAGGGCGAACTACAAGTACAGAGTTCTTTCCGTGGTGGTTCTTCAGCTTCTCCATCAGACGGATCTGTGCCTCCTGCTCTACGGGCTCGTGAGTAGGACCATCCTCACCTACGCGGAAAGCGTCGTGGGTCCAGATGAACTTAACGGGCAGCTCCATGAGGGCAGCCATACGGACGGCGGGCTTCATGTAGTCAGAGAACACGAAGAATGTGCCGCAAGCGGGGATGACACCACCGTGCAGGGCCATACCGATACAGCAGCAAGCCATCGTCAGCTCAGCCACACCAGCCTCGAAGAAGGCACCACTGAAGTCGCCCTTCACAATGTCCTTGGTCTTCTTCAGGAAGCCATTGGTGTTGTCGGAGTTCGACAGGTCGGCAGAAGCACAAATCATGTTGGGCACCTGCTCGGCAAGCTGACCGAGAACCGCTGCACTGGCGCTACGAGTAGCACTTCCAGCCTTTTGCTCCACCTTGCTCCAATCAATCTTAGGAGCCTTGCCACTGAACCACTCTTTCAGCTGCTCAGCCTTCTCAGGATTAGCCTTGGCCCACTCAGCCTTGGCAGCATAACGCTCAGCGCAAATTTTCTTCAGTTCCTCAGCACGCTTAGCGTAGAGTTCCTGCACCTCGGGGAAAATCTGGAACGGATTCTCAGGATCGGCACCGAGATTCTTCATCGTATTGATATAGGCATCGCCACCCAAGGGAGCACCGTGAGTGGCGCAGTTGCTCTCGTAAGAGGAGCCGTCAGCCTTGCGGGCACCCTTACCCATTACGCAATGACCGATAATAAGCGATGGGCGCTCCTTCTCGGCCTGAGCCTTCTTGATGGCCTCGCGAATCTGATCCACGTCATTACCGTCGATCTTCTGCACGAACCAGCCCCATGCCTCGTACTTCTTGGCGGTGTCCTCGCAGGTCACCACCTCGGTCCTCGTGGAGAGCTGAATATCATTGGCATCGTAGAACATGATGAGGTTGTCGAGTCCCAGATTGCCAGCAATACGTCCGGCGCCCTGCGAGATCTCCTCCTGCACACCACCATCGGAGATGTAGGCGTAGATGGTCTGGTTCATCACGTCGCCCAAACGAGCCTTCAGGAACTTGGCGGCGATGGCAGCACCCACAGCGAAACAATGACCCTGTCCGAGGGGACCACTGGTATTTTCGATGCCACGTTCAATCTCGCGCTCGGGGTGACCGGGAGTAACAGAACCCCACTGACGAAGGTTTTTCAGATCTTCCAGCGTATATTTGCCGATGAGGGCGAGCTGCGAATAGAGCATCGGAGCCATGTGGCCCGGGTCGAGGAAGAAGCGGTCACGGCCCTCCCATGCGGGATTCTCGGGGTCATAGACCAGGAACTCACTGTACAGGGTGTTGATGAAATCTGCACCACCCATTGCGCCGCCGGGATGGCCCGACTTTGCCTTTTCAACCATCGAGGCAGCAAGGATTCGGATGTTATCCGCTGCCAAGTTCATCACTTTGTTGTCGTTCATAATAAATAGGTATAAAAATGAAATTTGCAAATTTGGGTGCAAACTTACATAAAAAACTTGAATTATACAACAGTCGAGATAAAAAAGTGAAGACCACCCCTCTCTTTTCCGTCGTGGAAGTGACCGCCGTCACC
>CAJOFE010000003.1 GCA_905233825.1 uncultured Prevotella sp. | reverse complement strand
CCGCGCAGATAGAGCGCAGGATAGATGCGTCCATACTTGGTGCTCGACTCGTTGTTGTTACGGCGAGCGTCAATGCGCATCGGAAGATTAGTTAATGCCATAATAGTAATTCATTAAAAGTTCTGTAATATACCAAATTTGTGTTAAACGGCTTGCTGCCTCCTTTCCTAAACGAGCGACCCGCTATTTTCATCGAGGAGCGCGCTAATTTCGATGAGCGGCGTGCTTTATTTCAGTGAGCAGGCATCTGCCTAACACAATACAAAAGTACGCATAAATATTCATTTATGCAATAGGTGCGCATAACTATTCACTATCTATTAACGTTTTTTAGGAGAAGGGAGAAATTCACGATATTCACGATATTCACGATATTTTAGGGTCTATGTCCTATAGGCGCTATAAATATAGTATATATTTATAGAATTATTTTTTATTTATTATATGATATATCATAAACAAGGGTATGAATATCGTGAATATCGTGAATATCGTTTTGTCTGACAAATTCCGTATCTTCGCCAACAAGTTGGCGAAGATACTGGCACTCGGCATAAAAAATAAATGAAATTATTTTGTTCTGTAAATGAAGAAACAAAGGTACAAAGAATTTCGCAAATATGTTGCGAGCAACAAAATTTTTTTGTACTTTTGTAGGCGAAAATCGAAAACTAGAAGACGAGATGAAACGAGGAGTCCTTTTTCTGATAGTATTGCTGGCCGCGGTTACTGGTAGCTGGGGACAGACCGACACGGAGCATGCGCGGCTGACAAACCTACCCCATGTGTATATCAACACCTTCAACGGGCGCAGCATTACAAGCAAGACGACGATGGTGCTGGCCAGGATGTGGTATGTAGATGAGGAGGACAATGTATCCTTCTTCGACTCGCTGCTCGTGCGCGTGCGCGGCAACTCCACCGCCGACCTGCCTAAGAAGCCCTACAAGCTGAAATTCCACGAGAAGGTGAAGCTGCTGGGCAAGGGCTATGCGAACACAAAAAAATGGACCATGCTGGCCAACCACGCCGACAAGACGCTGCTGCGCAACGCACTGACCAGCCTGATGGGTGAGCGCACCACGCTGAAGTTCAACCCGTCGGCGAAGTTCGTCGATCTGACGGTGAACGGCCGCTATCAGGGCAACTACCAGATTTCCGACCAGGTGGATGTGCGCAAGCACCGTGTGGACGTGGTGGAGCAGGACTATCCGCTGACGGAGGAGAGCAACGTCACTGGCGGCTATCTGCTTGAGGCCGACGGCTTCTGCGACTTCACGGCCGGCCAGTCGGGCTTCTTCACCAGCAAGAACCATGTGGCCGTGCGCATCCACTATCCCGACGAGGACGAGATAGTACGCCAGCAGTACCTCTACATCCAGCGTTATGTGCAGAACTTTGAGAACATCCTGAACTCAATAACATTCACCGACCCGGAGGCGGGCTACCGGCCGCTGGTGGACTCCCTCTCGCTGGCCGACTGGTATATATGCACGGAGGTGAGCGCCAATCCCGACGGCTTCTTCAGCACCTATTTCTACAAAGACCAAGACGATGAGCGCCTCTATTGGGGACCGCTGTGGGACTATGACATCGCCTACAACAACGACAACCGTAGCGACCGGGGAGGCACCAACAACACCGAGCGGCAGCTGATGAAGGACGTGGGCTATGGCAGTTCCAACGGCTGTAAGCGCTGGGTGCAACGCTTTTGGGAAGACCCCTGGTTTGCACGGCTCATCAACCGCCGCTACAAGGAGTTGGTGGATGACGGGCTGGAACAGTATCTGAACGAGAAGCTCGACAGCCTCACCGAGCTGATCGACGCCTCGCAGCAGCTGAACTACCAGCGCTGGGGCATCAACACCCGTGCCTTGCGCGAGCGCGTGCTCTACAGCACCTATGAGCAGTATGTCACCGATGTGCGCATCTTCCTCAGCCGACACATCCCCTTTCTCACCGAGGCCTTCGCTGCCCTGTTGCCAGAGACGGAGCCGAAGGAGCCGGAAGTCATCGTGCCCGACTTCAAGGCCGACACCACGAGCTACTATGCCATCTACAACGCCTCGACGCACACCTACTTCGATGTGGACGCACAGACCGACGAGGTGTGCTGCCGCCGACGTGACACCGACAGCGAGAGCCAGCAGTGGCAGATTCTCACTTTGCACGATGGCTGGCTCTTCGTGGTGAACAGGGCCACAGGACGCGCACTCAGCGACCCCAGCCCGGCGGGCACCACAGCCACCACAAACACGGGAGAGGTGCTGACAGTGGAACAAGCCGACTCTGCCGACGTGCGACAGCAGTGGAACATGGTGAAACAGGACGACGGCCGCTACAACATCATCAGCCGCTGGAGCGAGCATGCCGCCAACCTGCAGGGCGGCAACAGCAGTGATGGTACACATGTCATCAGCTACACCAGCGACGAGCGCAACAGCTCGTCGGCCAACCGCCTCTGGCGCATAGAGGAAGTGGGTAAGGTAGTAGATACTAAGATCAACGATATAGCACAGGACTATGCCTTGGCCTACGACCCCGCCTCCGGTCGCCTGCACTTCGGTGCCGACCGTCGCGATGCCCTCACCTTCATGGTCAGTGTCTATAACGCTTCTGGTCGTCGCATCGCCTCCTTCCGTGCCACCGACGATTTCAACCTCCTTACCTTCCCCACCGGCCTCTACATCATCTCCTGGCGTCACCAGGGCCGTCAGCGCAGCGTGAAACTGGTTTTCAAATAACTGTTCAGCTATATCTGCCTGACAAGGCTTTGCTACAAGCAAAGGTGAAGGAGTGGATTGACGAGTTCAATGAATTTTAATATTATTAACGAAAGAAGGTGGGCTGAGCATTTTGTCGGCTCATTTCTTTTTTGTAACAATCAAGAGGCAAATATGCGCGAATTGTTGGAATATACTAAAAGACTGAAAACGCTGTACGAAAAAGTCTAACTCTCACGCCTGCAAGCAGTTAAGGCCGCTTGTAGGCGATTTTGATTTACACGAATCAGCCAAATCAGCCACCCTATTTTACCCCCTATGGCCCCTATGGGATGTAAGAATTAAGAATTTTGAATTGAGAGGGATTGCTTTCAGCAAAGAAGAATTAAGAATTAAGAGGTGTCGGCTTCGCCGAGTAGGAAGGAGGAAGGAGTAAGGAGAAAGTACTTCTAACATCTAAAATCGTACTTGCCCGCAGGGCAACACCTCTAAATTCTAAAATCTAAATTCAAACTTCAAAAGTTTTTTGCTTTCTCTCTTTCTCTATTTGTTTTGCAAAAACAAATTGGTGCCGCGTCCTCCCGACGCAGCACCAATAAAGAACAAATGTAAACTAAAAACTAATCACCTGTAGTTGTTACTTGAACTTGTAGGGCAGATCACCCTTCGCCCAGTTGGTGCCGTCGCCCCAGCCCGGGTTCTGCTCAAGCACGCCCTCTGAGAGCGTGACCTGATCCTCAGGAATCTTGAAGAAGCCGCCACCAGTGTCGCGGTAGCGCTGCATGAAGTCGTTGGTGAAGGCATAGGTGCCCTCGATGCCCTGGTTCAGGATGTGGTTGCCCACCTGGTTGTTTACCTTCTCCTGAACGTCGCCCCAACGGCGCAGGTCGTTCCAGCGCAAGGCCTCGAAGCAGAGCTCGTAGCGGCGCTCTTTCTTCAGGTTCTGCAGGGAATAGGAGATGTCGGGCAGGTTGGCACGCTGGCGAACGGCGTTGAGGCCGCTCTTGCCATGATAGACGACGGCTCCGTCGGTGAGCTCGGAGTGCATGAGCAGCACGTCGGCGAAGCGGAGCCAGACGAGCGACTGGGTGAGGCCTGTCTGACGGTTGTTCTCGCTGCCGTAGAAGTAGCCATAGCTGAGCATGCGCTGGCCTGTCTCGTGGTCGTAGGCCTCGCAGCCGATGTATTTCTTTGCCAGCAGGTTGGTATTCTCCACTTCCTTGGCCTTGTCGCCAGGATAGTCGGGGATCTCGACGGCGCGGTCGCAGATGGAGCCTACGCGGCGATAGTCGCCGGCATAGTCGGGATCGGCTGCCCAGTCGGTCCACAGCTTCTCGCAGACGGGACCGTTGGAATAGCCCTGTACGGAGAAGGGGAAGGCGGTCTCGTTGGTCTTGCGCAGGCCGTAGAACTCAACGATGCGGTTGTGGCGCAGCTGAGCGTCGGCACTCCATCCGGGCTTGTTAGACATCTTCACGGCGAACATGTTTTCTATGTTCTCGTCGGTTTCCCAGTTGAGGCCGTTGTCGATGTCGTACTGATAGTCCTTGCCCGTGTAGGGGTTGGTGTAGGGCCAGAGATTGCGCTGGTCGGAGACGAGTCCGAAGCCGCTGTTGCTGATGCAGTCCTCTAACCACGAGGCTACCTGAGCCTTCGAGACGCTGCCGCCATCGACCAATGGCAGTTCAGACTTGCCATAGAAGCCGGTATAGAACAGCCACACGCGGGCCATGATGCCCTCGGCAGCCCACTTTGATGCCCGGCCGTCGCCAAAGGCGGGGTACTTGGTGTTGGGGGCTATCTCGATAGCGGTCTTCAGGTCGGTGGCTATCTGGGCATATACCTCGTCGGGCGTGGCTTTCGGCAGGTTCTGGGGTGCCGTGGAAAGCACGAGGGGCACACCGTTGAACACCTGTGCCAGGTTGAAGTAGTACCAGGCACGGAGGAAATGGATTTCGCAGAGCAGCTGGTTTTTCTTCTCCGGTGAGCTCCACTCGGTCACGTTGTCGATGGTCTCCAATGCGCTGTTGGCGCGGTTGATGCCGGCGTAGCGCTGTTTCCACAGGGGCTTCATCCAATCGACGTAGGCATTCATGAGGCGGTCAACGCCCTGGGCGCCGATGTTGCTCTGGCTGCCACCGCCTAAACGGTCGTCGGAAGCGATGTCGAAGACGAAGAACGGGTCTTCCTCGGGGTCGGCCAGGTTACGGTTCATCACGGAGTAGATGCCGTTCACCATCTGCGTGGCATCGGTCTCGTTGATGGGGAAGTTTGAGGTGTCTTTCTTCGTGAGGTTATCTGTGTCGAGGAAATCGTCACAGGCAGCAAAGAGCATCACACAGAGTGCTGATGCAACAAGATATTTGATAGTTGTTTTCATAACGCTTCAGAGATTAAAAGTTGATGTTTAAGCCCACTTGCCAAGCACGGGAAGAGGGATAGTAGCCGCAGTCGATGCCGGAGGCCCAGCTGGTTCCGTTGCCGAAGCCGACCTCAGGATCCATACCGGAGTAGCCGGTGAAGGTGAACATGTTGCTGAGGGAAACGTAGAGACGGCACTTCTGTACGGGAAGCTTGGAGTACAGACGCTTGAAGTCGTAGCCGAAGGAGATGCGCGAGATCTTGAAGAAGTCGGCATCCTCGATCCATACGCGTGAAATCTCAGACATGTTGGCTGTCTTACCGTCGGAGAAGCGCGGATATTGGTTGGTGCTGCCCTCGCCTGTCCAGTACTTGGTATAGACGTCGGTGCAATAGTTGTCGTCGGGATGGTCGGAGAACTGACGATAGCTCTTGGCCACCTGCTGTCCGAAGCTGCCGTAGCCGTTGATGCCGAAGTCGAAGCCCTTATAGGCGAGGTTGATGTTCAGGCCTACGGTGTAGTCGGGGTTCGGGTCGCCAATCATGGTCTTGTCGTCTTCGCCGGTGTCGATCTTTCCATTGCCGTTAAGATCCTTGAACATGACGTCGCCAGGCTGCAGCGACTCGCCCTGCAGCGAGTTTTTCTTGTCGCCGCCACAGTTGCGGTCGAGGTATTCCTGCAGCTGCTGCTCGTTCTGGATGATACCTTCCATCTCGTAGCCCCAGAAGTAGCCGATGGGATAGCCTACCTCCAAGCGATAGAGCTCGGCGGTGTTCTGGGCAATGGCGTTGGAACCGCCGTGGATGATGCCCTCGGAGTTGGCCAGACGGGTTACCTCGTTCTTGTTGTGAGAGAGGTTGGCCGTGATGCCATATCTGAAGTCCTTGCCAATCTTGTCGTTCCACGTCAGCTGAATCTCATATCCTTTGTTTTGGATGTCGCCGCCGTTGATGTAGGGAGCGCCGGTACCGTAGGAGAGCAGCGTCGGGGCCTTTACGAGCCAGTCCTTGGTCGTCTTGTTGTACCAGTCGAAGCTGAAGCCTAAGCGGTTGTTGAGGAAACGGGCGTCGAAGCCGAAGTCGAGCTGCTCGGAGGTCTCCCACTTCACGTCCTCATTGGGCAGGATGTCGGGATAGGCACCGATGCCGGGATTGTCCTTGCTGTCGAAGTAGTAGGGGTCGTCGAAGGCGACGGTGGCCACATACTGGAAGGCGGAGATGTTGCAGTTACCATTCTGTCCCCAGCTGGCACGGAGTTTCAGGAAGTCGAGCCAGCTCTTGGTCGATTCCATGAAGTTCTCGTTGGTGATGACCCAGCCTGCGGACACCGAGGGGAAGTAGCCCCAGCGCTTGCCACGTTTGAAGTTGGATGAGCCGTCGGCGCGGAGCACTAACGAGAGCAGGTAGGTCTCGTCGTAGTTGTAGTTCACACGTCCGAAGAATGATGACAGGGCTCCCTGAGCCTCGGGGCTGCCGCCGATGGAGGTATAGGCGGGATCAACCACGTTTGCATTGGCAATATAGGCGTGGTCGAAGGAGCCTGGGAAGAGCGAGTTGGAGTTGGTCACGTTCACGCCGTTGCCATAGCCCCACTTCTCTAACGACTGTCCCAGCAGTGCATCGACATGATGCTTGTCGAAAGCCTTCACCCAGTTCAGGGTGTTCTCCAGCGACCAGCGGATGCTGTAGGACTGGCTCTGGCTGACGTCGTCGGCAGGATTTGATTTCTTGGCGCTCAGCTCATAGACGGGCACGTAGCTGCGGCTTTCCCTGTGGCGGTAGAGCCATCCGG
Organism: uncultured Prevotella sp.; assembly: GCA_905233825.1. Classification (GTDB taxonomy): domain Bacteria; phylum Bacteroidota; class Bacteroidia; order Bacteroidales; family Bacteroidaceae; genus Prevotella. Next base: position 97,965 of record CAJOFE010000003.1, on the reverse strand, counting down.
CACTGGCGCGATAGGTCAGGTCCTTGATGGGCGAGAACTCCAGGAAGAAGTTCGACTGTAGGCGCCAACCCTTGTTGTAGCCGTTGCTGTTGTCATACTTCATCTGTGCCAGCGGGTTGGCCATCTCTGCGCTGAAATCCCAGCCGTCGGCCTGTATGTCCTTGTACTCGTAGAAGTCGCCATTGTCGTTGTAGGCAGGCAGCAGCGGGCTCATGGCCAGCAGGTTGCGGATGGAATTGTCGTAGATGCCACCAATGCGGACACCCTTTCTGTTTGTTGTTGCAAAGGTGATGTTCTCACCAAGCTTCAGAATGTCGCGTCCCTTCTTCCTGATCAGCGAGTAGTCGGAGTTCAGGCGAACGGTATAGCGGTCGAACTTCGGGTCGGCAGGATAGCCGATGGTACCCGTCTGGTGGTATTTGGTGAAACCTAACGAGAAGCGCGACAGGTCAGTACCGCCAGTGATGTTGATAGAGGCATTGTGCATCGGCGCATTATCGATGGTGGTCTCTTCCAGCCAGTTCGTGCCGTTCCACGTGCCGTTCTGTATCTGTGCATACTGCTTGGGAATCAGCGTGGCCCAGTCGTAGGTGGCGACACCCTGGATGGTGTAAGCCAGGTCGTTGATCTCCATATACTGTTTGGCGTTGAGCGGCGTCACGTCGTTGGTGTTAGGGTTCTGCCAGCCCATGTAGCCGTCGAAGGTCACCTCTACGTGTCCGGCCTTACCTTTCTTGGTGGTCACGAGGATGACGCCGTTGGATGCACGTGCACCGTAGATGGCACTCGAGGCGGCATCCTTCAGTACGTCGATGCTTTCAATGTCGTTTGGTGACAGGTCGTCGATGCTTGCACCAGGCACGCCATCGACCACATACAGCGGAGTGTTAGAGCCGGCTGTACCCATACCACGGATGACCACTTTGTAGCCTTCACCCGGCTGGCCTGAGTTCATGACGATGTTCATACCGGTAGTCTGGCTCTGCAGGGCTCCGAATGCATCAACGGCATTCATCGCCGCAATATTGTCGGAAGTAACATGCACCGTGGAGCCTGTCACCAGCTTCTTGCGCTGGGTACCGTAACCCACGACCACCACGTCGTTCAGCGTATTCGTGTCTTCAGCCAGGGTGATGCGGATGTTCTGGCGTCCGGAAACATTCACCTTCTGGGTGACATAGCCCACATAGGAGATTTCGAGCTGGGCATTGGAAGCGGCAGTGATCGTGAACTGTCCGTTCACGTCGGTGACGCTACCACCTTTTGCTCCAACCAATTTCACTGATGCACCGATGACGGGTTCACCAGCTCCATCGACCACTGTTCCCTTTACTGTGCTCTGAGCCAGTGCCCCAAAGGGGAACAAACAGAGCAGGGCAAGCAGCATAAGCGGCTTTTGTAGTGCTTTGATTTTTAACATAACATGTTTGGTTTTTAATTAATAATATGAATGAAAAAAAGGTTGTTTGTCCTGTTTATGCTTTCTGCTATTTTGACGATACAAATTTACGCATTTTAACAGAATTAGGCTTTGCATGAAGTAACATCATGCTTTTCATGTGTAACTATTTAGTGTTATCCGACAATAATCCTGCCTTATTGAATGATAACCCATCCTTGCAGGGCAATCCTTGCGTGAATAAACAAATTGGTGCCGCGTCCTCCCGACGCAGCACCAATTACCGAACTTTTAATGAAAACTAATGTGTGAAAACCAAAAAACTATTCTGTATTTAATTCTTTATTCTATTTTTCACTTTCTAACCGTCAGGCTTAGTTAGCCCAACCACGTACCTGATGCATCTGGTCGTTGATCTCGATGACAGTCTGCGGAATCGGCCAGTATTCGTTCTTGCCCTCCACGAACTTCAGCGTGATGCCGGCATCTTTGAACGGATGGTGGATCTGATAGACCAGCTTGTGAGGCTTGGTGCCACCTGACTGGAAGTACTCGTCCCACTGCAGAGGAATGTTGTCGAGCACCTTGTCGTAGCACTGCTTGGCAATGCCCCAGCGTACGATGTCGAACCAACGGCAGCCCTCGAACCAGAGCTCATACTGCTTCTCGTCCTGCAGAAGCTGCAGATTGACGTCGGCTTCACTGGTGGTGATAGTCTTAGAACCAGCACGCTCCTGAATCTTCTTGATGTACGTCAGAGCCTCACCTTTCTGTCCTGATGCGATGCAAGCCTCAGCGTAGAGCAGGTAGGCCTCACCAAGACGAGCAAGACATACGTTGGTATTGTTACAGTTGTCACCTACAGAGAGGTCAGCATCGTTGGGATGCATCATCATCTTCACCTCCATCACGTCGCTGCGGGAGAATGAGCCGGCAGACTTGGTGATACCACGGTCAGGATCGAACTCTTTCTCGGCACGGGTCATCTTGGTACCGTCTGCTTTGGTGTCGCTCTTCCAACCGCAGAGATCCTCATCATAGAAGAACTCATCAGAGGTGAGGAATGTAGCCTTACGACGATAGCTGTCGCCATCGTTCTCAAGCATCTTGTGAGCGAAATCCTGGTTGATGGCGCCACCGCCCCAACCACCGGTTGAGCAGATCAATGGGCTCTTACCACCACCGGCGATATCGTCACCACGCCAGTTGAGCACGTTGGCAACCATCCAACGACCACGCTGGATGCTACCACCCCAAACGCCACCGAGAGCGGTGTTGGCTGAGAAGTTGAACTCGAAGATCTTCTCCTCGCAGCCGTCACCCTCTACATGGAAGAGGTCGCGGAAGCGATTACCGGGAACGAGTGCATAGTTAGGAGACGTAACGAGAGGCTTCAGGAAGCTAATAGCCTTGGCATTGTCACCCTTGAAGAGAGCTGCCTTACCGCCAACGAACTGAGCAAAGCCCTTCGTTACGCGCCAAGCACCTTCCTTGTCGCTCTGACCCTTACGGTCGGGGAGGTCAGCCAGTGCCTCTTCACAATCCTTGATGCAGAAGTCGAAGATAGCCTCCTGTGACTCAGCATTGGTCGGTTTGTCGGTAGTGATCAGGTGATCAATGAGGGGGGGCTGGTAATAAACCTGGGCAGCCAGCATGTGAGCCCAAGCACGCATCACCTTAGCTTCGGCTACGGCCTGCTTCTTGGTGGGAGTGTCGGCAGTCTCACCGAAATAGCTGATGACAAGGTTTGCAGAGTAGATAGCCTTGTAGATGTGGTTGTAGAGTGTGCTGATGGGAGAAGAACTCGGGTCATAGCGCATCTCATCCAGGATACGGAAGTCGGCATGGTCGTTGATATCGCCACCGGCTGAGAATACGTCGTCGGCAGAGTAGTTCAGGCCCATGATATAAGCATTCCAAATACCTTCAGTACCGGCAATCTCACCAATAAATGTGGCGTACATGGCTGTCAGGGCAGACTCAGCGTCGGCATCAGTCTGATAGAAGCTTGCAGTACTGCTGGTTGCTTTCTGCTGAACATCAAGCCTGTCTTCGCATGATGTGAGCACCATACCTGCAGAAAGCAAAGCTACAGAAAATAATATCTTTTTCATAATTCTTTCAATTTTCAATAATCAATTTTCAATTTAGAATGTAACACTTAAGCCAAGAACCAACTTTTTCATGGTAGGATACACACCCTTGTCAAGACCTGGGCAGTTGTATTCCTGAGTGCAAGTCTCGGGGTCGAGGCCAGGATATGAGGTGAATGTGAAGAAGTCATCAAGAGAGATGTATGCGCGTACATCTTCCATAAATGCTTTCTTGGTAATGCTCTTGGGCAAGGTGTAACCGAGCTGGATCTGCTTGATCTTGAAGAATGATCCGTTATAGATCATAGCAGAAGAACGCCAGAATGTACCACTGCCAGCAACACTTGCCAGGTTAGGAAGCTTACCAGACTTGAAGTCATCGTAAACACCCTTGGCAACGTTGTGATATCTTGTACGATAGAGGCCGTAGTAAACATCGTTACCTGCCTGGCCAGCACCGAAGACTGTCAGGTCGAAGCCCTTGTATTCAGCGTTCAACGTGATACCGTAGGTCAGGTCGGGAAGACCGGAACCGATGTTCGTCATGTCCTCAGCCTGCGGGTCGTTGGTTGTTGTACCGTCCTTCTTGTAGTAGAGAGCGGTGCCGTCATTAGCTTTTCCAGCGTACTTATAGCCACGCATGTACCAAACGGGCTCACCCTCCTCGAAGTAGCAGCGTACCACCTCAGGAGATGCACCTTCTACAGTTGCACCAGCGATGCGCTCGATGGAAGGATCAAGGTATGTAACCTTGTTGCTGAGAGTACCCATGTTGGCAGCGATGCTATACTTGAAGTCGCCAATATGATCTTTCCAGGAAAGTTCCACTTCAAGACCCTTGTTCACCACCTCACCAGCATTGATGGTCATGGTAGAAGCACCAGACTCCGGCATGACAGGAGCAGGAACGAGCAAGTCCTTTGTAGTCTTCTTATACCAGTCGATACCCAAAGCAAGGCGATCGTTCAGGAAACGGAAGTCAGCACCAAGGTCAATCTGCTCAGACTTCTCCCAAGTAAGATCGGGATTAGCAATACCATTAGGCATTGAACCATAGGTGCCAACATTAGTACCACCATACTGATACCACTGACTATTGGTAGCGATACCTGCAGTGTAAGCATAGTTGTTCAGCACATTGACGTTACCGTTTGTACCCCAAGAGAGGCGAATCTTACCAAATGACATGATGCTTGAATCAACGGCATCCTTGAAGAACTTCTCATTCGAGAATGTCCAGCCTGCAGATGCAGAGAAGAAGGTACCCCAACGATTGTCCTTTGAGAGCTTCTCAGAAGAGAATGCGTCATGACGGATGTTGCCTTGCAGACTATAGCGGTTGTCGTAGCTGTAAAGAATACGGCCGAAGTAAGAGAGTGCACGGGTCGTTCCAGGCATGCCGCTGATGCCCTTGGTGGTATCAGCATTACCATTTACACTAGTAAGGTAAATGTAGTTGGGCTCATATGCCTTGAGGATGTCGGGACCAGATGCATTGGCGGTAACGCCATTGGAGTCATACTGACGATATGACATACCGGCCATGGCACCTACATTGTGGAGGCCAAAGTCCTGGTTGTAGTTCACGAAGTTCTCCCACTGATACCAAGTAGAGTTATTGCTCGTACCACTGATACTGTAGTTTTCTACTCTACCAGTCTGGTTGTTGATATAATAAGGATATGACCAGTCAGAACTGTTGCTGAATGAGAGACGATAGCCCAGGCGTGAGGTGAATGTAACCTGCTTGATAGGGCTCAAATTCATGAAGACAGTACCGTTTACGTTTACACCATCGTTCTTAGCGCACGAGCGGTCGCGCTGCGAGAAGGGGTTACCACCGGCGAGACGGTCATTGAAATAAGAAGAAGCATAATAGCCGTTCTCGTCACCAAAGAGTGCGTACTTTGAGCCACCAGCCTGAATCTCATCATAGATGTCACGATATGTGCCTTCATACATCTGGCTGCGGTCAGTCCAGTACAACGGAGTCAGCGGGTCGATGAGAAGCAACATTTCGAATGAAGATCCGTAACCGTTCTCGGAAACGCCCTTCGTCCTCCACTTCTCAATGGCGGTGTTGGTACCAACTGTCAACCAGTCCTTAATCTTATAGTCGGCGTTGATCTGTGCGGTGAGACGCTCATACTTATCCTTGTTGCCCTTGACGATACCATCCTGGTTCACGTAGCTGGTGCTCAGGAAGTATGAGCCACGGTCGTTACCACCCTGGAAGGTGAGCGTGTGCTGCTGAGCCCAAGTATTCTCGAAATATGCGTCCAGCCAGTCAGTATCGGTGTTGGGATCCCATCCATAACGCTTCTGGGCGTCGGCCATGTCAACATCAATGACGCGCTTCATGACACCATCAACTTCCGTTTCACCGAGCTGTGTACCCATCCAGTCAATAAACTCAGAGGCATTGAGAAGCTTGCCTACATGTCCAAGTCCCTGATTGGTCATCTTGATGTTATAGTTCACAGTACCTTTACCCTTGCTACCAGACTTAGTGGTAATCAGGATAACGCCGTTACCAGCCTCAGCACCGTAGATTGCAGCCGAAGCAGCATCCTTCAGAACTTCCATAGACTCAATCATAGAGGGATCGAGGTACTGGATGCTGGAAACCTGCAGACCATCGACGATGAGCAGCGGGCCGATGTTGCTTGAGTTTGATGAATAACCACGCACGCGGATGTTGGCGCCTGCACCAGGCTTACCAGTACCGTTCAGAATCTGGACACCAGCAGCTTTACCCTGGAGGGCAGCAGCAGCATCTGTCGTAGAACGGTTCTTGAGAGCGTCAGCGTTTACAGAAGCTACAGCACCAGTCAGGTCGCTCTTCTTCTGAACACCGTAACCAATCACCACCACGTCGTTCAGTGTGTTGGTGTCTTCAACCAGCGTAATGCGGATGTTGTTACGTCCATTTACGCTTACTTTCTGGGTCTCATAACCCACATAAGAGATCTCGAGCTGGGCATTGCTGGCAGCAGTGAGCGCGAACTGTCCGTTCATGTCGGTGATGCTACCACCTCTTGCTCCAACCAATTTTACTGATGCACCAATGACAGGTTCACCAGTTTCGTCAACCACTGTTCCCTTTACTGTGCTCTGAGCCAGTGCCCCAAAGGGGAACAAACAGAGCAGGGCAAGCAGCATAAGCGGCTTTTGAAGTGCTTTGAATTTTAACATAGCTGTTGTTTTTAGATAAAATAATTGTTGGTTAATATAACATTTTTTACTTTTAAGCGTTAAGTTTTCCACCTTTTCACGCATTTTCGGTGACAAAGTTAGCACATTTTTATTAATATTAATTTATATTTTAGTTTCAAATACTTTGCGTGGTGTAACATATTGCCGAAAATGTTACTTGTAAGCAAGAATACTTTATTCAAATGAAAGTAGTCGGATTAAACCATATGTGTTATAGAAGTAGTAAATTGTGCTCTAATGCACTCATGTCAGCATCAAGTTTCTGAAGGGTAATTTATAAAAACAATGTATCAATGCGTTTGACTTATCAATAAGATGCCGCCCCGTGGTTGTAACGTGACAGTAGTGGGCAGTTCTGTGGGGCGTGTGATGCTCCAAGGCGTGTCTGCATTGCCACTGTCAGCAAAGAGGAGCATGTTTTTACGTTCCTTTTTAGTAATAAAGTTAAGGTCGAGACTGATGGTCTTCGCTTCGTCGGTACCGTTGATACCTGCCACATACCATGTGTTGCCACTGCGGCGGGCGATGACGGCATGGTCGGCAGGATAGCCGGAGATCAGTCGTGTCTCATCCCACACGCTGGGCAACTGACCTAAAAAGTCTTTCACCTCCTGAGGCTGGGCAAGGAAGCTCTCGGGACGGTCAGCCAAATGCTGCAAACCACTCTCGAAGAGCACCGTCAGTGCCAACTCGTGAGCATGGGTGGTGATGTGGGGGTGCTGCGAGTCGCTAAAGGCACAAGGGGTATAGTCCATAGGACCAATGACATTACGCGTGAAGGGCAGAGTGGCATTGTGGGCAGCGGCCTTATTGGTGAATGTAGGCACATTGTTGTACCACTCGGCACCATAGACACCCTCGGTGCTCATCAAGTTGGGATAGGTACGCTGCCAGCCGCGAGGGATGGGAGCACCATGGAAGTTCACTAACAGGTGGTGGCGGGCCGCACTTTCCAACAGGTCCTGACAATATTCCATATTCATCTGGTTGTCTCCACTGAAGAAGTCTATCTTTACACCTGCTACGCCAATTTGCTCGCACCATGCAAACTCCTTTTCGCGGTCTTCGGGCTTGTTCAGGCGGTACTTCGGACCAGGAGCGCCGTTTACCCAACCTATCGACGAATTGTACCATATCAGCGGCTTCACACCCTTGGCATTGGCATAGGCCACGGCATCCTCAATGGTCTTACCTTCGTTGGTAGCCACCTTGTCCATTTCGTCCCACTCAGCATCGATGAGCACATAGGGCAACTTCAGTGTGACAGCCATATCGACATACTTTTTAATAATGTTGTAGTCATTGGAGCCGTGGTTGTAGGCCCAATAAATCCAGGATACCACACCAGGTTTGATCCAGCTGGTATCGTTAAGCTTCGATGGCTCGCTGACATCTGTCACCAGTGTCGATTGCACAATGTCAGCCAAATGGCCAACGATGACGACACGCCAAGGGGTATGCGAGGTTCCCTCCTGACCTTCCTCCGAAGGGGAGGAAGTCTTTTGGTCTTGCACTACGCGGAATTTTTCACCGTCATTAAACAATGATGAGGCACTCTGTCCATACTCGATGTTAGCCTCGGTGATGAGGGCAAACACACCGTCGGTAGCTTCCACTAGTAGCGGATAGCCCCAGTGGGTGTTTAATTCATTTGTGACCCTAGATCCACCAAAGCCTCCCAAAGTTTTCACCTCAGCAGTGGTTGTCATTGGGAAGAATCCCTCGTAGCCATCGCTCCATTGCTGCATCCATCGCTTCTTGCCTTCGGGAATGATATAGGCCGTCTGCTCTTCAGGTGCCTTGTTGTTTTGTAGACTCGTGTATTCATAGCGGAAGGCTATGCCGTCGTTGTAGAGACGCATCACCAGTCCGCCATCCAATCGGTATTCGTTGGCCTGATTGACGCAGTGCAGGCGCTTGCCTGTCAGCATGTGGTAGTCGGCCTTGATGCGTTTGGACTTGATTTTTTGCTGTGCAGTCGGGGTAGCCGTAAGCTCCAGCACTTTCTGCTGTTCGTAGCTGATGGTATAGCTGTTACCGTTCAGTGCCACGGTCAGCTTGCCGTTAGGTGACTTCAGTGTCTGTGCAATAGAAGTGAGTGGTGAGAAGTAGGTGATGATAAGTGCTAACAGCACCTTTAGCAATAAGGTCTTTTTCATATTCAGTCGTTCGTTTAATTATAGCTTTGCTTTTGCAGAAACTGTCTGAATGCCGAGGGTTGCAGTACGGGGTGAAGGTGCAGCACTGGCGACGGTGATGGTATATTCGCCTTTCAGCAGTTTGCGGTTTCCATCCTCCTGCACGGTGGTCAGCCTATCGATGGGGATATCGAAAGTCAGCTCGGTAGTTGCGCCTGTTCCCAAGGTGATGCGTTTGAAATCGACCAGTTGCTGGATGGGCGCGCTGATACCGGCACCAGGGACTAAGACATAGACCTGTGGTGTCTCTGTGACCTCACAGTTGCCGTCGTTCGTCAGTGTCAGCGTGACGGTAAGCCCGCGCTTCTTGTCTGCCTTCACGTCGAGCCCCGAATAGTTCACGTGTCCGTAGCTCAGACCATAGCCGAAGGGGAAATAGATGTTGTCGGCCATGTACTTGTAGGTACGTCCCTGCATGGAGTAGTCTTCGAAGGCAGGCAGACGGTCACCATCTTCGGGGAAGGTGACGGGCAGGTGTCCTGAGAAGTTGGCATCGCCGAAGAGCAGGTCGGCCAGTGCATAGCCACCTTCCTGTCCCGGATACCATGCCATGATGACGGCATCGGCCAGCTGGCATACCTCGCGCACATCGACGGGACTGCCACCGGTTAGCACGACAATGACACCGTGCTTCTTGCGGCGGCATATCTGGCGTAGATAGTTCATCTGGCTTTCGGGGATGCGGATGTTTTCGCGGTCGCCCATCTCGCTGTCGATGGCCTCGCCCTCTTCGCCCTCCAAGTTACCGTTGTTACCCATGACAACGATGGTCTTCTCGGCTCCTGCCGACTCGCTGACGGCCCAGTTAATGGTGTTCAGTGTGGGTGCGCTCTCCAGGCAGCCTGGACGGTAGTTCACGGCTGTGCCGCTGCTTACTTTCGACACGATGCCCTGCAAATAGGTGCAGTAGCGGTCGCTGATGCCGAAGTAGTTACCCATGAGCCAGAAGGCATCGGCAGCTCCGGCGCCTGTCACGAAAAGGGTATGGATGTTCTTGTCGATGGGCAGTGCGCCACTTTCGTTCTTCAGCAGCACCATGCTTTCTACAGCCGACTGACGGGCGAGGGCGATGTGCTCCTTGGAGCCGATGACTTCTTCGCCGAAATTGTTGTAAGGACAGTCGGGATCGGGCTTCATGATGCCCAACTTCAAGCGGGTCATCATCAATGGCTTTAGTGCCTGGTTGATGTCGGCTTCGGTGAGCAGCTGGCGGTCGAGTGCTTCACGCAAGGCACGGAAGGTAGTACCGCACTCCACGTTCAAGCCAGCCTTGATGGCGATAGCACAGGCCTCGGCCTCACTCTTGGCTATCTGATGGCCTTTCCATATGTCGGCGATGGCATCGCAGTCGCTGACGATATGTCCCTTGAAACCCCATTTCTGACGCAGGATGTCGGTGAGCAGCAACTTGCTGCCCGATGCCGACTCGCCATACACGCGGTTGTAGGCTCCCATCACAATCTCTACTTTTCCCTCCTTCACTAGCATCTCAAAGGCGGGCAGATAAGTTTCCCACAGGTCGTGCAGCGAGGGCTCGACGTTCACCGAGTGACGTGTGGCCTCCGGGCCACTGTGCACGGCGAAGTGCTTGCCGCAGGCGGCCACCTTCAGATAGACAGGGTCATCACCCTGCATGCCGCGTACAAAGGCAGTGCCTAATGTGCCGGTAAGGAAGGGGTCTTCGCCCCAGGTCTCCATGCCGCGTCCCCAACGGGGATCACGAAAGATGTTCACATTGGGGCTCCAGAACGTCAGACCCGTATAGCGGGCGTAGTTATGATTGCGACGTGCCACGATATACTTGGCGCGGGCCTCGGTGGCGATGGCATCGCCAATCTTCCTGACCATCTCCGTGTCGAAGGTGGCACCCAATCCGATGGGCTGGGGGAAAACGGTGGCACGGCCGCTACGACCTACACCGTGTAGGCCTTCGTTCCACCAGTCGTAGGGCTCAATGCCCAGACGAGGAATGCCCGGTGTCTCGTTCATCAGCTGTGAGAACTTCTCTTCGAGCGTCATCTTGCCGATGAGTTCGTCGGCCTGTTGCTCCAGTCGGTCTAGTTTCTCCTGTGCCGCGGCAGGGAGCGCTGCCATTGAGAGGGCCAGGGGTACGCTAAGGATTTGTTTTTTCATGTTGGTTTATGGTTTGACGATCATCTTCTTTCCATTGCAGATATAGATACCTGGTGGCAGGTCTCCGACGGTTTTGTCGATGCGTCGGCCGTCGAGGGTATAGATCCTGGTATTGGCAGCATCACTGACGATGTCCTTGATGGCAGCGGTATATACCAGCACATGAATAGGAATGTTGTGCTCTGTACCCATGAAGTCAGTGTATTGGGCCGTGACGATGCCATATTTCTCCTCAGAAGCGGTCAGCTTTCCTTTGCTGGTAATAGTGAAGTCTTCGCTGCTGAAGGTCGTCTCGTCGGTGAGCAACTCACGGTGCTTGTCGGCGAAGGTGCCCCACAGCTGCATGTCGCGTGTTTTGCCGTCCATTTTGTATTTGTACTCCGTGTCGAAGCCGGTAGGCGTGAAGAAATTCTTCAGCGTAGAGACCATTGCATACTCTGGATCGACCCTCGTCTCGCGTCCCATCACCTTTAGGGCTGAGTAGGCATAGCGCTTGCCTACGATGCGGTAGCCCTTGGCGCTGAAATGCCAAGGGTCCTGGCCATTACCAGGGCAGCCGGCCGAACTGATGACGTGGGCTGTAGGAATGACTTGGGGCAGACGATTCACTTGTGTGTTGTGGGCATAGCAACTGCCACCGTTTTCCTGACGCAACGTCTCGCCTGCAAAGAGGGGCACGCTGTCGGCGCTCAGGCCCAGGTCAGTCAACATGTCGTTGTATATCTTCTTCACCATGTTGGGCCAGTTGGGGTCGCCGTTGTTCGAGCAGCCCTGATGCAGCAGGATACCCTTGATGATACCCACCTTCTGCGCTTCCTTGCCCATGTCGATGAGGCGCCCGTAAGGGTTGCCACCGTAATGGCGGTTGGCCAATGTCACCCACCACTCATTAGGGTTATCCTTCATCTTCTGCTTATACTTGTCTTTGTCGAACATCTCGATGGGACTTCCACCCATAGCCACGGCCACTACGCCTACTTTAACATTTGCAGGTAGCGCGGCCACCATGGTACGTCCAAAGTAGTCAGATGGGCCGAGTTTGCCGTCGGGGCTGACGATGGGCGGCGTGGCCTTGTACCACTTGCCGGTGGTGCGGCTTGGACTGGAGAAGTTACACGTGGCCAGCATCTGAAAACGTTTGTCGATGTTGGTCTGATCAACCGATTCCGCTTGGGCGTTGCCCTCCATGTTCGACTGGCCGAAGCAGAGGTAGATGTAGAAGTTCGGGTCAGCGTCGGGGCTGGACTGCGCTATGAGAAGTGATGACGGAAGAGCAATCAATGATAAACTCAGTAAAAATCTTTTCATAACTATGATATTTGAATTTTAAACTTCAAACTAAAGCCTGTCTTTCTGCGATTCCCTGATGAAAACAGGGATATGAGCCTTTGTCACGCGCGTGGTGACGGTTTGTCCACCCTCGTAGTGCTGCCCAGTGCGGTAGTCTGTCCAGCCGCCCTTGCTTTTGGGCAGATAAGTGACCCACTCCGTGACGCCCGGTTCGGTGACGGGGTTGATGAGCAGCGCTGGGCCGAACATATACTCGTATGGTTGCTTGAGGGCTTCGGAGTCGTCGGCAAAGTCGAATACCAGCGGGCGCATCAGCGTGTATCCTTCAGAGGCGATGCGCTGGGCGCAGCGATCAATGTAGGGACGCAGTTTCTGGCGCTCTTTCAGACACTCGCCAATGATGGCCTGTGCCTCGGGACCGTAGTTCCACGGCTCGGTGTTGCTCATGTAGCCATGTACGCGCATCAAGGGAAGATAGACCGAGGTTTCTATCCAGCGTAGCATGCGCTCGATATAGTCCTGATTGGTATATTGGTCGCCTGGGCGGAAGAAGCCACCGGCATCATACGTCCACCAGGGCACGCCGGCAGCCTGAACGCCCAAGCCGGCCACAATTTGGCGGCGGAAGGTCTCCCAGTCGTTACCCACGTCGCCGCTCCACAAGGCAGACCCATAGCGCTGAATGCCGGGGAAGCCGCATCGGGTGAGAATCATGGCCCCCTCCTGCCTCCCCCAACTGGGGGAGGTTGTGGGGTCAGAAGCCTCCCCCAGTTGGGGGAGGTTGGTGGGGGCCGTTAACCCCTCATACACCGTCTTGTTCACCAGCAGGGGATATACATTCCGCACCTGCTCGCCGGCCCAGCGGCCGTTGTTCACGCGGCGGCCTGCCAGGTCGTCGTTCTCGGGCTCGGTGGCATCCTGCCACCAGGCGTCGATGCCCAGGGGAACGAGGCGCTCACTGAAGTTGCGCCAGTAGGCGGCAGCAGCGTCGGGGTTGAAGAAGTCTATCCAGTCGGTGCCGGGGATGTAGTAGTTGTCGCGCACCATCTGACGGCCCACCTCCGAGTTCTTGTCAATCTTCGACCATACCGACACCATCAGGCGGATGCCCATGCGGTGCAGACTGTCGGTTAGCGCCTTCGGGTCGGGGTAGAACTCCTCGTCGAACTGCATCGAGTTCCACCCGTACTTGCCCCAGTACTGCCAGTCCTGCACCAGCACGTCCACCGGCAGCTGCTCCTGCTTGAAGCGGTTGGCCGTCTCTAAGATTTCCTGTGAGGAATGGAAGCGCTCGCGGCAGTGGATATAGCCCAGCGCCCACGACGGCATGAGCGGGCAGGGACCGGTCAGCTCGCGGTAGGCGGCGATGATTTCGTCGGCCGAACCGACGAACACGGTGTAATCGACCTGCGTGGCGACGGGCGAGCGGAACACCGTCTCGTCCTTCACCTTTTGATAATATAATGTAGGCTGGTCGCCCCTCGACAGCTCGGCCTCCACCTGGTGCTCTCCGGCCTCCAGATGAACGATCTTCGATGCCGTGGGCGGCAGCCACATGTTCTGCATCTCGATCACCGTCGTGCCGTCGATGCTCAGGTTATGGCGGCGCGCCATCTTCTGCCCCACGTCGAGCAGCAGCGCATAGTCGCCGGCCTCGCCGATGCTCAGCGTGGCGCCGAACACATTACGCTGGCGCACCTCCTGCCGTCCGCCCTCGGTCGTGGTCACGTTCACCACCTCCTGTTGAGCGGTTAGGGGTGAGCGGTTAGGGGTTAGCTTGATACTCTGCTCGCAGGGGTTGAACTCCGTCATGCCGTAGTTATTCCACAAGATGCCGTAGCCCTTGCTCGACAGCAGCATGGGCAGCGAAATCTGCGTGTTCACCTGCGTCAGCCGGCGGCTCAGGCCGCGCACGTCGCTGTAGCCGTCCTGGAATTGTCCGAGGCCGAAGAGATGCTCGTCCTTGGGCGAGGCGAAGGCCAGCGTAGCCACGCCGTCGGCCTGCTGGTGGCGCGTGGCGGTGAACACGGTGCGGCCCTTGCCGTCTTTCACCATGACCACGCCGCGGCGGGCATCGACGGCCACGCTCACGTCCTTCGACTTCACCTCGTCGTGCTTCACGTAGAGCCAGTCGGGCAGGTCGCTCTTCGCGTCGTCCACAGCATATTGTATCCTTACGGCGTTGCGCGCCACGGTGGTGACTCTCAGCTGCCCCTTGTCGAAGGGATAGCTCTTGGCCTGGGCGCCCACTCCCAGCATCAGGGCTAAAAGAAAAGTGATGATTCGCATATTTTTTCAGTTTTATCGCCTGCAAAATTACGAAAAATGATACAAATAACAAAGGAATTGTGCGAATTTCCACCACAAATCTCCGCCAGATACCCCTCCGGGTGGATTTCCGGCTGGAATTTTGGCCAATCGCACCAGCGCGGAGAGATTTCCGGCTGGAAATATGGCCAATCTCACCAGCGCGGGCAGATTTCCGACTGGAATTTTGGCCAATCGCACCAGCGCGGGCAGATTTCCGACTGGAATTTTGACCAATCTCACCAGCGCGGGCAGATTTCCGACTGGAAATTTGGCTACCCACCCCCCTCGGACCGAGATTTCCGGCGAGAAATTGGCCGCCGACCCACCCCCTTCTGACCGTAAAGCGGTCGCCTCTCATTAGTCTGGGGTGCGTAGTACCCCCCGCAATGAAAAAGGAGCGCTCCCGACTGTCGGGGGCGCTCCTAAATTTAATTAATTCGTAAAATTCGCCGAATTCGTAGTCTAAAAACGAGTTCACTTCACGGCGAAGTCGAAGGACTGGAGGTCCTTGTCGAGTGAGGAGGTGCCGTAGAGAATCTTGTAGGCGCCGGGCATGGTGCTGAGCTCGTCGATGGCCTCGTCGTAGTATTCGAAGGCCTCGCCGTCGAGGGTGATGACGGCCTGCTTGGTCTCGCCGGGCTTGAGGCTGAGCTTCTGGAAGCCCTTGAGGGCCTTGATGGGCGCTCCGTCGTCGTTGAGGCGCTTCACATAGACCTGTACGGTCTCGGTGCCCTCACGCTTGCCGGTGTTGGTGACGGGAACGGTGATGGTGACCTTGCCGTTCTTCTTCATATTCTTGGCGCTGATCTTGCCCTTGCCGACGCTGAAGGTGGTGTAGCTGAGGCCGTAGCCGAAGGCATACTGGGGCACGCCGGTAAAGTAGCGGTAGGTGCGGTTCTTCATCGAGTAGTCCATGAAGTCGGGTAGATCGTCGTTCGAGCGATAGAACGTGATGGGCAGCTTGCCGCCGGGGTTGTAGTCGCCGAAGAGCACTTCAGCCAGTGCCTCCGATCCTCCCTCGCCAGGATACCAAGCTTCGAGGAGTGCGTCGTACTGTCCCTCTACGCTACCGAAGGCGATGGCCGATCCGGAGCAATTGACGAAGATGACGGGCTTGCCGGTCTTGTGCATAGCCTTGATAAGCAACTGCTGCACGACGGGCAGTTCGATAGTTTGCTTGTCGCCGCCCTCGCCTT
The DNA here is from genome assembly GCA_905233825.1 of uncultured Prevotella sp. Lineage (GTDB taxonomy): Bacteria > Bacteroidota > Bacteroidia > Bacteroidales > Bacteroidaceae > Prevotella. The sequence goes on along the minus strand of CAJOFE010000003.1, from coordinate 82,130 downwards.
CCATACGTGCCGAGATGCCACCGATGATGATAATGGCGTCAGCCACCTTCACTTCATTGGCAAGATCGGTGAAGTCGGCCAGTTTACGCTCGCAGATGTCACCACGCAGCATGGCGAAGTTGCCGTCGCCGCGACGGTATTCGATGACGATGTCGTAAGTCTTGCCCTGCTCGACGGGGAATGACTTATACTCTGCGCCACGACCACGACCGAAGCCGAAGCCTCCGAAACCACGTCCGCGGCCACCGCCCTTGTTCTCCTCGATGACCTCGCCGTTCACCTTAAAGATGTAGCCATTGTCGGTGGAGAGGGTGTATTTCATTTCGCCGGTGAAGGTAGCTGTGTATTTGCCGGTGATACGCACGGACAGATTGTTGTTATCCACGCCCTCGGCAAAGCCCCAGGCACCGAAGGTGGAGAAGTTGAATTCGTCCTTGTAGTAGTCGCTCTTCACGGGATCGCCCTCGAGGTTCTTGTTGTTCCAGAACTCTATGAAGACGCCCTTGCCTCCGTTGAAGTCCTGAATGTGGTGCACGGTGGTGTATTCGTCGTTCAGCTCGCAAGCCTTCTGGTAGATGATGCGGGCACCGGGCACGGCATTCTTGATGCCCTCGAGCAGTGAGTGCTGGTGAGCCTTGGTGGGGGTGCCACCGTAGTTGCCGTTGAGCAATTCCACATCGTCGGCATTGGGGCCGAGGACAGCCAGCGTCCTGATGCTCTTCGAGAGGGGCAGCACATTGTTGTTATTTTCCAGCAGAACCATAGCTTCGCGCGCGGCTTGCACGGCCAAGGCGTGATGCTCCTCGCTGCTGATGTTCGAGGCGGGAATATTGGCCCAGGGCAGCATCTCAGCGGGGTCGAACATACCCAGCTCGAAGCGTCCCATCAGTGTACGGCGCAGGTGCAGGTCGAGGTCGCTCTCCTTGATGAGACCACGGCTGAGACCGTCGGTAAGATTCATCATCACCTTACCGCACTCCAGGTCAGTGCCGTTGAGCACGGCATCGACGGTGGCCGAGAGGGGATCCTTGTGCGTCTCATGCTGGCCACGATTGAAGAAGTTGTTGATGGCATCGCAGTCGGTGACCACCAGTCCGTCGTAGCCCCACTTGTTGCGCAGGATGTCGATGAGCAGGCGGTCGCTGGTGCAGCAGGGCTTACCCTCGAAGCGTTGGTAAGCGCACATCACCTCGCGCACGTGGCCTTTTTTCACCAAAGCCTTGAAAGCGGGGAGGTAGGTTTCCCAAAGGTCGCGGTTGGTGGGATCGACGTTCATGGAGTGGCGCAGGGGCTCGGGACCGCTATGCACGGCATAGTGCTTGGCGCAGGCGTGGGTCTTCACGTACTTGTCGTCGTTGCCCTGCATGCCGAGCACGGTCTGCACGCCGAGGACAGCATTGAGATAGGGGTCCTCGCCGCAGGTCTCCTGTCCGCGTCCCCAACGCGGGTCACGGAAGATATTTACATTCGGACACCAGAACGTGAGCTCGGGGTTGCCGGGGTAATAGGTCTCGCCCATGCCCACGTGCTTCACGCTGTGGTCGGAGCGGTTCCAGTTGGCGCGGGCTTCGTCGCTGACCTGCGAGAAGACGTCATACACCAGTTGCTCGCTGAAGGCAGCGGCCATGCCGATGGGCTGCGGATAGACGGTATAGTCGCCTTGGCGCACGCCGTGGCAGGCTTCGCTCCACCAGTTGTAGGAGGGAATGCCCAGTCGCTCGATGGAGATGGCCTTGTTCATCATCAGACCCACCTTCTCCTCGGGTGTGAGCATGCCCAGCAGGTTCTCAACTCGTTCCGTCCTGGGCAGCTGCGGGTTCTGCCAGGGGTACTTCTCCTGTGCCGTGGCGCACGTGGTGCTCACGACTGCGGCTACGGCCGCCAATATCACTTTTTTCATGTTCAAGATAGTATGATAGTTTTGTTTAGTTTATCTGTGCAATTGCTGTACGTACTTCACCGTGATGCCCTCGCCCTTGAGCACGTCAGCAAAGGTTTGGGGGGCAATGGTGACCGGCCCGCGCATGAACTCGGGGATATTATAGCAGCGCATGAACTGGCGGTGATAGTCGGGGTCGGCAGCAGGCAGCTCGAAGGGCTTTCCTACGTTACCCTCCTCGTCGATATGTGCGAAGAACGGACGGGTGAAGACACCATCGTCGCGGCGGCTGCTGAACACGAGCCACCGGCTGTTGCTCGACCAGGTGTGATAGCTCTCGGTGTCAGGGGAGTTCGCAGGGGTGAGCGGACTAGCCCCTAACCCCTTTAAGTCAATCATCCACAGGTCGGCATCGTGATGCCAGATGTGGAAATATCCATAGGAAGCCATGGTGAAAACGAGGAAGCGGCCGTCAGGCGAGATACGGGGCAGCACAGCGCTGCCACCACTCTGTCTTTCGGAAAGACTATCGGTAGCAAGGAGACTGTCGGCATCGAAGACCAGCTCACGCGGGCCGAACTCCCATGTGTCGGGGTTGAAACTCTTGCGGTAGATGTTGTATTTCAGCTCCTGGGAGCGATTGACCACTTCTAAATTGCGGTTGGTAATGGAATCGCCGACCTCGAAATGAGCGCTGCAATAGTAGAGCGTACGCCCGTCGGGAGCCCATGCGGGGAAGACCTCCATCTCGTTGGGATCGTTCTCTAAATTGGTCACCTCTGCGCGCTCCACGTCATAGGCAATGATGTCGCTCTCGGTATCGAAGACCTCAATCTTGTTGGGGTCAGTGGTGTGGAAGCTTTGGTGCGTCTTGTCGGTAGAATAGACGATGAGGTTGAGCCAGGGATGCCAAGCGGGATAGACGCCGGCGGAGAGGATGGAGTCGTTCTTCATGTTTACTTTCGTCAGCTTGCCGTCGTAGGCAATGACGGTGCCGCCATGATTCTGGCGGGCATGGAACTGCATGCGCTGTGGGTTGAACTGCTGATAGTGGTGGCAGTTGATGCATTGTCCGTCCTTTTCCAAGCCGCAGAGCATGTTGTCGTAGATGACACTCTCATCGTAGTTCTCTAAGCAACGCTGACTGATGGTGAGCGCCTCATAGCTCACAAACGAAGGGGGAATGAGCCTGTAGCTGAGCCACGGGTCGATGCTGTCGGGCGAAACATAGATACTGAACGGCTTGTAGTGCGTCCACTGGTCGCCGTGGCGGGCATAGACATCGACTTGGATAGTGGATGGCTGATGGTTGATGGTGGATTGAATCAGCTCATGCCAGTCATCGATGTCGGGCTGCATCTTGTCGGCACAGATAATCTCCACATCGCCAGCGGCGTAGCGCGCCACCATCCCGTCGGCATCGGGGTCATCGAGCTCGAAGGTAAGGGGAGCAAGGTTCACGGGGATGGTAACATTGACATAGTCGGGATAGATGGCGGGCAACGCCTCGTTCTCGGTGAACGAATCGGGCACCTTCGTGGAGCATGCCATGAGCATGGCCCCTATGGGGACTGACAGGAGTAGGGTTCTTATCTTCATGGCATCAGTATTCGGGTAGTTGTCTCATCATGTAGTAATCGTAGAAGTAGGTCTGACCAAACTGGTCGTAGAGCCCCTTGCGTGCCACATCGACTTCGGCACCCTCATATCGCGGTGCAAACTGCATGAAGCGGTTGAAACCCTCCTTCACGCTGGGGTCGATGGGCATGCGGTCGAGGTCTGGATGATCCGCTATGTAGGCGTAGAGATAGGCGGCTTCCTGATAGTAGCGTGGAATACGTGCATTGGGATGCAGGCGCACATAGTCCTCAAAATGATACCAGAAGTGGCTGGCGTCGTGGGTATAGAGCGAAGCCAGCAGCGTCTGCTCCTGGAAGATGGGATCGTCGGTGTTGGTGCTTGATACCAGCTGGCGCATGAGGAAACTTTCTGTGTTTCCCTGGTCAGAGCCCAGGTCATTGTCGTAGTGCAGCATGTGGGTGACGGGGCCTAACACGGGGTCGGCAGTTCTCTGCTCAGGATGACGCAACAGCTGCTCAGCCCAGTCGGCCCAGTCGCCGTAGAACGTGGTCTGACGGAGCAGGGCGATATATTTGCGGGCTAATTGCTGCTCGTCGCTAAGCAGTGCACATTTTGCCATCAGCTTGAGATACTGAGCCGACCAGCCGAACTCCACGCCCATCTCCGTGCATAGGCGATGGCAATAGTTCAGCATGCCATATTCGAAATAGATGGTCGGGCCGCACACCAGCATCATGCGCATTCCCCACGGTGCAGCGTAGGCTTTCGAGCCATTCTTGAAGCGGAACATCTCGTCGCCTTGACGGCCTAAGCGCGACAGCGCTAGATTGCGCATCATGACGATGGAGCGGGTGGGTTCGTCTTTCTGAAGGGCAGCTTCTTCAATGACGGTCTCCCAGTCCTGCTGCTCGATGGCATGCTGCATGGCCAGCTCGTGGTGGAAGTTCTCGTCCTTGAACCAGAAATGGAATACGGCCCAGGCCGAAAGTGCCAAGACAGCTCCCTGCACGGTGAGGCGCAGGACAGGGCGCAAGGATTTCATGGGGCGCATGGGCAGCAGCGTCAGCACTAAGAAGAAGAGCGCCAACAGGTAGAAGGGAATATAATAGTTGGGATATTCTTCGGTGATGAAATAGAGAGGAAGCTCAGCGAAGTAGATATTATCCAGATTTGTCTGATAGAAAATGTGCCGATAGCACAGCAAGGGCACGGTAATGACACAGAGCGCGGCTACCAGGCTGCACAGCAGGGCGTTGGCACGTTTCTGCATCAGTCTCCACGACCATATGCCCATCAGTAGGGCTGCCGCCAAACCGTAGATGCCTAAGAGGGGATAGCCCAATAGGGCAGTGAGGGCAATGAACACCGCCCGCAACCAGCCTTTCCGGGGCAGGCACCGGAAAACCCATAGCAAGGCTGCTACTGCCGATGCTCCTATGGTGCCTATGAAAACGTGACCGTGGAGCTTGAGCATATAGACCCAGTAGCCCATATCGACGATGGTAATCATCAGCAATGCTACGGGAATGAGCATCAGTGGTGCCCAGGTATCGCTGATCTTGAAGGCGCGCTTCAGCAGCCACATGAGCAGTAGCCAGCAGGCGCATAGTAGCAGGACGCCCTGCCAGGGGTGATAGAAGAATTGTGTCAGGTAGGTACCTATCCACGTCAGCAAGCCACCAGGCACTACAAGCTGCTCGCGGAAGAAAAGTCCTGAAGCAAGGAAGAGGTTCGACTCCTGCAGCTTCCACAGGAGGTGAACCTCACAGAAGAGCAGGGCAGCGGCTATAACCGCTAACCCTGCTATCCAGATGATGATATGTTGAAATCCTTTCATCAGCCGTTACGATCAGTTCCTGTCAGAATCCGCCGGGTCGGCCTCCACCGAAGCCACCGCCGCCCGGGAAGCCGCCTCCACCGAAGCCGCCGCCTCCGCCAAAGCCGCCACCGGGACGTCCGCCGCCGAAGCCGCCGAAGCCGCCACCGCCGGGGAACTGAGGATCGGGTTCTTTGCCCATGTCAAGAAGTAGTTTTACCAAGGCCATACGGCGCTGGGTCCACGTGGGATAGTCGTCGGCACGCAGCACTTTCGGGGTGAAAGCAGCACCGAAGCCGCCACCGCCACCGAAGCCGCCAGCACCACCTTGACGTGCGGCACCACCGCCGGCTGCGCCACCAGGACGTGCGCCGCCGAAGCCACCACCCTGCATGAACTCGAGTGAGCTGGTAGTGATGATACAAGGCTTCGTCTTGCCTTCAGCCAGCAAAGCATCGGCAATGGCATCGGCACCACCCACCTTGAACCAGCTCTCCATGGTGTCATCCTTGCCGGGAATCAGCTGTATGAATCTGGGGAAGGACATGCCACCCTGACGGCTCATAGGTGAGGTGTACCATGCCTCCTGACGTTCCATATCGTAGGACGTGCGGCCGTGCTCAATCTCGCCCTGTGAGGCGAAATTGAACTGCGAATTAGGATTGTCGGCTATGCTGTATTTGAAGCCACGGTCGGGCGAGAGATACATATTGCTGGGGTCGGCAACGGGAGTGCCGTCGGCCAGGAAACAATATCTGAAGGTCTCAAAGAGGAAGTCGTTGAGCGTAGCGCTCCACACACCGTCGCTGTCGCGCTGCATGGCGATGGTCTCGGGTAGCACCTCAGTCACCAGTTCCACCTTCTTGGCCTCTGGAGCCTTGAAGCGGAAGGTGATGCCCTCCTCGCTATATTCAGGGGAGATGACGGGACGCGGGAACAAACGAGCCATAACGGTAGGCGTGAAAGCCTCCTCCTTACCAGTTGCGGCAGGTGCGGGCTGGCCTTCCTTCATAGCAGCCTCGGCAGCCTTCTTGTTGAAGAGCAGAGGCAGGGTCTTCGAGAGGAAGTACTTGGCGTTCATCCAAGTGTGACCGAACTTATCGGTTGTGAACTCCTTCACCGACTTGATGCCCTTCTTGTCGAGGAATTCCATATAGTCGCGGGCGGTGCCATAGAGGAAATCGTCGGTGCCCACGCCGAGCCAGAAGAGGTGAATTTTCTTGTTGGTATCGCTGGCATTGTCATAGACCTTGGGAATATCGGTCGAGGTGAACGAGCTGTAACTGCACAGGTAGCTGAACTTGTCGAGGTTGGTCAGACCGTTGAGCAGTGCCTGGTTGCCGCCACGAGAGAAACCGCCGATGGCGCGGTTGTCGCGGTTGTTGATGGTGCGATAGTTCGCCTCAATGTAAGGCATAAGGTCATTGATGAGATCCTTGCTGAACACATCGCCGCCGAACTGCATCTGGGGAGCACCCTGTGCGGGAGCTTTGGCGAGCAGCTTGGTGGGGTTGCCATAGGGCAGCACAACAATCATCTCCTTGGCCTGTTTGTCGGCCAGCAAGTTGTCGAGGATGTAGTTCACGCGTCCTACCTTATAATAGACCTCCTCCGTGTCGGTGGTACCGCTGATGAGGTAGAATACGGGGTACTTCTTCTGCTGATCCGTCTGGTAGGTAGGGGGCAGATAGACAATGGCATTGTTGGTGCCGCCAAGGCTCTTCGAGAAGTAATGGATGTACTCTACGCGTCCGTGAGGCACGTCGCGAATGTCGTGAGGCAGCGGGCCGTTCTTCGAAGGAATCTCCAACAGGCTGTTCTTGAAGCCCTCATTGGGGAAGTACAGCTGGTTCTCGGGATCCATCACACTGATACCATCGACAATGAAGCAATAGGGATACATGTCGGGGGCTACGGGGCCGAGGGTCACCGTCCATGTGCCGTCGGCACCCTTGGTCATCTCCTTGCGGCCTGCGAACTGCACATCGACCATCACATTCTTTGCTGAGTCGTTCCTATATTGGAACGTTACTGTCCCGTCGTCATTGGCGCGAGGCTGCGCTGAGGCCGTGACAACACTGGCCAGCAACGCAATCGTTAATAGACTTTTCTTCATGATAAAAACTTATTATTCACTTTTCACTTCTTCACTTCTTCATGGCTTCCTTCAGGAAGTTCACCATCTTCTGCAGGTTCTCTTCTGCATACATGCCCATGCCGTGGCCTCCCTCGGGAACGAAGGTTGCCTCGGTGCGTACGCCGGCGGCCTTCAGAAGCTCATAGAACATCTTTCCCTGGCAGCAGGGCACCACGTTGTCCTTCTCACCGTGGAAGATGATGATAGGCGGGTTGTTCTTGCTGACATAGTTGGTAGCGCTCAAGCTGCGGTACTTGTCGGGCTCCTGCGAGAGCTTCGAGCCGAGCAGCATGTCCTCGGGGCTGTTCTCCCCCATCTTCATGGCCTCGCCGCAGTCCATGGCTGTCAGATCGACAGGACCCGACCAGTCGCAGGCTGCATTGACGGTGCTGGCTTCGTTGAGATAGTTACCTACATTACCTTCCAGGTCAATATCGACAGTACCCACTTTGGTCTGCTTGATGCCACTGGTGGTAGCAGCTACCGACGACAGGTGACCGCCACTGGAGAAGCCGCTGGTGGCAATGAAGCTGGTGTCAAACTTATACTTCTTGGCCTCACCGCGTACGAAGCGGATGACGGCACGGATGTCGTGAATCTGGGCAGGCCATTTGGCGTCCATGCTGGAGCGGTGGTTGGGGCATACTACGGCAAAGCCGTTGTCGAGGAGGGCCTTCACGATAGTGCCTAGGTCGGCAGCGCCCTTGCTGCTGTTGCTGAACCATGCACTGCCATAGATATGGATGACCACAGGATAGCTGGCAGCCTCTTTCTTGGGCAGGTAGATGTCGCAGGTATGGTAGGCCTGGTCATCACCGGCATAATTGACGTCTTTCCACTCCTGTGATGTCTCTAAGGCAGTCTGCTGCTGGAAGCCACCAAAGCCTCCAAATCCGCCTCCGAAGCCGCCGCCACCAGGACGACCGCCGCCAGGGAATCCGCCACCAGGCTGGGCCGATACAGCGAGGCCACAGCCGATAAATAACATTAATAATAATAGCTTCTTCATGTTTTTTGAATTAATGGTTTTCTTAATTAGATGAATGAAGTAAACAAAGGTTTAATGATTGAATTTCCACCAGTCTAAATGTACCTCGCCGCTGACATTGCTGAAGCAGAGGTAGAGGTCGTGCACACCGATGGCATGCTGTATCTTCGTGGTGAATGTCTGATAGCTGTCAACCGATGTTGTCGGCGTAATGTCGAGAGTGCCGATGACCGAGCCGCAGACACCATCCACGCGCAGGGTGACGGTGCATTTACCCGTAGCAGCAGCCACGAGGGCGAAGTCCTTAGGCACGGCATTGCCGAAATCCACGCCACGCAGGCGGATATACTCACCGTTGTCAATATCAGTGACGTACATGTTGCATCGACCAGTAGAGTAGGGCATGTCGGCTACGACGCCCGTGTTCTTGATACCCATCTTGGCCGTCTTCAGTCCGTAGCCCCAGGCCATGGTCTCAGCCTCTACGCGCTGGTAGGGGTTGAGCCACTGTAATTGCTGCATGGGCTTCTGGTCGAGCCAGTAAGGAACCTCCTGTATGGTGCCGTCGGCATTGTAGGTAATCTCGGTAGCCGAGACACTGCGACGCTCATGATGTTCAAAGGTTTCCAAGTGCATCAGGTCGTAGTTCTGACCGAAGATATAACTGTGACCTTTATAGTCGCAGATGCCGGGATGGTTGCCACGATCGCGCTCTGTGGGACGCATGATGTAGTTCTTCCACGTCCAGGGGCCAGTGGGGCTGTCGCTCATGGCATAGCCCAGGGCTTCGGGGCAGCAGGTGGTGGCATAGCTCATGTAGTAGTGGCCGTTGCGCTTGTAGAACCACGGTCCCTCCTGATAGTGCTGCACAGCCCAGTTGGCTTTCTCTTCGCCCCGCACTCTGAGGTTGATTTTGGCGCCCTCCTCCTTGACAGGACGCATTACGCCGTCCTTGGGATTGAGCACGTAGATTTCGCCTTGGGTCGAAATCATGTCCTTGTTCAACTTGACGCAATAGGTATGGGGGTTGCCCCAGTACATGTAGGCCTGGCCGTCATCGTCAATGAAAACGGTGGGGTCGATGTCATCCCAGTGCTCCTTCTGCCATACTAACGGCTTGCCTAACGGATCTTTGAAAGGACCATAGGGCGAGTCGGCCACCAGCACGCCGATACCATGACCATGCAGGGGAGCATAGAGATAGAACTTGCCGTTGCGCTCTACGGTTTGGATGGCCCAGCCGCCGTTGTCGCGGCTGCGCCAGCTGATGTCCTTCAGCGATGCCACAGCACCGTGCTCCGTCCAGTTCGCCATGTCGGTGGTACTCCACAGCAGCCAGTCATACATGAAGAATCCGGCAGAATTCTTCTCGTTTGGGTCGGGAATATCTTCAGGATGGGCATCGTGTGAAGTGAAGACGAACAGGGTGTCGCCCACGACGATAGGGGAGGGGTCGGCAGTGTATTTGGTCTGGAACAGTGGCATGTTGCACTGCTCGGGCTGAATCACTGTCTGTGCCTGGCCATAGCCGTAAAGGCTACACAGGACTGCTGTCAATAATATTCTTCTCATCTTTTATTATTATTTGGGCATGTTTTATTATTATTTGGGCATGTTGGCAGGCATGGGCATGTTGGGCATAGGCATGGGTTCGGGGATGATAGGCTCGCCCATTTCCGATGCCTCGGCATCCTTGCCGTCGAGCTTGAAGAGCATGAACTGCGGATTCTCAGCCGTGCAGGGCTGCCAGCCTAAGCCTTCACCCTCACCATTGCCGTTAGGATCGCTGTACTTGGCAAAGTTGGTCCATGCCGTCAACATCTTCTCGGCCAAGTCCCAGTCGCCCTGCGTCCAGGGACGCCAGCAGTGCTTCAGGCTCTTGAAGACGAACCAGAGGTCGCTGGAGTGGAAGGCTCCACGCAGACGGTTGGTCACTTCGGGATGGTTACCGTCATCGGGCAACGGACGGGCAAACTCGTAGGCCCAGGCCTTGCCGCCCTTTTCCTGACGCACTTTGCAGAATTCGGCAATGCCGGGAGCCATAGCACCCATGTCGTTCAGCGTGTAGCCAATCATATACGGCACGTCGGCAATCGTTCCCTCTCGGGCTGCTTCGTCAAAGCTCTTCAGCGACACATAGCCATCGACAATGGGACGCTGCATCAGGAACACGTCATCCTTCGTCACCATGTTATAGAACTGCCCTACGGTGTACATGATCTCCGTAGAGGCACGGCGCAGTTTCTCCAAGTCGGTCAGTCCGGCCCAGTCCATCACCTTCTTCGTCTCGGCCTCGCTTTCAGCCAACGAGGGGTTGTAGGTGAAGAAACGGTTCATCGGGGTAGCAGGTGTGGCCTCTTCGCCCTCCTTGGGAGGAATATTCAGACCGCCGCCGCTCATGATGACAGCCTTGTGGAACAGACCACGTGCCAGTGGACTCTCACACAGCGTACGCACACTGCCGGCACCAGCACTCTGGCCGAAGATGGTCACGTTGTCGGGGTCGCCGCCAAACTGGGCGATGTTCTCCTTGATCCATTTCAGCGATTGTATCTGGTCGAGAATGCCGTAGTTACCGCTCACGTGATTCGGACTCTCCTCCGACAAAGCGGGATAGGTCATGAAGCCGAAGATGCCTAAGCGGTAGTTGATACTGACGAGCACCACATCCTTCGATGCCCACTCCTGTCCGTCGAACTCGGGCTCCGAACCCCAGCCCTCGCGGTAGCCGCCGCCGTGAATCCACAGGGCCACCGGCAGTTTCTTATCCACCTGTCCAGGAGCTTTCGTCCATACATTCAGGTAGAGACAGTCCTCACTATAGGGAGCCTCGTCGCCGTAGCCCCATTCCGTGGCATAGCCGCCGGGGTAGTGCACAGCCTGATAGCCGGGATGGCCGAACTTGTCGCAAATACGCACCGAGTCCCATGCCACCACGGGCTGAGGCTCTTTCCAACGCAACTCACCGATAGGTGCTGCGGCATAGGGAATGCCACGATACACATAAACACCGGGATTCTCGGCCTGAACGCCTTGAATCTTACCACCTTCGACGGTCAGCACCGGACTGTCGGCTTTCTTCTCTGTGGAAGTGCAGCTCATGAACGCCAGCAACGGCAGAGCAAGTAAAATCAGTTTTTTCATGTTTTGTGTGAGTTTTTATTTTAGTTATTAATCTAAATCTGGGTACAAAAATACAAATATAATGGCGAAACAACCCCTATCGCATGTTACTTTTTTTATTGCAAATGTTACAGCGAAACATTCTGTAACACATTTTACGCAATTTGTTGCTCTGGTAATTGATTATTTTTGTACCTTTGCACCCCGATATTAATAATATTAATGTATATATGATACTTTCTACGTTAGCAACGGCAGCATTGGTCATCAACGAACTGATGGCTGCCAATCTGGGCGAGGTGATGAGTCCCGCCATCAACTTCGACAGTTGGATTGAACTTTATAACCCGGGCAATCAGGCGGTGAGCCTCGACGGCATGTACCTCAGCGACGATGCCGACAACCTGAAGCGCTGGCAGATTCCTGCTGGCACGGGTAGTGTACCCGCCAAGGGCTTCAAGGTCATCTGGCTCGGCTCCAACGATATCAACGACATGCAGGCCTCATTCAAGCTCGACTGCGACGGCGGCACGATTTATCTGAGCGATAAGAGCGGACAGCTCGTCGTCAGTCAGGAATATCCCGAGGCCATGAGTCGCACGGCCTGGGCTCGTAAGACCGATGGCGGCGACGAGTGGGGCTGGACGTCGGTCTCTACCCCAGGTGCTTCCAATGCTACGTCCGTGTTTGCCGAGCAGCGCCTGTCGGCTCCTACGATGACCGATAGCAAGCTCTTCAAGAACTCCGTGCAGGTCAGCGTCGAGATTCCCGAGGGTGCCACGCTGATGTACACCACCGACGGCAGTCTGCCTTCTGCTCCGAAGAACGTTGGTGAGGAGCCCGTGCTTTGGGTTGATTATGTGCGCAACGGCAACTGTGAGGGCGAAGATGCCACCAGCCTTGTCAGTCACGATGCCGATGGCAACGGCAATGTGAACCGCATCGAGGACGGCATTGGCGTTGATGGCTCGCGTGGTGCCCGTGTGCATACCATTGCCAATCCGCAGCACGACTACGATGCCCAGTTCTTCGTCTATACCCCTGACCATATCTGGCGTTCGGGCGAGAAGTATCGCTTCACTTTTAAGGTACGTGCCGACAAGTCTGCTCATATTAATTGCCAGTCGCACACCACGCCGGGTAATTACATCCATCATCCCATACTTGACTCCAACGGTTACGATGTCACCACCGAGTGGCAGGAGTTCACCTATGAGGGTACCATCACCGACCAGGATGTAGGCAAGCAGGGCGGTGGCGGCTGGTGGTGGGGCGGTCAGGAGACCGTCGAGGACATGCAGACCATCGCCTTCAACCTCAACGAGAACAAGCAGAGCAACAACTTCTACTTCGATGATATCTCGTGGGAGCTCTACATCGGCGACGGCCAGCTGGAAGAGCCGAGCAAGGAGAGCAAGGACGGACAGTTCACCTTCTCCAAGACCACTAACCTCACCGTGCGTCTGTTCCAGGACGGTTATCTGCCCAGTGTGCCCGTCACCCGCAGCTACATCAAGACTGACAACAACTACACCCTGCCCGTCATCTCTATCGTAGGCGACAAGAAACATTTCACCGACCCGAAGATCGGCCTCGACTGCGATGGCGACGGCACCAATGGTAAGACCGGCAACGGTCAGGACTGGCCCCGCAACTATAACCAGCCGTGGGAGCGTCCCGTGAACTTCAGCTACATGACTCCCGAGGGCGAGATGCTCTTCAATCAGGATGTGAACATCAAGGTTTCGGGCGGATGGACGCGTTCCCAGCGTTTCCGTTCCTTCAAGCTGAAGTCCAGCAAGCAGTTCGACGGACAGAACCGCTTTGATTATAACTTCTTCCCCCAGAAGCCCTACAACCGCGACAAGACCATCCTGCTGCGCAATGGTGGTAACGATTTCTGGACGCATAATGCCCGCTTCCTCGATCCCGCTCTGGAGACCATCATCCAGCGCTCGGGCATCGACCTCGACGTGCAGTCCTGTGTTCCCGTCATCGAATATGTGAACGGCGAGCTGCGTGGCGTGTTCAACATGCGTGAGCCCAACAACGACGATTTTGCCTATGCCAACTGGGGCTATGATGACGAGGAGATCGATGCCTTCGAGAATTCGGAAATGAAGAACGGCGACGACGTGGCCCTCAAACGCATCTTCGAGCTGGGCTACCAGTGTACTGACGATGCTGCTTACGACGAGCTGAAGACCTTGCTCGACATCGACGAGTTCACTAACTACATGGCCGTTACCATGTTCCTCGATAACGACGACTGGCCCAACAACAACATGAAGGCCTATCGCAATCGCGATGGAGGTCGCTACCGCTTCATCAGCTTCGACCTCGACTATGCCTTTGCCCTGCGCAACTTCAACAAGGACAACGACGATCCCTTCACCTACTTCCTCCGTTTCAAGGATGCCGACGAAGTCTATGGTGAGGGCAATCAGAACCGTGAGATTGTACGTCTCTTCCTCAACCTCATGGGACGCGACGACTTCCGCCGCAGGTACATCGATACCTTCTGCCTTGTGGCAGGTAGCATCTTCGAGCCTACCCGTGCCGGTAAGATTGTCGATGAGCTACTGAACGAGGTGAAGGCCATGTGCCAGCTCATGCAGCAGCAGCGCATCAACGACGGTCACAATCCCGACCGCGCTGCAAGCACCATTAAGAGCAAACTCAGTGGCCGCTCGAAGAAGATGATGGGCCACCTGAAGAAGTTCTCCTATGCTCAGCTCAACAAGGATGCACAGGCCGTCACCCTCACTACCGACGTAGCCGGCGCCAAGATCTATGTCAATGGGCTCGAGGTGCCATACGCCGACTTTAACGGCCATCTCTTCGCTCCCGTCGAGCTGAAGGCCGTGGCTCCTGCAGGCTATCGCTTCATCGGTTGGCAGCAGGGTAGCGCCTACCTCTCTACCGATCCCGTGGTCAGCCTCCCCGATGGCACCGTCAATCTGAAGGCCCGTTTCAAGGCCCTCTCCGATGCCGAGCTGGCAGCCCAGGGCATGACTCCCGTACGCATCAACGAGGTCAGCGCCGCCAATGGCATCCATGTCAATGATTACTTCAAGCGTAACGACTGGGTAGAGCTCTACAACACCACCGACGACGACATCGATGTCAATGGCATGTATCTCTCCGACAACTCGAAGAAGCCCACGAAGTTCCAGATTACGAAAGATGGTCAGGTCTCAACAGTTATTCCTGCACACGGCTATCTGGTCGTATGGTGCGACAAGCTCGATCCTCTGACGCAGCTGCATGCCTCGTTCAAGCTCGCTGCCGAGGGTGGCGACGTGGTGCTCACCGCTGCTGATGAGTCGTGGAGCGACTGCCTCACCTATAGCGAGATGAAGGCCGACCAGACGGTAGGCCGCTATCCCGATGGCAGTGGCAATGTCTATCTGATGAATATGCCCACTCTCACCAAGAGCAACATCATCTCCACCTATGCTGTCTGCATCTCTTCGGGCGAAATCGACGGCATTGCTGACCGCAGCGTTACGGTACCTGTCTCTGACCAGATTTACAACCTGCGTGGTCAGGCTGTGCAAGAGCCTCTGGCTCCTGGCATCTATATCAGGAATGGCCGCAAGTTCGTGATAAAAAAATAAGTAATCGTACAAAAACTAAAAAAGGTGCCTTCTTTTGGGTCTAAAGATGCCTTCTTTATGCCCTGAAGGTGCCTTCTTTATGCCTTGGAGAAGGCATCTGTTTTTATAATAGTGTACGCGTGCGCATGCGCGCGCACACTAATTTTTTTTCAATAAAATATCTGCACTTCTGCTCTACTTCGCTGCAAATAGCTGTGTGATAATGAGATAGATAGGTGCAGATATGGTGACAATAGTGACAGATACTGCAGAATTTTGCATTAAAAGCCATCATTTTTTGAGAAAAAACGATAAAAAAGTGCGAAAAGCACTCCCGCAACATGCTAATTTTCTTTTAGGCACGGATTAACGCGGCCTTATTTTATAAGGACACGGCCTTCTTTGATCCCAATAGCAGTGTCTTTTGATAAAAAGCGTGTTCGCTCGGCTTCGCCGCTTGGCTCGTCCAAGAATCTGTGCCTAATAAAAAAAGAAGCTGCTACGCGATGTAACAGCCTCTTTTATTATTCCCTACCTAAATGCTATTTCGGGAAGATAACGCGGTAGTTGCCGCTCAGGTGCATGAAAGCGAAGAGGCGCAGCAGACCGTCGTAGTAGGCATCGAAATAACCATCCTCGAAGGGCACGTGCTTCGCATTCCATAGCTGATCGACGAACTCACGGCTCTTCTCGTGATTGCAGAGCAGCGAGGCGGCGGCAGTGGTGGCTACCAGGCCGATGCTGTGACGCAGCTTGCGGAAACCGCCTGCTCCCAGAATCTCATTGCCCTCAGGAATGCTTCCGTCAGGACGGTACTGGTCGAGGAAGGTATCGATGCCCTGGCTGTAGAAGAAGTTCTGAATCTTCTCTCCGTACTGGCGTTGCCATTCGCCGTCGGCACAACTCCACTCGTAGTCGAGGGTGATGTTCATCGGCACGCGCCACGAGTCGTAACGGAAGTTGTTGTTGCCGTTGCGGGGAGGAGCCTGGGGCGCCTCACCCTGCTGACCCTGAGTCCTGCCTGGGAAGCGGAAGCCCGCCATTTCCGAGCCGTCATACTGGCACTGGTCGCCGTTCAGACCCGTCGTCTCGTTGGTACATTTGTGCAGGAACTCACGGCTCTTCTGCGCACACTCATTCCAAAGGGCCGAGCGTCCGTCGTCAGCCCACTTCGCCCATACCTCGTAGAAGGCAGGAATATGGTAGGAGGGGTCGGTAAAGCCCTGTCCGTAGCCGTCGGGCGTAAAGGTGATGAGCTTCGTCTCGGGGTCGATAAGATACATCTTCTGCTTCTGGGGTGTTTGCTGCTGACCGTTGGCTGGCTGCTGGCCGAAGCCGCCGCCAAAGCCACCGAATCCTCCGAAGCCGCCCTGCCTGGGCGCGGGAGTGTATTCCTTCGGCTGCACGCAGTTCAGGATGTGCTGGGCCTCGGCCTTATAGTCGATGCCGGTATCGTTGCCCCAGCGGTTGCTGGCGAAGATAAGCGAGGTGATGAAGTAGAGTTCGCCGTCGCTGGCTGCACCGCCTGAGTTGCGGGTACCGTCGGTGCGGCAGCTCCAGGCGAAGTAACCTTCATGGGTGCCGTCCTGATGCTGCATGTACTTCTTGCTCCAGCGCCACAGACGGTCGAAGATGTCTTTCTCGCCAAACTGCACGGCAATCATCAGGCCGTAGCTCATGCCCTCGGTGCGTACGTCGTGGTTCTTGATGTCGGAAATGTAGGCCATGGAGTCGCCCACTTCGAAATAGACCTTGTTGGGGCCGCGGAACACGTCGTTGAATACCTCCTTCAGCTTGGCATCGATCTCTTCGCGGTCATAGCCATATTCTGCGAAGAGGTTACGGTAGCGCTTGCTCTCGAAGCCGCCCTGTGTCCAGGGCTTGCCATCGAGCAGGAAACGGTCGATGTAGGCTTGCACCACGGGCCACTGCACCTGCGGCAGCTGGCAATGGCCGTGACCGGCGATGATGTCGCAGCCGAAGCGGTCGCCTATGCCGAAGCGCTCCCACACCTTTTGGGCGGCCTGGGCCGAGACGGCCATCGACGGGTCGGCCAGCCATTCATAGTCAGGATTGCCCAAGAGCAGCAGGGCGCGAGGGCACACCATAGCACAGAGCTCGTGCTGGTCGTAGGGAAGACGATAGACGCTGTCGCCCTGGAAATTCTCCTTCTGGCTCTCGAGGAACCAGTGGTAGTCGGTCTTGTCGAGGTCTTCCAGATTCTTGCCCTCCAGCGTCAGTTCGTGTGACTTACGCCAGGCAGCAGCACCGCCGCCGCCGGGCTCCTGGGCGATGGTGAGGGCGATGCGCTCGTCGAAGGCACCACAGTAGAGGGCCATCTTGCCGGCATACGAACAACCGGTGACACCGATGCGGCGGGTGTCGATCTTCGTCACTTCGGGGCCGAGGAGCTGCAGACCATCGATGAGGCGGCTCATGCCCCACGCCCACTCGCTATAGGCACCGTTGTCCTTCAGCTTCGGATAGAGGCGGTCGAAGTGGTGCTCTCCACGATCGTGATGCTGGCCGAACTGCTTGTAGTCGTTCACCTGTGCCGACGTGAATGTCGTGGTGGCGATGGGACGGTTCTCCATCAGCTGACGGGGAATGGCAATCATGTCGGTGCCAATCATCAGGGCGTAGGGCGGCTGTCCCACGGTGGGGTAGCGGAGCTGCGACTTCAGCGTCAGCGTCTCCTTGCCTACGGTGACATCGACGATGATGGTGTCGCCGGCCATGCGGGCCTTCACCTGTCCGGCCTTCATGGCGGGCTTCGTGCCGATGCCGTAGTGCTGGATCAGCGACCCTATCTCGTTGCGGCGGCGCTCCCAGTCGTCGAAGCTATTCACACCCTCCAGCGCGTCGGGCAGCTCGCGGATGACGGGCAGCTTGTTGGGGGCCGTGAATTTCTTCAAGGCAAACTTGGCTCCTGTGTTCTCCTGGTCATAGACGCGGGGCTGCGCGCTGGCTCCCAGCGTGAGCAGGGTCGAAGCGAAAAGTAAAAACAGTCTTTTCATATTGTCTTTCCTTTCATCTAAAAACTCACGTGAGAAATTCCTACGGTGCCTCCGCAGAGAATTTCCCACGTGAGATTTATTTAATAAGCTAATGCGTTCAGGATGCTACAGCTTACTTGGCAAAGTACTTCTTGCCGTTCATGATGTACATGCCCTTCACAGCCTTCTGGATGCGACGGCCCATGAGGTCGTACATCACGTTGTTCTGAGCAGGAGTCTTCACCTCGCTGATGCCAGTATAGGTCTCCTCAGGAACGAGGGTTACATTGAAGAGATAGAACCACTTCAGGTTGCTGTCTCCATAAGAATAGCGGAACTTAACAGGTATAGATTTACCAACGAAGGAGTCACCTGTGTTGTAGGTGGTGATTTCCATCATAGGATTGTCGTCAGAAACATCACCAACCTCAAAAGCAATCGGGGTTTCATCTTGTGACAGCCAGCCGTTGTCAGCAATATAGAAACCAGCAGTAGCATCAACCTTGTCGAAGCTTTCTTCGCCGCTGCGTACAGTCATGTTCTCAACAAGGACTTCGAACGCCTCGGTCTCTAAGGTGCTCAGACAGTTGGTGAAGTCAATGGTACCAACTGCACCTTCAGTCTTAGCTGGCTCGGGAACGGGCAGCATGACATTTTCCGTAGCCAGTGTGGCCTCATCATCGCTAACTTCAGCAGAGTTGAACGAGAACTCCTCGAAGCGGAAATAGAAGTTGTTGGGTTGGTTCTTATCTTTGTTGCAGTTGAAAGCGATGGTCTGGCAACCGTCACCTTGATCCCTCATAGGCTCCTCAATTTCAAGTTTCTGCCACTCAGGTGTGGTGCTCAGTGTGCCAATGGCCTCATAGTGTATATAGTTTCCAGGCATTGTGTGTAATTGGGTATCGACAGAACCATCCACATCGGAACGATACCACATCACCAGACGATACTTTGAGCCAGGGACGAACTTGTGGGGAACGGTTACAAAGAACTGAGCCTCCCAGTCATCAATAGAGGTCTTTTCAGTACCGTCATCTTTGGTGAAGAACGACTCCATGACGGGATTACCTTCGTCGTCGAATTTGGGATTGCCAATGGAATCAACGACTTGTCTCTCACCTTCCCAACCAACAGAAGCAACCGTTAGTGCAGGCTGGCCGTCAACAGGATCGGCGACGACGCGACATGGACGGTCAGTGCCATCCTTGGCATCGCGCCCCGTGAAGTTGGTGTAGTTTCCAATCTTATCCATAGATTCTGTGCCATGACGCAGCATGTTGAACCATGTCTTGAAATCTTCGGGTGCCTTTGGTGTACGCCATTTCAGTTCGACATCGTCGAAATAGAAAACATTACCTTCGGTGTTGGTCGAGAGGTTAAAGGCTACAGACTGCATGCGCTTGCCGCCACCTTCACCGTGTGCCATGTTAGAAGTAACTTTTGTAGACACTTCTACTTCCTTCCACTCGGTAGTGACACTCACATTGCCGAAGCATTGCCAGTAGTTGTAGTCACCTGGAGTCCAGTGAGCCTGTGTTTCGAACTGTCCATCTTTGTCTGCTCTTACTTTTAAGGTCATTACCAGTTCCATACCCTCGGGGATGGTGTCGGTACCATAGATAAAGAACTGGCAGTCCCACGATGCTAATCCGCCGTTGGCTTCAGTCTTGTTACCAGCCTCGTCGGCCTCTGCCTCACTACGGGCAATGACGCGAGCGCAATGGTTACCAGCGATAACGGGATCTTCGATGATCTCGGCAAAGCCCTGGAACTGGCCACTTTCAGAATACTGCTGGCCACTTTCTGCGTTGAACTCAAGACCTTGGCGATAGTCGTGGCACCAGAAGCTGCTCCACATAGGATCCTGCTCGCCCTCCATGTCGCCATTGACGACGAGATAGTTCCATTTGCCTTGTGCAAAAGCACCGCTGCTAAGCAGTGTTAATGCGATAAGCGTAAAGAATTTTTTCATAATCACATGTTTTTTTTAAAGAGGTTAATAAAAAATAAGTTAAATGTTAATTGTAAGTTTCTTCAAATCCTTGTCCTGCGAGCTGGTGCCGATGAGCAATTCGTACTGACCTGACTTCACCCGCATGCTGTTGGTGGCGTCATCCCAGAACTCGAACGACTGCGGCGTAAGCTGCAAGGTGACGGTGGTCGTCTTGCCTGCTGCCACATGCACACGCTGGAAGCCGCGGAGCGATTTCAGCGGTCCTTCCTTGTCCTGCAAATCGCGTATGTAGAGCTGCACCACCTCGTCGCCATCCTTGCTGCCAGTGTTGGCCACTTCTACGGTGACGGTGCCGTTGCCGCCATTCCTCATTTCTAATTTCTCATTTCTAATTTCGAAGTTAGTATAGCTCAGACCGTAGCCGAAGGGGAAGAGGGCATCGTTGAAGTAGCGATAGGTGCGGCCCTTCATCGAGTAGTCCTCGTAATCGGGCAGCTGACTGCTGGTCTTGTAGAACGTGACGGGTAGCTTGCCGCTCGGGTTCACGTCGCCGAAGAGCACATCAGCCACGGCAGTGCCACCCATCTGGCCGGGATACCATACCTGGAGGATGGCATCGCAGGTCTCGGTCTCAGGCTGCAGGGCGATGCACGAGCCGGAGCAGCAGACGAAGATGACCGTCTTGCCGGCATCCTTCAGCGCACGGAGGAAGTCGCGCTGCACCTTCGGCAGCTCGATATGGGTACGGTCGCCACCCTTGAAGCCGTCGATATCGACGGGCATCTCCTCGCCTTCGAGGGCTGCCGAAATGCCACCCACGAAGATGACCTTGTCGATGCCCTTCAGCTGACTGATGGTCTCCTGATAGTCGATGGGATGCTCCTTAGCGATGTTGATCTTCAGGTTGGCATTATAAGTATGTATGTGTGAGAAACGCACTTCAATATTATAGCTCTTGCCGGCCTCAGCCTGAATGGGCACGCGGTTGGGAGTAGTGCGCCAGATGTGGTGGCGGAACTTCTGCTGACCGTCGATGAAGAGCTCGAAATGTCCGCAGCCCTCGACGTTCACCACATATTCGCCAGCCTCCTTAGGAGTAAAGACGGTCTCGTACTTGGCCGAGAAGTCTTCCAACTGTACACCAGGGGCGAAGTTGTGCATGCCTGCCGTGGTGACGGCTAACGGCGTGGTGTAATACTGTGTGGTAACGGGATTACCCTCCATCTGGCGGTTGTTCCAGAAAGTTCCCTTCAGGCCTTTCTTCCCCTCGAAGCTGCACTGTGAGGCAAAGAGGCATTCCAGCACTTGGTCGTAGGTAAGGTCACAGCCCGGGAAGTATTTGATGTTGGCCTTCTTTACCTTCAGCTTGTTGCAGATGCCGTCGAGGATGGTGTAGGTGTAGTTGGGCATGCCGTTGTAGTTGCCCCACATCATCGGGGCATTGTCGGCATTGGGGCCGATGATGGCAATCTTCTTGTCTTTCTTCAAAGGCAGCACGGACTGATCGTTTTGCAAGAGCACGATGCTCTGACGGGCCATATCCAAAGCTATCTGGGCGTGTTCCTTGCTCGACATGGCGGAGTAGGGAATCTTCGACCACTCCACGAGCGACGGGTCGTCCATCTCGCCTAAGTCGAAGCGGCCTTCCAAAAGGCGGATGACATGCATATCGACTTCGGCTTCAGTCATAAAGCCACGTTTCACAGCCTCGGGGATGCTGCGGTAGGCATAGCCGTAGCCGCACTCCACGTCGGTACCTGCGATGGTAGCCTTGGCAGAGGCATGGGCGGCATCGGTAGATGACTTGTGTGAGGAGTAGAAGTCGCTGACAGCACCGCAGTCGCTGACCACGAGGTACTGGAAGCCCCACTCATCGCGGAGAATGGTCTGCAGCAGTCGCTGGGAGCCGCAGCAGGGATCATCGTCGAGTCGCTGGTAGGCGCACATCACCTCGCGCACTTTGGCATCCTGCACCAGGGTCTTGAAGGCGGGCATGTAGGTTTCCCACATGTCACGGGGCGACACGTCGGTGAGGTTGGCACTATGACGGGTGTATTCGGGACCGCTGTGCACGGCATAGTGCTTGGCGCAGGCCCACAGCTTGCGGTACTTGCTGTCTTCAGGACCTTGCAGACCCTTCACTACCTGAGTGCCCATGACACTGGTGAGGTAGGGGTCTTCGCCGTAGGTCTCCTGACCGCGTCCCCAGCGGGGATCACGGAAAATGTTCACATTGGGTGTCCACACCGAGAGGCTGTGGAACTTCTCGTCCTCGCCAGAACCACGCTGCATGCGCTCGTTGTACTGAGCACGGAACTCGGTGCTGGCAGCATCGAAAACCTGATACAGCAAATCGGGGTTGAAGGACGATGCCATAGCTATCGGCTCAGGGAAGACGGTGACGTTGCCCATGTTGGCGGCGCCGTGCAGGGCTTCGCTCCACCAGAAGAACTTTTTGATGCCGAGGCGGGGAATGGCAGGACTTTCATCGAGCATCAGCTGTGCTTTCTCCTCCAACGTGAGACGGCTGCACAGATCAACGGCACGCTCCCTGGCCGAGAGTTCGGGGTTCTGGTAGGGGAGTGTCTGCGCTGTTGCTGTAAGGCAAAATGCCGTCGCGATGATGAGTAAATGTTGCTTCATGTTCGATGTTTTATAAATTGACGGTGCAAAGTTAGCCATATTCTTCCTTTTATTATCTCGTATGAGTAACATTTATTTTTTTTTGTGTAACAATTTTGGCGGAATAAAAAAAAATATTTACCTTTGCACCATCAAATGTTACATTTGCAATAAATTGTTGTGAAGATGAAAAAACTATTACCAGCCCTGTTTGCGCTGACTTTTTTCATAAGCGCGAAGGCACAGATTGGTAAATTCTATAATAATGAGCGGCAGCTGTCGAGCAGCTTCGTCACTCAGGTGTATGTCGATCACGAAGGTTTCCTTTGGGTGGCCACCCGCGACGGTATCAACCGCTATGACGGTTACCAGTTCCGGGTGTTCAAGCGTGACAATGAGTCCGATAACACTCTGTTCAGTAATTATGTGAACTGCATCATGCAGGACAGCCGCGGGTTGTTCTATTTCGGCATGTACGGTGCTCTGCAGACGTGGGACGGCAGCATTTATCACGATGTGCGCATGACCGACCTGGAAGGCAAGAAAGGGCATTGTTATGCCAATTGCTTCTTGGAACGCAAGAACGGTGACGTGCTGGCAGGCACCTCGGGACTGGGCGTGATGAAGTTCTCTGATTCGGAGAATGCACAGCAGATGGGCGGTCCGCTGGCCGACCTGCATACGGTGAACTCGTTGCTGGAAGACAGCAGGGGGCGCCTGTGGATGGCCTCCGACACGCACGGATTGGTTTGCTACGACGGCCAGACGGCAAGAGAATACCTGACAGAGCGTAACGATCTCAACTGTCTGTGCGAAGACCAGGAGGGTAATATATATGTAGGTACGTCAAACAGTGGTGTGTTCCGTCAGCAGGGCTACAACTTCGTGCATATGGAAGGCACGGGCAACCAGTCGGTTTCGGCCCTCTATTGCAACAGCATGGGGCAGATATTTATTGGTTACGACGGCAGCGGCCTGGCCATCTACGACCCTGAACACGAGCAGCTCACCGACAATCCCTTCTTTAGTATGGAGGTTGATTTGTCGAAGAGCAAGGTATATTCCTTTACCGAGGACAACAGCGGCAACATGTGGCTGGGCCTGTTGCAGAAAGGTATCTACAAACAGCCTATGGACGCCAAGGCTTTCCATTACTTAGGCAGCCGTTTAGGACCGAAGAACCTTATCGGCGAGGCCTTTGTGGTGAGCACGCTGGTGGATAGCAATAAAGGCATCTGGGTAGGAACGGACAAGGACGGTATCTACTATGTAAGCCCCGACACCAAGACGTCGCGCCACTTGAAGGAAGGCTATCCTTCAGTAGTGATGGCACTGGCCGAGGATGGCGACGGTCGCATCTGGGTGGGTTCCTATCAGGAAGGCTTCGGCTGGATAGACAAGGCCACGATGCAGTATCACCGGCAGCCTTATGCCGGTGACGAGCATCTCATCGTGATGGATATCGCCATCGACAAGAAAGGGAACATGTGGCTGGCCACGATGAAGCACGGCTTGCTATGCATGGATATGAATGACGGCAGCATCGAAGAGTTCAGTATGGATCCCGACGCTCCCAACGACCCTGATGTGAACAGCATTGTCAATGACTATGCCTCGCAGATTTCGCTCTCTCCCGACGGTAAGCGTCTGTATGTCTCTACGTCGATGGGGCTCTGCTGCCTTGACATCAACCGTCGCAGCTGGACGGAGACCTTCGGCGGCAACTGCCTGAACTACAGCGTCCCCATCAGAGTCGTCAAGGAGATTGACGGCCAGCTGTGGGTAGGTACCAATACAGGTCTCAGCTGCTATGACTTCAAGGGCAGGGAGCTGAAGCGCTATACCCGCACCGAGGGATTGACCGACAACGGCATCGCCTCCATTGAGAGGGCTCAGGATGGCAAGCTGTGGATAGGTACGAATCATGGACTGAACTGCCTCGACCCCAAGACGGATGTCCTGCAGAACTACTACGCCGATGATGGCCTGCAGAGCAATGAGTTCGGCGACAATGCCTCGTGTGTCACCCCCGACGGTACCATCCTCATGGGTGGTACGGGTGGTCTGACGTGGTTCAAGCCTGATGAGATTGTCCATACCCCGTGGAAAGCCAGCGTGCGGATTACTGGTTTCTTCATCAACGGACTGCAAGTGAGCAGCAGTGCACAGTCGGGCGGTGACCTAGTTACAGAAAAACCGATTTTCGCCAGTGACCGTTTCCGCTTAGGCTATCACGACAACTCCTTCGCCATACAGTTCTCTACGCTCACCTTCGACAATCCCGAGCATACATCCTATCTATATAGTATCAACGGTGAGCCTTTCATTCGTTTGCAGCCAGGTGTGAATGTCATTACCTTCTCACACATGCCTCCGGGTACCTATCATTTCCATGTAAAGGCCGAACAGAATGACTCATCTACTGAGGAACGCACCTTTACCATTGTGGTTGAGGCACCGTGGTATCGTTCCTTCTGGGCCTATCTCATCTATGCTGCCCTGGCTATCGCTGCCGTGTGGTTCTTCCTGTCCTATCTCCGTCGTAAGGAGAAAGACCGTCTGCGTCTGCAGGAACATATCCATGCTGAGGAGATGGCTGATGCCAAGCTGCGTTTCTTCATGAACATCAGCCACGAGATACGTACGCCTATGACACTCATTGTCTCGCCCCTGCGCTCGCTCATCAAGAACGAGCAGAATGCCCAGCGGCGCGGTATCTACAAGACTATCCAGCGCAATGCAGACCGCATCCTGTCGCTCATTAACCAGATGATGGACCTGCGAAAGATTGACAAGGGTCAGATGCAGATGCACATGGCTGAGACCGACCTCGTGGGCTTCGTCAAGGACTTGCACGACCTGTTCGAACATCAAACCGAGGCCAAGCGCATCACCCTGCGCTTTGAGCACGATGCCGACAAGCTGCCCGTGTGGATTGATCGCAAGAATTTCGACAAGGTCATCGTCAATATTCTCTCTAACGCTTTCAAATTCACTCCCGTGGGCGGAGAGATTGGCATCCGCATCACCCACGACCAGAAGCATGCAGTCATTGCTATCCGTAACAATGGCGAGAAGATTCAGGAGGACAAGCTGGAGCGTATCTTCGAACGTTTCTACCAGACGCCCTCTGCAGCCAACGACCGTCATGTAGGCACGGGCATCGGCCTTGACCTCACCCGCTCGCTCGTCGAGTTGCATCATGGTACTATCACTGCCCATAACCTGGAAGAAGGCTGTGAGTTTGTGGTCACCATTCCGCTTGGTAATGCCCACCTCAGGCCCGAGGAAATGGTGGTAGAGGAAGAGCCGGAAGAGACCGACACCGTCATCATCGAGCCGGAAGAGCAAGTGGTCGAGGATACCGCAGAAGGGGAGCCGCTGCAGAAGTTCAACACCCGCATGACTATCGTCATTGCCGAGGATGATGACGAGATACGTGAATACCTGGCTACCGAGCTGAGTCAGGACTACGACGTGCATGCTGCACCTAATGGTCGCGAGGCCCTTTCTGAGATCTACCGTGTTCATCCCAGCATTGTCATCTCCGACGTGATGATGCCCGAGATGGACGGTAATGCCCTTTGCAGCAAGCTGAAGACCAATCCCACCACAAACCATATCCCCGTGGTGCTGCTTACTGCCAAGAGTACCGACGAGAGCCGTCTTGAGGGTCTGGAGACAGGTGCTGACGCCTATATCGTGAAGCCGTTCAATATGGACATCCTCAAGCGTACCATCTTCAACCTTATCAGCTCCCATCAGCTGTTGCGCTTGAAGTACGGCCGCAATGACAACCTTGAGCAGCACTTGTCTGAGGTAGAGGTGCCCATGTCGCCCGACGAGAAGTTGCTCGAGCGTGTCATGAACTCTATTAACAAGCATCTCGACGATTCTGAACTCAGCGTCGATACCATAGCCGGTGAGGTGGGCATCAGCCGCGTCCACTTGCATCGCAAGATGAAGGAGCTCACTGGTCAGACGCCCCACGACTTCATCCGTAACATCCGCCTGAAGCGTGCCGCCACCATGCTGGCCAGTCAAGGCATGAATGTCACCGAGGTGATGTACGCCTGTGGTTTCTCCAACTCCACTTCCTTCTCAACCATCTTCAAGCGCTTCTATGGCATGTCGCCTCGTGACTATATGCGTGAGCACGAGAAACAGTAACACTTCCAGTGTGACGCAGAAGGATGCGTGGAAAAGGGAGAAAGGGCGTAGTTGACAGGAAAGAAAACGTTGCTGACAGAAAGAATAGAAACGATAAAGGGGAATGAAGCGTCTTTATTATCTCGATTATCTGAAAGTAGCGCTTACTGTATTGGTGGTATTCCATCATGCAGCCTTACCTTATTCGCCTGGTAGCGAATGGGCTTATACCACGAGTCATCCAGAGGAGATAATGCCATGGATGTGGCATTTCCTTTCCACGAATGCATCGTACTTCATGGGATTGTTCTTTCTGATAGCTGGTTATTTCGTTCCGAGAAGCTTCGACCGCCAAGGTACGGCGACCTTCATACAAAAAAAACTGATGAGGCTGGGCGTCCCGTTAGTCATTATTACTACCTTACTCACGCTGCTTACGGGTCAGTTAGAGGTAGGCCATCTGTGGTATGTGGAGAGTCTCTTGCTATTCTGTCTGGTCTATGCTTTAGTACGGCAATTCATCCAACCCGTCAAAGCTCACTTTAGTCTTTCACTTGTAGGATTGTTGGTAGTGGCACTTGTCATGGGCGTTGGCGGTCATCTGATTCGTCAGGTAAGTCCACAGGACAATTGGATATGGGTTTTGGGCGTTATCCATATCGAGCCTGCCCATTATCTGCAATACGTCATGATGTTTATACTGGGCATCCTGGCCTATCGCTTCCAGTGGCTTAGTGAAATCAAGAACACTACGGGGCGCATCGCCCTGCTCATTGGTGTGGCATTTGTTGTAGGCAACCTCCTGCGTGATAATGGCGCATGGAACCTCTTTGTCTATCAATGGTTTGGCATCTACGAATCGTTGTTGTGCGTCTTCCTCAGTTATGGCTTGCTCTGGCTCTTTAGCAAATATGCCCATCGGCCTAATAGATTTCTTGACTGGTGTGCCCAGCAGGCTTACGGCGCTTATATCGTTCATCTGTTTATTCTGCTGTTCGTCCAGAATGCGACAGATCAGATAGTGCTGCCAGGCATCGTCAAGTTCTTCCTGATTGCCACCATTGCGAGCATCCTTTCGTTCCTGTTCACTTATTTGTTAAGACTGATTCCAGGAGTTAAGAGGGTTTTATAGATTGTCGTCGGACAAAAGGAGAGTGGGTCAGCCGATTTTCATTGAAAACGGAATAGAAAATCGCGATTTTTAGAAAAAGAAAATCCCAAAACCCTTTATTTGTCAAGGTTTTGGGATACTAGTCTGTTGGGGTACCCGGACTCGAACCAGGAAAGGCAGGACCAGAATCTGCAGTGTTACCATTACACCATACCCCAAACTATTCAGCTTAGCAACAGACCTCTGCCTGAATTGCGGGTGCAAAGGTACTACTTTTTCTGCAACTGCCAAAACTTTTTGGTACTTTTTTCTAAAAAAACTCAATTTTTTTGGGATTTTGCGTTGTAATCGGATAAAATGCTGTAACTTTGTAGCGTCTTAAATGAAATTGAATGGAACAAACAGAAACGTTAGTAAAAACTATTGTTAAAGGGATTCAAGAGAAGAAGGGAAGTAATATCGTGATTGCCGACCTAAGCGCCATTGATGGTGCTATCTGTCGTAACTTCGTGGTGTGCCAGGGCGGTTCGCCCACTCAAGTGGAGGCCATTGCTGAGTCTATTGGCGACATGGCGCGTGAGGAGTTGCATGAGAAACCTGCTCGTGTGGTGGGACTGGAGCGTGCATTGTGGGTGGCCATGGACTATGGCGATGTGCTGGTGCATGTTTTCGTACCTGAGATGCGTGAGTTCTATGATTTGGAACATCTGTGGGCAGATGCTCCGTTGACCCATATTCCCGATGAATAAGACAGAATATCGGGTTTAGACATAATAACATAATAACAAATAAAAAAGGTGAACCAACAACAGAATAACCAGCCAAAGATGCCCAAGTTCAATATGAACTGGATCTATCTTATTGTGATTGCCGCTCTGGCATTCTTTTATTTCTCAGGTGAGTCGAACGGCATTCAGCAGCCGCGCTCATCGACTAAGGAGGCCAGCTACGACGAATTTAAGGCCCGTGTGGATAGTGGCTATGCCTCGAAGGTCGTTGTGAATAAGGATGCCAAGGAGCTGAAGATGTATGTGAAGCCCGAATACATCCGCGAGGTGTTCAACCGCGCTCCCTCCGAAGTGGGTAATGAGCCTTATCTTTCTGTGGAGTTTGGCAGCATAGACAAGGTGGAGACTTTCTTGGAGGAGGCTCGCAAAAATGAGCGCTTTACGGGTAGTCTGACCTACGAACACGACGAGGGTAGTGGCTTCCTGGGTAGCCTGTTCAGCCTGTTGTTCCCCATGATTCTGTTCATTGGCTTATGGTTGCTCATCATGCGTCGCGGTATGGGAGGCGGCATGGGTGGTGGAGGCATCTTCAGCGTAGGTAAGTCGAAGGCGAAGATGTATGAGAAAGGTGGTGACTTGGGCATCACGTTCAAGGACGTGGCCGGACAGGCCGGCGCCAAGCAGGAGATACAGGAGATTGTGGATTTCCTGAAGAATCCGAAGAAATATACCGAGCTGGGTGGTAAGATTCCCAAGGGAGCCCTGCTCGTTGGCCCTCCAGGAACGGGTAAGACGTTACTTGCGAAGGCTGTGGCCGGTGAGGCTGGTGTACCGTTCTTCTCGATGAGTGGCTCGGATTTCGTAGAGATGTTCGTAGGTGTGGGTGCCAGTCGCGTGCGTGACCTTTTTGCGCAGGCCAAGGCAAAGAGCCCGTGTATCATCTTCATCGACGAGATAGATGCTGTGGGCCGTGCCCGTTCGAAGAACCCCTCCATGGGTGGTAATGACGAGCGTGAGAACACGCTGAACGCCCTGCTGACGGAGATGGACGGCTTCGGCACGAACAGCGGCATTATCATCCTTGCTGCTACGAACCGCGTGGATATGCTCGACTCGGCACTCCTACGCGCTGGACGTTTTGACCGTCAGATTAATGTCGATTTACCCGACCTGAACGAGCGTAAGGAAATATTCTTAGTGCATTTGAAGCCGCTGAAGCTCGATCCAGCTGTAGATGTCGATTTCCTGGCCCGCCAGACACCTGGCTTCTCGGGTGCCGATATTGCCAACGTGTGTAACGAGGCCGCACTTATCGCTGCCCGTCATAACAGTCAGACGGTAGGTAAGCAGGACTTCCTCGATGCTGTCGATCGTATCATTGGCGGTCTGGAGAAGAAGACGAAGATCATGACTGCGGCAGAGAAGCGATCTATTGCCATCCATGAGGCTGGTCATGCTACCATCTCATGGTTCACCGAGTTCGCTAATCCATTAGTGAAGGTGAGCATCGTGCCCCGTGGCCGTGCCTTAGGTGCTGCCTGGTATCTGCCTGAGGAGCGTGTGCTTCAGACGAAGGAGGCTATGCTTGACGAGATGTGCTCGCTCTTGGGTGGCCGTGCTGCTGAGGAGCTGTTCATTGGTACCATTTCTACAGGAGCTATGAACGACCTCGAGCGTACCACGAAGCAGGCTTATGGTATGATAGCTTTTGCCGGTATGTCGGAGAAACTGCCCAACATCTGCTATTATAATAATAGTGAGTACCAGTTCCAGCGTCCCTATTCCGAGACTACTGCCAAGGTCATGGATGATGAGGTGCTACGGATGATTAATGAGCAGTATGAGCGCGCCAAGCAAATCCTATTAGAGCATAAGGAGGGCCACGCCCAGCTGGCTCAGCTGCTGATAGAGCGCGAGGTCATCTTTGCCGATGATGTGGAGCACATCTTTGGAAAACGTCCCTGGGTGAGCCGCAGCGAGGAGCTTCTGGAAGCCCAGATGCGTGCCGATGCCGAGCGCATGGCTGCAGAGCGGGAGCGTGAACTGGCAGAAAAGGAAACAGAAGAAAAGAAAGAAGATGAGTAATTTTGTAGTTAGGACAATAACTGGCATCATCTTTGTAACCGCCATCGTGGTTAGCTTCCTGAACCCGAGGGCAATGGTGCTATTGTTTTCCATCGTGACTGGACTCACCGTGTGGGAGTTCTGTGGTTTGGTTAATGAAAGGGACGGTGTGCGTGTGAACCGCTTCATCTGCACCGTTGCCGCCGTCTATCTGTTCTACGCTATGGCAGGCTACAATAGCGGACTGACACCTTCTACTGTCTTCATCCCTTATCTTGTCAGTATTGTCTATCTGCTGGTGGCCGAGCTCTACCTGAAAGAAAAAGACCCCATCAACAATTGGGCCTATACGATGTTGTCACAGCTTTATATCGCCCTGCCGTTCTCACTATTGAACGTGTTGGCTTTCCGCTTCGATGGTACTGAAGTGCGTTATGACTATATATTGCCCCTCAGCGTCTTCGTTTGTCTATGGCTTAATGATAGCGGTGCCTATTGCTTCGGCTCGCTGTTCGGGCGACACAAGCTGTTTCCCCGCATCTCTCCAGGCAAGTCGTGGGAGGGTAGTATCGGTGGTGGACTGCTCGTCGTCGTTGCTGCCGTCGCCTTTGCTCTTATCAGCGAGGCCAATGGTTTTCCTACGGGCTATGCCCCTTGGCAATGGGCAGGCTTGGGACTGACGGTTGTGGTCTTCGGTACATGGGGCGACCTAGTGGAGAGCCTTTTTAAACGCACACTGGGCATCAAAGACAGCGGTAACATCCTGCCAGGCCATGGAGGTATGCTCGACCGCTTCGACTCCTCGCTGCTGGCCATTCCTGCTACCGTCATCTACTTGTTTACCTTGACGCTGGTATAAAGAAGACAATGTAAACAATAAATACAATTCATCTTTCTATTAGGATAGAATATGAAGCGAATAATATCCCTGATAAGTGCAGTCTTTTTCTCGGCTGCACTTTTTTCGCAGCCCAAAGAGCTGCAAGTGAAAGAGTTGAAGCTGCAGAACGGTATGACGGTGTGGTTAAACGAAGACCACACGCAGCCGAAAGTGTATGGTGGCGTGGTGGTACGTGCTGGTGGCAAGGACTGTCCTGATACGGGCATTGCCCACTATTTCGAGCATATCATGTTCAAAGGTACCGACCGCATTGGTACCGTCGATTACGAGGCAGAGCGGCCCTGGTTAGACAGCATCTCGGCGCAGTATGACTTGCTGAGCCAGACAAATGCCACGGTTCTACAGGGTTTAACACAGGAGGAGATTGAGGCCCGCCGTTCTGCCATCCAGCAGCATATCAACGAGCTGAGCTTGCGGGCAGCGGACTATGCCATCCCCAACGAGTTCAGTCGTCTCATCTCGAAGTACGGCGGTACGGGATTGAATGCCGGTACGAGTGCCGACATGACGGTGTATTACAACACGTTCCTGCCGCAGTACATCGTGCAATGGTGTTGGCTGAACAGCGAGCGGCTCATCAGTCCCGTGTTCCGTGGCTTCCAGTCGGAACTGGAGGCTGTCTATGAGGAGAAAAACCGTGCTGCCGATGGACTGAATATGGCCTACGACGCTGCCTTGCGTGCTGTGTTCAAGGAACAGCCTTATGCCTATCCCGTGCTGGGCTCGACTGAGAATCTGAAGAATCCTCGCCTGTCAGACATGGAGGCCTTCTATAAGAAATACTATGTGGCGCCGAACATGTGCCTGATGCTTGTTGGCGACATCACTCCCGACAGCACGCTGACTGCCCTGTTGGAGCAGACTTTCGGACGGGTGCAGACTGGCCCCGTGCCTGAGCGGACACCTTCGCCCATCCCTCCCTTCCAGAAGGGTGAGCAGACCGAGATCAAGCTACCTATCCCCATCGTCAAGGCTGAGGCGCTGGTGTATCGGGCACCCACAAGTTTTGAGCCTGATGCCGACGCGTTGGTGTTGGTCAACCGCCTGCTGAGCGACGAGAAGGCCGGGCTGCTCGACTCCCTGACCAACGAGCATCGTGTGATGGAAGCAGGAGCGATGCACTTGACGAAAGATGATGCCGGTGTGACCGCACTCTACGTCATCCCCAAGATTCCCTTCGGCAAGATGAAGAAAGCTGAGAATCTGGTGCTGGCACAGTTAGAGAAGATAATGCAAGGTAATTTCTCCGATGAGCAGTTGGAGCTACAGAAACGTAGTCTGCTACAGGAGATGGAACGGGGTATCGAGACTGTAGGGAACCGTGCTGATGTGATGATTGATGTATTCTCGCAAGGCCGCACGTGGCAGGAGTATCTCGACCGCATTGAGCGAGTAAGGACAATCACCAAGGCCGACGTGGTGGCTGCAGCCCGCAAATATTACGGCGACGAACACCTGACGTTGCGCAAGAAATATGGAACGGAAAAGAAGGAAACACTCCGTCAGCCAGGTTACACACCTGTGGAGTCGAAGAATGCCGGCGCAAAGTCATCCTTCGCCGAGTGGCTGGACACACTTTCCACGGAGAATTCTCCCATTCGTACCGTTGATTTCGAGCGTGATGTGCAGCGCTTGCCTATTACCCCCTCGGGGGATGAAGGGGGGTGCTTTCTCTACTACAAGCAGAACCCTGTGAACGATATCTTCACTTTTACCTTAAGATATTATAATGGAACGTACGAGACGCCGCTGCTCTCGCAGTTAGCCGGCTATCTGAGTGCTATTGGTACCGACTCGCTGCGCAAGCAGCAGCTGGAGAATGCCTGGTTGCAACTGGGCGTGACGATGACGGCCGATGCAGGCGACGAACGTTTCGCCTTCACGCTGACGGGCCGTGATGACCAGTTGGAGCCAGCCCTGCGCCTGCTGGCTCACTTTCTGGCCCATGCCCAGGGCGATGACAAGGCTTTGAAAGACCTGAAGCAGGAGGCCAAAGTGACAGACAAGTCCTTCGGCAAGCAGAAAGATGATGCGCTGATTCCCATGATTGACTACGTGCGCTATGGGCGGCAGAGTGACTACCTGCGTCAGCCCTCGCTGAAAGAGGTGAAGGCACTTACCAGCGACAGGCTGCTTGCCCTCTTCCGCGAGCTACAGCAGTATGAGTGCGATCTTGTGTATTGCGGGCGCCGATCCGCTCACGATGTGGCAGCACTCGCGCAACAGACGCTCCCCCTCGGCCAGTGTCAGCGCAAACGGGTAGAGGTCCATCGCCTGCTTCAGCCCGTGTCCGAGCCCATCGTCTATTTCTATCATATTCCTAAGTCACGCCAGAACTATGTGTGCTCCTATGAGCAGCTGCATGCCCAGCCTACTGCTACCGGCCGCTCCACAGCCATCTTGTGGGGACAATATATGGGTGGCGGCATGTCGGGCGTGCTATTCCAGAACATCCGCGAGTTCCGCTCGCTGGCCTACAGTACGCAGGGCACCCTGCTCGCTCCTACCGATGCCCGTCGCTGGGACGATGCTATGGGCTATGTTACCATTACTGGCACGCAGGCCGACAAGACGTTGCAGGTAGTGGAAGCTGTTGATTCCCTGATGCGTCAGATGCCCATGAAGCAGGAAAACCTCGATGCCGCCCGTCAGTATCTGCTCAGCCGGGTGCAGAACACCTATCCATCGTTCCGCACCATTGCCACCTATGTGGCCAACAGTCTGATGCATGGCTACACCACCGACCCTGATTGCATGCTGGTAGAGCAGCTGCCTGACCTGCATGTTGCTGACGTGGAGCGCTATCAGAAGGAGCAGGTAGCCGGCAATCAGCGTGTCTGGCTCGTCATCGGCGATCGCAAGCTGACTGACTTCCAAGCCCTCGCCCGCTACGGCAAAGTGGTGGAACTGCATAAGGAAGATATTTATAAATAGGGGTGAGTGGCGAAAGGAAAGAGGACGACGTAAAGCATAAAACCGTATTATTCCCACGAGAAGCCTATTTTCCGTGAGTTCTTTTCATCAAGTCGTTCATTATCGCAATGGCGGATGAGCATAGAGAGGATGTCTTCACTATTTCCGTGTAAGATATTGTCGATGGTGTAATGACGGGCGATGTTCTCTATCTGACCACCACTAAAGTCATACTTTGAGGCCAGCGTGTGGACATCCAGTTTGCTAAGGTCTGGAATCATCGAATGCCAAATATGGGCGCGAGCCTCTTCTGTGGGCTTGTCGAACTTGATTTTGTATAGGAATCTACGTTCAAATGCCTTGTCCAGATTCTGCTGTAGGTTGGTGGTGGCAATCATGATGCCATTGAGCGTTTCCATTTCCTGTAGGATGATGTTTTGGATGGAGTTTTCCATCTTATCCACTGCACTCTGCGCCCCGTTCTTACGGATGCCGATGATGGCATCTGCCTCATTGAAGAGTAGAATAGGTGTCAATTGGGCGCGCTTTACCTGTTCACGATAGCGATCAAAGAGGGCCTTGATGTTCTTCTCACTCTCGCCTACCCACTTACTCTTGATACGTGGCACATCCACCACCATGATACTCCGTCCTGTCTGTCGCGCCAACTGATAGACAGTTTCTGTTTTTCCCGTTCCTGGTAAACCATAAAACAAGCAAGCAAAACCATTACGGAAACCTTTTTCCTTCATGCGCTCCTGAATTTTCTGGTAGTTCTCTGTCTGAAGGAATCGTCCCAACTCCTCCACCTGTCGCTGAATATCCTTGGGGAAGAACAGTTGCTTTTCGCTTAGCGTATTCGGATCAATAACATCTGCCAGTTTTTCTGTTGACGTATTAATGTTCATCTCTGCCAAGAGCGTCCGCTTGGCACTCTCCGTCAGTTTATAGCGTGCATTATCGGCGATGCCGTCCTCACAGCGATGCTCTATCAGTTCCTTCTTCATCAACTTGTGTTCTCCACTACGCAGGCTGCCTTTAGCTATATTGAATTCGTTCTTGCTATCAAACAAATCCTCCATCTGGCTAAACCTGATGTCATCGTCATCTTTGTTTATCAAACAGTGACAGAAGAACGTCACCAGCAATTGGTCATTATCCTTCAAATAATATTCTTTCAGATGACGAACGAAACCAATCTGCGGATTGTCGTTGAAGAGCGCTTCCAGTTCCTCGCGTAGTTCTTTGGGCGAGATGGCGTTGTCATCCAAATCCTCAAACCACATATCAAGCAGTTCGAACAGTTCGCTGCAGTCCAGCCCTGTTCGCTTGGGTAACTGATACACCTCGTTGTGTTTCAGACAGCGGATAACTGCGGTGGGAATGTCGAAGTCGTCCTCGTCTTTCACATCACGATAGCGCAACAGTCTGCGACGCACCAGCGCATCGATGTCACTGGCATAACTAAGCACACCTATCTTATTAAGGTCTAGATAGGAGGCCAAGTCATCATAATCGACCCGTCTCGGTCCTTTCTCCATACAGACACAGAACAGCACAGCCTGTCGCTCCGTGACGCCATAACTCTTAGCCAAAAACTGAATCTCAGTCTTGGCCTTCTTCATGAACTCCTGACTCAACTTCGAGTCCTCTGCCAACTCCACCACACGCTCAATGGCCTGCAGCAGCGTCATTTCATTTTTTGTCTTACTTTTCATCGTCGTTGCCATAGTCATTCATGTTTTAGGCAGCAAGAGCCAGAGGCTCCTGCTGTTTTGGGGAGAGGTGGAAGTGTTTTGCCATTCTTGAAATGAGAGAGTTGGTTTGATCCTGATTGAGGTCAAAAATGGTGAGGGTATAGACCCCAAGGTTTAGTGATGGAGTAAAAAAGACTCTTTTGTTGGTGAGGTACTTCTGGATTTTGTTGAAGTAGTTCTTGGAACTGGTTTTAATGGTTGTTGCCATATCTTTTGAATTTTAAATCGTTATGTGCAGAATATAGACACATTCGCGAAAAAATTCAAAAATCAGGGCAACTTTTTTTTCATGACAATAAAAAACGGCATCCCAAGACCTTTCTACTACAGGATGAGAAGGATGCCTGCCAGCCTCCGGTTTCAGATGAAACTTTGACCTTTAGTCGAAGTTCCTTATGCTCGGCAATGTCGAAGCGAGCTTCACTCTGCTCTCGCTTACTCGAAACTTTCCACGACTGGTTCTATGTCTTATTAATCAGCTTTGCACTATTTCCAAGTTTGGGAAACACTGGTGCAGGGCATAATAGAGCGGTCCTGGATTGTTCGACTCGGTGTGCAGGACGAGGGTATTGGCCTCCTTCTGTTCCATCCTCAAAACATTCCCACGATAGGCTTCATCGTCCGCCCCCACCAGCAGTTTTATGAGCGGTTGCAAGGGAACAAACACCCCCAACTCATTATCGGGTGTTCCAAACTTCTTACAGAGGTCGTTGATGGTATCGCGAATACCTTTCAGCGTCTCAGCATTACCTTTTAGCGTGTAATCGGTTTCTACGGGATCGTCTTCCGTGTCATCCTCAGCAGGATCATAGTCCTCGCCCATCATGTCGTAGTATTTCTTGGCCATAGGACGATTGATGTAGATGCCGTTGCGTTCGTCACCATAGCGATAAGCCTCAGCCAATGCATCTTGTGCATCCCAGTTGTTACCCTCATCGGGCAGATGATGCAGCAACATCGTGTAGTCCAGTGTGGTGCAGCACTTGATGATGTTCCAGATATGGTACAAGTCGGCATTGTCAATCTGCTGCCAATGTTGGCAGAGCCAGGTGTAAAGCCTCAGCGACTCCGCATCGTTACGAGGGAAGAGCGTTTCACCATCGACGGCCTCGTACCTGACAACCATAAATGGTTCACCTGTATCCTCGTCTTCATATTCTTCATCCCACGTCTGATATCGGTTCTCCATGCCTACCAACAGCAGGGTGATGGCACGTGCATCATGCATCTCGTTGGCCAATTGTCGCAACCACTGCTCGTCATCGGGCTGCAGCTGACTCATCATTTGCTCAAAGGAATCAGCGTTGAAGATAGCGTCAATCACTTCTCTTTGAGTTTCTAAATCGCCCTTGCGGGCATTTTCAAGTTTGTCGTTCATAATGGTTGTTTTTTTATTGTTCTAACCTCCAGTTCTCACGTGTTCCGCCAGTAAACAAACTGCCTGATGCAGAGCCGACAAATTGGATGTCAGGCCAAAAATGCTTCACGATGTCATTCTCTAACACACGATAGTCAACATGTTTCTCGCACTCCGAGAAGTCCCACCACACGAAGCACAGCCTTTCTTCTTGTCCTACTTTTCTTTTCTCGATGACGAATCCCTGTTGGAAGTCGCCTGTGTTTTGTTGGGTCAAGTCCACCCCCAATTGCTCCATGCTGGCTATGCGGGTCTGCTCCATTACATAGTCACGTACAAGTTCGAAATCCTCAGGACGTTCGGTAGTCATGTACCACTCCTTAAAATGAAAATAAGAATCTCTCATCATTACTTTTTATAATCTTCAATCTTCAATTTTTAAGTCTTCAAGTGCTTGTAAGATAGACTGCCGAATCCACCAAACGGCATAGGCAATGAACTTGAAGTCGGCCTCGAAATTATATTTCATTGCCCCCTTCCTCAACCCTTTTAATCCTGCCTCAATCAGTTCCTCGAGTGGCAGACCGCGTTTTTGATACTGGTTAGCCACACTCACAATAAACCGCATGTTAGCCTTTTCCAATTGTTTCATCTCGTCGCAGTCTGTACCCTTCTCCTGCACAGCCTTAAGCAGTGCGAGTTCTTCCTCATGAGTCAGCAACGACGAGCGACCAATTTTCTCAAGGATTTCATCCAAACTTTGTTTCATATCTCTTCGTTTTTATTGTTTGTTTTAATCAGACACCTTCTAATTTCTTTTCTTTTCCCATATTCCTTGTTATTAAAGACAATCCCTAATACACTAACTTGTTCTGTCGTGTGATCTTTTAACACGCCGCTGTTAGGGATGAAGGAGGCATTGAATGGGGAGATTGGTCCCATGAAATCGGGAGCGAGATGGCTTCTAACGCGTACCGCCCGCCCGCTCGGCATATGCGGGGCGCGGGGTCGGCATATACGGAGCCCGGGCCCCGCATATGAAGGCCCCAAGCTCCGTACCTATTTTGATTTCTTCTCTTCAATGGCTTGGATAATGCTCTGCCGCTTTGTTTACAAAGAACTTTTTTTACGAGATTGACTCTTGATACGACTCTCCGTTCTCAAAAACATCATCCACCCACCAGTCTGCATTCTCTGGTACGATGTTGCCCTCTTGATATTCTTCGAAGTCGTATGGCACGCACACTATCTCAGCAGCCACATCGCCCTTTTCAATGTCAATGTTCCGCTGTCCGAAGATGACACATTCATCACTCGTCACCCGATAGCCCTCTGACTCCAGTTCAGGTAGAACTTCATCTATCGGTCTTTCTATGTATTTACTCCAGTTTTGCATAAGCGTTCAAATCAAGTTTTTCTTCATATCACAGGTTTAAAGGATCATTCCTAATAGCAGTAGTCCGAAGACAATGACAAAGAACAAGCACCCGAAAGTGGTCTGGCAACCTTCGAACAGTTTTCCGAAGATAAAACCCACTATTTGCAGGATCCAGCCCAAGATGCCCCCACCAATGAAGATCAAGGCAATGAGTGCGATGATGCCTATAACAGCCAATATTTCCATATTCAGTGCCAATTAAATTATTGTCCTTGCTAATATAGACACTTTTCAGGAAAAATTCAAATTATGAGCGTTCTATTTTCAGATTATCATCGCCAAACAAATTCTCCTCAAACACATATTGAATCAGATTTTCCACATCTTCTTCATGCCACATCTTTAACACAACAACCTTTACTCCACCTTTGATTTCAAAGAAATGTTTGTCTTTTGTCTTGTCATTTGTGTAGAAATTCCAGTTGCTGTCATCTTTTTTCTTTTCTTCTTCATCATTATCAAAATCAAAATAGTATTCCCCTTTTTCACTATATTCATAAATGAGATGGCGAAACCATTTACCCCGTTCATAATATAAACTGATATTTCGTGGAAATCTATTATGTAATTCTTCTAAATCCACATTACTCTCCTTAACATCCTGAGCCCAACATTTTATTATTCTAAAAGCCGTATCAGTGAAAGTCAGATTGGTTCCAATATTACGATCTTTATAGAATATTGTGTACTTAGTCGAATTTCTTTTTGTAAGAAATGCCATCAAACATTGGATTTTCTTTCTTTCATCATCTTTCAATCCATTCATAATAGCAAAAATGAAACTACTATTCTCAGTTAGAAATGATTTTAGTAAATTATTAGTCTTATGGTCCAATTTAAGTTTTATTTCGCAAATAGATAATCCATTTCTTTTAGATATCTTCATTAGACTATTAAAACCTTTGCCTTTTTTTATCCAATAGACCCCATCAAATTCTGAGTATTTGTTCTTTTCATCTTCTCCTACAGAATCAGAAAGCCACCCTTCATTCTTCAGCTCTTCAGTCAGACACCGTTTTACTAATAATTTAATTATTTCTTGTCTTGGCTGACCATTATAATATGTACCATTAACAATGTAATATGTAGAGTTCGTAGTCGCAATAATAGAATCAATAATTAATGGCTTGTATCTTTTCCAATATTCTGTCATTGTCTCCGACACTTCCGTCCCAATTGCAATACACGATTGTTCGTCAAAACTGTCGATGTTTGGAAATGCCAGTTCATTCTTGAATTCCTCCAAAAAGAATCGATTTCTTTCCGAAACAGAAGAACTCAACAATGGCTCAACAATGTCATCCAAAATGTCTTGGTAGTTTATCTGAATAAAGTTCACATTATCACACAGTACACGGATATTCTTTTTAGTATCATCATATTGCTTTTGTTCTTCCCTTAACGCATTAAAATTATCCAAACGGCTTGAGGAAAGAGGGGTAAGATACACGTATAATTGGATGAGATTGGCGTTTCCCTGATGTGTCGCCTCATAATATCGGCATGTCTGACTTAAAGCAAGATATTTTTTGAACTCATCCGACAATTTACCAGCATTTTTTATTCCCTTGCTAGTTTCTGAACTTTTTGCTCCTCCTTCTTTAGAGTCAATTTTGTTTTCTATAATAATTTGCATTCGTTTTACTTTTTCCCTTATAAGAACCTTACACTCAATGAATATATCAATTCTGTCTTTACAATAATCTTTCACATTATTCAAAAAGTGAGTCCGATTACTCTCTATTTTATGACTTTTTAGTTCTTGCATTGCCAGTTGACCAACATATTTTTCTGTTTCTACAGAAACATTGTTGATTTTCAACTTACGAGATAAAATGGCCTCTTGCAAATTCGATTCAATAAGACTATCATTTTGTTGATTACAACGCTTCACAAGTATGTCAAGAAGCGACATAATAGGCGACACACCATTACTTCTTGTACTGTTAATAAGAAAAAGCCATTTTAGGAAAGCACTATACGTTGTTTCACTCCTCTCCTTTGAAATAATCTCGAAAAAAGAAGGTTCATTATATTTCTCACGTAATGCAACAAGACCCTTGTCATTGTTAAAGGAAATAATTTCGTTTAAATACTCTTTGTATTCCATTGTTAAATAATTGTTAGGGGTTATTCTACTTTATCTACTAATATATGCATATTATCTTATCGTAAGATACGACTTATCCTGCCACTTCTTTCAGTTTTGACTCCGTCTTCGTTTGTCACGACTCAGCAAAGCTTAAACAAGTTTAGCTCTGCACTCGCTGTTCCAAACGTTCCCAGACTTTCACCATAGCCCATGTGTCGAGTTCGCAGTAGCGGAGCAGGGCTTCGCGGCTGGCTTTGGCCTCTTCAGGTTCCATGAATTGAATCTGGGGGAAGAGAGTCATGGCGTGGCCTCCGTTCTGGCAACGCTCATCGAGATTATGGTAGTTCAGGCTTGGTTCATCAGGGAAGAGGGCTGGCAGCACACTCTTGATAGAGAACGATCCGTGCATGGCAGGCACATAGTAATAACCGCTCTGGAATGGCGTGAGCAAGTCTCGGATATGCTCGCGGATGTTCAACAGATGAACGGCGAGATCAGGATAGAGCGAGGCCAGTTCCTTGATACGCCCACATTCAAAGCCTTTGTTGTAGGCCAACGTGCAGACATTCATGGGAATATCCTTGCAAAGTTGCTCGGCCAAATGGCGACGAGGATCGCTGCCGTCGGAAGGAGCGAGGAACTCGCGATGTTCGTAGTCTGCAGTCGCTGAGGGCTTGATGTGCAGCGAATACTGGAAGGTAATCTGCTGATAAGGCCGTTGTCCGTCATACTGCGGCACAGGTTGCTGCAGCGTCTCGAAGTCAAGAAAATAGAGTGGATAGCTGAGACCGTCAAGGAATTCGCGAATACCTGCGAGGTCTATATGCTCCGTCTGGTTCAGCGTACACTCTACCTGCATCTGCTGCTTGTCGCTCAACTTTTCCTCGCGTACATCATTAAATAATATACGCCCAGCGCGATAATGCTCCAGCTTCTTTGCAAAGTTCATGCGATAGAGGTCAAAGACGGTAGGCTCATCATTGGGGATACCGTGCTGCCGTTTACAATAGTCAAAGAAGGCACAGCCGTAGGGCTTCATGCAATGCTCTGAGATGTCTATATCTGGCTCTTCATCTTCAGCTAACAGTTTCATTGCTTGACTGACGCGGGCAGGCACCTTCAGATATTCATTCTCTACCAGTTCCTTCATGTCGATGACTGTGAAGAGTTTCTGAATATCAAGCTCGCCCTGACGCACATAGTCGCTGTTGAGGCAAACAAGATAAGTATCAGTCACGTTGATGCCACACTGCGTCATCACCCATTTCTGGTAAGCGATGTCAGGTGCATATTTCTCCAGTCTCGTTTCCTGTCCGTCGAACTCAGGGAAACTGCTGCTTTTCACCTCGTAGATAGCCCAGCCCCCAGGAGTCTTGCGTAGGATATCGACGGCACAGTAGTTCCTCTCAAAGTTGAAAGATGCCTCACAGATATTTTCTGTCCCACATGCCATCTCTTCCTTGGTCTTTTCCACCATAGCCTGAAGGTCAAGTCCTCCATCCTCCCGTTTGGTGGTCACTTCAACAAACGGACCAAACAGTTGCATGGCAAGGTCACCTACCTCATTACCACTTTCAAAGCGAGCTTCTACGCCCGCATCCACTATAGCCTCTTCGGGCTTGTTCACTCTCAGCCAAAGTGCTTTACGGCACTGGCAGAACTGCGTATAACGCGACTTTGATAATCCTTTTGCCATATTTATATTGTTTTTAGTTATCTTTTTCAGAACGACGGACAAAGATACTAATAAGTGAGCAAAGAACCAAATAAATCGCGATTTATTTTTAGTTTCGAACGGGAGTGTCTTGTTAATAGGGCACTTCCTATGGAGTGCTTTGTATCC
Source organism: uncultured Prevotella sp. (assembly GCA_905233825.1). Classification (GTDB taxonomy): domain Bacteria; phylum Bacteroidota; class Bacteroidia; order Bacteroidales; family Bacteroidaceae; genus Prevotella. Next base: position 39,082 of record CAJOFE010000003.1, on the reverse strand, counting down.
TATCATACTGTCCGCAGGCCCTACGGCGCTGCAATTTTACAATTCTCATACTCAAGAAGGCAAAATTTATTTGAATTCTTTTCGTTAAATCGAAATTTTGCACTACCTTTGCAGTCGAAATAAACATTTATTCACTAATAAACAAAAAACGAACATGAAAAAGTTTTTAGTTGCCATCATGGCTGTGCTCTTTGCAGCACCTTCGTTCGCTCAGTACAGCAGCGGCGGTTTCTCACTCAGTGAAAGTAGTGTTTACTATGGCATTCGCCTCGGCATGAACATTGCCACTCTTACGGGCGATGCTACCGATGCAGGTTCAAAGGTGGGCCTGAACTTTGGTGGTACGATTGGTCTGCGCCTCAGCGACACCACCCCGTTGTTCCTGGAGAGCGGCTTGTACTACACTGGCTGCGGCGCTAAGAAAGACAAGAACTCGGTCAGCCTGAACTACCTTGAGCTGCCCCTGCTCATCAAGTATGGCATCCAGGCTACTGATGATATCGCTGTACTGCCGTTCATTGGACCTACGTTCCGCTACGGTCTGTTTGGTGGAAAACAAAAAGTCAGCGGTGTAGGCAAATGGGATTCTTTCGGTGATGGTAAGTTCAAGCGTGCCGATGTGGGCATCAAGTTAGGTTGTGGTGCTGAGTACAACAAACTCTATCTGGAGTTGGGTTATCAGTTTGGTATTACCAACATTGCAGATTGGGAGCTTGAGAATCACGACGACGCCTCTGTTCACAATGGAGCCTTGTTCATCAACCTGGGCGTGAACTTCTAAGCACAGGATATGAAGAAGATATTCTCGCAGTTGTTCCTCCTGTCACTGTTTGTGGCAGGAGGAACTATGTTTTTGTCCTGTTCTGTAAAAGATGTAAAGGAGGCAGCGAAAGCTTTTGAGGAAGGCTATGTTGACGGTCGTGGCACTTCGGAGGAAGAGGAGCAAGTGACGGAGAGCGACATCTGTTGGCTGCTGGACGGTAATACGCTGACCTACGATACCCATACTTACACGATGGATGGAAACATGGAAGAGGACTATGTAGTTGGAGGCAAGGGCAAGGTGACGTTCACCCATGTGCCTTCGGACTACGAGGAGTTCTGCACCGTCTATGAGCAGCTACTGGGCAAGACCTGCTATGGAGTTGCAGCCATGCTGCCGATGGCATTTGAGATGTGGGGGCGTGACCATGAGGTGGGCAAACAATGTATTGCGCTCATTACGGGTGGAACATGCTATAACGAGATTATGCGCCAGCTGCCTGCTCACATGGAGCTGTCGTCGCAGTCGCCTGCCGACGATCCCTATGTGCAGCGTTGTCTGCCTGCCGCTGTGCTCGAGGGTGCCAGCAAGGAGAACGGCTACAATCCCAAGGAGCCATATACTGTAAATATATCCATCGGGCGCAAGGCTCAATGGGCTGAGGAGAGCGAGATACTCCAGGCCAACGTCTATCAGCTGTACATCATCAGCGGAAATGCGTGGAATACCGAACAGCGCACGGTCACGATTATGCTTCCCTGGCGTGGCGACAACCTCTACAGGGTGAACAACTGTTCGTCGCTCTATGTCAATATCTTTGCTCCGCGTCAGAATTGGAATGGTCTGAAGTAACAGCTAATAGCTAACAGCTATCTTTCCGTCGACGACATAGAAGCCAGAGGGAAGGGCGCGGAGTTGCTTAGACAATTGAGAGCGTTGGCATTGTCCGATTAGACGGCCTCCGATGGTGTAGATGTTTACTGTCGGAGGCTGTTCTGTGATTACAGGCTCGATACCAGTGGCATAATCAACCTTGTATTGTCCGCCATAGATACGGTTGTCCTTGTCCTGCTGACCTTCAGAGAAATAGTATATCCAGACGAAATAGGTCTCTCCGTCCTCCAGATTCTCAAACAGGAGATCGGTGGTAGTGGTAGCTCCTGGGGCGATATGTACGTAGCGTTCGCACCTTGTCACGAAGTCGCCCACGTTGCTGCCGTCGTGGCGCAGCTTATATATGTTGGCTCTGATTTTGTTGTCGTAGGCAGATGTATTCAAGTTCTTGGCGCTGATATTCAGCCACAGGCGACTGCCCACTGTTTTGTTCTTGGCATTAGATGCCAGCATCTTCATCTCTAAAAGATTGTAAGCAGGCTCAGCAACCTTGATGTTGAGCTGAGCAAAAGTGACATATTCACCATCCTTGTAGTAGGCTATGCTCAGTTGGTGGCTGCCAGCCGTGGTGGGGGTGAAGCCAATCTTGAAGTCGGTCGTACCGTCAGTTTCAACATCGATATAGCGTCCTCCGGCTCTCTCGCCGTCAATAAACAGATAGACCTGATTGCTGAAGGCTGTACCGTTGTTCTGGATGTGGACATTTAGTGTCAATAGCTTTAAGGCTTCTGCCTGACTTTCTAACTTGATGCTTCCACTCAGGTCGATGGTAGAGGGCCTGAGCGTCATATTCTTCCCATTGATAGTGGCATAGATGCAATGAAGTTCTGCATATTCGTTCAGTTGCCAGGAGCGTTCGCTACTCAGGCGGCTGATGGTTACAATACGGTAGGTTCCGTTAGCTAGGCCTTTGCCGAAGGTGAAGTCAGCCTTAAGGGCTTTCCATCCCCAATTCTCGTCAAGCGTATATTCTTGGACAACGGTTTTCGTTGCTACAAGCGAGCCTTGCTCGTCTAATAGTCCTACGCCCACGTCAAAGGTATTGGTGGCGCCCGTAAAGTTATAGGTGCCCATCGTAAGCGACATGTTGGGGAAATGGTTGGATGTTGAAGAACGGCTGACGGAGGTAGAACTCGTAAGTTCCATGCTGCGTGACGTCATGCGCAAAGCCTCTGCTTTCCCTCCGCCATCGTGCCGTATGCCGATGACGGCCTGATGTGTCAGGCAATAGCCTTCATTACTGAGTTGACTTTCTTCCTCGGAAGTGACGTATGGTGGCAATACTGATAGTAGGAAGAAGCCGTTGTAATTACCTGTCCATCCCCAATTGACATGATAGTATCCTTGCCCATCATAGCCGTCGATGACAAATGCATGGCCACTGTCTTTTCCTTTAGTGTCGCGATTACCACGATAGATGACGGGGCGCCCCTCAACCAGTTCGCCATAGATGATGCTTTCCCACTGTGTCGTGGTAATGCCAGAGCGATTGATCTGTCTGGTGCTGGCATCATAACCGAAATAGTGTATCATGGCTTTTGGAATTTCATCCATGGGTGCCGAACTGGCGCCGCTACCGTAGTCCATCTGTACCGAAAATCCACAGAGGGCCATTAGTGTGGCTACAGCCCGTATCTGAGCCTCGTTGACAACCACTCCGTTGTAGGAAGGCAGCATGTTGTCCCAGTCGATGGTTGTCCTTGTAATGGCAGGTACTGCTATGTTTTGTGTCTCGGTAGTGTATGCAGGAATCGTCATCGTAGTGCGCGATGGATAACGGTAGTAGCTCATAACCTGTGCCATAGCAGTAGCCACACATCCTGTGAGGCTGATGGTATTGGTACTGTCGATGGGACAGAAATTATTGTATGGGGTGTCCTGTCCCCATCGGGTCGTCAGCATTGGTTGGATATATTGTCTGCCAATGGGTACAGCAGAGGCTGTCAGGCAATCTTCTATGCCGCAGACGTCAAGCTGTTGAATCTGCTCCGTGTAATCCCTCAGCCACTGGCGCATGTTGTCTGGAATGTATTGTTCGTCGAAGGTGCCGGCATCGGCATAGCCCAGAATAGGTTCCGTTCGGTCGTCGGCGCTGACGATGACGAATCCCTCATCACTACCTTGATTAAAGATGTAGTACTTGCAGTCCATCTGCCCTTCTGCCTGTTGTAGCGTGTTCTTTTGTTGAACCAGCCGTAGCTTGCCTGTGGTGTCCATACCGTGGCGTATTGCCATGAAATCCTGGGCTTTCTGTAAGGCCTCATCGATGGTTACTACTCCAGCAGACATAGTCATCGCTATCAGAATAACAGATAGCAGCAGTACTAATCTTTTCATTATCGTTTTTCCTAATCGTTATTATGTTTATGTTTCCGCTGCGGTAAGAAGAATCTCACTGAGGGTAGGGTGAATGTGCACCATGTCGCGCAACTGCTTTACGGTAGTATCGCGACACATCAGGACGCTGACCTCTTGAATAATATCAGCGGAATGGGCACCATAGGCATGACAACCAAGAATGCGCCCTGCATTGGGCTCTGAGCAAAGCTTCAGCATACCTTCGGTCTCACCCATAGCCATAGCTTTACCGTTGGCACGCCAGAAGGCCTTACGACACTCATAGACCGTGCCTTCCTGTTTCAGCAGGTCTTCGGTGGGGCCTACGCAGGCGGCTTCGGGGGTCGTGAAGATGGCGGCTGGCATGATGTCGAAGCGGATGCCGTCCTGTTTGCCGAGAATATGGTTCACAGCATGTATGGCCTGCATCTCGGCTGCGTGGGCAAGCATCTGACGGCCGTTGACGTCACCGATGGCATAGATGCCAGCAACGGTGGTTTCGCAATAGTCGTCGACCTTGACGCCCTTGCGCCCGTCGTACTCGAAGCCTGTGTTGGCAAAGTCTGGCTGCACACGCGGTTTACGACCAGTAGCCATCAGAATTACGTCAGCATCAAGGTCGGCTACGTTCTCTACAGCGGTCTTCATCTTAAAGGTGATGCCCTGTTTCTCAAGATATTTGCGCAACCGCTTGGCAATGTCGCTGTCGAGGGCAGGCAGGCACTCTTTCAGATATTCAATAACTGTGACTTCAGAGTCGAAGCGGTTGAACACGCTGGCAAACTCCATGCCTATCACGCCCGCGCCAATGATGCATAGCTTTTTAGGCAGGGTGTCGAGGTGAAGTAAGCCGGTGGAGTCAACCACACGTGGGTCATCAAGCCCCTGGATGGGAATAAGTTTCGTTTCTGAGCCCGTAGCTACGATGATGAAGGGGGCAGTATAGTCGCCTATAGTGTGGGCATCCGTAAAAGCACCCGTCTCACGTACTAGTGTGATGTTAGGATGCGAGAGAATACCTTCGACACCTGCACGGAGCTGTGGCACCACTTGCGCCATTCGCTCGCGGGCCTCGTTGAAGGTGGCGCTATGGACGTAGGTCTTCGTGGGGATACAGCCTACGTTGAGACAGGTACCGCCCACCTCAGAGCCTTCGAAGATGACTACCTTCAGTCCGTTCTTTGCGGCATATTCAGCGGCGCGGTAGCCTCCAGGCCCCGCGCCGATGATAATAAGATCAGTTGTTGTCATTGAGCATTTGTTTATAAGTGGTAACAGGATGCTTGGCGGCCAGCACGTCATCCACACGTCCGATAGGCGTGTTGTGGGGTGCTGACTTTACCAGCTCTGGATCGGTCTTCGCTTCCTCAGCTATCTTCCGCATCACGGCAATGAAGCCGTCGATGGTTTCCTTTGACTCGTTCTCTGTGGGTTCAATCATCAGGCTCTCATGGAACAGCAACGGGAAATAAATCGTAGGTGCATGATACCCGTAGTCGAGCAGACGCTTGGCTACATCCATCGTGGTGACACCTGTACTCTTATCCTTCAGGCCGTCGAACACGAACTCATGACAGCAGGTCGTGTCAATAGGGAGCTCATAGACATCCTTTAGAGATTCTTTGATATAGTTCGCATTAAGCGTTGCCAACGGCCCCACCTCCTTGATATGCTCACGACCGAGCGAGAGGATGTAAGCGTAGGCGCGCATGGCCACTGCGAAGTTGCCGTGATAGGGCGACACTTCGGGGAAGAATCTTTCCAAGCCTTTTCGTACACCTACTGGGCCTGCACCAGGGCCTCCACCTCCGTGAGGTGTGGAGAATGTCTTGTGTAGGTTGATGTGCATCACGTCAAAGCCCATGTCGCCTGGACGGCAAGCGCCCAGCATGGGATTCAGGTTAGCACCGTCGTAGTACATCAGGCCGCCAGCCTCGTGCACCATTTTCTCAATCATAGGAATCTGACGCTCGAAGAGTCCCAATGTGTTGGGGTTGGTCATCATCATGGCGGCAATCTCAGACCCATGTTCTGACAATAAGGTCTTCAGCGCTTCCACATCGACGGTACCGTTGCTGAGTGACTTCACCTCGATGATGTCCAGTCCGCAGACGGCTGCTGAGGCGGGGTTGGTACCGTGGGCTGAGTCGGGTACGATGACTAGACGGCGTGCATCATCACCACGGCTTTCGTGATACTTCTTGATTACCATCAGACCAGTCAGTTCACCATGAGCGCCGGCAAAGGGCTTCAATGTGAAGGCATACAGACCAGTCAGCTCGCAAAGCGATTTGCATAGTAGTGTGCAGATAGCTTCGGCACCCTTAGTAGTCTCGGCTGGCTGCAAGGGATGTAAGTTGGCAAACTGAGGCAAAGCAGCTATCTCTTCATCAATCTTCGGGTTGTATTTCATCGTACAGGAGCCTAACGGGTAGAAACCATTATCCACACCGAAGTTGTTGGCTGAGAGATTGGTATAGTGACGCACTACGGTCATCTCATCACATTCAGGCAGAGCGGCATCGTCCTTGCGGCGCAGTTCAGCAGGTATATCGTAATTACCAAAGCGGTTCTTAGGAAGCGAATAGCCTTTGCGGCCCTCCTGCGATAACTCGAATATCAAGTTTCCGTATAGTCGGTTGTTCATGAATATATCTCTTGAGTTTATGAGTTCTTGGGTAGTTTAACTTATACCTTTATATAATGGTAAGGATGTGACCATGCGGTCTATTTCTTCCTTTGTCCGTTTCTCGGTAACAGCAAACATGATCTGGTTGTCGGATAGTTTAATGCCGCCGAGTATGCCATTCATTATCCAGAACTTCTGTAGCATATCTACATCGCCATCGAACTGCAGGACGAACTCGTTGAAGAACGACTTGTCGTAAACAAGCTGGAAAAGGCCCGTATTCAACAGCTGGTCGCACAAATAATGTGCCCCTGCATAACTCAGTTCGGCAGCTTCCTTTAGTCCCGGTTTGCCCATGAGTGAACAATAAACAGTAGCCCAGAGCGCCATGAGGCTCTGGTTGGAGCAGATGTTCGACGTGGCCTTCTGGCGGCGGATATGCTGCTCGCGGGCCTGGAGCGTGAGTACGAAGGCGCGCTGCCCTCGGTTGTCGACTGTCTTACCAACGATGCGACCTGGCATCTTGCGAATGAGTTTCTCCGTACAACACATATACCCCACGTAAGGACCACCAAACTGCATGGGGATACCCAACGACTGTCCGTCGCCCACGGCAATATCAGCACCCCACTCTCCCGGCGTCTTCAGCACGGCGTAGTCGGCAATGATACCGTTCATGATGAAAAGGGCTTTGTTATCGTGGCACAGGTCGGCAAAGCCGCTGTAATCTTCAACAATACCATAGTAGTTGGGCTGTTGTACCATCATGCCTGCCACACCACCCTGAGCCAATTGCATTTTGAGGCTTTCCTTCGAAGTAACGCCGTTCTCTGCGGGAATCATCTCCAGCTCTACGCCATGGAAATGGGCGTAGGTTTTCATTACTTTGACGGTTTTCGGGTCAACAGTCTCTGAAACGAGAAAGCGTGGTTGCTTCTTACCTGCTGCCACTGCCATCATCATAGCCTCGGCAGAAGCGGTGGTACCATCGTACATGGAAGCATTCGAGATGTCCATGCCCGTCAACTCAGCCATCATCGACTGGAACTCGAAAATGTAGTGCAGCGTACCTTGTGAGATTTCGGCCTGATAGGGTGTGTAGCTTGTCAGAAACTCCGAGCGGTTGAGCAACTGGGGGATGACGCTGGGTGTATAGTGGTCATAGACGCCAGCACCGGCAAAACAGGTGAGTTGGCGATTCTGCTTGCCCAATTGTTCGAACAACTGATGCACTTCCAGTTCGCTCATTTCCTCGGGCAGCTGATAGTCGCCTCTGAAGCGTATTTGCTCTGGCACTTCAGCGTAGAGGGCATCAATAGAATCTACGCCGATGGCAGAAAGCATTGCCTTTAAGTCTTCCTCTGTATGGGGGAAATATTTGTACATTTTTTCATGCCCCCTAAGTTAGGGGGGGGGTCTGAACAAGCGTTTATCAGACCGCTTTTTAAGTAATAATATTATCGAAGTCTGCGCTTGTTCAGACCCCTATAGTCCCCTAACTTAGGGGACTCAGTCACAGAAGGCAGCATAAGCCTGGGCATCCATAAGGTTGTCGAGCTCGCTCTTGTCGCTCAGCTCCACCTTGATGATCCAGTTCTCGTAGGCATCCTCGTTCAGCAACTCAGGCTTGTCGTCCAAGGCCTCGTTCACTTCTACGATGGTACCGCTGACGGGAGCAATGATGTCGCTGGCAGCTTTCACGCTCTCTACAGCACCGAATTCCTCACCGGCTTCCACCTCGTCATCCACCTCGGGCAGATCAACGTAAACCACATTGCCCAATGCGTGCTGGGCATAATCGGTGATGCCGATATAGCCGAAATCACCCTCCACTTTCACATACTCGTGCGACTCACTGTAATAGAGTCCTTCAATAACTTTTGCCATAATTCTTTTATTTTTTGTAATGTTTATCGTAGAAACGTTTCTTTACTACCTTGCCGGGGAATACTTTCTTGCGTATCTGCACCAGCAAGGGAGTGTCGAGTTTAGCGTAGCGGCTATCTACCAAGGCCATGCAGACGCTCTTGTCCACGGAGATTCCATGATAGCCGGTGGTCACTTCTCCGATAGCCTCACCTTCTGGAGTGAGCACGGTATAACCATGACGGGGAATGGCCTTGTCTTGCAGTTCGATGCCCACCAGTTTCTTGGCCACGCCTTCGATCTTCTGTTTCAACAGGGCTTCCTTGCCGATGAACTCCTCCTTGTCGAGCTTGACGAAGATGCCGAGGCCTGCCATGATGGGCGAGATGTCCTGTGAGAGCTCATCACCATAGAGCGGCAGACCAACCTCGAAGCGCAGGGTGTCGCGACAGCCCAGTCCGCAGGGCTTGCAGCGTCCGCTGGCCATCAGTTTATCCCAACACTCATTAATATATGCAGGCGTAGCGTAAATCTCAAAGCCGTCCTCTCCCGTGTAGCCCGTCCTCGATACAATGATGTCGCCGATGGTCTTCACCGTATAGAACTCCAGTTCCTTGCACTGCAGGCCCAGCACCTCTTCCACTACCTGCTCGGCTTCCGGCCCCTGCACGGCTATCTGTCCGTACTTGTCAGACAGGTTTTGCAGGTCGATGTCGAAACCTTTGGCCTGTTCCTGCATCCATGCCCAGTCCTTGTCGATGTTAGCGGCATTGATGACGAGGAAGAACTGCTCCCCTGCCTGAGGGGAGCTGTCAGAAGGACTGAGGGGTGGGAGTCCTGCCATCTTATAAACCAATAGGTCATCGACGGTGCTGCCGTTTTCATAGCACATCATGCCGTAGTAGATTTTTCCTACTGGAGCCCCTTTCACATCGTTGGTAAAGATGTGCTGCACGTAGCGCTCGGCATCCTTGCCCTTAACGCTGACCTCACCCATGTGTGAGACGTCAAACACGCCGCAGGCCGTTCTCACTGCTTGGTGCTCGTCAGTGATGTCAGTATATTGGATGGGCATCTCGAAGCCCGCAAAGGGCGATATCAATGCGCCCAGTGCCACATGTTTGTCATAGAGACATGTTCTTTTGTTTTCCATATGCTCAGATTTGATTATAATCGTTTGATGAATTCTTCGCGCAGGTAGCCGGCTTCTATCCGTTCTATCTCAGTCACGTCATCCGTGCTAAGCTGCACTTCTCCGTTGCAGAGCGTTTTGCGGATGAGCGCTTTCAGTTCTTCCAGACTCAGCGTCGTGTGGTTTTTTAGCAGGGTGATGCGCTGGCTCACGCTCTGTATGCCCTTGGCCTCCAACTTCTCAGCGCCAGGTGTGATGGCGTTCAGCATGTGCTCCATATTTGTATCGTAGAGCATCGTGCTGTGGATGATACTTCTTCCACTTACTTGATAGCAGGCAGTGCCGCACACCTTGCGCCAACTTCCATCCTCCCGTAGCATCACGTCGTTATGGCTGGTGCCCGCACCTTCGATGCCCATCTTATGAAACACCAGCAGCACCATGTTGATGAAACGGTTGAAAGCCAGCCCCACGTTCTTTTCTTGAGTGACGAACGACAGCATCACGTTGTCCCTGTCAGCATAGACGCAGCCACCGCCACTCTTCCGTCTGAATAGCTGAATGTCGTGCTCGCGGCAGTATGGCACGTTCACTTCATTCTCCAGCACCTGGTTCCTTCCGAAGATGACGCTTGGCGCCACCTGCCACATGAAAAAAATGTCGTTTTCGTCGATGCAGCGTGCCACATATTCCTCCATGGCTAAGTAGAACGACAGTTGCCGTTCAGTTGTTTTTAGGTCGGGTAGCACGATGTACTTCATAGCCATTTGATTCAGTTTGCAAATTTACTCATAAAAAGTGTAACTGCCAAATGATTTTCTGAAAATTTCAAAAGATTTAGAGCCCCTTGATAAGGGGCGGCTATAATGCTGGGATAAAAAAACTAGCAATTTCTTTGCATTTTGCTCATTTATTCGTACCTTTGTGCTGTAAAAAAGAACGAAAGATGAAGATGAAAAAACAGCTTTACGTATTATTTACTCTAGTCATTTGTGTGTTTACATCATGTGAGAAAAGTGATGATCATGATGCAGGCTCTTCGGCTCCAAGTTATGTTGAGACCGAGGACTATGTGGATCTTGGCTTAGATGGTTTGTTGTTCGCTACCAAGAACTTGGGAGCGAAGAGTCCAGAAGACTTTGGCGATTATTTTGCGTGGGGTGAAGTGAGCCCAAAATCGTATTATGACTGGAAAACATACAAATGGGCAGAGCCTACTACGGAAGAGAATTATATATATGAAAGAATCATTTTCTCAAAATATTTCTACCCGGATAATGTTCATCCAGATTACGCATTCCTTCAACCAGAAGATGATGCCGCAACAGTTATTCTAGGAGAAGGCTGGCGTATGCCAACGTTCGAGGAAATGAGTAAATTAATGTCTTGTGAATATAGAAGAGCCATCAAGAATGGCGTTTTTGGGTATGAATATATTGGTCCTAATGGAAATACGTTATTCCTGCCTTCTTGTGGCATAATTGTAGAAGACGTACTGATCAACGTGGAATGTGGTGTAAAATATTGGTGCTCAGATTGTGCAACAGGCAATGTAGCACCAATTATAGACATCAATGAATATGGTGGCGTGTGGGGTGGTAAGGAAACCAGGTCACTCGGATTGCCTATACGTCCGGTAAGAACGGAGAAGGCAACAATTACCAGGGATTTGAAATACAACGTTCTTGAACGCTATATTGAGCAAGCCAAACAGTTGCTTGCCACAATGAAGCCAGAGGACTATAGCGTGACAAGCTATCAATCCCTTGACAATGCATACAAGCATGCTCTTGACATCAGGGAGAATGCACTGACACAACAGCAAATAAATGAAGCAGCCCAGAAACTTCGCTTGGCAATCACAGATTTGTATCTACTGCCTAAGCCCAGTGATATCAAGGCTGTGGATCTTGGCCTATCCGTGCGCTGGGCATCAGCCAATGTGGGTGCACGCAACGAGGATGACTACGGCTATTACCTATCTTGGGGAGAACTGACTCCTAAACCAATAGGCTATTACCGTTGGGATGATTATAAGTTGTGTAAGGAAGTGAACGAAGATGATAATGCTTATAGCAAGTTTACAAAATATGTCACCAATAGCGCATGGGGAGAAGTGGATAACAAGACGCGGCTCGAACTTGAAGATGATGCTGCGAATGCCTATTTAGGAGGAAACTGGCGTATGCCTACATCAGAGGAGGCTCAGGAACTTATTGAAAAGTGTACTATTGAGGAAATACTGCGTCGAGGTGAACATGTGATGAAGGTGACGGGCCCTAACGGTAATTACATATTATTTCCATTCGCAGGATATGCATACTGGCAAGATCGTGTAGTGTTCACGGTGTTTTGCTGGACATCCGATCTTGATCCAAGTTTTCCTGCTCATGCTTTCGGTTTTGAGCTGACTGGTTTTCAGAACCCTAAGGAATGGACAGACCGGATTGACGGATTAACGGTTCGTGCCGTTTGTCCGTAACCTGAAATCAGACAAAATCATGCAATCCAGCAAACAAATGCCGTTTGCAGGCCAAACAGATGCCTTCTGCAAGCCAAACAAATGCCGTTTCCTGAGCTCGAAAGTGCCGTTTGTCTGGACCTCTGACTCCTGTTATGCCGCTTGACTCGTTCAAGTATTCTTGCCAGGAACTAAAACGAAGTTTGCGACTTGGTGATAGTGAGCACACCGGCTGAGAGGGCAGGGACGGAGAGGAGGACATCATTGCCATCAATCTTGGGTGTTGCGTGCTGGAGGGCTACTGCCTGCTTGTTCTCCATGCTGTTGGCCACCGTCAGCGAGCCTGGGGCGTAGTAGTCGAAGGCTGTCTTGGCAACTCCAGCCCAGTCACCCTTGATGCGCAGGACGGCGGCTTCTTCGGTGGGGTTTACCACCTTCACAATGACGTCGGCACCGTTCTCTGACAGAGTGGTGCTCACGCTGACATTTCCCGTCTCACCGCTGTAGGCCAGGCGGTACTTCGAGAAATGGTCGTACCAGAGCTCGGTGACCTGACAGTTAGGTGCCTTGAACAGATCCTTATAGTCGAAATTGATAAAAGCATTGTTCCAGTCGGGGGCGTCAGTACGGCGTATGAACAACGCAGCAGCACCCATCGCCACTACGTCGCGTGCCTCACACATGTTGAGGAACCCGCCTGCGAAAAGACCTGTGCGCCAATCGATACTATTCAGATTCCACTCCGATATAAACAGTTTGATGTTCGGGTTGGGACCTTCGGCAATCATCTGTGCATAGCGGTCATACTGCTGACCGAGACGGGCGGGGCCCGTAGCATAGCCGCCCTGCTGCTCGTAGTGGTGCAGGCTCAGATAGTCGAAGTATTGGCCACTACGCTTAATGAAATCCTCGTCCTCACGGAATCCTCCGCAGGCAATAATCTTGATGCTCGGGTCAATCTTGCGCATCTCGGTGCTGAAGTCGCGCACACACTTCTCATAGCGCTCGATGCCCATCTCCCACATCTCGTTGTCTATCTCCCAGTATTTCACGTTGTAGGGTTCGGGATGTCCGTTGGCAGCACGTTTCGCGCCCCATTCATCGGTGGCAGGGGCATTGCAGTAGCGCAGCCAGTTGACGGCATCCTGCAGAATCTGGTCGTACTCTTCGGCAGGACGTTCGAACTTCACGCTGACAACGATGATCGGTTCAGAATTCACCTCACGGCAGAAACGGATGAACTCATCAGTTCCGAAGCAGTTCTGGTCGTAGTCCATCCACATCCAGTGTGCCCAGCGCTCACGGTTCTCCTGCGGACCGATACCCCATTTCCAGTCGTACTGGGCCACGTAGCCGCCACCCGGCCAGCGCAGACAGGTGGGATGCAACTCCTTCACGACCTGCAGGATGTCAGGACGGAAGCCACCCAGATCAAGACCTGTCTGGGTCGTCATCGTAGCCATATCGACCTGTACCGTTCCGTTTTTCACCATGATGACGAAATCAGCATCACAGCTAACCTTTGTTATCTTCCTAATGATCTTGGCGTTGTGTTGCTCGGCGATGCGGCGCTGTGCTTCACTTAACTCGAAACCAATGCTGTCCTCGGCGATTCGGAGTTCACCTTCGATTCTCTCGGGAACAAGCGTGAATTCATATTTCTTCCAGTCCTTGCTCACCTTAAACGACTGGCGGGCAATGATATTACCTTTCGTACTACGCAGTCCGACGATAAGTTCGCCCTTACCTTTCGCATAGATGGAGCCCACTAATTTATCGCCATCAATGTCCAACGGACCTTGGAAAATGCCTGCCTCCGTCTTTCCTGCCGTAATCTCCTGTGAGTAGCGCATATTCACGGCATCATCCTTAATCAGTCTATACTTACCTCCCTCGCCAAAGGCTGTCCATTGCTGAGCGACGGCAGGAATCTTCACATCGCCAGGAGTACCTTCAAACAAAGTCTTTCCGTCAGCAGCTGTCAGCTTGATGTTGCGGTAGGTAGCCTCCGTATAGTTCACCCAGAAGGTCACGAAATTCTGTTCTGACTTCTCCAGACCGTCATAGGTCAGCACCTCCTTGCCGTCCCAATAGATGGTAGCCTTGCTACCTCGACTCTCGATGCGCAGCTTGTGCCATTGCTGCTCCTCATTTACTTGCTCTTTGGTGGCAGGAGCAGATACCAATGGAGTGAGGGTGTTCATGCGGCGGGTACGTCCGCCGAAGCCTGCCACTTCGCGTTCTTCCATCGTGCAGATGGAGAAATCGGCTGTGGCGCTTTGCTGCTGAAGGGCAGCACGGGCAGCAGCCTCGTTGGCCGCGTCGATCTGTGCCTGCGTCTGTGCCGGAGTGAAAGTGCGGCTCTCATAATATGGGTCGTGTATGCGGACATAATAAGGTGTGCCGTCGGGCTTATTACGGAAAGCGAAGCGGATGTCCATCAGACCACCGCTCCAGCTACGTCGTGCCAGCTTGTAGGCACGCCAGTTCACATCCATCGTCAGGTCGAAGTCACAGGTGTTGATGCTGTCAATTTTCAGCGGCTGCTCGTAACGGGTCGGGGAGTGCAGCACCTGGTCGTCGTCCATGAACCATCCGTCGAAATAGCCGTCACGTGGATGGATGCCGGGATACTGTTCCGGCTCGAACGAGCGTTCCTGTATCAGCTCCTGCCACACGCCGTTGTTGGCACTAAAATAGATATGCTCGAAAAGCTGTCCGTAGAGCATCTCGTCGATGATGCCCGAGGGCTGCTTGCTCTCCACCGTAATCTCATATTCACTTTGTGCTCTGGCACCGATTCCAATTACCAGAAATGCTAACAATAGGATTCTTTTCATTTTTTATCTATTTTAGTAATTCATATTGCGGCTGTAAAATTACACATTATTTTGCACATTCCACTTCTGTTTATGGAAAAAGTGGCTTTAGACGTTTGTTTTTTAACTCCTTTTTATTTTGGGACGCTTTTTTTGCCCTTTGAGCAGCAAAAAAAAGTGATTCTCTTTGCATTTTGCTCGTTTATTCGTACCTCTGAGCTTTGCTCGAAGATACTTTCACTCGAAAATGAAAAGAAAAATCTGCTTTTTCTTTGCATTTTGCTCGTTTATTCGTACCTTTGCGCTGTAAAAAAGAACGAAAGATGGACGAAGAAATAAAAGACGACGAGCTGCAGGAAGTGAGTGAACAGGGAGAGGGCGCCGAGGGCCATTCCGACTATAAGCCGGTGAACCGTTTCGACGCTGCTGCCGTGCATCATCTGAGTGGCATGTATCAGAACTGGTTTCTGGACTATGCCTCGTATGTCATCCTGGAACGTGCCGTGCCCCATATCGAGGACGGCCTGAAGCCTGTGCAGCGCCGCATCCTGCACTCCATGAAGCGCATGGACGACGGTCGCTATAACAAGGTGGCCAACATTGTGGGTCATACCATGCAGTTCCACCCTCATGGTGATGCCAGTATCGGCGACGCGCTGGTGCAGTTGGGACAGAAAGACCTGCTAATCGACACGCAGGGCAATTGGGGTAACATCCTCACTGGCGACCGTGCTGCTGCTCCACGATACATCGAGGCTCGCCTCAGCAAGTTTGCACTCGACACCGTCTTCAATCCCAAGACCACTGAGTGGCAGCTGAGCTACGACGGTCGCAACAAGGAGCCTATCACGCTGCCAGTGAAATATCCGCTGCTGCTCAGTCAGGGTGCCGAGGGTATTGCCGTAGGATTGTCGTCGAAGATTCTTCCTCACAACTTCTGCGAGATATGCGATGCCGCCATCAGCTACCTGCATGGCGAGGAGTTCCATCTCTATCCCGATTTTCAGACGGGTGGCAGCATCGATGTCTCGAAGTACAACGACGGCCAGCGCGGTGGCGTGCTGAAGGTGCGTGCCAAGATTGAGAAACTTGACCAGAAGACGCTCGTCATCCGTGAGCTGCCGTTCTCGAAAACCGTCGAGAGCCTCATCGAGAGTATCAAGAAAGCCATCGAGAAGGGCAAGATCAAGGCTCGTCATGTAGATGACCTTACTTCCGCTCAGGTGGAGATTGTGGTTCACCTGATGCCAGGCATATCGAGCGACAAGACCATCGACGCCCTCTATGCCTTTACCGACTGTGAGATCAACATCTCGCCCAACTGCTGCGTCATCAAGGACGACAAGCCGCAGTTCCTTACCATCAGCGACGTGCTTATCCACAGCACCGAGCGCACCAAGGACCTCATTCGTCAGGAGCTGGAGATCCGCAAGAACGAGCTGTTGGAGCAGCTCCACTTCCAGTCGTTGGAAAAGATATTCATCGAGGAGCGCATCTATAAGGACAGGAAGTTTGAGGAGGCTCCCAACGTGGATAAGGTCTGCGAGCACATCGACAACCGTCTGACGCCTTACTATCCCACCTTCATTCGCGAGGTGACCAAGGACGATATCCTGCGCCTGCTGGAAATCAAGATGCAGCGCATCCTGAAGTTCAACAAGGAAAAGGCCGACGAGCTGATGGCCCGCATACGTGCCGAGATTGAGGACATTGACCGCGACCTGGCAAACCTCACCGAGGTTACTGCCGCCTGGTTCCAGTTCCTGAAAGACAAGTACGGTGCCCAGCACCCTCGTCTCACCGAGATCAAGAACTTCGACACCATTGAAGCCACGAAGGTGGCCGAGGCCAATCAGAAGCTCTACGTCAATCGTTCCGAGGGCTTCATCGGCACAGGCTTGAAGAAAGACGAGTTCGTATGCAACTGCTCGGACATCGACGATATCATCATCTTCTATCGCGATGGCAAATACAAGGTGGTGCGTGTCGCCGAGAAGCTCTTTGTGGGCAAGAACATCCTGTGGCTGGGCGTGTTTAAGAAGAACGACACGCGTACCATATATAATGTGGTCTATCGCGACGGCAGAGGAGGCCCTTGCTACATGAAACGCTTCAACATCACAGGCATCACTCGTGAGCGCGAAAACGACCTCACGCAGGGCACACCGGGCAGCCGCGTGATGTATTTCACGGCCAATCCTAACGGCGAGGCTGAGGTCATCAAGGTGACGCTCGAAGCCTCTGTGCAGAACGACCATCCGCGCATGAGTCTTTTCCTGGAACGGTCGTTTGCCACTATCGACATCAAGGGACGCTCGTCGAAAGGCAATCTCCTGACCAAGTTCCCCGTCCATCGCATCACGCTGAAGAGTCAGGGCCACAGCACGCTGGGCGGCCGCAAGGTGTGGTTCGACCCCGACGTGAACCGTCTGAACTACGACGAGCACGGACGGCTCCTGGGCGAGTTCTACGACGATGACCAGATACTCGTCGTGCTCCCCAATGGTGACTTCTACCTGTCAAACTTCGACCTTAACAACCACTACGAGGACGATATTCTGCGCCTCGAGAAGTACCAGCCCGACAAGGTGTGGACGGCTGTGCTCTTCGATGCCGACAATCAGGGCTATCCCTATCTGAAGCGCTTCCTCATGGAGGCAGCCAAGCGTAAGCAGAACTTCATGGGCGATAATCCAGCCTCGAAGCTCGTGCTGCTCTCCGACCAGGTCTTCCCGCTCGTGCGTGTCACCTATGGCGGTAAGGACGACTTCCGTGGTGCCGAGGATATCGATGCCGAGCAGTTCATTGCCGTGAAAGGTTTCAAGGCTAAGGGCAAGCGCCTCAGCACCTATGAGATAGAGCGCATCGAGGAGTTGGAACCCGTCAGGTTCCCCGAGGAGCCCGAGGAGGCAGAAGAGGAAGAAGCCCCCTCCGCGCAGCCGCCGGTAGAGGAAACGGTAGCCCCTGCCGCCCCTGCTGAGCCTGCCGAACCCCTCAATCCCGATGCCACCGGACAACTAAGCCTGTTCCCCGATGAGTAAGAACAAGTGGTTAGCTTTTTGGCTGCTCGTCGCCTGTCAGTTCTCTGTCATCGGCGCCACAGCTCAGACCAGCTATCAGCTGGGTGTTGGTGCGACCGACATTCTCGACACCTATCTCTCGCAAGAGAAATTCCATGGCGAGGGCACCACCTTTCTCTCTCTCAGCGAGCATCGTGGTCAGAAGAAGCTATTGCAGCCTAACGGCGAAATGCTTTCTGTGCCCAAGAGTTGGTCGTCCGTCATCCAGCATCAGATTCATCTCACCTCCGCCAAGGACCGTGCCGATCACGAGTCGTTGCTCGAGGGAGCTTACAACCTCTACGTAGGGCGCTACCGTGCCTGGCAGCTTTGGGACGACCGTCTGTGCCTGCAGGCAGGTGGACTGGCCGATTTCGGCGTGGGCTTCATCTACAACACCCGCAATTCCAACAATCCTGCTCAGGCTCGTCTGGGGCTGCAGCTCATGCCATCGGCCATTGCCACCTGGCAGTTTCGCCTTTTCGGCACTTCTTTCACGCAGAAGCACGGCAAGGCCTCCCTGCGCTATGAAATCGATCTGCCACTCGTGGGACTGGCCTTCAGTCCCAACTATGGCCAGTCCTATTACGAAATATTCTCACAGGGCAACTACGACCATAATGTCGTGCCTACCACGTTCTTGTCGGCACCCTGTTTCCGTCAGCAGCTCTCGCTGACGCATAAGATCACGCGCAGCCTTGCCTTCTCCGTGGGCTATCTCGCCGACTACCAGCAGCTGCATGTCAATAACCTGAAACAGCATGTGTACTGCAGTCACTTCATGCTGGGCGTAGCGATAAAAAAGTAAGAAGATGAAGACCAGAACAATAACGACCATCAGAAAATGGGTGAGAGGCCTGCCTCTCTGCCTTTTTGCCTTTTTACTTTTTACCGGCTGTGTCGATGAAGATGAGTTTGCCGACACCCCGCAGGGCAATTTCGAGGCGCTGTGGAAAATCATCGACGAGCACTATTGCTTCCTCGACTACAAGCAGCAGACCATCGGGCTCGATTGGCAACAGGTGTATCATAAATATAAGGTACGCGTAGATGAGCAGATGACCGACTTGCAGCTCTTCGAGGTGCTCACCCAGATGCTGGGCGAGCTGCGCGACGGCCATGTGAACCTCTCTGCCTCGCACGACTATGGCCGCTACTGGTCGTGGTATGAAGATTTCCCCACCAACTTCAGCGACACGCTCTATCGCGCCTATATGGGTACCGACTATAAGATAGCCTCTGGACTCGACTACCGCCTCCTCGACGATAATATCGGCTACGTGCGCTACGAGAGCTTCCAGTCGGGCATTGGTGAAGGAAACCTCGACGAGGTGCTCATGTACCTCATGCTGTGTCAGGGACTCATCATCGACATCCGAGGCAATGGCGGTGGCGACCTCACCAATGCCGAGAAGCTGGCTGCCCGTTTCTGCCATGAGAAGACGCTCGTAGGCTATTCCCAGCACAAGACAGGCCCCGGCCACAGCGACTTCTCTGCCCTGGAGGCACACTATCTCGAGCCTTCGGGCAACATACGCTGGCACAAACCCGTCGTGGTGCTTACCAACCGTCATGTATATTCAGCTGCCAACGAGTTCGTCATGTATATGAAAGCCCTGCCTCAGGTCACCGTCGTGGGCGACCGCACGGGTGGGGGAGCAGGCATGCCCTTCAGCAGTTCGCTGCCCAATGGCTGGAGTGTTCGCTTCTCCGCAGTGCCCAGCTACGACGCCCAGCGCCAGTCAGTAGAGTTCGGCATCGATCCCGACTATGCCGTTGCCCTTTCCGATGCCGACTTTCAGCGCGGTAAAGACACAATTATTGAATTTGCGCGAAAACTTTTAGCTGAATAATTTGGCCGTTCCAGAAAAAAGTAGTACCTTTGCACCCGCGTTTGACAGAAAACCCCGCCGGAGGGCGGAAAAGGACGTGATTTGCGCCTGTGGCGGAATTGGCAGACGCGCCAGACTTAGGATCTGGTTTCTCACGAAGTGCAGGTTCGAGTCCTGTTAGGCGCACAACGAAAATAAGTCGGCATAGCTCAGCTGGTTAGAGTATCACCTTGACATGGTGGGGGTCCTTGGTTCGAGTCCAAGTGTCGACACAAAGTGTAAGTGGCTGCTTTTTCAGCCACTTTTTTTGTGCTCTGAGCCTCCTACGAAGCCCAAGAAACTCCATAGGGGGGTAAGGTAGCACCCCTATTTTACCCCCGATGACCCCTGTGGGATGTAAGAATTAGGAATTATGAATTCTTTGCAAGCAAAGCGGCAAAGCCGAGCGAAGAGGGATTGCTTTCAGCAAGGAAGAATTAAGAATTAAGAATTCTTTGCAAAGCCGCTCGGCGACGAAGGAGACGCTTGCTACCAACGGGACGCAAGAAAGCGGCATAGCCGAGCGATGAAGGAAGAAGTACTTCTTCGCAGGGGGGCGTGCTAAGGAGGACCAGTATATAAAAAAGTGGCTGAAAAAGCAGCCACTTACACTTTGTGCCGACACTTGGACTCGAACCAAGGACTCACACCAGAATCACTATTCACCAATTTTCAGGGTGACGTTTGGCCCTGCGAGGTCTGGACGGGTGAAGACATCCCAACGGTAGTATCTTAGGTCAAACAATGTAACAGTAAAACCAGCACCACTATCGCTAATGTATTGCAAAACCATGCCTGTGTCTTGATCTACCCACCAACAGCCTTCTACTGCCCCCTTACCTTTGAGCTTGCGGAAGTCGAACACCCAACACTTAACGCCGCAAATCATTTCATCGCCACGATAGAACTTTGCCAAAATGGACTCCTTCTCCCCATTCTGGCGCAGTTGTTGCAATACCATGCCTGGCTGATATACGTCCTCGTCCAAGCCCTGTTTCCAAACATCGCGACCAAAGTCGAAGAGTGACTGAGCCTGTATGTATAGGGCATCAGTCCATGGCTGGGGAGCAAATGTCTTGAACCAGTTATGACCAACATGTTCATTCTCAGGAATGATTTCGAAGCCGTCATCATAAAAAAGGTGAGCGCGGTCGTCTTCCTCTCTCATGCCGCCTGTGTATCCTATTTTCTTCAAATAATCAAAATAGTGCACTTCCAAGGCATAATGATCGCCTGCTTCTGTACCCCCTATATACATACAGTTGAAGACGTAGAACTGTTCGTTAGCCACGCATGCATAAGTATCCCGATAGATGTCTTGCCCGTGTTCATTGAATCGTCGGACACAGATGTGATAATTGCCAGAAGGTTTCATTTGTTGGTAATGCCCCTTCCATTCTGGACCCACCAGAGTGCCAGGCTCACCACCTGTTGGCGGATCGACAACTACTTCGGGGCCCTCTGCGTAGGAGTGAAGGCGAACATGGACATAGAGGGTCATCGACACCTCTTTGGAAGATGAGAGTTTGAGGACGGCATCACCCACTTTCAAACCCTTGAACGTGAACATCGACCCTGACTGCGAAACCTGTACGCAGTCGCCTCCGCTCTCGACGGTGTAGGTCATTAGGACATGGCCCGTAGGATACGTGCTGAGCGTCTGTCCTACAAGCACATTGATGTGGCTCTCCGCCTGCGCCATCAATGTGATGGTCATTGTCATCGCAACAAATAAAGCAAGTAGTTTTTTCATATTGTTCTGATTAAAGGTGGCTTTGAATGTCTGGTGTGCAAATATACGAAGATTTTTTTTATTACCAACGTTTTCGGCCAAAAACTTGCAAAAAAAATATAAATTTAGGAATAGGGCGTTATACTTTTTTTACTGAATTACGTCAAATGGGCAGTTTGTTTTTTAACTATTAAACATTATGAGAAAACTATTTTTGATGGTGGCTGCCATGGCAGCTATGACGGCATCAGCACAGTTTGGTGCTCAGAGAGGAAACCCCGTAGTTCCTTCAGTGAAAGCAGAGGTTGAAGACTTCAAGCCTGCAATAACCAATCAGGAGGGTAAGCAGTTCCCCGCAGTGAACTCAAAGCGTCAGGTCCGTGCACAGATCACGGCTCCTAAGGCCACGTTCGTAGGACTGGACATCGCTGGTAAGATCTATGAGATGACCAAGGACGAGAACGGTGTGTGGACTGGTACTTCAGAGCCTCAGGACGAGGGCTTCCACTACTATCAGCTGAACATCGACGGTGCTAATGTGCCCGATCCGAATAGCCTGTACTACTATGGTGCCAGCCGCTGGGGTAGCGGTATCGAGATTCCTTCCGACGACCAGGATTTCTGGCAGGTGAAGAACGTGCCGCAGGGTTCGGTAAGCGAGGTGTTCTACTGGTCAACCTATACTGAGCAGATGCGCCGTTGCCATGTGTATCTGCCTCATGAGTATTTCACCAATCCCACTAAGAAATTCCCCGTTCTGTATCTGCAGCACGGTATGGGTGAGAACGAGTACGGATGGGCAGAGCAGGGTCACACGGCTCAGATTATGGACAACCTGATTGCCGAGGGCAAAGCTGTTCCCTGCATCATCGTGATGGATAATGGTCTGAACACGCGCCGTCCTGGTGAGCAGGGTGGCTTCGGCGGCTTCGGTGGCTTTGGTGGCGGTCAGCGTCCGCAGGGTGCTCCCGGTGCTGGTCAGGGTCAGCGTCCGCAGGGTGCTCCTCAGGGTGCTCCCGGACAGGCTGGTCAGCGTCCGCAGGGTGGCCGTCCCGGTGGCTTCGGCGGCTTTGGCGGTTTCTCCGAGGGCTTCAAGAATGTGCTCTTCAATGATATCATTCCGATGGTTGAGAAGAACTACCGCGTGATTGCCGATTCTCAGCATCGTGCTTATGCCGGTCTTTCAATGGGTGGCATGCAGGCTCGCGAGATTTCGCTTGCTAATCCTGAGAAGTTCGCATACGTAGGTTCGTTCAGCAGTGGTGCCTGGAGTGTTGACCAGGTAAAGGGTTCTGAAGGCTTTGCCAAGAATGTGAAGCTGCTCTTCATGAGTGGTGGTGGCAAGGAGAACATGGGATGTGTCGAGGCTGCCAAGAACATCAAGGAGCAGGTGGGCATGAACGCCGTGGGTTACGAGTCGCCCGGAACGGCTCACGAGTGGCACACCTGGCGTCGCAGCCTGTACCAGTTTGCACAGTTACTGTTCAAATAAAATAGAATTCAAAAGGAAAGCACCAGCGTCAGAAATTTGGCGTTGGTGCTTTTTTTGTGTGTTTTTTTCTGTTTCTTACAGCTTGGCCAGTTCGATGACCTTGTCAACGGCGGCGCTGAGTCCGTCGGCATTCTTGCCGCCTGCCTGGGCGAAGTGGGGCTGTCCGCCGCCGCCACCCTGGATGAGCTTGGCGGCTTCGCGCACCAGCTGTCCGGCATTGAGGCCGTGGTCGCTGACCATATCGTCGCTCATCATGATGGTGAGCTGGGGCTTGTCGTTTGCCTTTGTGCCTAAGACGCAGAGGAGCGAGCCTTCCACGTTGGCACGGACCTTGAAGGCAAGGTCTTTGGCTGCCTGCGGGTCCATGGGCATGACGGCGGTAACGACCTTCACGCCACCCATCACGCGGGCCTTTTCTACCAGTTGCTTGGCATAGCGTTCTACGGCCTGGGCCTGGAAGCCTTCTATCTCCTTCTTCATGGAGTTGTGCTCCTCGATGTACTTCCGGATGACGCCCTGCAGATCCTTGGCGTTGTTGAAGAATGCCTTGACGGCTTTCAGGGTGTCCTCGATGTTGTAGAGCAGTTCCTCGCACTGCTTGCCTGTGGTGGCTTCGATGCGACGGATGCCGGCTGCGACGCTGCTCTCGGAGATGATCTTGAAGAAGCCGATGCGACCTGTCGAGGTGGTATGGATGCCACCGCAGAGCTCGCATGAGGGGCCGAAGCGCATCACGCGCACCTTGTCGCCGTATTTCTCGCCGAAGAGAGCAATGGCGCCCAGCTTCTTGGCCTCTTCAATAGGCATGTCGCGATGCTCGTCGCGTGGCAGGTCCTGACGGATCATGTCGTTCACCAGGCGCTCTACTTCGCGCAGCTGCTCGTCGCTTACCTTCTCAAAGTGTGAGAAGTCGAAGCGCAGGATGTCGGGGCTGACGAACGAACCCTTCTGCTCTACGTGGTCGCCTAACACCTGCTTCAGGGCATAGTCGAGGAGGTGGGTAGCGGTGTGGTTGGCAGCCGAGGCGTCGCGCTTGTCGGTATCCACGCAGGCCATGAACTCGGCCATGGGGTCTTTCGGCAACTGCTTGACGATGTGTACGGTCTGGCCGTTCTCGCGCTTCGAGTCGATGATCTCTACGGTCTCGTTCTCGCCAGCGAGCACGCCCTGGTCGCCCACTTGTCCGCCCATCTCGCCGTAGAACGGGGTGTAGTCGAGCACCAGCTCGTAGAACTCGTTCTTCTTCTGCGTCACCTTGCGGTAGCGGATGATGTGGCAGGTATATTCCGTATAGTCGTAGCCCACGAACTGCTGTTCGCCAGCGGCAAGTTCCACCCAGTCGGAGTTCTCAACGGCGGCGGCATTGCGGGCACGCTCTTTCTGCTTCTGCATCTCCACCTGGAACTGCTCTTCGTTCACCGTGAAGCCGTTCTCGCGGCAGATGAGTTCCGTAAGGTCGAGGGGGAATCCGTAGGTGTCGAACAGGCGGAAGGCCTGCACACCGTCCAACTCCTTACTACCTTTACTCCTCATCTCCTCCATGGCCTTGTCTAAGAGCGCGATGCCCTTGTCGAGCGTGCGCAGGAACGAATCTTCTTCTTCCTTGACGACACGGCTGATGAGCTGCTGCTGAGCCTTCAGCTCGGGGAAGGCATCGCCCATCTCCTCGACGAGTGTGGGCAGGAGCTTGTAGAGGAAGGCCTCTTTCTGCCCGAGGAAGGTGTAGGCATAGCGCACGGCACGACGCAGGATGCGGCGGATGACGTAGCCGGCTTTGGCATTCGAAGGCAGCTGACCGTCGGCAATGGAGAAGCAGACGGCACGCAGGTGGTCGGCACAGACGCGCATGGCCACGTTGATGTCATTCTGGCTCTTGGCAATTGGCTCTTGGCTGTTAGCTTCTTCTTCGAAGGTGATGTATTTCAGGCCCGTAATTTCCTGCTCGGCCTTGATGATGGGCTGGAACACGTCGGTGTCGTAGTTGGAGTGCTTGCCCTGCATCATGCGAACGAGGCGCTCGAAGCCCATGCCCGTGTCGATGACGTTCATGGAGAGTTTCTCCAGTGAGCCGTCGGCCTTGCGGTTGAACTGCATGAAGACGAGGTTCCATATCTCGATGACCTGCGGATCGTCCTGGTTCACCAGCTCACGGCCGCTCTTGCCGCTGGCCTTGCGCTGCTCGGGTGTACGGCTATCGACATGAATCTCGGAGCAGGGACCGCAGGGACCTGTGTCGCCCATCTCCCAGAAGTTGTCGTGCTTGTTGCCGTTGATGATGTGGTCCTCGGGCACGTGCTTCGCCCAATAGCGGGCAGCCTCGTCGTCGCGGGGGATGTTCTCTTCGGGCGAGCCCTCAAACACGGTGACGTAGAGGTCGTCTGGGTTCAGCTTCAGCACATCGACCAGGTATTCCCAGGCCATGTCGATGGCGCCCTCCTTGAAGTAGTTGCCGAACGACCAGTTGCCCAGCATCTCGAACATGGTGTGGTGGTAGGTGTCGTGGCCCACCTCTTCCAGGTCGTTATGCTTGCCACTGACGCGGAGGCACTTCTGCGTGTCGGCACGGCGACGCGGCTCCGGGTCGCGTGTACCTAATATAATGTCTTTCCACTGGTTCATGCCGGCGTTGGTGAACATCAGCGTCGGATCGTCCTTAATCACCATCGGAGCCGAGGGCACGATGGCATGTCCCTTTGACTCGAAATACTTCTTGAACGAGTCGCGGATTTCTTTTGCAGTCATCATGATGATTTACTATTTGGCTATTTACTATTTGCGATTCAGCAATTTGGGGTGCAAAGTTACGAAAAATATCTTTATTATGCAATTTTTCCCCTTTTTTGTTTGTCATTTCGTGGAAAATCCTTAACTTTGCATGGATAAATATTACAAAGCAACTATGTACGACAAGGAACACGGGCTGTACATTGCCCACTGCGCAGAAGGCGCGCTGAGTATCATTGGTAAGATGGCCAACCGTCACGGACTGATAGCGGGAGCCACAGGTACGGGAAAGACGGTCACGCTGCAGGTGATGGCCGAATCGTTCTGCCAGGCAGGTGTGCCCTGCTTCATGGCCGACATGAAGGGCGACCTGAGCGGTATCTCGCAGGTAGGCAAGATGAGCAGCTTCATCGAGAAGCGACTGCCCGAGTTCGGACTGGAGAATCCTGAGTTCCAGGCCTGTCCCGTAAGGTTCTTCGATGTCTTTGGCGAGCAGGGCCATCCCATGCGTGCCACCGTGAGCCAGATGGGGCCTCAGTTGCTGAGCCGTCTGTTGGAGTTGAACGAGGTACAGGAAGGTGTGCTTAACATCACATTCCGTCTGGCCGACGAACGTGGCCTGCTCATCCTCGACCTGAAAGACCTGCGCTCCATGCTCACCTATGTGGCTGACCACGCGAAGGAAATCAGGGAGAAATACGGAACGGTGACGAGCATGACGGTAGGCGCCATACAGCGTACATTGCTGCAACTGGAGGATCAGGGGGCTAACCATTTCTTTGGAGAGCCGTCGTTCGACATCTACGACCTGATGCAGAGCGAGGGTGGCAAGGGCATCATGAACGTGCTGGCCGCTGACAAGCTGATGATGCAGCCTAAGCTCTATAGTACGTTCCTGCTATGGCTGATGAGTGAGCTCTATTCGAAACTGCCTGAAGTGGGCGATCTGGAACTGCCGAAGCTCGTGTTCTTCTTCGACGAGGCCCACATGTTGTTTGAAGGAACGTCGAAGGCGCTGCTCGACAAGATTGAGCAGGTTATCCGCCTCATCCGCTCGAAGGGCGTGGGTATCTATTTTATTACGCAGAGCCCCAGTGACATTCCTGAGAATATCCTCGGCCAGCTGGGCAACCGTGTACAGCATGCCCTGCGTGCCTATACACCGAAGGATCAGAAGGCCGTGAAGACTGCCGCTGACACCTTCCGTGCCAATCCCGACTTCAAGACCGACGAGGCCATCATGCAGTTGGAGACTGGCGAGGCCCTTGTCTCGTTCCTCGATCCGAAGGGCGCTCCCAGCGTGGTGCAGCGTGCCAAAGTGCTGTTCCCTCTCAGTCAGATAGGTGCCATCACCGACGGGCAACGTTTGGACATCATCAAACAGAGCCGCATCTATGGCAAGTACGACACGATGGTTGATCGCGAGAGTGCCTACGAAATGCTGATGAAGGAGAACGAGGAAGAGACTGCCATCGCAGAGCAAGAGGAGGCCGAGAAGGCTGCTGAGAAAGAGGCAAAGACTAAGAAGAAGAGCAAGCCAGGCATTTTCAGTAAGATAATCAAAGCCATCATTACTGCCATCACAGGTACGCTGGCCACCATCTTGGGAACTTTTGTCAGCGACAAGGTAACAGGTAAGAAGACCAAGAGCCGCACTTCGGCCACAGGTCGTGTGGCAAAGAATGCCACCAGTGCTGCCACCCGCACCATCACCCGTGAGCTGACGCGTGACATTCTGGGTAACCTGAAGTAAGACTTTTTGATCCATATCTTCTTTTATTGCTTTCTCTGTTTGTTGAACGAAATAACCGTTTCGTTGAATTAATTTGGCGGAGAACAGCAACGGTTGTATCTTTGCCACAGATTTCTAACAACAAACCGCAATGCTTATGAAGAAGATATTGTTTTTTATGATGCTTGTCGCATCACTCTCAGTAGTGATGTGCTGCACAGCTGAAGATCCGTTTGAGGACTATGATAGTTATAATGATGAAGGTTGGAATAATGGTGGAGGCGTCATTCCTAATGGAAGCGGAAACTCGGCCACCTCAGGTGAACTGACCACGTTTGACATCGCGATTGACAAGGCCTCGGCAGAGCCGGTAGAGAGCACGGAGGCCTATTACCCCGACGAGGAGGACGCGCTGGAGAACAATGAGTTTACGACGGAGGTGGCGATAGACCTCTCAAACCCCGTGGCAAAGACGGAAAACGGCGTAGAGGTGACGGTCAATGGCGGACACGTGACGACAAACCACGGTTCTGAGAAGAAGGTGTGTTATGTGGTGAGCGGTACGACGGCAAACGGCTCGTTGACCATCCTGGGCGAGAAGAAGTACGCCGTGATGCTGAACGGCGTGAATATCACCAACCCCGACTCTGCAGCACTTAACCTGCTCAGCGGCAAGCGGGCCTTCGTCATCCTGGCCGACGGCACCACGAACACGCTGGCCGACGGCACGGGCGGCTCTCAGAAAGGTGCGCTCTACTGCAAGGGCAAGCTGCTCTTCAACGGGACGGGCAAGCTCAGCGTTACAGGCAACACGAACAACGGCATCCACTCAGCCGACTATATAGCCTTTAACAAGGGCAATAATATCTACGTGAAATCAACGGCTAATCACGGCATCAAGGCTAACGATGGTGTTTTCATCAACGGCGGCATCCTGAATGTTGAAGTATCGGCAGCGGCGGCAAAGGGCATCAACTGCGAAAGTAACATCATCGTGAACGGTGGGCGTACCACCGTGCTGACCACGGGTGACGGCACCTACGACAGCACAGACCGCGAGGCCAAGGGAGCAGCCGGCATCAAGGCCGACTCGGCGCTGACTGTGAATGGCGGCGAGCTGTGGCTGAAGAGTACCGGTTCGGGTGGCAAGGGTATCAACGTAGATATGGCTGCCAACTTCAACGGTGGTAGCGTCTATGTGGTCACCACAGGCGGACAGTACAAGAGCAATCGCTCGACCTCTGGTCGCTCGCAAGGCGAGAACGACACCTCGTCGCCCAAGGGCATCAAGGCCGACGGCAACATCACCGTCAGCGGAGGCCGTATCTGGGTGCGCACCAATGGCTACAACGGCGAGGGCATCGAGACTAAGAAGAAACTGAGTATCACGGGTGGTGAGGTGGCCTCGTATGCCTATGACGATGCCATCAACTCGAAGAGCACGATGACCATCAGCGGCGGCTATGTCTATGCCCAAGGTCAGCACAACGACGGACTGGATGCCAACGGCAACTGCTACATCAAGGGTGGTACCGTCTATGCCATCTGCTCAGGACAGCCCGAGGTGGCCATCGATGCCAATACCGAGGGTGGATACAAGCTCTATGTAGAGGGCGGCACTATCGTCGCCGTGGGCGAACTGGAAGGCGGTAGCAGTCTGACACAGTCGTGCTATCAGGCCTCGTCGTGGAGTTCCAACACATGGTACACGCTGACCAATGGCAGTAATACATTCTCGTTCCAGACCCCGTCGAGTGGCGGTTCAGGCATCGTCGTGTCATCGGCCTCCCAGCCGACACTCCAATCGGATGTCAGCCTGAACGGCGGTACTTCCTGGTTCGGTGGCTTAGCCATCACGGATGGCACAGTCAGTGGCGGATCCTCCGTCAGTCTCTCGTCCTACACGGGCGGCAACAGCATGGGGCCTGGCGGTATGGGCGGCGGCCCTGGCGGTTGGCATTGATATAATATTTTCCCGATTCTTACGTTATTATAGATAAGGAGAAAGATGTACTGGATGAAACAGTCACGTCAGGAGAACATTACTTACTTGGTAGTGTGGAGTTTGCTCTTTGCAGCCCCGCTACTGAGTCTGTATGTACGCACTATCAGTGACTCGAATGTTGTGTTCGACTGGACGGAAGTGTTTGTCGTTTGGCGCAAGTTCGCCGTCTATCTGTTGCTGTTCCTCGTACATAACTTCCTGCTGGCACCTCTGCTGGTGCATCAGCATCGGCGCGTGGCCTATTTCTCCATTGTGGCTGTTGTCATAGCAGCATTCACCATCTATCAATGCAGTAGCCGACCAGAGATGAAGAGGCCAATGGGACATAAGCCTCCGATGGAACAGGAAGGTAGACACCGGCCACCCCACTTTGAAGAACCTCCGATGGAGTTCGGCGACAATCGTTCGCCGTTGCCTGCTGATGCATCATCGCATCCTGATAGACGCCCACCACGTCTATCCCGGCCTGCCGATGTCCCGCCTCCCATCGTGGGCGAGCGTGACATCCTGGGTGTCGTGGTGCTCATCCTGATGTTTGGCGCCAACCTCGGTATCAAGGGCTATTTCCGTAGCCGCGACGACCGCAAGCGTCTGGCTGAACTGGAGCATGAGAACCTGGAGCAACAGTTGGAATATCTGCGCTACCAGATTAATCCGCATTTCTTCATGAACACGCTCAACAACATCCACGCCCTCGTCGATATTGACCCTGAACAGGCGAAGGAAACTATCGTAGAACTGTCGAAGATGATGCGCTTCGTGCTCTACGAAGGCAACAAGCAGGGCGTGCCGCTCTCGCGCGAGTTGGATTTCATCCGCCACTACGTCGCATTGATGCAGTTGCGCTATACGGAGAAGGTGCGCATCACGCTTGACTTGCCTCAGGAAGTGCCTGACCGCCAGATCCCTCCGCTCCTGCTCATCACCTTCATCGAGAATGCCTTCAAGCACGGCGTCAGCTATCAGCATGAGTCGTTCATTGAAGTACAGGTCGCTGTGGAGAACGAAAAACTCCAGTTCACTTGCAGTAATTCTAAAGTAGAAAGACCAAACGAGGAAAAGGGTGGCGTCGGCCTCGCCAATGTATGCAAACGCCTCGACCTGCTCTATGCTAGCAACTACACGCTCCACATCGACGATGTCGCCGACGTATATACTGTTGAACTCGTTATCCCCTTCATTTCCTAAATCTCAAACCTCAAATCTCCATGATCCGTTGTCTCGCCATAGATGATGAGCCGTTGGCGCTCAAGCAGCTCGTAACTTATATCAGTAAGGTGCCGTTCCTCGAACTTGCCGCCCAGTGCCAGAGCGCTCTGGAGGCTCGTGCGTTTCTGGAGCACGACACCATCGATGCCATCTTCTGCGACATCAACATGCCCGACCTCAACGGCATGGACTTCGTGAAGTCGCTCGCCGTACCGCCCCTCGTTGTCTTCACCACCGCCTACTCCGAATATGCCGTAGAAGGCTTCCGCGTCAATGCCATAGATTACCTGTTGAAGCCTTTTGGCCTGCAAGATTTCCAGCGGGCAGCAAACCGCCTGAAGGAGAGACTCTCCCCCCAGGGAGAAGCCGAGGGTGGGTCTGATATCTTCCTCAAGACAGACTACCGTATCGTGAAGGTTAGCATCTCTGATATTCGCTACATCGAAGGCATGAGTGAGTATCTGAAGGTATGGATAGAAGGCGAGGCGAAGCCCATTGTCACCTTGCTCTCGATGAAAAAGATGGAAGAGCGCCTGCCAAACTATTTCATGCGCATTCATCGTTCTTACATCGTTAATCTTACCAAGATTCAAGAGGTGAACAAAAACCGCATCATCATGGATGCAGACACTTACCTTCCCATCGGCGACCTCTACAAGGACGCATTTCATGCTTATTTGGACACAAAATTCTTGGGGAAATGATGTCGTCCAAGTGTTATATGTTTTATTGAGAATCAGTGCCAACCACCACCTCCAGGGCCACTATTTAAATAGCTTGGCAAAACGAGATATAAACAGCTACATTTTTACTTTTTTATCGAATTTTTCTGTTTTTTGCTGATTTTTTCTATTTTTCTGATGCATTTCTGCTCTGAAATACCGAATTTGGGGGTAAAAACGGGGCTGTTTGGCTGTTTTTCAATCCGATTTTGAGTATTTTTGAACTTTTTTCATCGTTTTTCTTCAAAAAAATGCAGGTTTTTATGCCAAATTACCGAATATCTGTCACTATTGTTACCATATCTGCACCTATCTATCTCATTGTCATTCAATAATTTGCAAAGGGTTGGAGCAGAAGTGCAGATATTTCATTGAAAAAAAAATAGGGTGTGCGCGCATGCGCGCGCGAGCATTAAAAATGGAAAGGTGCCTTCTTCATGCCTTGGAGAAGGCACCTTCAGGGCATAAAGAAGGCATCTCTTTGCCATAAAGAAGGCACCTTTTTCAGTTTCAAAACACGGCTTTTCACCACTTGCATATCTGCAATAAATAAAAAATATTATCGTTAATTTTGCTTCTTTACAAAAAAATGACTATCTTTGCAAACGGTTCGGGGAGAAATCCGGACTAAAGAAAAGCATTCGCTATTATTTCGCGTTCAGCCAAAAGCCTCGGAAACTTTCTGGAAATAACAACGCACAGAGATAATATGTGATAAGATGTTTCGGTATGGAGCATCTTACCAACCAATATAGCAATGCATTCACGCTTCGGCGTGTTGCATTCTTGTTAGGTTGGTGAGGTTTCCATCCGAGGCTGCCTCAAAGCTGAACGCAATAAGGTGCATCACGCCTTTATTATGTGTTCGCTTGGTGGCGTGATTGATAGTTGGGTGCAATGACTAAAACTATCAATCTATGGCAAACAAAAACCTGAATGCGGCTAAAGAGGCCAAAAAGGACGAGTTCTATACCCAGCTCGCCGACATTGAGAACGAACTAAAGCACTATCGCCAGCATTTTCGCGGCAAGGTGATTCTGTGCAACTGTGATGACCCTTACGAGAGTAACTTCTTCAAGTATTTCGCCAACAACTTCAATGCTTTCGGGCTGAAGAAGCTCATAGCCACATGCTATAACGGTTCGCCTATAACGGGACAGGAGCTTCCGCTTTTTGCCATTGACGAGGAAGGCAACGAGAAGAAGGTAGCCTACAAGGTTGAGATTTCGGAAGTGACGGACGTGAATGGTGATGGGCGTGTAGATTTGGCTGATGTGCGCTACCTGATTCAGAATGACAAGAATGTGCTCTCCACGCTGAAAGAGAATGGTGACTTTCGCAGCCGTGAATGCATTGAACTGCTGAAAGAGGCTGACATCGTGGTAACCAATCCGCCATTCTCCCTGTTCCGTGAGTATGTGGCACAGTTGATGAAGTATGAGAAGAAGTTTATCATTATCGGTAATCAGAATGCTCTTAAATACAAGGAGATTTTTCCTTACATAATTCAAAATAGAATGTGGCTTGGAGTCTCAATGGATGGAAGAAATCATTATTTTAGAGTTCCAGATACTTATCCTCTAACGGAAAAGACGGGTAAGGTGATAGAAGGTATAAAATATGCATTCGTTAAATCCGTTGTGTGGTTTACCAATTTGGACAATAAAAAGCGAAACGAAGAAATAATCCTTTTCAGGACATATACTCCAGACGATTATCCCAAGTATGATTCATACAACGCAATTAATGTAGATAGAGTTGAAAATATTCCTGTAAACTATGATGGAGTAATGGGGGTACCCATAACGTTTTTGCACAAATACAATCCAAAACAATTTGAGATTGTTGGTGTGTTAAATCATGGATGTGATAACATATACGACCTTGCGAAACCTATTCTGAATGGTAAGGAGTTATATACACGAATACTCATCAAAAAGAAATAACTACTATGCAAATCGAATTACAGAAGATTACCGTCCGTGAGCTGACAGCAGGCTACGAGGACAATGAAGAACAGGGAGTAAGAGGCTATGGTGGCCGACTCGATATCCGTCCTCCCTACCAGCGTGAGTTTATCTACGACGAGAAGAAACGGGCTGCCGTCATTACAACTATCAAGAAGGGCTTCCCATTGAACGTGATGTATTGGGCCACGCGTGATGAAGATGCCGATGCGCCCTTTGAGGTGATGGACGGCCAACAGCGTACTATCAGCATCTGCCAGTATGTGAATGGTGACTTTGCCTACGACTTCCAGTATTTCCATAATCTGACACAAGAGGAGCAAAGACAGATACTGGATTACGAGCTGATGGTCTATGTGTGTTCTGGCAATGACAAGGAGAAGCTCGACTGGTTTGAGACCATTAATATTGCAGGTGAGCGGCTTACGTCACAAGAGTTGCGAAATGCCGTCTATGCAGGGCCGTTCGTCAGTGATGCCAAACGGTATTTCTCGAAGTCGAATTGTGCAGCCTATAACATGGGAAAGTATCTGATGAATGGTTCCCCCATTCGGCAGGACTTCTTGGAAACGGCCTTGAAGTGGAAAGCCAATAGTGAAAGCCGTCCTGGTCTCAAGCAGACTATTGAAGGCTACATGGCTAAGCACCAGCACGATCCTAATGCCTCACAGCTGTGGCAGCATTTCTCGGCAGTAATGACGTGGGTGGCTGCAACCTTCGATATCGGCAAGCGTAAGCAAATCATGAAAGGCGTGGATTGGGGCTCGCTTTATGACCATTTCCATGAGCAGGTAATTGACAAGGCTCAGTTGGATGCAGAGATTAGCCGACTGGTGATTGACAGCGAGGTGCAGAATAAGAAAGGCATTTGCTCTTTCGTATTGACTCGTGACGAGCACGATTTGGGGTTACGTGCTTTTCCTGATGACATCAAACTGGAGGTCTATGAGCGGCAGCATCACCTCTGCGCCAATCCCGAATGTCCCAATGCAGGACAGGAGTTTGAAATATCAGAGATGGAGGGCGACCACATCACCCCTTGGTGCGAAGGTGGGCGTACGGTAATAGAAAACTGTCAGATGCTTTGCAGGGAATGTAACAGGAGGAAAGGAAGCAAATAAGCAAATTAACAAAAAGGGTGGGGCGGCTTTTACTGCTGCTCCATCCTGTGACAAAATGTGTAATCAGAAAAGGCTTTTGGGGGCTGAAATTAATAAAATTTGGCAAAAAGC
This sequence comes from uncultured Prevotella sp., assembly GCA_905233825.1. Taxonomy (GTDB): domain Bacteria; phylum Bacteroidota; class Bacteroidia; order Bacteroidales; family Bacteroidaceae; genus Prevotella. The sequence goes on along the minus strand of CAJOFE010000003.1, from coordinate 4,436 downwards.
TTGGTAGATTCGCTAAAAAGTAGTACCTTTGCACCCGCAATTCGTGTGCGCATAGCGCGCGAAGGATGCAAAATGTCTAACAATCAAAAAATTAAAGTCAAAAAACAGTATGATTATTGTACCGGTAAAAGAAGGCGAGAACATCGAGAAGGCCCTCAAGAAGTTTAAGAGAAAGTTTGAAAAGACAGGCATCGTGAAAGAGCTCCGTCGCCGTCAGCAGTTCAACAAGCCCTCTGTACTGAAGCGCCTGAAGATGGAACACGCTATCTATGTACAGCAGCTCCGTACAGCCGAGGAAAATTAAAAAAGTTTCCGGAAAATTTGGTAGATTCAAAAAATTTCCGTAAATTCGTTGCCGAAAAGCGTGATTGACCAATTTCTCAGCTATTTGCGCTATGAACGGAACCGCAGTGAGCAGACCGTCAAGCGCTATGAGATAAGTCTTCGCGACTTTGAGGCATATTTTCAGTCTCTGAACGCAGAGGTCACTTGGGCATCGGTGGATGCCGACATTATCCGGGGATGGATGGAGAGCTTGATGGATCGGGGGAATATAGCCTCGACCGTTGATACAGGCCTCTCGGCACTGCGTTCGTTCTTCAGGTTTGCGTTGACCAGGGGACTGGTGGAGCGCGATCCGGCGCACAGCATTAAAGGACCGAAGAAACGGAAACCACTGCCGCAGTTCGTCCGTGAAGACGAAATGGACCGACTCTTGGATCAAGAGGAGTGGGGGGATAATATTAAAGATGTACGCGCGCGTACTATATTAATATTACTCTATGAGGCAGGGCTGAGACGCGGAGAACTGACAGGACTGAATGACAGTGACGTGGATTTTGCCATGAGCCAACTGAGGGTGACCGGCAAGCGGAACAAGCAGCGGGTAGTGCCCTTCGGACAGGAACTGGCAGAGCAGCTGCACCACTATATAGAGGTGCGCGATGAGGAAACGGGACATGAGGACGATGCGCTCTTCGTCGATAATCATGGCCGGCGGATGACAGGACAACAGGTGTATGCCATCGTGAAGGAGAACCTGACGAAGGTGACAACCATGAAGAAAAGGTCGCCGCATGTGCTTCGCCACTCGTTTGCCACCGCTATGCTGAACCACGACGCAGGACTGGAAAGTGTGCAGAAGCTGTTGGGGCATGAGAGTCTGGAAACAACCCAGATCTATACCCACACCACGTTTGAACAGCTGAAACGAGTTTACAAAGATGCCCATCCAAGGGGCTGAGCTTTATAGTTTAACTTTTAAAAAATAGGAGGTAACTATGGAAATTAAGATTCAGTCGATTCATTTCGACGCTACCGAGAAGTTAGAGGCGTTCATCGAGAAGAAGGTCGCCAAGTTAGAAAAATCGTACGAAGATATTCAGAAAGTAGAGGTGCAATTGAAAGTTGTGAAACCTGCTACTGCACAAAATAAGGAGACGAGTATCACGGTCACCATACCTGGCCAGACTCCTGTGCATGTGGAGAAAGTGAACGACACTTTTGAGGAAGGAATAGACCTTTGTGTCGATGCGCTGAGGGTACAGCTACAGAAAATAAAGGAAAAATCGAGAAATTACTAAAAAAAGTCCTGAAAAATTTTGGTAATTCAAAAATAAGTCGTAACTTTGCAGCCGTTTTCCGACAGGTCGTAAATCTGAAACGAGAGCGGCTGCTTAAAAAGCCTCTTTAGCTCAGTTGGCCAGAGCACGTGATTTGTAATCTCGGGGTCGTTGGTTCGAATCCGACAAGAGGCTCAAGGAAGGGCGAAAGCCAAGGGAAATCGGAGAAAAGAGATTCTTCGGAAAAGCAAAAAATAATGGGAGGTTTCCAGAGCGGTCAAATGGGGCAGACTGTAAATCTGTTGTCTTTCGACTTCGGTGGTTCGAATCCATCACCTCCCACTCTCAAGAGATGTTTTTGCGGAATTTTGTGCAAGTCGAGAGCAGAAGCTCGCTTATGCCGAGACGAAGCCAAACATGCCGTACTTGCGGAAATAGCTCAGTTGATAGAGCACTAGCCTTCCAAGCTGGGGGTCGCGGGTTTGAGCCCCGTTTTCCGCTCTATAAACATATGCTGTAATAGCTCAGTGGTAGAGCACTTCCTTGGTAAGGAAGAGGTCCTGAGTTCAACTCTCAGTTACAGCTCTCTGAGAAACGATAGGAGGAGCAAAAACAATTGTATATTCACAAAATTAATAAAAACAAAAAACAACAATGGCAAAAGAAACTTTTGTGCGCACCAAACCGCACGTGAACATTGGTACTATCGGTCACGTTGACCATGGTAAGACCACTTTGACCGCTGCTATCACGCTCGTTCTTTCGAAGCGTGTGGCCGGTAACGCTGACAAGGTGAAGAGCTTTGACGCTATCGACAACGCCCCTGAGGAGAAGGAGCGCGGTATCACTATTAACACTGCTCACGTTGAGTACGAGACCGAGAAGCGTCACTATGCTCACGTGGACTGCCCGGGACACGCTGACTATGTGAAGAACATGGTTACTGGTGCTGCCCAGATGGATGGTGCTATCCTCGTGGTAGCTGCTACCGATGGTCCTATGCCTCAGACTCGTGAGCACGTGCTGCTCGCCCGTCAGGTAAACGTTCCCCGTCTGGTCGTGTTCCTGAACAAGTGCGACATGGTTGACGATGAGGAAATGCTGGAGCTCGTTGAGATGGAAGTCCAGGAGATTCTCGCTCAGTATGAGTTCGAGGACGAGACTCCTATCATCCGCGGTTCTGCTCTCGGTGCCCTGAACGGCGTTGAGAAGTGGGAAGACAAGGTGATGGAGCTGATGGACATCTGCGATACTTGGATTCAGGAGCCTCCTCGCGCTACCGACAAGCCCTTCCTGATGCCTGTTGAGGACGTGTTCTCAATCACGGGTCGTGGTACTGTGGCTACCGGCCGTATCGAGACTGGTGTGATTCACGTGGGTGACGCAGTTGAGCTGCTCGGCCTTGGTGAGGACAAGAACTCGGTGGTTACCGGTGTTGAGATGTTCCGCAAGCTGCTCGACGAGGGTCAGGCTGGTGATAACGTAGGTCTGCTGCTCCGTGGTATCGACAAGAACGAGATCAAGCGTGGTATGGTGCTCTGCCATCCCGGACAGATCAAGCCCTTCAAGAAGTTCAAGGCTTCTATCTATGTCCTGAAGAAGGAAGAGGGTGGTCGTCACACTCCATTCGGCAACAAGTATCGTCCTCAGTTCTATCTCCGCACCATGGACTGCACAGGTGAGATCACTCTCCCCGCAGGTGTTGAAATGGTAATGCCTGGTGATAACGTAGAGATCACTGTTGAGCTGATTTACGCTGTTGCTCTGAACCAGGGTCTGCGCTTCGCTATCCGTGAAGGTGGCCGCACCGTTGGTTCTGGTCAGATCACTGAGGTATTCGAGGATTAATCCTCAAGAGCCTCTAGACCACCCGCTTACGGGTGGGGGCTTTCATACGGGAATAGCTCAGTTGGTAGAGCATCGGTCTCCAAAACCGAGGGTCGTGGGTTCGAGTCCTCCTTCCCGTGCTAAATATAAAAGATAGTATGAACATTATTAAGACATTTATCAATTATTGCAAAGCTTGCTATGACGAGCTGGCTCACAAGACAACGTGGCCTACCTATAAGGAGCTGACTCAAAGTGCTGTGGTAGTACTGACGGCTTCATTGGTTATTGCAGTGGTGGTTTGGCTGATGGACGTTGCGTTCAAGGCAGTCATGAGTTCAGTTTATCCTAATTAATAAAGTAGAGATAGTTAAGAGATGGCCGATACAACGGGAATGAAGTGGTATGTTCTGCGTGCCGTAAGTGGAAAAGAAGCAAAGGTTAAGGAGTATATCGAAGCAGCCAAGAAGCTGAACGATACACTCGCTACTCACGTTGGTGAGGTCCTTCTGCCCACAGAAAAGTACGCCATGCTCCGTAATGGCAAACGTGTCATTAAGGAGAAACTCTTCTTGCCTGGCTATGTCTTGGTGCAGGCTTCTCTGCAGGGAGAGGTAACTCACATGCTGCGCTTTATCCCCAATGTGTTGGGATTCTTAGGCGGTATGGACAATCCTCAGGTGGTACGTCAGTCGGAGGTGAACAGAATTCTGGGTACAGCTGAGGAGACAACCATTGAAAATGTAGAGCTCAATATTCCTTACGAGGTCAATGAGACCGTGAAGGTTACTGATGGACCGTTCAGCGGATTCAGTGGTGTTATCGAAGAGGTGAACACTGAGAAGCGTAAGCTGAAGGTGATGGTTAAGATTTTCGGACGTAAAACCCCACTCGAGCTGGCATTCACACAAGTTGAGAAAGAATAGGGCACAATTGTTACGGTGTGTCCGATTCTATATACGGTCATGAGAGGCTTCCACTCTCTGGCTTATATAACAATCACAATTAATATTTTAAAACAGAAATGGCTAAAGAAGTTGCTGGATT
>CAJOFE010000002.1 GCA_905233825.1 uncultured Prevotella sp. | reverse complement strand
CCTTCCTATTGCTCATCCTCGACAAATTGGAGCCTTAGGTGCGCATAGTGAGAAATGGTTTCAAGCCCATTTAGAATGGGAGAATAAAAGCAAGTAAATCCCAATTTATCCTACAGAAATAGCGAGGTCACACGACTTCGCTTTTTGTTTTTTCCATGTGGGACTTCTTGTGAACATTACAAAAAAGTGTCTTTTAATGCTATGATTCATCTTCCACGTATGAACAAAATGTTGCGAAGGAAACATTTTTGCCTATTTCATACCCATCGTTTCCCCTTTGTTCGGAATAAAAGTGCTACCTTTGCACCGTAAAAACAGAAAAAGACGATGAAGCATTTTGGACAGATTATTATTTCTCTTTTCATCTTTCAGCTTTCATTTAGCGGCGTAGCTGCGCAGACGGCGATGGAGATTGCTGCCGACATGTACCCAGGCTGGAACCTGGGTAACACGATGGAGCCAGGGCCTTGCAACTGGATCAGTGACCCGTTGGACTATGAGACGGCGTGGCAGGGCAGCAGGACGACGCAGGAGATCATAGACTTCGTGAAGGCGCAGGGTTTCCGCTCGGTGCGCATCCCCTGTGCGTGGTACGTGCATTGTGATGCGAACTATAACATCGACACGAAATGGATGGATCGTGTGCAGGAAATAGTGGACTACTGCATCAAAGACAGCCTCTACGTGGTGCTGAACGACCATTATGACAATGGATGGATAGAGCATTCGTTTGCCGATCGTACTGAGCAGTCGGTGCAGAAGAACTGTGCCATCCTGGGCATGCTGTGGCGACAGATAGCCAACCGTTTCCGTAACTACGACCATCACCTGCTCTTTGCTGGCATGAACGAGCCCGATGCGGCTGGCGACAGCAGTAAGGACAAGGAGGGCGACATTGCCACGCTGATACGCTATGAGCAGGCTTTCGTGAATGCCGTGCGACAGACGGGAGGCAACAATGCTAAGCGCGTGCTGGTGGTGCAGTCGCCATCGACGAGCATAGACCTGGCTACCGACTACGACGTGATGCCACAGGACAACGTGCCTGATGCCATGATGCTGGAGGTGCATTTCTATTCCCCCTATAACTTCACGATGATGACCAAGGACGAGTCGTGGGGCAACCAGTTCTTCTACTGGGGAGTGGCTAACCATGTAACGGGCTCGAAACATAATGCCACCTGGGGTGAGGAGACTTATATGCAGAGTCAGATGCGGCAGATGAAGAACAAATACACGTCGAAGGGCATACCTGTGATCATGGGCGAGTTTGGCACGCTGTGGCGTGTGATGCCCGAGGGCGAACGGCAGGACAAGCACGATGCCAGCATCTACTCGTGGTATTTCACGTTGTGCCGCTATGCCGTCTATAACGGCGTGGTGCCCTTTGTGTGGGACACGAATGCCTGTCATCGGCCTTCGATGGACATTCTCAATCGCAAGACGCTGAGCGTGTTCAACGAGCTGGCCCTGAAAGGCATCATGGAAGGTTGCGCTGCAGTGAAATGGCCCTATGTCACGGCTGTGGAGAGTCCGCTTAACCCTCACCTCTCACCTCTCGCTCCTCACTCCATCTTCGACTTGGAGGGACATCGGCTTTCGCAGGTGCCTGAAAGGGGCTTCTATATCAAGGATGGAAAGAAATGCGTGAAAAAGTAAAAGAGTAAAAAAGATAAAAAATAGAAAGACAATGAAGAACCTTTGGCAGATTGTTTTATCATTTATCATTTGTGAGTTCTCATTTAGTGGCGTAGCTGCACAAGAACCCCTGCCCACAGAGGATCAGCTGGCCCTGCAGGACATGGAGATGTATGCTTTCATCCACTACTCGCTGAACACCTATACGGACCAGGAGTGGGGCTATGGCAACGAGGACTTGCAGCTGTTCAACCCCAAGAAGCTGGACTGCCGTCAGTGGGTGCGTACCTGCAAGAATGCGGGCATGAAGGGAATCATCTTCACTGCCAAGCACCATTGCGGCTTCTGCATGTGGCCCTCGGCCTATACTGACTACTCTGTGAAGAACACGCCGTGGAAAAACGGCAAGGGCGACGTGGTGCGCGAACTGGCCGATGCCTGCAAGGAATATGGGTTGAAGTTTGCCGTTTATCTCTCGCCGTGGGACAGGAACCACGCTGAATATGGTCGTCAGGCATACGTTGATTATTTCCGCAATCAGCTCCGTGAACTGCTGACCAACTATGGCGAGGTGTTCGAGGTGTGGTTCGACGGGGCCAACGGTGGAAACGGATGGTATGGTGGTGCTGACGAGACACGCACCATCGACCGTATGACCTACTACCAATGGGGTGAAACGTACAAGATGATTCGTGAGCTGCAACCCCATTGTGTCATCTGGAACGATGGTGCTGACCGTCGTGGAGACCTGCGCTGGGTGGGCACTGAGGCTGGTGTCATCGGCGAGACCAACTGGAGCATGCTGCGCAGTACTGGCGACGTGCCTTACGAGATGCTGCACTATGGCGTGGAGGACGGCGATGTGTGGTGTCCAGGCGAGACCAATACCTCGATACGTCCAGGGTGGTTCTACCATGACAGCGAGAACGGCCACGTGAAGAGTCTGTCGAAGCTCATGGAGACTTACTACAAGTCGGTGGGTCGCAATTCTACGCTGTTGCTCAACTTCCCCATCGACAAGGACGGCCTCATCCATGCTGAGGACAGCATACGTGGTGCCACCTTCTACCAGATGGTGCGACAGATTTTCGACCATCCGCTCAAAGGAGAAAGATACGATGACTCTGCTACTAATGACGCGAATGGTGAAACTGATCAAGCCTTTCCTCTTTCAACTTTCATCTCTTTCCCTCAGCCGACTGCTTTTAACCGCCTGATGGTGAGCGAGGACATCAGGAAAGGGCAGCGCGTGAAGAAATTCAAGGTGGAGGCGCTCGTCGATGGCCAATGGACGGAGCTGCACGACGTGATCAGCGAGGAACCGTGGCGCAGTATGACCACCATCGGCCGTAAGCGTATCCTCTGCTTCCCTACGACAAAGACCACGCAGATACGCCTTACCATCCTCGAAGCAAAAGCTGCGCCCATCATCACGGCGATGAATGCTTATCTGGCTCCTGATATCGATGCTGACAAACCCGAGAACGGCGAGAAACTGTCGTCTGACTACAACATCTTCTTCCCTGGTTCAGGCAGCCCAGTACAGTCGATGTTCATCGGGTTGGGCAAGGAGATGACCGTCAGCCAGTTCCGCTTCCTGCCGGCACAGGACACCAAGGAGGGCATGCCGCTCGATTATGTGCTGAGCATCTCGGCAGATAACGGTCGCACATGGACGCAACTGGCCAAGGGCGAGTTCTCGAACATCGTGAATAACCCCATCTGGCAGACCGTCAATTGTACACCAGCCAAGGGCAGTCTGCTGAAGCTCGACTGCGCTCGCATCACCTCTGGCACCCGTATCTTCTACTCCGACCTGGAGGTAAAGTAAGAAAAAAGCCATAAAAATTGGTTTTTTATTTGGTTTTTCGCTCGGTTTGCACTACCTTTGCATCCCGAAAAGAAAAACAATATATATTTAGTATGTACAGAAGCAAGACTTGTGGCGAGTTGCGGCTCGCCGATGCCGGCAGCGAGGTGACGCTGGCCGGATGGGTACAGAGGACACGCAAGATGGGCGGTATGACGTTCGTTGATCTGCGCGACCGCTATGGTATTACGCAATTAGTGTTTGACGAGAGCGACGATGCAGCCCTCACTGAGCGTGCCAACAAGCTGGGACGCGAATGGTGTGTGCAGGCCGTTGGTACGGTGCGCGAACGTGAGTCGAAGAATGCCAAGATGCCTACAGGCGACATCGAGATTGTGGCCCGTCAGCTGAATGTGCTCAGTGAGAGCCTGACACCTCCCTTCACCATCGAGGATAATACCGACGGCGGCGACGATATCCGCATGAAATACCGTTATCTCGACTTGCGCCGTCAGGCTGTGCGCAAGAATCTGGAGTTGCGCCACAGGATGACTATCCTCATCCGTAACTTCCTCGATAGCAGACAGTTCATCGAGGTGGAAACGCCTATCCTCATCGGCTCTACTCCCGAGGGTGCACGTGACTTCGTGGTGCCCAGCCGCATGAATCCAGGACAGTTCTACGCCCTGCCTCAGAGCCCTCAGACACTGAAGCAGTTGCTCATGGTGAGTGGTTTCGACCGCTACTTCCAGATTGCTAAGTGCTTCCGTGACGAAGACCTGCGTGCTGACCGTCAGCCGGAGTTTACGCAGATTGACTGCGAGATGTCGTTCGTAGAGCAGGAGGACATCCTCGAGGTGTTCGAGAGTCTGGCTCGTCATCTGTTCAAGGAGGTGCGTGGCATCGAACTGCCCCCGCTGCAGCGTATGACGTGGCACGAGGCCATGCGTCGCTTCGGCTCTGACAAGCCCGACCTGCGCTTCGGTATGGAGTTCGTAGAGCTGATGGATCAGCTGAAGGGCACGGGCACCTTCCCCGTCTTTAATGAGGCTAACTATATTGGTGGCATCTGTGTGCCTGGCTGTGCTGACTATACTCGCAAGCAACTCGACCAGCTGACTGATTTCGTGAAGCGTCCCCAGGTGGGTGCCAAGGGTCTGGTCTATGTGAAGTTCAACAGCGACGGTACCGTGAAATCGTCTATTGACAAGTTCTATGAGCCTGAAGTATGGCAGAAGGTGAAAGAGGCAATGGGTGCTAAGGATGGTGACCTGGTGCTCATCCTCAGTGGCGACAATGCCAACAAGACACGTGTGCAACTCTGCACCCTGCGTCTGGAGATGGGTGATCGTCTTGGTCTGCGCGACAAGGATAAGTTCGTCTGCCTCTGGATTGTCGATTTCCCACTCTTTGAGTGGAGCGACGAGGAACAGCGCCTCATGGCTACGCACCATCCGTTTACCCTGCCAAATCCCGATGATATTCCCCTGCTCGACACTGACCCTGCCAAGGTGCGTGCTGTGGCCTACGACTTCGTTTGCAACGGTGTCGAGGTGGGCGGTGGCTCCCTGCGTATCCACGATGGTAAGCTGCAGGAGAAGATGTTCGAGATTCTGGGCTTCACGCCTGAGAGGGCAATGGCGCAGTTCGGCTTCCTCATCAATGCTTTCAAGTATGGTGCACCTCCTCATGGTGGTCTGGCCTTCGGTCTCGACCGTTTCGTCAGCCTGATGGCAGGTCTCGACAGCATTCGCGACTGCATTGCCTTCCCGAAGAACAACAGTGGCCGTGACGTGATGCTTGATGCCCCTGGCGAACTCGACCCCAAGCAGTTGGAAGAACTGCAATTGAAGATTGATTTGCGTCAAGAATAGCTTACAAAAAGAAAGAATCTGTTCATAATCAGCAACTTGAACGTAGGAAAAGCAGTACCTTTGCCGACGAATTGAAAGTTCAACTTCAATAGTATTAACATTTTAAGCATTATGGCAGAAAAGAAAACTACGAAGAAGGCTGCTGAGACCAAGGAAGTGGCAGCTAAGAAGACCACCACGAAGAAGGCCGCTACCGTGAAGGCAGCTGTGATGGCAGTTAACGCCGAGAACATTGGTTTCAAGGCAGGAGATGTTTATCAGGCACTGGCAGCAGCTGAGAAGGCTCTCACCGTGAAGGAGATTGCTAAGGCTGCAAAGATTTCGGAAGAGGAAACTCTGCTCGGTCTGGGCTGGCTCTTCAAAGAGGGCAAGCTGCAGAGCACTGAGGACAACAAGATTGCTCTGGCTTAATTCTAAAGTCTATAGTCTTCTATAGTCTAAAGTCTAAAGGCAAATCTCTGTAGTCCCATTGTACGAACAGCAGATTCTTAGAATACTTTTGGATATAGGCGCGCGTGGCATCAGCGTTAAGAAGCTGGCCAAGCACGTCTATAACCATTATTGTACCCTCTTCTTCCAGCCCGACTTCGACGAGGTGTATCGCTCAGTGCAGCAGTATTTGCAAAGTCATTCGCGCTCGGCCTATGACCTTGTGGAGCATGCTGAGAAATGGGGACATTATCGTCTGAATACCCGTAGTACCGCCACCCAGCAACTCATGCTGGAATTCCGCGATGAGACAGAAGATGAGGAAACAGAAAGCGAGAAGCCCGCTATCGACCTCTCGCTCAATTTGTTTGATTGACGAATCCCCCTTCTTTCTTACTACTCACCTCTCATTACTCACTGCTTTATATAGTTCAAGCAACTGCTCAGTGGTATGTCGCCAGGAGAACAGCTTGGCACGTTCCAGTCCCACTTGTCGCTTTGCTTCGTAGAAAGCTGGGTCGTTCTCTAATCGTAGCAGCATGGAGGTAATCTCGTCGGCATGCTCAGGATTGATGAGAATGGCATCAGAACCACCAATCTCTGGCATGGACGAGGTGTTGCTGGTGATGACAGGTATGCCGCAGGCCATTGCTTCGAGCAAGGGGATGCCAAAGCTTTCACGCAGGGAGGTGTAGAGGAAGGCGAATGCATTATTATAGATATAGGGCAGGTCGCTATTCACGATGTAGCCTGGCATGACGATGTTCTCGCGGATGTTCTCAATACTGTTGCGCTGGATGATGCCGTTCAGGTATTCAGGGTCGAGGTCGGCCATTAGTAGCTTGCGCTTCACTGCTGATTTCTCAAGGTATTTTGAGTAGGCCACCAACGTACGCTCAGTGTTCTTCTTCGGGTCGGTATTGCCCAAGAAAAACAGATAGCCTGGTTCAGGGATGTACTTCTTGTAGATGTGTTCAGTATCCTCCACTGGTCGGAACCATTCATTATAGCCATTATATATCATGGCCATGCGCTCGCGAGGAATGTTCAGTTTGGAAATGATATTCTCCTTCTCGAAATCTGATACGGTGATGATACGGCGGCATTTGTCAAGGATTCGAGGTACAACGAGCCGGCGGTAGAGCCATCCCATGTTCTGGTAGAGTGAATGGTTTTGTTTGTCGCGAGGTTCTAAGAAAATGATATCGTGCAGCGTCAGCACTAACGGAATGTTGCACCAGATAGGTGCCGTATTGCTGGTGCAATGCAGTAGATCAATCCCATATTTCTTGGCAGCACGTGGTAGTGCCCATTGCTCCCAAAGAGGATAGGAGGGGCATTTCAGCTCGATGACATGAACGTTATTCGTACTCTCCACACATTTGTCTTCGCCAGGCTTCACGAAAACGAAGTACTCATTCTCTGTGTCTATCTGTTGCAGTTCTCTGATTTCCTGCAGTACCACATAGTCCATTCCGTGCTTATTCTTTCGGAAGATGCGCTGTGCCTCGATACCTATTCTCATTTGGACTTTAGATTTTGACAATAGACTTTAGACAATTCATCCTTCACCATTCACCGTGCGAATGACTTTCGCAGGAACGCCAGCGACAATAGTATTCTCTGGAACATCTTTGGTAACAACAGCTCCTGCTGCCACGACGACATGCGAGCCGATAGTCACGCCGGGCAGGATGACTGCGTTGGCACCTATCCACACATCATCGCCAATAATGACGGGCTTGGTGCTCACTCCCTGTTCGTCAATTCTTTTAGTTGTATCCGAGTAGTTATGATTCAGGGCTGTCACGGTGATGCCCTGCGCTAGGTTCACATGGCTGCCGATGGTGACAGGGCCGATAATCGTGTTATGAATACCAATGCGGGTGTGGTCGCCTATGATGATGTCGCCCACAGCATTGTTGATGCACGAATACGATTCCACCACGCTCTTTTTGCCTAAAGAGAAACGGCGGTAGGGTGGAGTGTCCATGCGCACACTCCAATAGATTTTCGACCCTCGTCCCCGATGCTGATAAAGCGGCGCTAACAGTCGCACGTACCATCGTGGACGTGCATCGCGCTGGTTCATGATGAGCCAGTCCAACAGTCGCTTTACCTTGGGGTTGCCCTTTATCTGTTCTCTGAATCCTTCTTTATCCATTTTGTCATTTCTTTTTCAGCCAAAACACTAAGGCTGACTTGCAGCCAATATATTTTAGATAGCCTGAACGCAGGGCTCGCCAGAACACGCTGAATTTCTCCTTAAATGGAATTAGGTGTCCAGTATAGAAAACCTTGCTCAGAGTGTAGTGGGCAAACTTCTCAGTGAGCGGCGAATGCTGGAACTTCAGCAGTTCATCAATCACTGTCAGGTAGCAGTTGATGTTACGATGTGAATAGCTGATGCCCATTGTCGATGCCATGCGGATACGATGCTTCACAAAATTACGCTTCAGTGTAAAGATGTTATCGCTTTGCAAGGTGAGTAGCGTCGTGTATAGCTCGTCTTCATGGATGATGCCGTTATAGAAACTCAAGTGAATCTGTTTCAAGTATTGGTGTCGGATGAATAGCAACCATACTACGCAGTTGTGCTTTTCTTTATCAAGCATCAGGTTGAGCAGGTCGTTGCCTTTGTACCTGGTATCTTCTTCTACGAGATAGGTACGTTCGTAGTTCCAGGGGATAGGCTTGGCACCTTCCTCAAGCAACTCGTTACCGTCGAAGAAAATGAAATCGGCTTTGGTGCGCTCGATGTATTCATAGCAGACTCTTAGAGCATCGGTGTCAATCACATCGTCGGAGTCCATATAATAAATATATTTGCCAGTGGCATGTTCTAAAGCCAGATTACGGGCTGCCGACTGCCCTTGGTTTTGCTGATTAAAATAATTGACGCGACTGTCAGCATTCTGGTATTTCTTTAGAATTTCCTCGCTATTGTCGGTAGAACCGTCGTTAACGGCAATAATCTCAATGTCCTTGAGCGTCTGACGGGTCAGGGAACTGAGCGCCTCATCTAAATAAGGCCCTACATTGTAAACCGGCAATATGACACTGACTTTTGGCATGGTAGCAAATTTATTTTCCGCAAAATTAATATTTTTCCGTCGAATAGCAAAGGAGTTTGCATTTTATTTTGTATTTTTGCACCAGAAACCCTGATTCTATGGATGAAAAGCGATATAAGATAGTCTATCTGACACCGGCTTTGTATATGGCAGGTGGCGTGGAAAGGGTGCTTACGTTGAAGGCGAATTACTTTGCTGAGCACTTTGACTACGACATTACCATTATCCTGACTGATGGTCAGGGAAAGCCATTGTTCTATCCACTTTCTGACAAAGTGAAGGTCATCAATTTAGACATCAATTTCGAGGAGCTGTGGACCTGCTCGTTTGTCAAGAAGGTGTTCATCTATCTGAAAAAGCAACGTCAATACAAGAAGCGGGTTCGTGAAGAGCTGATGAGCCTGCGCCCTGACATCACTATTAGTCTGCTACGTCGCGAAATCAACTTCATCAACGACATCAAGGATGGAAGCAGGAAGATAGGAGAGTTGCACGTGAATCGTGCCAACTATCGCAATTTCGAGGCTGGCGATGCCAATTTCATCAAGAAAACGTTTGCTAAGTTCTGGATGCGTAGCTTGGTGTCAAAGTTGAAGATGTTGGATCATTTTGTTATCTTGACACATGAAGACAGGCAGGCTTGGCCAGAGCTTTCCAATGTCAGTGTCATCCCCGATCCGTTGTCGTTTGTGTCTACACAGCAAAGTTCTTTGACGGAGAAGCGTGTCATAGCCGTAGGACGTTACGTCTATCAGAAAGGTTTCGATCTGTTGTTGCAGGCTTGGGCTTTAGTAGAAAAGCAATATCCTGATTGGCAGTTAGCCGTCTTTGGCGATGGTGACCGAACCTCCTATGAACAGCAGATGAAGGACTTGAAGATTGACGGCAGCCGTTGTCATTTGAATGGGCCAACGACCAATATCCAGCAGGAGTATGCCAACAGCTCGCTCTTTGTCTTTAGCTCTCGTTTCGAGGGCTTCGGTATGGTGTTGGTCGAGGCGATAGCCTGTGGGCTGCCTGTGGTGTCCTTTGCCTGTCCTTGTGGTCCCAAGGATATAGTGTGTGATGGCGAGGATGGGCTGTTGGTAGAGAATGGAAATGTGGAAGCCCTGGCTTCTGCTATGTCCCGTGTGATGAGTGATGAGGCGCTTCGTCTTTCCATGTCTCAGGCAGGAAAGCAAAACGTCCTGCGTTTCAGCATGGAACAGATTGCCGAACGTTGGAAAGCATTCTTTCAGAAATAATGTCTTGAATATGGCACGTTGGTACGACAAATATCTATCGATCTACGGGAAGCCTTTCAGCGAGGTTCCTCAGAACGTAATTGATGAGACCCGCGAGCGGTTAGCTGCTCTTCAGAGCGAGGAACCGCAGGTATCGGTTGTTGTGATTGCGTATAACGAGGAGCAGCGGTTGGCAGCCTGCCTGTGGTCGTTAAGTGAATTGAAGACAGACTATCCGATAGAGATTTTAGGTGTAAACAACAATTCCAGTGACCATACAGAACAAGTGTATCAGTCACTAGGTCTGCCTTATTTTAATGAGACGAAGCAGAGCCCGGGCTTTGCCCGTCGGTGTGGATTGGAACATGCCCGAGGGAAATATCACTTCTTTATCGATGCCGACACGTTCTACCCCTCCTGTTATGTTGATTTGATGATGGGAAAACTGACAAAGTCTGGCGTGTCGTGCGTTGGTACTTTCTGGAGCTACTATCCCGATGAGAAACATCCCGCTTTTGGCCTTTTCTTCTTTGAGTTGATTCGTGATACTTTCCTATGGGTGCAGCATTTTAAGCGGCCAGAACTGAATATTCGTGGCATGACCTTTGCTTTCCGTGCCGACTATGCCCGTCAGGTGAAGATCCGTACCGATATTCGTCGTGGTGAAGATGGCTCATTGGCCTTGGAACTGAAGAAGTTCGGCAAGATAGCGTTCCTTTATAAGCGTAAGGCTCGTCCCATTACAGGTTATGGCACCCTCAACGAAGGCTCACTATTGCAGAGCCTGTGGTATCGCATCAAAGTGCAGGGCAAAGGCATCACTCGTATCTTCCACAAGACCAGTCATTACGAGGATTCTGAGGATAACTTGATGAAGTAGGTTTTTAGTAGCTATAGCTGTTCATATAAATGGACATAGCGCATTAAAATGGATTCCTCCTTGAAGCGTACAGCATGCAAGTGAGCCTGTTGACCCATCGCCTGCCGAACTTCCTTATTTTCAATGAGGCAGATAATTTTGTCTGCTAGGTCATCAGTATCATTATTCCTGGCGAGCAGACCATCTTCTCCATCTTGAATGATGTTACGAGGGCCGTTGTCGCAGTCGAATGAAACGATGGGAATTCCACATGACATGGCCTCGATAATAACTAGTCCGAATGCTTCCCAACGCGAAGAGCATACTAAGAGGTCACTCTTCATATATTCGGAATAGATATCGGTAGTAGCAGAATGAAGGGATACTGTTTGCAAGTTGAGCGTTGAGCGTTGAGCGTTGAGAGAATCCTTTTCGTTTCCGTCACCAAAGATGTCTAAATGCCAGTCAGGATGTTGCTTCTCCACTTTTTTCCATGCTGTCAGCAATAGATCTTGTCCTTTCTGGTAGTCGAGACGCCCCACGGCAATGACGTGTTTTTTCTCCACAGAGAGGTCAGCAGGCTGATCTGGATATTGGGGCAGACTATTGGGAATTACAACGGTACGTACATAAGGTTGCCAGCAACGGGCATCATCAGCTGTCAAGGCAATAAGGACATCGAAGCATGATACTACTTTCTTCAAGCGCCATAAATCATTTTTCGCAATACTTCGCCTCACATGATTGTTGGTCTGTTGTGCTTGCATCTCATGGTCAACCATACCCGTATGGGCCTCTATCAGCAATTTCTCTGTGGTATGCGCTTTGAAAAGGGCATTTAGTTCGTGAGCATCCTTATCTGTACATACAATGATGTCAGCCTTTTGCGAAGCTAAGAAATCCCTGATAGCTTCCATCAATTGTCTGCGAAGTTTTCTCTTCTTGAAATAGCGTGTCAATAAAGGGGCTTTGTAGGCAGAATAGAGCCTTACCCCCAAATCCACACATCTTACCTTTGACGACAACGGGTAGGGGAATGGCTCACCGTTCTGCTCGTATGTAAGTAGTACGACTTCCCAACCCATCTGTTCGGCTAACAGATTGGCTTTCGTGGTCAGCATCCGTTCGATGCCACCTTTACATACATTGGCGTGATGGAGGAAAACGATTTTCATCATTTTTGATGATAAGCTTGTTCTACAACTCTTTGCATCTGTTCCTTCCAAGACAGGTGTTCAACCGTCTGGCGTATCTCTATAGGTGTCATAGTAAGTTGTTCTTCAAATGCCACGATACGTGCTATATCAACAGGCGACTCATTAGCGGGTACTTTCATTACATATGGCTGTTGGTCGAAGTCACTGTCGTTCTCAGAGTAGATGAACGGTAGGCCGCGGCTGGCATATTCGCGATTCTTCAGTGTCTTGATGTCACTGATGCCGCTACGATGACGGGCTAGACTCCCCACGGCAAAAGCTGACTGGGCAAAGACGGCATTGAGCGCTTCACCAAAGAGCTGACCATGGAAGACAACTTTGTCCTGAAGGCAATATTTCTCAATCAACTCAGCAAAGCCCGGGGCATGCTCATCATCATGCATCTCTGATTTCCATACGCCACCTACGATGTGGAAAAACACATCTTTGCGTTCCCCTCTTTGGGAGGGGTTAGGGGAAGTTTTGTAATACTCGCCAAGACCTGCTATCAGCCGGTCGTAGCCATGCCAATAGTGTACTTCGGCAACACCTATCAAGTGCAGATCTTTTGAAGTATCCACCTTTTGGTGAAGGGGCATACTCTCTAAATCAACGCCATTGCTGATGCGGATGGTGCGTTGGCCGAAGATATGCTGTTCACTGGTAAAAGTGACAATGGCTTCTAACTGACGGGCCAACCCCTTACGGAACATTTGGTCGATACGCAGCTGAAGCCGCTCTGTGCGAGAGAATCCCTCAAACTCCTGGTCATAGGGATAGGTCGGAATCTCCATCACGGCTTTGATACTAGCTTTCTTCAGTCGGCCAAAGAACTGATTGAGCCAAGGATTCGCATTCTGGAAGCATCGGGCATAGACCATCTGAATACCCTGCGATATGCAATAGTTATAGACTTCCCCGTAGCTGATACGTTGCCTAAGCCCTGCCATCTTTCCAGTTCCGAAGTCCTCTATTGTTGTACATTGTTCATTGTCTATTGACCATTGACTATCGTACACTTTGATTTGTCGCTGCCAATGTCCATTTTGCCCTTGGTCATAGTAGCAGAGGTACACCTCGTGTCCGTTCTGACAGAGGCCCTTCACCTGATAGTGGATTTTCTTCGAGATGCCACTTACTTCAGAGAAACCATGATATACTAAAAACAGTATTTTCATCCTTTATGCTCGTGCAGTTTTAATTTTGTCAATAGTGCAATCCATAGTCTGTACCACGCCCAACGGTTCTGTTTGTAATCGGTGGCGTAGATATACTGGTTTTTGAAACGGGTAATGTTCAGCTGATGGCCACCGTCGCGAAATATGGTATTCTTGGGCAGAACATTCTGACTATACAGCCGTTCCTCATATTCAGTCTCGCTAAGTTTAGTTATTTCCATCAGCGACACATTGTCACCATAATCAGCATGACAGTCCTGAGTGACACGGAGCAAGCGACCGTCAAAATCTATCAGCGAGCCACCATTTCTTCCAAATTCATTGCTCACGCAGATGGGTGAGCAGGGATGCTTCACAAACTCGCCCTTTAGTAAATCATCTGTCACATACAGCTCCTGATAGTACATCCAATCCTTTTGGTATGATGTGAAGAGATAGTATTTCCTATCTTTCACCTCTAACCTATCACCTCTAACCTCTCCTATATATATATGGCTATCATTATAGTTGTAATGAATGCCGTTCTTGCGTTCCTGATGCAGTAGTGTACGTACTTTTGAGAAAGAAGTCAGTTCGTCATTATCGGCACGGAATAGATGAATGGCATCGCTCTCCTGTGATTCGGGCACCATATAGACAACGCCATGATCTTCGAAAACATAAGGAAAGGAGAGATGGAAGGGTTGTTTGAGAACCATAACAGGCTCTGTCCAAGTTTTTAGATCACAAGTCTTTACCATAGCAATTACACCTGGGTCATCCCAATGCTGCAACTCATAGAAGAGATAGAGCGTGTCATCCTTGACGAATAGGAACGAATCTGCCTGATAAAGTACAGGCTTGGGTCTCCACAGCCCTTTAATATGACGCTGATATATCAGATGCTGCTTATCGAGTGTGTCCAAAGTCGGCTGTTCGTTAGCAAAAACGGCCACCGCAAAAGCACCTTCTTTTTTGAATAACCTATTTAGCATGGTCACTTTCTTCTGTTAGTCGTTCAAACAAATCTTGCCACTGGCCCATAATTCGTTCTTTTGAATAGTAGGCCATGTGTTGCTTAGCTACCTTGCCAAGTTGATGACGCAGTTTTTCATTCTCCATCAGCAGGCACACTTTGTCAGCAAAAGCCTCGATATTCCCATCTTCCACTAGGTAACCGTCCTCTCCGTCCTTGATGATATAGCGAGGACCGCTGGGGCAATTGAAAGAGATGCAAGGCAAGCCACAACCCATAGCCTCTTGCAGTACGACAGGGAAACCTTCATAACGGGATGTCAGCACACACATAGAACTCGTCATGTACTCGTGCTCCATATCCTTCGTTGGAGGCATAAATAGAATTTGCTTCTCTATTCCATACTCTTTCACCTTGTCCTTCAATTCCTCTAGCATAGCCCCAGTACAAAACATCCGCAATGTCCAGTCGGGATGACGCTGTGCCACGAGCCGCCACACCTCCACCAGCCGGTCTGGGGCTTTCTCGTACTCAGCACGTCCTACATAAATGACGCTTTTGACAGATAATGGATTCTCTTCTGCAGGATAATACTGAACAGCATTGTTGATGACTTTAACCTGTCGGACAGGTCGCCATAGCTCTTCTTCCAGATTGTTGAGCACCACCACTTCATCGAACTCCTTGGCCGAGGCATTCAGCTGTCGCTCAATATAGGCTGCAAGTAGCTTATACACTCCACCTTTCAGTCGCAGGTTGGGCAATGCACGGATATTTTTCTTGGTGGTGTGTACCTCTGCAATGGTGGCTTTGGCATAGCGTTTATATAGACTGACGAACTTGGCATCACGGCTGAAGGTAGAGATAACTACGTCAGGATGAATCTCTGCCAACGTCTTTGTCAGCGCTTGCTTATATTTCCGCATCAGCCGCAGATAGACCCTGAGCCGTTTCAATGGCCCGTACTGATACTGCTGAAAGAAATTAATGCCCATATCCATCAGATGTACTTTCTCTGACAGCGAGAAGAATGGCTGCAACCCATTCTGGGAATCGGTAATGAGAAAAACCTCATATCCCCATTGGTCAGCCATATAGTTCGCCTTACTGATGATGATCTTGTCGGCACCACCAATATTGATAAAAGCTGGATAAATATAGGCAATTTTCATTGTCGTAGTAATTAATAGTTGCAAAGGTACGAAATAATTATGAATTACGCGCTCGGCTTTGCCGCTTTTTTTCAAAAAAAGAATTATGAATTGAAAAATATTTTGTACCTTTGCCCAAAAGAAACGAAAGATGGCAGAACAAATCAAATTCAGCGTAACAATTCCCGCCTACAAGGATAGGTACTTGAAAGAGACTATTGATAGCGTGCTGGCCCAATCCTACCAGGATTATGAAGTGGTGATTGTTAATGATGCATCGCCCTATGACCTTGATAGTATCGTGAGTCAATACAACGATCCTCGCATTCGTTATTTCAAGAATGAGAAAAATTGCGGAGCGAAGGATGTGGTTGATAACTGGAACATCTGTCTCAGCCACGCTACGGGTAGCTATCTCATCTGTATGGGAGATGACGATAACCTGACGCCACGCTGCCTGCAGGACTTTGCCGACCTGATAGAAAAATATCCCAATTTGGATTTGTTTCATGCACGTAGTGAGATTATCGATGATGACTCCAATTTCGTTTGCGTATTGGAAGAGCGACCAGAATGGGAATCGGTCTATTCGCTCATATATAATCCTCGCAATACCCACTTGGGCGACTGGCTGTTTAAGACGGAGACACTACGTCAGAACGGAGGTTTCTATAAACTACCCTACGGATGGCAGAGTGATGATATAAGTGCTTTCATCGCTGCAGCGAGTCATGGTGTGGCCAACACGAAAGAGCCTGGTTTCCAATATCGTGGCAATGGTCTCTCCATCAGTCACGACATGAAGAGCATCGAGGACAAGATTGAGGCCGTGCGTTTCTCCATCCAATGGCGACTGGACTTTGTGGCCGACAAGCATCCTGCTGATGCGGAAGACCAGCGACTGGTGGAGCTGATTAAGCGTGATGCCCAGCGCATTGGAAATCAGGATATTGATGATATGGTTGAGTTCGATATCCGTAAGAATTTCTGGCGTCGAAGCTGGTTCTGGTTATGGCACCGTCAGAAGCACGGCATTTCGCTGAAGCGTTACCTGCGCTGCGTGCTGAAAACCGTCAAATACCGTCTTAGCTGATTAGCTTCACCCAATAGACTGTTCCGACCATTCTATGCTCGCTCTTGAACCTGTATTCAGGACGGTTCAGATAGCTTCCTATTTTCCGGAAGGTGCCCGGTTCTTCCTTGTATCCTTTGAAGTGATGACTGAGCAGGGCCAGTAGCGCTCGCCGTTCTGCAACTCGTGGAGCAACTGAGCCCTTTTGAGTTAAAGAAGTGCCGTTTCCAAGGCATGAAGATGCCATTTCTAGGCCCTAAAGATGCCGTTTCTAGGGTATAAAGATGCCTTCTTTCTCTTTAAAAAACCATTCTATATGATATTATGTGATGTTATATATCTTAACTATCAGTATAACATATATATAAATCAGAATAGCAAAACGCCGCCTCCATAATCAGTTTAGGACGCACCAAAAAGTATTTTGGACGTGCCAAAATGAATTTAGCGCCGTTCAAAAAACTTAAAGAACACTACTAAATAGCGTATTTCATTATTCCGTAATACAAATATAGATTATTATTTGGTTTTGTTTCTAAAAATCATTAATTTTGCAGAGTCTTAGAAATCATTTGAATGTCTTTTTCAGAAATGAAACTATCGATTTGAGAATAATGGATACATTGTATGATCATATATTCATTATCATAGGCAGCGACCACTCAAACACATTGGGTCAGATTCGTTGTCTGGGTGAGAAAGGCATCCGTCCCATTGTTGTCATTACCGAGCAACACCCATATATTATTACCAAAAGTAAATACCTGGGTGAGTTACATCAGGTGGGGTCTATTGCCGAGGCTCCACGCTATGTGGCTGAGCATTGGGGTAACGAGCCTGTGAAGCCATTCCTCTATACCGACCGTGATGACTTTATGTGTGCCATTGATGACTGTTATGATTTGTTGGATGGACGGTTCTATTTCTGGAATGCAGGAGAGAAGGGACGCATCAGGAAACTCATCGATAAAGAAGTGCAGATGGCTATCGCCTCAGAGTGTGGCCTGCATGTGATTCCAACCGAGCAGGTAAAGCGTGGCGAGTTGCCTAAGACACTCGGTTATCCCATTTTTACTAAAGCCACCAATTCGCTCAACCCCTTTTGGAAAGCCAATGTGTTCGTTTGTCAGAACGAGGAAGAATTGCAGGAAGCATATCGACACATGGGCATTGATGATGTGCTTTTGCAGAAATATATTAGGAAAAAGGACGAGACACCTATCGAAGGCATTAGCATTGATGGTGGCAGGGAAGTAAAATTGCTAATCAAGAAAACTTCGTTCAGGTATGAACCAAATGGCTTTGGACTCTTCAGTCAGCTATTGCCATTTGATGATGACGCATTGGAACGGAAAATAAAGGAGTTTATGCAGAAAGCTCATTATACAGGCATTTTCGAAGTAGAGTTTATTGTCGATGAGTCGGGAGAGAGCTATTTTTTGGAGGTAAATTTCAGGAACACAATGTTTAACCATGCATGTGCCAATTGCGGCATCAACGTGCTGTGGCTTTTCGCCAAATGGACTTTGGAGAATCGTATTGACATCGGCGATGTGGCGTTCGATGATAAGAACCCCTATGTTATGTATGAATTGGATGATCTGAAAGGCTCAGTATTTCATGGTCGTCTCGGCTTTTTTGCATGGTTGCGCGATTTCCGTAAGACAGGCTCTTACCTTTATATAGACAAACATGACATGAGTCCCTTTTGGGCCTTGATGCGTAGAAAATCGGCCAATGCGGTTCGAGGCGCTTTAGGAATGAGAAAGCTATGATTAATCTTTTGCTGCTGTCCTTTCAGCCTTCTAAAAGGATGGTTAATAATCTCAAGTACAATTGCATAAACACCTAATTGTTTTGTATAAGAGATGGTAGTAATGAAGATACTATGATATGGTATTAACCAATTGTCCATTTTAGGTATTTATTTTTTGCAAAGAGGAAAGAGATTCCCCATGCTCCTAGAAATGATACTGCAAACAGTATAAAAGGTCCAGTGTTATAGTGCGTGTTGAAAAATTCTTTTGATCCGTTTATTAAGAGAACTGCTTGAAGAATATATACGTGGATTATATAAATACCCATGCTTAATCTGTCGAAGTGGCTTATTATCTGTTTTATTTTATTAGTGACTTTTATTTGGGTAAGTAGTACAAGTGTTGTTGCAACAATTATAGTTCCAAAGAATAATCGAATGATGTAATCAATATAGAATGAAGATATCTTCCACGAAATGACATAATAACCTAATAAAGCTAATGAGGTGAGTATAGTGATTAATGCCTGCTTATTACCAATCTTTTTCCAAAGTTGATATTTGGCAAAATACATCCCAATAATGAAGAAGGGCATATAATATAGTATAGCATGACTGCATAGAAAAAAGTGATGAGTTGATAAAGCGTGGAAAGCGAAGAGTAGTCCTACGGAACTTATTATAATGAAGATTGGGGCCCACATATTTGAATTTCTAAGTAATAGGAAACTCGTCAATGGAGCAATAATGACAAATACTCCATATAGCATAAGAAGAAACCACAAATGTCCGCTACCAGTAAGAAGCCCTTGCCAGGTAAAAAGAGATGGCGTAATGACTATTGGTAGTAATCCCCAAATAAAGTAAGGAAGCAATAGCCGTTTTGCCTTGCCATAGAGGAATCTTTTTTTATCTCTATATTTTCCTTTAAAGCAAAAAAGATGCCCGAAGAGGAATCCTGAAATGAATACAAACATAGGAAGGTCAATGATGTCAAGGAATGTGTCAGCTTTGTCCCATATTGGTATTGTTATTCCACCAAAATACCATAGGTTGTCAGCATAGAAATAAAAGCCATGGAAAAGAAGGATCATAAACATCGCCATTACTCGCATAATGGATATTGATTCTATCTTGTCCCAATATTTGTCAACGTTTTGCATTTATTTACCGATTAGAATTCTTAGCTTGGTATTAATGATAATTTCATTAAGTATGGTTAGCAGGAGGAGTGAAGCAATAACTACAATGATATTCCTGATGTAGAGTTCCATGCCGTTGGCAGATTCCATGATGTGAAGTTTCTCCATCCCCCTTGTTACTGCCATAATAGCAATGTCTTGCTGCCACACAAAATATACTAAGGAGTGTTTCCCGATATAAGCAATGTATTTGGAATACCATTTATTTGCTATCAGACAAATGGCAAGAATACCTGCTAAGGCGGTCATATATGCTAACGGTTCAAAGCTGAAATGAGAGGAACATAAATCTATGGTCGGGAAAGGAATATGGCACATAATGATGGTACCAATGACATTAATGACAAGGAATAGTCCAATATATAACAGACTTCGTTTGGGAGAGAATAGCCTGTCAAAGAAGGAAGTGCCTCGTAGCTCATGCCCAAGACAGAAAAATGGGAGTGTCACCATACTTACGTCCAAATTCCAAGGTATGGAAGGAATACCGCAGTGCCACAATGCAAGGCCGCTAATTGACAGTATTCCAATGGCGAACCATCTAATTACAGTTTGGGATATTGCCTTGTATAGGAAATAGGCAATCATGAACTGCATGAAAAGGGCCGCTATAAACCAAAGTGTGGAAGCCCTGCGCTGAATGAGATAGCTTTTCAGAAGGACTATAGGATCATAGCTGAAATGCAAATTGATTAAGAAAAGTGGAATCCCCAATGTCAGATATGGCAGAAGAAGACCTCGCGCTTTTGAACGAAAGAAATCTGAAGAACTTTTGGCAGGATTGAAGAAATAGCCGGAAAGGAAGAAGAATAGGGGCACATGGAATGTGTAGAGCCATGTAGAGAAGGAATCAGCTGCTACATGACCGTAAACTACCAAGATTATTCCATAACCCTTGGCTACATCAACCCATTTAATCCGTTCTTTCATTAATTAGTCTTTTTGCAAAATGGAATTCTATGAGCCAGATCTTTGGCTCCAGGAACGAACAGATAGAGTAGTATGGAGAAAACGACTATAACAGGTAACGTGATACATAGGGCGGAGAGCAGGATACTGCTAATGGTGGGTTCAGCTTGCCATTGGAGGAGGTGGGGTAGTGCGTAGCATAATGCAAGACTGGCGAGAATGATGAGATAATGCTTGAATACCCCCAGCCAATAGTTTCCAATAGACTCTTTGAACCCTCGTTTGTAAAGGAAATAAGGTTTCCATATAACAACTAAGAGCAACATGCTGATGATCTTTCCTAACAGGATGCCGACCAGTCCGTAGAAGTAACCAACAATAAGCGTAATAGTGAGGTTGATGATGCCTTCAGCGTATGCGGCCCACACATCGTCGTATAATCCATAGGCATTGATGAAAAGATCGACAGCAGGTCGGGTGAGCATAATGTACATGTTCAGTAAAATGAGAAATACAAGATGGTCTGCTAAGATATATTGTGGTCCTACCCACCATGCAATGACAGGATTAATAAGGAATGCCAAACCGATAATGAAAATACCCGTGATCCAGTAGCGGAAAGTGAGGTATTCCCAAAATACTTTGCGAATATTCCATTTGTTCCCTTCTGCTACGAGGTTACCGATGCTGGCATTCATGCCAACGAGAACGCTGTTGAATAGGGCTGTCAGCTTGCCAACGATCATTACGTAGTTTCCATAATAAGCCACCATTTGTAATGATTCGAAAGCGAAGATAAGTATCTCGTCGCTCTTAGAAAGGAAAAAGTTCTTGAGGCGGTGAATGAAAATCTGCTTGGCTTTAACAAGGACTTCAGGGTATTTTTTTAGGATCTCCCGACCACGGTTTTTGTTAGTCTTCAGCCAAGGATATTCACGGCTGATAACCCAGTTAAGCATCCAGCAGGTAAAAACACTGAAAATGAATTGGACTGCAGCCCATAGGTAGGGATTATGGTAATAATATGCCAGTGCTATTTGGATAATGGTAGTGATGGCTCCTCCTGTTTGGGTCCAAATGGAGATTTTGTATGTTTTTTGGTCGCTATCAAGTAATATCTGTCGGTAATTGATAAAGTAAGCTATGAGATGGGATCCGAGGAATGAATAAAAAGCAAAATAGACAATACTTAATGAAACGCCTTGGTCAGCAAATATTAGAGGGAAGAAGGCACTAACAATGATGCCGCCCGAGAGGATGATGGTACCGATGATACGATATAGATAACCAAAGAGCGACACGATTTCGCAAATCTTTTCGTGGTCTTGGTCGGCGATAGGCTTATATAAGAAATAGGCAATGCAAGTGCCAATGCCAATTTCGCTGATATTGAGAAAATTCAGGATGCTATAAAGCGTTCCGGCAAGTCCCATAAACTCATCACCTAAGCACTTGAGAAAAATGCTTCTGGAGAAGAATGCCAATAGGATAGATACGAAGTAGAATATAAATCCCACTTTCGCATTCATGACGGTCTTATGTACTCTATCTGATGTCATATCGCTCTATTTCTTTAAAGAATGTTTCAGCATATACCTCTTTCGTGAAATGAGGATTAAGCTGGTTACCTTTGAAATCGACATCATGCTCTTTGATCTGTAATATGGCTTCCGCTATTTGTTGTGGCATATCCCCGTCTTTGTCAATGAGGATGTGCTTTTGCCCCTCTAACGTCTCTGGTATGCCGCCATCGTTGGTGGCAATGACGGGCAGGCCCATAGCTGTGGCTTCGATAGCCGACATGCCTAATGCTTCATTGATGCGTGATGGAACGACAGCTACATTAGCCAAACAGAGATAGGATGGAAGTTGTTCGTATGGCACGAAGCCAGTAAAAAGGACCTTTCCTTTCATCTGTCGGCCCATCTCGTGGAGTTCGTCCAAATAGGGATTGCTGCTAACACTATCGCCATAATTGTTCCCACCGACAACTAAAAGTTTGATATTTGGTTCATCTTGTAGCAGTTGGATGGCTTGTACTAGTTCCTTAACTCCCTTCTTGGGGACGATGCGGCCAGTATAGATGACAAGAAAATCATTGGCACTGAATCCCATAGATGGTCTGTTAATAGTTGCTGATACCTGTGGTTTGAAACGTTGTTGATCTAAGCCATTATAGACGACAGATGCCTTTGTGGGCAATCCAACTGAAACTATCCGACTTTTGATATATTCAGAAACACAGATAAACCCCTCATTTGTTTTGATAAGATTCTCCACTTGGGGTGTCTCAGGATTGACGAGGTCTGTATGGATATGAGAGATGATAGGTGTGTTTAGGCGATTCTTCAATTTAAATGCATAGCCAGGCCTGTTTTCCAATACAATCAAGTCGAAATGCTGTTTCTTTAATTTCTGGTAAGCCCGTTCAAAGAAATACTCCAATTGGTAATGGTAGTATTCGTTGTTATGCATCAGTCCATGACATTTGGCACGAAGACGGGCAAATAGGCTGTGTCGATTAATATAGATATAATGGTTGACAGATGATTGTGTGGCAGGGCGCTTCTTCACATCAGGATGATAGACGCTATAAATGGTGATGTCATGCAGGTGGTGCAGGTCGTTATAGGCTAAATAGAAATCGATGAGATTTTCAGCAGCACCACCTTGTACGGCAGGTACTGGCAATATTCCAGATGTGAGTATGGCAATCTTCATTGGTTGTGGGTGGTATGGATGAACTCCTTGTTACTGGTACGGATATGTAGAAGGTTCTTGAGCATCTTCCATGCAAGACGGGGAAGGGAGAATATTTTACTAAAGATAGTTTTGTTGCGTAATGGACGGGGAATGGCTATGAAGAGGGCAATGCAGAGGAGAATGAGAAGCAAACACCAACGCAGAGGTGAGAGGTAAGAGGTGAGAGGTGAGAGGTATGCAATGAGTGTGGTGATCAGTATGAAGAGTGGAATCAGAATTAGCAGGATGGAACGCGGAATGAGGGCCTGCTGGATGGTTTTGTCGATATAGTTGATGTTGCCTGTGATAATGGCTTTGGGAATGTAGGGGAGCATGCGAAGCAATGTCTGTACCTGACCTGTCATCCAACGAAGACGCTGGCGTTGGAAATTATCGCTGTTACTCACTTTTTCATCCATCACGTTGATGTCTTCCGCATAATGGATGAAGATGCGGTGTTTCATGAGGAGTGCCTCTAACTCACGGTCTTCAACTGCAGAATCTAAAGAGTTGACATACTCTTTGAACCATTGGAAATTGAAACACATGCCCGAACCTATCAGAGCTGAGGACATGCCGATACGGTTGTGGCCTTTACGGAATATGTTGTTGTTGATTTCCTCGCTCAAACCGTCGAGGGCAGCAATGGCGTTGTCGGCATTCTTGGCAGTTCGGTGGCATTGAATGGCTTGGTATCCCTTGCCGCATTCTTGATTGAGACGGGTCAGAAAGTCGGAGTCAACAAGATTGTCGGCATCAAGAATCACCACATAGTCAAAGTTCTCCACTTCCCTCATGGCATATTGTAAGGCTTTTGCCTTGCTACTCTGTTCAAAGGAAGGCTGTAACAGCATGATGGGAAGACTGGCCAGTTTCTGGTTAGTCTCTGGCTGCATGTGATCGGATATGACAATGATCTGATAATGGATGGCAGGATAGATTTGTTTAAGAAATGCCTCAATAGAGTGTATGATGACAGAGTCCTCGTGATAGGCAGGGAAGAGGGCTAAAAAGCGGTTTTCAGGTATTGAATCTGGGGAGATACGTGACTGGTGACGGGGCAGGAGAGAGGTCAATGAGAAAAACAATGCATAAAACACAGAGACTGCCATGATAATCCACAACAGCCAGTCTGTGATATGTAGGATGGTATATCCCATTTATTTATTTCTTCCTTTTCTTCTTTTCTTTATTTCGCAGTCTGCCTATCCATTTGCTGAAAGCGTTGGCACGATAAGTAGCCTCACTATGTCCAGCACGGAAGATGTTGAACAGACCGCCTATACTGACTAATGGAGCGCGAATGAAATCTTTATCCCAGTTCTTGTCTATAAGATAGTCAGGGGTGGCTAATGAGAATGCAAAGAGGATAATGGCACCAATAATCCACCACTTGATGGCCAATGTCATGTAAATGAATGGAAGCACGATGCTCATGATGGCAATTATGCCCATGAGGATGGTACGTGGAATAAGTAGCCATTGGAGGATTTTGTCGATATGGTCATAGTTGCGGCTCAGAATGGCTTGTGGGAGATAGCGCAAATTATTTAACGCAGCATGTAGCTGGGTGTGAATCCAGCGGCTACGCTGGTTGTTGAATTGTCTGATGCTCCGAGTCTTCTCATCATAGACGTGGATATCCTCAAAATAATCGACATAAATATTGTTACGTATCAGCAAGGCTTCCAATGCTTTGTCTTCACCAACAGCAGAACGTATCTTCATGATATTCGTCTTGAACCACTGAAAGTCGAAGACAATGCCCGAACCATTAAGTGCTGCCGATAGTCCCAGCCTTTGGTGACCACGACGGAAAATGGAGTTGTTGATTTCTTCAAAGATGGCATCAAAACGGGCAGCAGTAGTATCGCGGTTGGCCGATAAACGATGAGTCTGAATGGCTTTGGTGCCCGATGATGCATAGGCATCATTGACTTCTTCTAGATATTCAGGTCTGACGATGTTACCAGCATCGAGAATAAGGACAGCGTCGTAGATTTTGAACTTAGGAAGATTCAGGACTGCATATTGCATAGATTTGGCTTTGGAACTTTCGTCAAAATTGGGTGTCAACAATGTGATGGGCATTTGAGCTAATTGCATGTTTGTCAGTTCGTCTTCGTGGTCAGAAACGACAACGACATCGAACATACGCTGGGGATAGCTCTGACCCAAGATAGAATTGACCGTTTGACGGACAGAGCTGCCTTGCTTGTAAGAAGGAATGATGACTATGAAACGGTTTAGTTCTTTAGCTTTCTTCGGCTCATTACGGTGCTTGAACAAGGATGCAATGGAGAATACAAGGAAATAGAGTACTGTCAGCGCAACGTAAGCAAACAGAAATCCATCAATAATATATAGTACCCACCAAAATTTCATAGAAGTTCTTGAATCTTGTTTGCAAAAGTACAAAATTTATTCTGAACTGCAAAAAATGTTGTTCATTTTTTTGTAGCCATCCCTTCTTTTAATGAAATCACAGATACCGTGGATTGAGGCTTTGCGCTGGTCGGAACGTCGCTTAAACGTATGAATCGCGATGTCACGTAGCCCCACAATGCCCATTAAATAGCAATAAGTGAGGAAACGTATGGGCAATTGGATGTTCCGGCGAGCAAAGAGTAGGCGGTTGCGGGTAATATAATAGGTACGTAAGGGGCTTGCCTGACCTGTTGATTTGCTTTCTTTGTGAAATATCGTACAATTGGGGTCATACCAGATATCGTAGCCAGCGCGGGTAAACATCATCGACCAGTCCAGTTCTTCGTAATAAAGGAAATAGTTCTCTGGCATGAGTCCTACCTTTTCTATGGCCTCCCGTTTGACTAACATGGCAGCTCCATGAGCATAGGGAGTGGGGTGGGGTGTGTCATACTGCCCTTGGTCTTCTTCGCCGAAACCAATAGCATGATTGCGCATAGTGACTTTTGTTAAAGGCGTGTAGCCCGCAAACTGGATGGGATGGTTATCCCATGCAAAGCGGATCTTCGGACAGATGATGCCTATCTTTGGATTCGACTCCATACGGTGTATCAGTCTCTCTATGTTTTTCCATTCTCCTAAAGGAAACTCAGTGTCGTTGTTGATGAAGAATAAGTATTTCCCCCTTGCAACTTGGATCCCTAAGTTGTTACCACCGGAAAAACCCAAATTCTTCTTGCTACGGATGGCTTTGATATGGGGATAGCGTTGTGTTATTTGGGTTGCTTCATCTTTTTGGGAGGCATTATCAACCACAATCACTTCCATTTGTTCGTTGAAAGGGATACTGTCGATGAGGTCACAGGTATCAGTATAACCATTATAATCGACGGTGATGATAGATAATAAAATGCCCAATCCTTATACTCTTGATTGCTGCTTCTTTTCTAGCTTTAGGCGTTTACGCTCTTCTTCTTTGGCTATTAGCGAAGCTTCATAGACTTCAAAGTCGCTCTCAATAGCAGGTAGCAGATAAACAATGGCCATACCGCCATAGAAAAGAAGGATATTCGGATATTGCAGAAGAATGTGGTTGGCATAGCCACCCACATTAATCGCAAGGAACGCACACGTAAAGGCACCGGCAATGCTTCGGCAGGTCTTTGTTTTTAACCTGAATAGCGTAATAATGGCCCCTCCTATAAAAATAAGGATATTCATAAAGGCAAAGACATATACGCCGACGATGCCTGTGCGTTGCCAGAAAAATACATAGGTAGAGTCATTGGATGTCTGATAGACCACCTTAAATTTATTGTTGGCCGGAATAGATGTTTCGTCAATGTTAATACCCATGCCAAAGGGCGCATCTTGTAGGTATTTTTTTAAAGCAGCCTTGTTGATGTCACGCACATTTAATGATGCGTCATCTTTGTTAAATGCTGAGCGCATACGACGTATCTGCATGTTGCCGTTTCCAATATCGGTAAAGGCTAGGAACGAGACAAATAGTCCGCCTGCAATAACCACGAAAAGTGTCAGTTTAAATGATCTCGATAATAAGGTGTAAATGAGTATGCCCACCATAAAGCAGACAAGAGCTGTTCGTGTACCAGAAGCAAAAAAACCGTAGGTGGAAAAAGCGAAGGCAACCCAAAACAAGAGTTTATCTATCCTCGTTTTCGCATTTAAGGCCACAATAAAAAACGTAACAGCTGAGGCTGCTATACTACAGCCAAAGTTGGCTGCATCAGAGAAAAAAGAGAAATAACGTATAGAACCGCCTACAATATGGGTTCGCATAGCACCGCCGATAAGCCATCGCCATTCTGTCGTGTCCCAACCAAATGTTTTCTGGCGCCAAGCCCAAAAAGCTGCCACAATAGCAAAACATGCCCAAATACGCAAAAAGCGCATGATGGTTTCTGGGGTATTGATGATTTTACTGACAAGGACGTATGCAATGATGAAATAGAAAGCATAGAAGTTCATATTCTGTAGCCATGCACCTATATTAACA
Organism: uncultured Prevotella sp.; assembly: GCA_905233825.1. Taxonomy (GTDB): domain Bacteria; phylum Bacteroidota; class Bacteroidia; order Bacteroidales; family Bacteroidaceae; genus Prevotella. Next base: position 112,824 of record CAJOFE010000002.1, on the reverse strand, counting down.
GGAAGGCTACAAGTTTGATTGAATACTTGAATGGCTAAATATAACGTCCAGATGATAATGGCCAGTAGCATGATGGTAAGCATCGAATTCTTTTTGGGTCTTGGAATGACCACAAAAGAAAGAAGCAGAATCAGTTGTGGTGCAAGCGTTACCATCGTAACAGGCACGGGGATATAGCCATAGCGACTAAGCCCCATAACAAAATAGTTCATGAAGAAAATGAACCAGAACAACGCCTCTTGGTATTTGATAGCTAAAGCCAATCCTAATAGGCCGGCAGGAATCATGCATACCAAGGCGAAGCCTGTGATACCCATGACGGAGAAATTGTAGATGGCCAGTAGAAATAGGAGAAAGAGTAGTGCTGCTCTTCCTCCGTGATTCTCGGCGTATGATGTAATAGCCTTGGCCATAGAGATTTACTTGGCTCGGTTGTTCTCTGTTGCCGTGAGACCAAGTTGCGACATACGATAGATAAAGTTGTTGAATCTGGTGTACGGCGGTAGCTGGCCAACGAATTCCTCTACAGCATAGCGCTGAGCCTCTGTGAGATACATAAATAGTGTTTTCTTGTGCTCATCATCCAGTCGGGCTTCAAGTTCTTTCAGCGCTTTCTGATCGACATCTTTCCAAGTCCGGTTGGCACGAGTGACCATCAGGTTAATGGTACCCATGTTCAATAGGGCTGGTGAGACAGAGTTCTCGTCCAGATTGGGATATTCAACAATGGCTATCTCGTCAGGTAGAATATCTGGGCAAAGGTCTTTGATGTCTTTAGCCATGATGTAACGGCTGTCATCGGCCAAAAAATCTTCGTCGTACGTCAGACGACGCACCTGCAAGCCAATGCTGAGCCAATAGTTTTCCAACTCTTCTGCCAAATGGCTCTTGCCATTGCCGGAATCGGTGGAGAGCAGGTTGAGGACGTTCTGTTGCCCCTGCTGGAAGTTGGGTAGCAATGCTTTGCTGAGCTGGCGGAGCGCCATATCGCTGATGGTCTTGTTGAAACGGCGGTAGCGCATGGTGCTCTCCTTGGGATAGCAACCCATCACAGGAACTTTCGTAATACGCTCCGAGCGCATACGATCACGTAAAGTACGGTCAAGTAGCTCGATGATAAAGAAGTAAAGAGCCGTCATAATAAATGCAAGCAAGAATGCACCTAACAGAATCATCATGCGGTTAGTGGGTTGAGCATTTAGTGGGAACGTAGGAGGATTGAGCTGTCGGAGTGTGGCGGTGGACATCTGCAGGTTGCGTTGGCGCAGACGGGCAGAGTTCAGAGCTTTCAACATTTCCATATAGTTACCTTCGATGAAGCCAATGTGACGTGCCTTACGGTCAATGGTGGCACCAAGAGGTGAATAGAATTTGTACTGTTCATCCAATTTGGCACGCATCAACTCATAAGCACCAAGTTCTGCCTTCGTTTGCTCCAAAATGAGTACCTGCTCTAACCAGCGGTCAAGTAAACTAGATGCCTTGACGCCTGTATCTGTATTATATGCAGCAGCCTCAATAGAAGCAGTGTATTTCTTGACTTCCTCAGTAGCAGTTGCCAATTCTCGTTCTGCCTTGGCCAACTCAAGCTGGGCTTCAGAATTGTTCCCGCTATTTTCGCTGTTCATCAGTTTTAGATTGGCAATACGAGACTGGAGACGCGAGATATCACGGACCAAAGCTGTGAACTGCTCATTAGACTCAATCAACTTCTGTCGGTTACCCATCTGCTGTTTGAGGTAATTGATGAGGGCTTCAGTTGTTGCCAAGTTCTTACGAAGTTCATTTTCTGCAGTTTGCTGGGCTGCATCCAGTACAGTAAGCTGTTTGGTCTGTTCCTCATAGTTGATAACGCGGTGACGGATGTTGTAATTAATCAGATCGTTTTCGGCTGTATTAAGTACCTTACTCAGTTTTCCCACCTCACGCTCAAAAAATTTAATTACATTAAGTGTTTCACCATAGCGTAAACTTTGATATTGTTTCGCAAATACATTATTCAAAATGTCAAGTGTGTTGTAGCAGATGCCTGGGTCGTTGGCCGAGTAGGCAATGTCAATAATGTCACTTTCTTCCAAGCGAAGCACTTTTAACCGACTGGTGATACTACTCAGACTGAAATAAGGATGGTAGTTCAGCAGGTTGAAAAGGTAATTGTCCTGTGACGGTTTCTCGTATGCTTTCAGCCGACCGTATGAGTCATCCTCATTGCCCTGTATCAGGGCCTTGACATCTGCAGGTACACCAGCAGAGAGCTGGCGGAAATGTTCTGCCGAGATGTAATTATTGTCCTTGTTGGGATTACCATAGAGCATGCAACGGGCAAACAGACGCAAGGCCACTTCATGAATAGTGTTGTCGGTCTGGATAATAAGCATCAAGTTGGTGATGTTCGTTTGGGCATTACTATTGTTGTAATTCCCTTCAATATTGTAACCTGTAATCATACCAGTATAGATGGTGGTGTTAGCATCATATACTCGTTCCATATTACGCGTCAAGAACCAGGCAACAACGAGGGCGATGACTGGAAGGATGACGAGATACCAACGTATCTTGTACAAAAACCTGACAATATATCTGAATATATCCATAAATTAACTGTTTCTTATAAGGTTTTACTTCATCTATTTATTGACCTTTTCGGCTTTCTTGGCTTTCTTTTCGTCTTCTTTCAATTGTTTGAGTGCTGCTTTCTCTTCCGCCTCTTCACGTTTTATCTCCTCTTCGGCAGCCTTCTGGATGCGTTTTTCCACCTCTTTGTTTTCTTTTTCAATCTGCTTTTGAGATTTTGTGACGTCTTCATCCAAAGTGACTTCCGTAGTGGAGTTGGTGATAATGGGAGTGTGGGTTAGGATTTCCAGCGTGATAATATCGATGGTAATTTGGGTAAGCAAACTTTGGTAAGTATTTACGGCACTTTGTCCTCTCAGTCCAGTATAGGCATAATCTTCAATGTCGAAGTTGCCATGTTGGAACTGGCGCTCATTCAAGGCACTGGCACCTTGATAGATGGCAGCATTCTCACCGGCAGTCTTTAAGGCCGATAGGTTGTTGGTGATTTGTACGTAGAGCGTTGCAATTTGCAATTTCAAATCGTCGTATGCCTGGTCTTTCTTTAATTGGGCCCGATCAACTTCCAGTCGCTTGCGTCTGACTGACGCTCCTAAATCTAATACATCTTCCAAGGGAACGTTTAGGTTGACACCCACATTCCAATAGCTCTGTTCATGGCCTTGAAATTGTTGGAACAGCGGTGAATAGGTGTCAGAGCCGTTACTCCACATATCGGTCTTACCATAGCTATAACTGGCATGACCATAGATATAGGAAAAGATGTGCTTTTTCTCTTTGGCAACTTCTGCTTGTGCAATCTCCTGCGCTTTAGCTAAATCTAAAATCTGGGGATTAGACTTGGCATTCTCGAACAACACCGCAAGGGGAGGCAGCTTAAAGGTAGAGAAATAGATGTCCTGTTCTGCGCTAGAGTCGAAGAATCCTGCACTGATACCACTGTCATCAGCCCTTGACTGCGCATTGATGCCAATGGCAATAGCAATCATGAGTGTCGTGAAAATCAGTCTCTTGTACAATGTTTTCATATAAGTGTCATACATTAATTTCTGTTATACATTTTCCTTTTGGACGAAGGAAAAAAGTGTACGGAAGATAATCTTCATGTCTAATTTGAAATTGTAAGTCTGTCCGTAAGTGATATCAAGCTGTTTGCGCTCCTCGGCAGACATGTTGCCTCCTTTCCCACGTTCTTCTACCTGCCAGAGGCCTGTGAGGCCAGCAGGAGCCATGAAACGGTCGATGCTACTATCTACAGTGAGCTTCTCGGCTTCGTACAGCGGCAAGGGACGGTTACCAACAATGGACATGTCGCCCTTCAGGATGTTGAAGAGTTGAGGAAGTTCGTCGATACTATACTTGCGGATAAATCGACCGACTTTTGTAATACGGGGGTCATTTTCAATCTTTACGAAGGCATTGTTATTCTCTTCCTCTTTCAGTCTGTTGAAGTCGCTTTCGGCCATGACAAAGTCATCACCCACCAGCATGGTCTCGTCATCACTAATCAACATATCCGATTCCATACCCATTTCCATCATCGTCTGTTCTGCTTCGGCACCTAATGGGGCTGTGAGCGTTGTCTTCTGATCATCTTCCTGATGTTCGCCATATTGGTTGTTGGCTTTGCTGAGCTCTTTGAGACGTTCTTCAGCATCAGTGTACATGGAACGGAACTTCAAGAAGTCGAAAATCTTATAGTTTGTGCCAACGCGTTTTGACTTAAACAACACAGGACCTTTACTCTCAATCTTGATGGCGATAGCCGTAATAATTAATATTGGCGAGAGAATAACGATACCTATGAACGAGCATATGATGTCAAAAATGCGCTTCCAAAGAGGAATCTTAAACCGAAGAATTCGTTTCTTTGTTACCTGATTATCGAAAAGGATACTTTCGCGGTCGCTAATGAACTGAAGTTTCTTGTTCAGCTCCGTAACAGTAGCCTTAGGGTCAAGTGTGTCATTAATGCCGCAGCCTTGATATATCTGCCGATCCTCACCAGCCAGTTGGTCTGTCATCAGAATAACATAAATACCCTCACAATGCTTGCGAAGGTAGGTGATGGCAGTTACATCTTCCGTGCGAACGTTTTTCTCGTAGAAAACGATAAAGTGCTCATTACGTGAATGGGAGGTACACGCATCAGCAGCTTCCATATAGTTCTTTGTGAACTTGACTTGCCTTCCTGGCAGGTATTTTAGGCGTTCTTCTGTCTGAGAGTTATTCCCTAAATAAACAACACCAATCATAGAAATTGTATTTTGTCCTACTAATTAGGCAGTATCTTCTTTACTCTGATTTTGAGCTCCATCGGGTTAAAGGGTTTGACGATATAATCCTCGGCGCCGATCTCTAACAGTCGGATACGCTCGCTGGTAGAGTCTTCACTGGAGAGCATGATCACAGGGATGTGCCGGAAGAGTTCATTCTGCTTAATCCACTCCAGAAAATCGTCACCGCGCATTCCTGGCATACGGATGTCAGAAATAATGAGGTCGGGCGTGTTTCCTGCCTGCAGCCACTTGACGCCCTGCAGACCATCTGGCAACCATTGGACTTCGTAATCGCTCATCAAGTAGATAGAGAGCACCTTTGCGATGGTCTCTTTGTCGTCAAGTATTAGAATCTTTTTCTTCATATATGAATTTATTTTTTAGTGCACTTAATCGATTCCAACGTGCAAAGGTATGAAAAATATTTTAATTGAGCACAAAATATAGTAAAAAAAAAGTTTTTTTTCACTTTTCTTTGGATAATTGAAAAAAAATAGGGAATTTTGCGCATTAAACGTATTAATATTGTATAAACCCAATTGAATAATAATGGCAAGATATTTATTAGGATTTGATGTAGGCAGCTCTTCTGTCAAAGCATCGTTGGTCAATGCCGATAACGGCAAGTGTGTTTCTTCTGCTTTCTTCCCTGAGAAGGAAGCTCCCATTAAGGCAGTAAAGGCCGGATGGGCAGAGCAGGAGCCCGATTCATGGTGGCAATATGCCAAGCAGGCCTTGCAGAAGATTATGGCTGAAGGTGGAGTGAAGGGCGATGACATTGCTGCCATTGGTATCTCATATCAGATGCATGGTTTGGTATGTGTCGATAAGGACTTGAGGCCTTTGCGTCCCGCCATTATCTGGTGCGATTCTCGTGCTGTGCCTTATGGAGAACGTGCTTTCAATGAGCTGGGAGCTGAAAAGTGTCTCTCTCATCTGCTGAACTCGCCAGGTAACTTCACTGCTGCAAAATTGGCATGGGTGAAAGATAACGAGCCCGATATATACAATAATATATATAAAGTGATGTTGCCGGGTGACTATATGGCTATGCGTCTCAGTGGCGTGCCCAATACAACGGTCAGTGGTCTGAGCGAAGGTATGTTTTGGGATTTCAAGGAGAACCAAGTAGCTCAGTTCTTGCTTGACTACTATGGTGTTCCATCATCTTTCATTCCCGACATCGTGCCTACGTTCTGTGAGCAGAGTGTCGTGTGCGAGACCGCTGCTCGGGAACTGGGGCTGAAAGCGGGTACCCCTATTACCTATCGTGGTGGTGACCAGCCTAACAATGCTTTGTCGCTGAATGTTTTTGAACCAGGTGAAATTGCTGCTACAGCAGGCACCAGTGGCGTGGTATATGGTGTGTTAGGTGAGGTAAACTACGACCCGAAGTCGCGTGTGAACACCTTTGCACACGTGAACCATGCTACCGACAAGACCCGTTTGGGCGTATTGCTCTGTATCAATGGTACGGGTATCCTTAATGCGTGGATGCATCGTAACGTCACCTTTGATATGGGCTATGCTGAGATGAACGATCTGGCTGCTCAGGCCCCCATCGGCAGCGACGGAGTGTGCATCATGCCATTTGGCAATGGTGCTGAGCGTGTGTTGCAGAACAAGGAACTAGGTTGCTCCATCCATGGACTTAATTTCAACAAGCATGCTCGTCCACATCTGGTACGTGCAGCCCAGGAGGGTATCGTCTTCTCTTTCTGCTATGGTATGGAAATCATGCAGCAGATGGGTATGGATATTAAGAAGATACATGCTGGCAAAGCTAACATGTTCCTCTCACCGCTGTTCCGTGATACGTTGGCAGGTGTTTCAGGTGCCACCATCGAACTCTATGAGACCGACGGTTCTGTGGGAGCTGCCAAGGGCGCCGGTATTGGCGCAGGCATCTATGCTGACCACAACGAGGCTTTCGCCACGTTGGAGAAATTGCAGGTTATTGAACCGAAGGTTGTTGATCGCGTCGCCTATGCTGATGCCTACGCTCATTGGAAGGATACGTTAAATAAGAATTTATAAATATACAATATTGTTAAACTAAAAAACAAAACGAAATTATGGCAAAAGAGTATTTCCCGTTTACCGGTAAGATCCCTTTCGAAGGAAAGGACAGTAAGAATGTAATGGCTTTCCACTATTACGAGCCTGAGAAGGTCGTGATGGGTAAGAAGATGAAAGATTGGCTGAAGTTTGCTATGGCTTGGTGGCACACTCTGGGTGGAGCTTCTGCCGACCAGTTCGGTGGCCAGACCCGTAGCTACGAGTGGGATAAGGCTGCTGACGCTGTTCAGCGCGCCAAAGATAAGATGGACGCTGGCTTCGAGATCATGGATAAGCTGGGTATCGAATATTTCTGCTTCCACGACATTGACCTCGTTGAAGAGGGTGCTACTATCGAGGAGTACGAGGCTCGCATGAAGGCTATAACCGACTACGCTCAGGAGAAGATGAAGCAGTTCCCCAATATCAAGTTGCTTTGGGGTACCGCCAATGTATTTGGCAACAAGCGCTATGCTAATGGTGCCAGTACCAACCCCGACTTCGACGTGGTGGCTCGTGCCATTGTGCAGATTAAGAACGCCATCGATGCCACCATCAAGCTCGGTGGTACCAGTTACGTGTTCTGGGGCGGTCGTGAGGGTTATATGAGCCTGCTCAACACCGACCAGAAGCGCGAGAAGGAACACATGGCTACCATGTTGACCATGGCTCGCGATTATGCTCGTGCCAAGGGATTCAAGGGTACGTTCCTCATCGAACCGAAACCCATGGAGCCCTCGAAACATCAGTATGATGTGGATACCGAGACTGTTATTGGCTTCTTGAAGGCTCACGGTCTTGACAAGGACTTTAAGGTGAACATTGAGGTGAACCACGCTACATTGGCTGGTCATACTTTTGAGCATGAGTTGGCTTGCGCTGTTGATGCTGGCATGTTGGGTTCTATTGACGCTAACCGCGGCGACGCTCAGAATGGTTGGGATACCGACCAGTTCCCCATCGACAACTTTGAGCTGACGCAGGCCATGCTGGAAATTATCCGCAATGGTGGCTTCAAGGATGGCGGCACCAACTTTGACGCTAAGATTCGCCGTAACAGTACCGACCTTGAGGATCTATTCATCGCTCATATCAGTGGTATGGACGCTATGGCCCGCGCTCTGATGAACGCTGCCGATATTCTCGAGAATAGCGAGCTGCCCAAGATGAAGAAGGAGCGCTATGTTAGCTTCGATGCCGGCCTCGGTAAAGACTTTGAGGATGGTAAGCTTACGCTGGAGCAGGCCTATGAGTATGGTAAGAAGGTCGGCGAGCCCAAACAGATCAGCGGCAAGCAGGAGAAGTACGAGACCATCGTGGCTCTCCACTGCAAGTAATCTTTGCGACTTTATTAAAGTAAGAACAATGGCCCCAGTGCAATAAAATGCATTGGGGCCTTATTCTGCAATCGGGCCCGTGTTACAAATTGAAAAACTTTTGGAACAAAAGTACGACGAGCGTGGCGAAACAGAAAAGTCCCGCGCACGTGTAGGGAAGCGTGTGTAGATTAAAATGTGTAACTTTGCACCCAAATAAAACATGTATTAATAAACAAAACGTATGGAAACCGAAAGACTAATCTCGAAGCACGGTCGGCATCTGATACTGGCTGCTGCTGGCGTGCTGTTGGCTGGTGGAAGTGCCTTGTTGTCGTGCAGTCAGTACGACCTTGACGAGCGGACGCCTGAAGGGTGGGGAGCGAGCATTTACAGCTGGCTTGACGAGCAAGGCAATTTCACCAACACAGTGCGCATGATCAGCGATCTTGGCTATCGCGAAGTGTTGGCCAAGACGGGATCTAAAACGCTGTTCGTGGCCGATGATGAGGCCTACGACAGGTTTTACCGTAACAACACGTGGGGTGTGAAGAGCTATAATCAGCTTACAACCTCGCAGAAGAAGCTGCTATTGTTTGGCAGCATGATGGACAATTCGATGCAATTAGGTTCGTTGCCTAGTGTAGAGGGTAATCCGCCTCGCGAGGGTGAGGCCATGCGCCGCTTTGCGTCAAGCACGTCTTACGACTCTGTGGCAGTGCTCAGTGCACAGCAGATGCCCGACAATCCTTATTGGCGCCGCTACCGGGAGTCGGGGCGGTCGATGGTGTGTATGATGGACAACTCAACGGTGCCTTTGGTACAGTTCATTGAGAAGCAGTTAGTGAACAAACGTATTACTAACGATGACTACGACTTTATCTACAACAAGACTACGCACCGTCAGCCTGGTGATGCCAGTATTAATGGCGTGCAGGTTGAAAATCCTAATATCAAGTGCTCGAATGGATTTATACACCAGATGGCCGAGGTAATCACACCGCTGCCTAATATGGCTGAGCTGCTTCGCCAAAAGCCGAATGTGAGCCTGTTCAATCGCCTATTAGAACGTTATTGTGCTCCTTATCCGTTGGATCAGTCGGTGGCTACGCAGTATAATTATCTTTACGATACTAATGTGGATACGGTGTTCCAAAAACGTTTCTTTTCGGAGAAGTCTCAGAACGGCAGACCTTTGAACCAGACACCTGATCGTGGCCCCGTGGCAGGTCTACTGAAGTTCGACCCCGAGTGGAACGCCTACTATGCCGGTCTGAACGACCAAGACGGCAATATTGCCATGCAGCGTGACATGGCTGTGATGATGGTACCCAGTAATGAGGCTATGGAGGAGTATTGGAACGAGGGTGCAGGCAAGGCGCTAAAAGACTACTATGGCACATGGGATAACGTACCAGACAAAGTAGTATCGAAGCTCATCAACAATAATATGCTATCGTCGTTTGTCGGTAGTGTACCCTCGAAGTTTCAGAATATTCTGAACGATGCCAACGACCCCATGGGCGTTACTATAGATGCTATCGACAGCGTATGGCTGGGCTGTAATGGCGCCATCTACCTGACCAACCGCGTTTATTCTCCTACGGAATATGTTAGTGTGCTGGCTCCTGCACTTATCAATGAGACGATGAGCATCATCAACTGGGCCATTGACAAAGATGTTTTACAGTATAATGTTTATCTTAATTCGCTGAACTCATATTACAGCTTTTTTATTCCCACCAACGATGCCATGCTGCAGTATATTGATCCCTGTTCCTATGGCAAGAGTCAGACACAGCTCTATCGTTTCCATTACGACCCGACGCAGGTGAGCCTTGACCGTCGTGTATGGGCCAGCATATGGAACTATGACGTGGTGACTGGTGAGGTCGGGGACTCTATTGGCGTGGTGCGTGACGGCAGCAAAGGCGGTCCCATTTGTAACCGTCTGAAGGACATTCTCGACTCGCACATTGTCATCGGAAATGTGGAAGACGGGCATGAGTTCTTCCGTACTAAAGGAGGTACGGAAATCCGTGTAAAGAACGTGCAGTTAGGCGATGCAGGTATGACTGTAGAGGGGAGCTATCAGATGAATGAGGGGCAGCCCATCAGAATCAGCTATATTTATGACCAAACGCAGGGCGGCAATGGCAAAACTTATATCCTTGATTCCGAGCCTATCATGGGTACCCGGCAGACTGTACGTGATGTGCTGGCCAGCCGGACGGAGTTCTCAAAGTTTCTTGAATTGATGGATGGTAGCGGCCTATTCGAGCTGATCCATAACAAGCAGCATGCCACTGCCGGCCAGAATATTTCAGCGTTTAATACCTATCATTATACAGTTTATGTACCTACCAATGAGAGCATTGAGGCCTTGCAGAATGCAGGTAAGTTGTCATCCTGGGAGAAGGTGGATGCATTGGAGGAGGCAGGCAATCTGAGTCAAAAGAGTCAGGATTCTCTTCAGATAGTGAACTTCCTGAAGTACCACATTCAGGATAATGCGCTCTTTATCGGAGCAGAAGAGGAAAAGGGCGACTTCGAGACCGCCGTCATTGACCCCACTACCGAACGTTTCTTCCGTGTTAGTGCCACATTGTCGGCTGATGATATTACGCTTACCGACAAAGCAACTTCCGACTGGGCTGTAGCTAACAGGAACAATGCTGACTATGAGAGTGAGCTTCGGAAACGTCAGGCACATGTGGTGACATCTAATCCGACCCTTTACAATTTGGTGGCGCGTGAGTTCCAGTATGATGCTAGTGATGCTTCGCGTGCCAATGCTATTGAAACTAGTTCGTCGGCTGTCATCCATCTCATTGACAAGCCCTTACAAATTGAATATTGAAAAATTGATAATTGAAAATTATGATTACTAAGATAAACAGACGACTTTTGATAGGTTTATCATTTATCATTTGTCATTTTTCATTTAGCTATGCGCAGCAGGTTGGCGACATTATCAGTGGTACGGTGAGCGATGCCTATGGTCCGGTGATGATGGCTAATGTAGTGGAAATTGATGCTGCCAACCGTATTGTGGCTTCGGCTGTGACCGATATGAGCGGTAACTTCTCGTTTAAGCTGAAGAATCCGAAGGACAAGTTACGTATCACCTATGTGGGTGCAAAGACCGTCACCTTGCCTTTCAATAAAAAGCATTATGTGATAACGCTGCAAGATGCTACACAAATTCAGGAGGTGACCATTACCTCGAGGAGACGTGCAGGTGGTAGTGGCCTGAACATTCCCGTCGATGAAATTTCTACGGCGCAGCAGAGCATTTCGATGTCGGAGTTTGAGGGATTGTCGATGACTACTGTTGATGAAGCCTTACAGGGACGTATTGCTGGTTTGGATATTGTGGCCAACTCTGGTAATCTGGGTTCGGGTACCAGTATGCGTCTGCGCGGTGTGTCGAGTATCAACGGCAGTAGTGAGCCACTTATCGTTGTCGATGGCAACGTATGGGAAACCAATACCAACGACTTCGACTTTTCCAGTGCCAATGAGGAGAAGTTTGCTGAGTTGCTGAATGTGAACCCCGAGGACATCGAGAGCATTAGCGTACTGAAGGATGCAGCTGCTACCGCTATCTGGGGCTCGCAGGGTTCGAATGGTGTCATTGAGATTAAGACCAAGCGCGGTACCCGTGGTAAGACGCGTGTAAACTACAATTTCCGTCTGACGGGAACTTATCAGCCCAATGGCTACAAGTTGCTGAATGGTGACGAATATACCATGTTGCTGAAGGAGGAATATTTCAATCCCCGTATGAGTGATGAAGCCAGTAATATCCAGGAGCTGAACTACAATCCCAGTTTCCCAGAATATGAGATGTATAATAATAATACCGATTGGGTGAAACTGGTGAAAAAAACGGGATGGCGACAGAATCACTATTTAGCTCTGAGTGGTGGTGGTGAAAAGGCTCATTTCCGTATCGGTGCAGGTTACGACCGCGAGACAGGCTCTATCATTCAGCAGCGCTTGGATCGTTTCACGTCGCGCGTCAATCTCGACTATTTTGTTTCTGACCGAATTAAGATTGAGACCAATATCGCTTTAACCTACACTAAAAACAAACAGAATGCTGGTGATCTGCTTTCTATTGCATATGTCCGCATGCCGAACCTTTCTGTCTATGAGCAGGACAAGAATGGTGTGGATCAAGAAGACTATTATTCCATGCTGCCTACGGTTAGTTCTGCTTTACGTGGCCAGCTTAATAATAAGAACCCCATAGCGTTGGCCCATCTGGCCAAGAACGACCTCACCAGCTACAACATCACCCCTGAGTTCAAGTTACGCTATGATCTTTTGGGCATCGACAATGAGAGTACCCGTCTGAACTATGAAGGTAAGGTAGTGTTCAACATCTTTAACGAATATACGGATCAATTCATGCCTTTATCGCTGAGCACGACAGGCTGGAACGATACCGATGGCAAACAGAGCAACCGCACCTCGGCCAGTTCTAATAAGAGTTTAGGCGTGACTACAACACACACTTTGACCTTCACACCTTCTTTCCGCAATAAAGACCATGCTCTGACGATGATGCTTCGTGGTCAGATGACCAGTGGTACCTCTACTTCGCAGAGCACCTCATCATGGGGTCTGCCTAGCGGCACTATCGAGAGTACTGCAGCCGAGGGCCTTATCGATGGTATGTCCACCGGTAGTGGCCAGTGGCGTAGCATCTATTTCACCTATTCTGCCCATTATGCATATAAAGGTCGCTACATGGCTGACTTCTCTGTGCGTCGCGATGGCAGTACCAAGTTCGGAGAGGATCAGCGATGGGGTAATTTCCCTGCTTTTTCGTTCCGTTGGAATATCCATAAGGAGCAGTGGTTTAAGGATGCCCTTCCCTTCGTATCGACGCTTTCTGTCCGTCCGGGCTGGGGCATCGTAGGTCGTCAGCCAGGCGGCGAAGGACTTTTCTATAGTAAGTATCGTGATGGTAATGGTTATTTGGGTGAACGCTCTGTATATCCGAATAACATCCAGATGAAAAACCTGAAGTGGGAACAGAAGGAAACCTACAATCTTGGTACCGATTTCGGATTCTTTAACGAACGTATCACGGGTAACGTAGAACTCTATTGGCAATATACTACTGACCTTCTCATTAGTGGCCGTGGCATTCCCACTTCGTCGGGTTATCCCACGTTGGCCTATCAGAACGTTGGCGACATGAAGAATGTGGGATGGGAATTTAACCTCAATGGCAATGATATCATCAAAGCTGGTAAGTTCGGCGTTGATTTTAACATTACCTTTGCCAATAACAAGAATCAGATTACAGCTATGGACGAGACCTATCTGGCCTCGCTGAATCATGAGTTTAACCGCTCAAATGGTTCTTATCTAACACGGGTGGAATTGAACACCGCGTGGGGCTCCATCTATGGATTCCGCTACAAGGGAGTCTATCAGTATAGCGACTATTCTGCAACGGAAATACCTGGTGTTAGCGGCCCTAATGCACCGGTGGCTCGTGACAAAGATGGTGTTGTCATCCTCGACGAAAACAACATGACGAAGCCAATGATGTTCTGCGCAGGAAGTGTGAACTATGAGTTTCGTGGTGGCGATGCTAAGTACGAAGATATTAACGCTGATGGCCAGATTAATGAGTTGGATATTGTTTATCTAGGCTCGTCGCTGCCTAAGTTCACTGGTGGTTTTGGCTTTAAGCTGAGGTATGGACGTTTGACTTGGAACAATCAGTTCAACTTCCGTTATGGCAACAAGATTATCAATGAAGGTCGTTGGAGGTTGGAGAATATGTATGAAAATAATAACCAGAGCCGTGCCGTGAATTGGCGCTGGCGTGTGGAGGGTGACATCACTGACATTCCGCGTGCTTTGCGACAAACGGGTTATAATTACTTGGGAAGCGACCGCTTCGTGGAAGACGGCTCGTTCATCCGTCTGAACTACTCGCAGATCAGCTATTCGGTTGCACCGAAAATCATCAAGCAGTGGGGGCTGTCGCAGTTGTCGTTCTATGTATCGGCTAATAATCTCTTTGTGTTGACTAAGTACAGCGGTGCTGACCCCGAGGTGGGCTATGGTTCTATGGGCGTTGTGACTGATAGTCAGAAAACCCCACGTGCTAAATCCTTTACTGGGGGTATTACCATTCAGTTCTAAGTTTAGTAATGAATAATTAGGAATAAATAATTATGATTACCAAAAGCATTAAACAATATATACTAACAGCATCGGTGTGCTGTGGCATGGCCGTAGCCACAAGTAGTTGCTCCGATTTTCTTGACATCCTGCCCATGAACGAGGTGGTGTTGGAAAACTACTGGACGGAGAAATCTGATGTCTTGAGTGTGATGAACAGCTGCTATGAGACCTTAGAGCATAATGATGCGATGACCCGTATGGCAGTGTGGGGCGAGTTGCGCTCTGATAACGTGCGTGCAGGTGCCAACGTACCTAACGATATTAATGAGATTCTGAAAGAGAACCTGCTGCCTTCAAATCCCTATTGCAAATGGGCGAAGATATATGAATGTATCAACCGTTGCAATATCGTGTGTCGTTATGCGCCTATGGTCCAGGCTATTGATCCGAACTATACAGAGGACGAGATGCTGGCTAATGTGGCTGAAGCCACCACACTGCGTGCACTCTCTTATTTCTACCTTATTCGCACATTCCGTGATGTGCCTTATACCTCACAACCGAGTATCGACGATACGCAGCAGTATATCATTCCTGCTACTCCGTTCAATGATGTGCTCGATTCGCTGATTCATGATTTGGAGCGTGTGAAAGTCAATGCCGTGCGCCGCTACTATGTTGATGACAGTCCTAATGCCTATCAGAATTCCTGTAAGATTACCCGTTGGGCTGTTTATGCCTTGTTGGCCGACCTCTATTTATGGAAGGGTGACTGGGACAATGCAATCCGTTACTGCGATCTGGTCATTGGTTACAAGAGGTTGCAATATAAGGAGATGCTGGAACGTGAAGGCAATGTCAATGATATTGCATTGATTGATTCTGTACCCATGTTGCTGACTAAGCCCGTTGGCTCTACCACCTGTGGTAATGCCTATACCGAGATATTTGGTAATGGAAACAGTTTCGAAAGCATCTTTGAGCTATATTTCAACTCTACCCAGAGCCAGAAGAATACATGGGTGAGCGATTACTATGGTAACAATACCAATACGTTGGGCCGCCTGTCCTGTCCCGATTTTATCGCCAAGGATGTGGCCAGCGGTTCGAACACCGTCTTTAAACGTACAGATGGCCGAGCTTATGAATCTACGGAATATGCTTCCTCGAGCTATGCTATTACAAAGTATGCCCGTAGTTCCGTGAACTACGATACGAAGAGCGTTACCACGGAGAAAGACCTGAATCTGAGTGATTCACGTCGTTCTAACAATGATGCCAACTGGATATTCTATCGTTTGAGTGACATGCTGCTCATAAAAGCTGAGGCACTTATAGAACGTGGCTTAGATGGCGACTTCGATCAGGCCTTTATGTTGATTGACATTATTAATAAACGCGCTAATGATGCGGTGGAGGGCAGTTCACGCAAGAGCACGCTGACTAAGAGTGACTATATTGACTCAAAGGGTGCAATGGAAGATCTGCTATTGCAGGAGCGCCATAGGGAATTCCTGTTTGAAGGTAAGCGCTGGTTCGACTTGGTTCGCTTTGCCCGTCGTGATGGCGACAATTCACGCCTTGTGAACCTTTGCTCGCGTAAGTATATTGAAAACGTGAATGCCATCAAGATTAAGTTGGCTGATCCCAACATCATCTATTTCCCGTATGCCAAGGACGAATTGAAGGTCAATCCGCTACTCAAGCAGAATCCTGCGTTCACTAATGGCGAAGATACTGAACTAAACAGATAGCTTATAGATTATAGTTAAAAGTATATAGTTATGATTACGAAGATAAATAGAACAAGAATGATGGCAAGGGTACTCTCTTTCTTCTTTCTTCTTGTCCCTTGCTCCTTAATATCCTGTGTAGATAACGACGATGATGTGCCCGAGAACTACTATGAATCGACCAAGCTCACGGCAGCGGCCTTCTTGGAGGAGCGCCCTGAACAGTTCAGCGAGTTCATCGGCATTCTGAAACGCACGCCTTATTTCTCCATGCTATCCACCTATGGCACGTATAGTACTGCCGGTCTGCTGAAATACACGCTTTTTGCACCCACCAACGAGGGTATAGAGCGCTTCATGAAGCTTAATGGCTATGATAGTATTGAAGAAATTCCAGTCGAGACCTGCGACACGTTGGCACGTACACATATCATCAAGAAAGGTGCTTTCTTTACCACAGACTTAGCTGAGGGCGCACTGCCTGAACTGAATATGGACGATGCCTACATTGTGCTTTCGTCTGATAGTGATGTGGCAAATGGCAATAAGCTCGTTTATTATATTAATAAGAACGCGCGCATGATAGAATTCAACGATTCTGTTACTAACGGTGTGGTGCATGTACTTGATAATGTCATTACTAATAGCTCGCTGTTGCTGGCTGACAAGATTGCCGAGGACTCTACACTGACCCTGTTTAGTGAGGCTTTGCGTCTGACGGGCATGGCCGATTCGCTGACGCGCTATATTGACGAGGCCTATTCATGCGGAGCTGACTCCGTGCATACGGGGGTCATGGTACGCTGTACTTCTGGTTCGGCTTTATATACCCGTTCTTTCTGGCCGGAGAAGCGATTCTTCAAATATACCGCCTTTGTTGAGCCAGACTCTGTCTATTATAGCCATGGAATCAATAATATTAACGACCTGATTGCATATGCCAAGCAGGTTTATGATGCCACCTATCCTGAGGATGCTGGGCTTTATGATGACAATCCCAAAGATCGCCGCAATCCATTGAACCGCTTTGTGAGCTATCACTTGCTGCCCCGCATCGGTCAGTATAACTCATGGGTGGTGTCGGGTACTATCCGTGAGCGTTGTTGGCTCACGTCTGTCACTGATCCTGAGGAGTTCTTCGAAACCATGTGCCCTGGTACGATTATGCGTTTCGCAGGACCTCCAGAAGGTCTGTTCATCAACCGTAAAGGCTTGCAGAAGAAATACACGGTGCGTGGTGTGAAAGTACTTTCGCCTTCAGAGTCAGGTAGTATCGACCAAAATGCTTTGAATGGCGTCTATCATTATCTTGACGACATCCTGGCTTATACGCCTGAGGTGCGTGATGTCGTGCTCAATTGCCGTATCCGTATCGATGCTACCACGCTGAGCCCCGACTTCATGAACTGTAATGGGCGTGGTCGCTATGGTGAGGATATTCTCACAGGCTTTAAGAATCAATTCATTTCTGACTGGAAAGTGACTGATGAGACCTACGTAGGTGTGCACTCCGATGTGGATTACTGGAACTCCTACCAGGCTAACGCTGTGTGTATCAGCGGAATCTTCGACGTAGCCTTCAAACTTCCTCCTGTTCCATCTGGCACATATGAGATTCGCCTTGGCTACACGGTGGGAGAGGAACGTGGTGTCGTGCAGGTTTATTTGAATAATGGACAAGGTTATGAGCCTTGCGGCATTCCTGTCGATTTGCGCGATTATGGTTCTGTTCCTCATATCGGATGGGTGGAAGATACTGAAGATGAAGAAGAGAATACCGCTAATGACAAGGCCTTGCATAATCGTGGTTTCATGAAGGGTATGGACAGCTATCGTTCCGGTGGTGCCGACCATCCTTTGCGTGGTAACAACTGGAACCTCCGTCGTATTCTTACCACTAAGTATCTTGATCCCAAGAATACCTATTATTTGCGTTTCCGTCAGGTGCTCGACGATCCTGATCGTTACTGGTCATTTGACTATATTGAACTTTGTCCCAAGAGCATCTATGGCAGTCCTGAGGGTGAGGATACGCATTAATGAAAAAGTAAAAATTAAAAAATATAATCATGTAAAAAGGATTTAGGTATGAAACGAAATAATTTTTTAATTTTTAAATGGTTAAATTGTTGCATTTTGGCAATCGCCGCACTGCTGACAGCCTGCTCCGACTGGGATGACCACTATGAGGGTTCCGAGACAGGGAGTAATCTGACGCTGTGGCAGCAAATGCAGCAATACTCGGAATTGAGTGACTTCTGTCAGGTGTTAGAGCAGACGAAAGTATTTCGTATGCATAAGAAGACGGCCGTGAGCTATTCCCAGCTGCTTGATGGAGGTCAGGCATTCACCGTGGTGGCCCCTGTCAATGGCACGTTCAACCGCGACTCACTACTCCGTCTCACTCAGACTAATAAGGGCGACTCTGTGGTGGAGAAGTTTTTTGTGCTTAATCATATATCGCGTTCAGCAAGTTCGATGAAAGAAAACGAATATCGGGTGTTGAT
The DNA here is from genome assembly GCA_905233825.1 of uncultured Prevotella sp. Classification (GTDB taxonomy): domain Bacteria; phylum Bacteroidota; class Bacteroidia; order Bacteroidales; family Bacteroidaceae; genus Prevotella. Next base: position 94,201 of record CAJOFE010000002.1, on the reverse strand, counting down.
GCTCAATGGCAAGCATATCTCAATGACGAGTGAGCGCATCGAGGGCGTTACTGTGAAGGAGAAAAACATACACACCAAGAACGGCGTGCTCCACATCACGAACCAGCCATTGCCTTACTCCTCGAATCTTTATGAGGTGCTGTGTGACCTACCGGAGATGAGTGGCATTGGCGGCTACCTGCGTCAGTATGATGCGGACTGGTTCGATGCCGACAATTCCGTGTCGAGTGGCATTGTTGAGGGTGTCCCTGTATATGTCGATTCAGTGGTTATCGAGCGCAACCGCATGTTGCAGCGCATAGGCCTCATCAATGCCGAGGATTCTACCTACTGGGTGGTAGCTCCCACTACTGAGGGCTGGAATCGCGCATGGCAGGAGGCTACGAAATATTTTGTCTATGATGAAAGTGTACTGAAACGTGATTCTATCCAGCAATACTGGACCAATCGCGCTTTGCTGGATGATGCAGTATTCAATATGACTGATCAGCGCAACCCACAGGATTCGCTTGTATCGGTGCCTTATCTCGATTGGCGTAGGGCATGGGTCAGTGGTAAACCTATCTACCATGTCTTCAAGCAGCCTTTTGCTGCTGGTGGCATCTTGGATGGCGCCGAGAAGGTGACGTGTAGTAATGGCACACTCTACAAGGTCAAGGAGTGGCCTTTTACACCTGAGAAGACCTATTTCAAGGAAATTTGGTCGGAAGGCGAGAATACGGCGCTCATTACTTCATTCAAGGACTGCACCTACAATGGACGTCGTCAGGTGGCTGACAGTATTTCCGAGAATGCTTATCTGCAGATAGTGCCTCGCACCACTACCTCGAACTGGAACGTGACGCTTCGCGTGAACAATACTCTGGCGGGCGACTATGATGTATGTGCCATATTACTTCCTAAGACCGTGCTGAATCCCAACGACACCTTGCTGAAACCTTGCAAGTTCAGGGCTTCCATCAACTATGTCGATGCTCAGGGAAATGCACAGGAAGAGAATTTTGACAAGAAACTCTTCCAAAGTAATCCGGCAAAGGTCGATACCATTGTGCTGGCAGAGGCGTTCCATTTCCCTGCCTGTAACTACGATCAGTTGGATATCAAGGTCAGCGTGACGTTGCAGTGCTATGTCTTGGCTCGTGAGTCTTCCCAATTCTCCCGTGAGATGTATCTTGACTGTATCTATCTGAGACCAAGAAAGGCAAAAGAGTAAAAAGTAAAAAAGATAAAGATATGAAAGCAAATATATTGAATAAGGCTAAAGGTGCGGTAAAGGTTCTTCTACCTTTTTACCTTTTTACCTTTTTACCTTTGACCGTCATGGCGCAAGATAATGTGAAGACCGTTACAGGTCACGTCATCGATGCTGCTACGGGGCAGCCTATGGCGGGTGTTATCATCTCGGCATATGGCAACTTGCGACAAACCACGATGACCGATGATCAGGGACGCTATGAGTTGAATGTCCCCGAATCTACCCGCTCGGTGCTGATGCGTGTGGAAGGTTATAACCTGCAGCAGACGGCTATTTGCGATGGTAAGGCCGACGGGCGTCTCTATCGTGATGCTTTCCGTGAGACTTACAGCCAGACAACCACGGCAACATTAGGGAGCGAAGCCACGAACTTTGCCAACACTTCGGAGCTGAATATCGACCCGCTTATCGCCCAACAGTTAGGCTCTGATGTGCGTAGCGTCAGCCGAGGCGCCATTCCTGGCATGGGCAGCATGATGCTCATCGAGGGTATCAACTCGTTGAATGCCAATGCTCAACCCCTTGTCGTCATCGATGATGTTATTATGGACATGCAATATCAGCGTGAGATGTTGCACGACGGCTACTTCAACAATCTGCTGGCCAACCTCAACGTGAACGACATCGAGAGTGTGCAGGTGCTGAAGAATGGTACGGCTCTCTATGGGGCCAAAGGTGCCAATGGCGTGCTTCTCATCAAGACGAAACGTAACAAGTCAATGGCCACGAAGATTGACGTGACTATCAACGGCCGTTATGAGCTGGTGCCCCGTCTGCCTCAGATGATGAAAGCTGATGACTATCGTCTTTATGCTACAGAACTGCTCAGCGGAAAGACTAATCCCACAATGTTGGGTAAGATGAAGTTCCTTAACAGCGATCCTGGCTATTACTATTATAACCAGTACCACAATGAGACCGATTGGACTGACGAGATATATAAGAATGCCTTCTCCCAGAACTATGGCATTAACGTGCAGGGTGGCGACGATGCTGCCAGCTATAATCTTTCTGTGGGCTATTCGTTGGGCAATAGTACGCTGAAGGAGAACAGCTATTCGCGTTTCAATATGCGCCTGAATTCCGATATTACCATCACCGACCGCCTTGATGTCCGCTTCGATGCCTCCTACAGTGATGTCGATCGTTCTCTGCGCGACGACGGCGCTCCTGAGGATCCGTTGGGTACGGTCACTACCTCGCCAGGCTTCATTGCCTTGGCCAAGGCACCGTTCCTCTCACCTTATGCTTTTGATAAATTCGGTAATGTGAGCCATTATCTGGCTGAGGCCGACGACTACTTGGAAGGAAAGTTCCAAGGCCGTGGCCGTCTAGCTAATCCCGTCAGCATTTTGGAATATGGCGATGGAAAGAACCGTAACTCTTTTGGTAATCGTTTGATTATGTTTGCCATTACGCCGAAGTACCAGTTCAACCGCCATTTTTCCCTACAGGAGCATTTCACCCTCGGATTGGTGAACACCAACGAGAATTACTACCTGCCTATCAAGGGTGTGCCTACCTTTGTGGTTGATGGTCTGGACGAAGGCACTACACTGCAGAATATTGCCCAAAGTCAAGCCTCGCGTCAGACGGCCATTCAGAGTGACACTCGCGTAAATTGGACGCAAAATATCCAACACTCAACAATCAACCTCAAGGCTGGTGTGCGCTATCTGAGCAGTGAGTACAAGCTCACCTCTCAACGAGGCTATAACTCGGGTAACGATAAGACCCCGAACATGTCGAGCTCCCTGCGCTTCAAGAGTACTGGCGGTGCCGACGACAAGACTCGTGAGCTGGTGTGGTATGCTTTAGGCAGCTATAACTATGCCGATCGTTTCTATTTCGATGCTGGTATTTCGGCTCATGCCTCATCGCGTTTCGGCGACGATGCTTCAGGTCTGAAGCTCTTCGATGCTGTGTGGGGACTCTTCCCCAGCGTCGAGGGTGCCTGGGTACTCAGCAACGAAAAGTGGCTGGCCGGCGTCAGCGGCATTGACTATCTGCGACTGAACTTAGGCTTTGACATCACAGGTAACGACGATATCGACTATACGGCATCTCGCTCCTATTTCATTGCTAAGCGTATGCTCGGCGAGAGTGCCAGTGGTAAGATAATCGGTAATATCGGTAATACCGACCTGCAGTGGGAAACCACCTGTCGACTGACGGCAGGACTCACAGGTAATTTCCTCCACAACCGACTTGGAGTTCGCCTGAACGTCTTTAAGAGTTGGACCAGCAACCTCCTCTCCCTGCGTCAGTTAGCATATACGAGCGGTTTGCAGCAAAACTGGAGCAACGATGGCAAGTTAGAGAACATGGGTTTTGACTTCAGCATCAATGCCAAGCTCTTAGCCCTGAAAGACTTCTCATGGGAGGTGGGCGCCTCGGCTGGTCACTATAAAAATAAGGTGACGGCTCTGCCTGATAATGGCCGTTCTATCGAGACCGATATCTACGGAGCCACTGTTATCACACAGGTGGGACAGCCTGTAGGCGTGTTCTATGGCTACAAGACTGATGGCGTCTATGCAACGACTACTGATGCTAATAACGATGCTCACTACATCCTGAAGCAGAACGGTGACCGTCAGTATTTCGAGGCCGGTGACATGCGCATCCTTGACCTCAGTTCAAACAGCAGTCTCGTAACTGGTAACCTTATCACCGACAGAGGCCTCATCGACGAGAACGACCGCACTATTATTGGCGATCCCAATCCCGACATCTACGGTAACATCTTCACCACGCTGACCTACAAGCAGTTCGCTTTGCAGGCTGTCATGACCTACTCATTAGGTAACGACGTCTATAACTATCAGCGTTCACTGCTCGAAGGAGGCAGTCTGTTCCTTAATCAGACTACAGCCATGCAGAACCGCTGGAACACCGAGGGACAGCAGACTGATATTCCTCGTGTAGGCTATACTGATCCTATGGGTAACTCGCGTTTCAGCGACCGCTGGATAGAAGACGGCAGCTACCTGCGTTTGAGCAATGTCACTTTGTCATGGCATCTGCCTATCCAGAGCACCTACCTGCAGGGTATCACTCTCTGGGGTTCTGCTCAGAACCTCATCACTGTTACCCGCTACTTAGGCAGCGATCCTGACTGCGCTATGGCTGGTGGTATCCTCTCACAGGGTATAGACCGAGGTCTGTTAGGTGCCGGCCGCAGCTTCTCACTGGGTGTGAACATCAACTTGTAAAAGGCCTACCCCCTGCCCCTTCCTGTGAGGGAGGGGGGAAGTTAGATTAAAAAGAGAACATAACAAATATATAATATGAGACAGCAAATATATGATCAATTAAGAAGGAGTTTCCGCTTCGTGGTCTATTCGCTCCTTCCCCTTGTAGGGGGAGGTTGGGTAGGGGTATCATGTTCCGACCTACTCGATACTACATCAGAACTGGTGGAGTTTGAAGAAGACAACACGCTGAACCATACCACCGACTCGGTGTATAGTGTGATGGGTATTGTCAATCGGATGCAGCTCGTTGCCGACCGTACCGTCCTGTTAGGCGAGGCCCGCGGTGATCTTGTCACTACCACCGAGGCTGCATCGGCTGACTTGAAGCGCCTTGCGGCTTTCGACATGTCGCAGCAGAACAAGTATAACCAGGTGAGCGACTATTATGCCGTCATCAACAACTGTAATTTCTATCTGGCTCATGTCGATACAGCCTTGCAACGTCGTGGCCGTCAGTTGTTCAAGTATGAATATGCTGCCGTGAAGGCCTTCCGTGCCTGGGCCTATCTGGAACTGGTTAAGAACTACGGTCAGGTGCCTCTCGTTACTGAGCCGCAGATGACCGAGCGCGAGGCTTTGGCTGCAGCTGCTGGTGCCACTTACGGCATCAAGGAAATCTGTGACTATTTCATTGCAGATCTCACGCCCTATGCTTTGGTTGATCTGCCCCAGTATGGCAACGTGGGAGGCTACAACTCGCAGGGCTTTTTCATCCCTATGCGAGCCCTGTTGGGTGACCTCTGCCTTTGGGCAGGACACTATGAGGAGGCAGCACGTTGGTATAACAGCTATCTGAACGATAAGCGTAGCCCCATCGAACTGAACTATACCAATCGTGTGCGTTGGACTAATGTTACCGAGTTCCAACGTCCCCAGAATGCCTATAGTGTGACTTCTACTCAGGAGGTGCTCAGCTTCATTCCTATGGAGGAGCGTGTATTCGACGGTACCGTGAGCGACCTGGCTAATGTGTTCACTTCGACATCGGAGAACAACTATTACTTCCAGCTCACCCCCTCGGTAGGTATGCGTCAGCTCTCGGCCAGCCAGATCAACTGTATCATGTACAGGGCTGAGGGAGGAACGGAGATAGACACCGTCTATGCCCCCCGTTCGGGCTTCTCAGAAGACCTCTATGTGGGCGACCTGCGCCTCTCTTCCAACTATTCGCAGACCTCCCGTGGTGGTCAAGATGAGTATTCTGAGTACAATTCGCTGTCGCAGAGTATCCGTAAGTTCTGGTCAGACCGTGTGCCTATCTACCGCCGCACGATGGTTTATCTGCGCTATGCTGAAGCTCTAAACCGTGCAGGACTGCCGCAGTCGGCCATGTGTGTCCTGAAGTACGGCATGTGTCCTGAGAACATCAGCCAGTATGTCGATAGCTTGGAGCGGGTAGCTGCAGGTGACTTGATTAGTTTCGATGCATCCACGTTCACCAAGGAGCGCGTCACAGGTATTCATTCCTTGGGCTCAGGCGATTCGGAATGTAATGCTTTCTACGTGCTGCCCGTTCCTACTGACTCGCTGGCTACCCGTCAGGACACCATTAGCTATCAGATTCCACGTGTGGAAGACCTTATCGTTAATGAGATGGCTTTGGAGGGTGCTTTTGAGGGCTACCGTTTCTACGACCTCCTGCGTATAGCTTTGCGTCGTGGCGATCCAGCCTACTTGGCTGACCCCATCAGCCGTCGTAATGGCGCTTCCAACACGCAGTTGCGTCAGTTGCTTATGGATCAGAAGAACTGGTTCCTGCCGCTACCATAAGATAAAAGGGTTAATAAGATAAATGAGTAGAAGGGTAAAGGGCACCTTGCGTGTTTTTTACCCTTTTTGTTTGGTATCTATGTTGATAATCAGGTGGTTAAGGTGTGATATTGTGTTGTTGTTTTCTAAGAAATACCCCTTTTGAGGCAAAGCGCTCGGCTCTGCCGCTTTTACAAAGGCGACAGCCGACTAAAAGAAATGGCATTTAGAGCCCTTGGAAATGCCACTTCCAAGCCTTAAAGATGCCGTTTCTTTGGGTTGAAAACGGCATTTGTTTTTTAGGACGTCGCTCGGTGGTAACAAGAACGCTCCAAAACGAAACAAGGAGCCTCCTAAATCATTTTTGGACGCATCTCCTCATGATTTGAAACATGTAGCTATATCTCGTGAAACATTTTTGTGGGCGTTTACAAATGACGAAGTATGCGAAACATGGGATATAGGATGGTTTCCGGAAAAGTGCGTATCTTTGCAACGTGAAAAGGAAAATAGAGATTTTCTTCATAAGAAATGCATACACAGAAAGGTTATTAGTTAGTAGTTAGTTATCGTTAGTTATGGTAAAACTATCGTGGCAGCCACCCGTATGAGAATATAGGTGGCTGTCTTCTTTTTGTGCTTAAACACGGATGTACGGGTGATAGAATCATCTTTTTGTTCGTCATTCCGTGTTTTGCATCAATCCATACTTTCTTGTGCAGTTTTTCTTCTTGTGTCCTTTGTTTTTCTGTTTGTTTCATTGTGTTGAAACATATTGAAAAACAAATGAAACATATAGAAAAGTGTAGATAGGATATTAATTGTACCTTTGCACGCACAATCATTAAAGCTGGAACCGCATTAATAAAGCGATAACGACAACTTCTTACCTAACAATGAAACGACATTTTGTTTTTCTATTTGTTTCATTTGCCCTGATGTGCTCAGCAGCCAGGGCGCAATTGGGACATCTCTTTCCTTCCGACCAGTTCTCCAGTGGACTTATCAATAAGCTCTGTCAGGACAAGTATGGCTTTATTTGGATTGGAACCGAATATGGTTTGAATAAGTTCGATGGCTATCGTTTCACGACTTATCTGCATCATGACGATGATTCCACTTCGTTGGTTGACAATGCGGTGTCGAGCATGTTTTGCGATAGGGAAGGCCGCTTGTGGGTGGGCACAACGAAAGGTTTAGACTGCTATGACTATGCTACCGACAAGTTCGTACACTATGACTTTGGTAATGGTCATAAGCCCCGTGTCTCTTCGTTTGACCAATGGGACGATGGTACTATCGTGTTAGGTACTGCTGGATACGGCCTTTACCGTGTGAAAGGTGAGGGGCAGTTAGAACGTCTGGAAGAAGGCTATACCACACCTGAAGAGGACAATTATTTCAGTAGGGTGTATCGTGACAGTAGGGGACGTTTTTGGAAAAGTGGTTATCATGGTACGCTGACGATGCGTACTCCTGCAGGAAATATTGCGACGATGACCTCGCCTGTTGGTGACTTGGAGCAGATGTTAGAGCGCGACGGAGAATTGTTGTTCATCTGTATTCATGGTATCTGTAAGTACGATGGGGAGCGATTGGTGTCTGCTGGCATTGAGATTCCCTCTGTCAGTGGAGGCGAGCAGATTCTTCGATGTGCTTTCAAAGACCATTTGGGCGATATTTATATAGGTACACGTGGTAATGGTCTTCTACGTTTGGCACGGGGTAGTAATCGCCTGGAGCAGGTGGAGTGTGCTGCCAGAGACGTCGATCTGAATACGGCGAAGGTGTGGGATGTGATGGAAGACCGCAATGGTAACCTTTGGGTAGGCTGCCAGTCGAAGGGGTTGCTACTATTGCATCGTAGGCCACCCCAGTTCCATTCGTGGAATTTTGCAGGGCAGGGCTTCAATTTGGGCACTACGGTCTCGTCGGTATGCGAGGGCGATGGCGGCATGATTTGGGTAGCGGAACAGGGCAACGGCATCTATGGCTTCGACTGTCAGGGGCGCGTTGTGAGTCATCCTGCCTGTCCTCCTAATCCTGAAGTCATTTACTGTGACTACAATCGTCGTTACTGGGTGGGTACTGACAAAGGCCTTTATTCTTACGACCCTGTGACTGGGCGTTCGGAGCAGAAGGTGACTTTCAATTGCAACAAGTTCAATTATGTGACCAGCGACGGTAGCGACAATATTTATATCAGCACTTTCTCACGTGGTTTCTGTATTTATAACATCGTGACGGGAGAGCTGCGTAATCTCAACTCACAGCAGCGCGACTCTGTGCGTGGATGGCTATGTAACGACTGGGTGATGGCCATCATGCCCGATACGCAGGGGCTCATCTGGGTCGCCACGTCGTGCGGTGTGTCGTGCTATGACCCCAAGGCCGACAGTTTCCGTTCGTTAGGCTGGCACCAGTTGCTGAACAATGTGCTGTGCTATTCGCTTTGCGAGACCGCTACCGGCGATATTCTCATCGGTACTGATCAGGGCCTCTATGTGTATCGTCAGGGGCAGAAGGATGCCGAGCCTTTCCAAGGCGGCGACTCCCTAAAAGACAAACTGGTGGGCTGTATCGTAGAGGCGCGCAATGGCGACATCTGGTGCTCCACGCCTATGGGACTATGGCAGTTTGACAAGGATAAGGACCGTTTCATCGGCCATATCAGCGGCGACGGCCTGACTTCGAAGGAATATATCAACAATGTGGGCCTGCATACCAGCGACGACGTCATCTACTTCGCTACGAATAGCGGCATCACGATGTTCCGTGCCAGCGATATTGTAGATGACAACACGGAGTTGCCCGACGTACAGCTGACGGCCTGTTTCTTAGCTGGGCACTCGGTAAATGTAGATACGGAGTCTAGCGGCTCGCAAGTGGTTGAAGTGCCTCTCATGGAGGCCGACCGCCTGCGTGTGTCCTATTTAGAGAATGCCGTGCAATTAGAGTTCTCGCTGATGAACTTCAACAAGCCCGCCAACATCATCTACGAGTATCGCATTGGAGGAGGAGAGTGGACCCAGAATCCTGAAGGTCAGAATGCCATCCTGCTGAGCCATCTGCAGCCAGGCACCTACACCATTGAGGTACGCGCCCTGCTGGCTGGCATCTACTCTAAAACCAAGACTATCACCATTGAAGTGACTCCTCCTTGGTATCGCACCACGCTGGCCTATATTATCTACCTGTTGGCCTTGCTTGGCTTAGTGGGTTTCCTGCTGTGGAGCTATCGCCGCCATACGAACCAGCAGCTGAACGAGGAGAAAATGAAGTTTCTCATCAATGCTACCCACGACATTCGGTCGCCGCTTACCATCATCCTCTCGGCATTGAAGAAGCTGGAGAAGAGTGCTGCTGTCGATACGATAGAGCGCAATTCCCAACGCATCCTCACTTTGGTGAATCAGATTTTGGACGTGCGCAAGATTGACAAGCAGCAGATGCACCTTCATTGTCAGCAGACCGATATGGTGCAGTTTGTAAGTGGTATTTGTAAGATGTACGAGTTCAACGCCCAGGAGCGCAATATCAACTTCAGCTTCCAGCACGAAGGTTTGGATAAACTCGATGCGTGGATCGACCGTACACAATTCGACAAGGTGGTAAGCAACCTGCTTTCGAACGCCTTTAAGTACAGCTACGATGGTGGTGAGGTGGTAGTCAGGCTGGCTACTCTCTCCGACGCTTCCTTCACGCTTCAGGTGCAGGACAACGGTGCAGGTCTCGACAATGACAACCTAAAGCATATCTTTGACCGTTTTTATCAGGGCAACAACTCGCAGCGCCTACACATTGACGGTACGGGCATCGGCCTGAACCTCTGTAAGATGATTGTCGATATGCATCATGGCACTATCGAGGCCTCCAACCGTACTGATGTACGGGGATCGTTGTTCACCGTTACCCTGCCGCTTAGGAACGGCCATCCGGAGACTGCCGAGATGGAAAAAGGCAGCCAGATGGCCACGAAGGGCACTTCCATATCGGCAGGGCAGTCAGCATCGGCTGTGCCTGGAGCTTCCAGTAAACATCGTGTGCTCATCGTTGATGATGACCAGGAAATAGGCAATTATATCTCACAGGAGTTAGGACGCTACTACAAGTTTGGCATCTGTTCCAATGGCAAGGAAGCCATGAAGGAGCTGTTGCAGAACGAGTATGATATCGTGGTGTCCGACGTGATGATGCCCGAGATGGACGGCTTTACGTTGCTGCGCATGATTAAGACCAACCTGAATTTGAGCCATCTGCCCGTCATCATGCTTACGTCGAAAGCCGACGTGGCCAACCGTCTGGAAGGCCTGGAGCGTGGTGCCGATGCCTTCCTCGCCAAGCCCTTCGATATGGAGGAATTGCACATGGTCATCAACAACCTGATACAAAGTCGTCTGCGTCTGAAAGGGAAGTATAGTGGCGCCCAGCGTCAGGCCGAGCGATTAGAGCAACTCGAAGTGAAAGGCAACGACGAGCAGCTCATGGAGCGCATTATGAAGGTAATGAACAAGAATATCGGCGACAGCGATTTCAATGTGGAGGTGCTTTGTCATGAGGTGGGCATCAGCCGTACCCAGCTGCACCGTAAGATGCGTGAGATGACAGGACTATCTACTAGCGAGTTCATCCGCAACATCCGTTTGGAGCAGGCAGCACGCCTGCTGAAAGAGCAGAAAGTCAATGTCACGCAGGTGGCCTACATCGTCGGATTCTCGAATCTGGCACACTTCTCTACCGTGTTCCGAAAGCACTTCGGCGTGTCGCCATCTGAGTATGTGGAACACAAATAATAGCCCTATTTGCGGTTCGGGAACAAATTTGAAAACATACGAAACATAAGTTAAAGCCCTTTTCGCCGAATGGCTTTAACTTTGCACCCAAAATCTGAAAACCAATTTTTTTATTAACTAATAATTAATTAACAACATGAGAAAAACTTACTTAATGCTTGTTGCGCTGATGCTCTCAGCATTCGGCGTGATGAATGTAAGTGCAGGTGAACGTATTCCGTTTGATGCGGAACACTTCACGTTCCACAACTATGACGGCTGGGGAGTTGATGCCAACGAAACCGGTGTTTATGCAGGAAACTTCCTGATTGACGAAGTAAATGGTTGTCCTATTGGTGACACAAACTGTAATGCTTGGGTCGATCTGGGAAGCTATTCAAAAATGTACGTGAAGATGGCTGGTGCTGATGCTGATGGCAATCTTAATGATTCTAACCCCCGTATCTTCATCAACCGTACTGCCGACAATGGCCAGTTCAATGCCGACAAGAGTGCTGCAGCTTGCCTCGTCCTGCCAAATGGTGGTACTTGGGCAGAAGATTACTACACTGTTGAAAACGATGGAACTTATGTTATTGACCTGACCAAGATTGGCAAAGAGTGGGGATTTGTTCACTTCCATTCTATCAAGGGTTCTGCATGGAACACCCAGGCAATTGTCTATAGCATTGAGGTGGAGAAAGCAGAAGCTTCTCAGCAGGTGGGCTGGGTCAATCTGATTAACAACAGCGATATGGAAGGCGATGACAACAGCAGCTTCTTCACCAAGATTGCTGATGGCGCAGTCCTGAATTCCGAGATTACCGATGGTGTTGGTAATGGTGGCAGCCGTGGTATCCTGGTGGCCACTACCGATAAGGTAAAAAATCCTTGGGACAACCAGTTCTGGTTCCGCTTCAATGAGGAGGTTCCTGCAGGAACGAAGTATCGCGTTTCGTTCGACTACCGTGCCGATGAGGATGCCGGTGCCGACACTCAGGCTCACAATGAGCCCAGCGACTATATCCACTATGACTTGTTTGGCAAGATTCAATTCACCAACGACTGGCAGACCTATACCAAGGAAGGTGAAGTGACTGCACAGCAGTCAACCGAATCGAAGAAGTTCCTCTCGGTTGCCTTCAACCTGAACGATGATTCTCATCCTACTGCCAACAATTATTACTTCGACAACATCAAGTTCGAGGTCTATAAGTATGGTACCACAATTGAGTTTGCTCAGGATGTCATTTTGGTTGACTTTGGTTTCGATACCAATATTCCTGCTCTGGTTGAAGCTTGTGGCAAGCCTCGTCTCCTTTTCCCCAACGACATGGTGAAGGTTACCTCTGATGGTGAGGAGATGGAACTGCTGACTGTTGAGGGATTCCCCGATGGCCGCTTCTACATCTTTACTGAGGACGGAATGGATGACGACGCTTTGATTGAAGTCACGCTCACCAATCCTGCTGATGCTGCCTACCACCTGATATATACTTCTGGCCCTGGCGGTGATATCAAGAACTTCACAACTGCTGCAGTCTTCAATTCGGATATTGCTTTGGAAGACGATGCATATTCATATATGTTCGTGAGACCCACTGTGCTTTCTTCCGATCCCGAGGAAGGTTCCTTCAACTTGCCCAATAGCATCAAGGAGTTCAAACTCTTCCTTGACAAGAATGCTAACTGCTCGAAGATCGTGGCTACCCTGAATGGCAAGGCTCTCAAGGTGCAGCCTGCTGATGGCTATGCTTCTGAGATTACGCTGGTGCGTAGTGGCGATGACCTGCCTACTGGCGAATATACCTTGAAGGTTGAAAAGATTTTGGCTGAGCTGCCTTTGGATGAATCAGACTGGGAGCCATACATCATCAAGTTCTTTGTGGGTAAGGTAGAGTACGACCCGAATGATGTGCCTAAGGAAATGATGCCTGATTACTTCTCAGCTACAGGTCAGGGCGAAATTCCCGAGGGATGGTATGTCGTTTATGATGGTGGACAGCGTATGTTTGGTGAGACCTACGGATCTGGTGCTAACATGAAGGTGTATGCCGATGGTGGCGACTTCAACCGTGGCTTCTATACCCGTACCAACAATACCACTCCCGACATGTGCATCACCGAGTACGGTAACATGGATGGCTATACCCTGCCGCTGGAGGCTGGCAAGAAGTACAACATCCACTATAACGCTGTGAACTGGAAGGCTGCTCAGACCTACATGAAGTTCGAGATTCTCAACTCCAATGACGAGGTGATCTATAGCCGCGTCGATGCCAATCTGGGCAGAGGTACGAATGCTTCGACCGATGCACACGATGCCAGCATGGTTATCTCTGGCTCACTGGCCGTTGATTATCCTTTCATTCCTGAGTACAATGACAACTATCGTGTGAAGTGGACGCCTGCTGCCAACCTGAATGGTGATCTGGCTAATGGCATGTGCGAAGTTGTGCTCGGTGGTCCTCGTGTCACCTATATTCCCAACCAGATTGGTATTGAAGAGACCCAGCTGCTGCAGAACGCCATTGCTAATGCTAAGGCCGTGCGCGACGCCAATAGTGACGATCGTTACAATGGTGCTACCTTCGATGCTCTCGTAGCTGCTATCACGAAGTACGAGGCCGAGGCTCCTACCTACACTAACCCCTCTGTCTTCAAGAAAGCTGCCGCTGCTCTCGATGCAGCTGCACAGGCTCTGAACGATCACCGCGCACTCTGCGACAATTTCGATAAGCTGGCCAAGACTGCTATGCAACTTATTGTTGAGAATGCCGAAAACAAGTTTGCTAAGACAGAACTCTATGCTCAGATTAAGACTCAGGCCAATCAGTATGCTACTACTGGTACTGACGACGAGGGTAATGTGACCTACATTGCCAATCCTGTTAAGGATGACGACCAGCTCACTGCTGCCATTGCCGACATGACGGCTACCGTCGATAAGGCTGCCCTGCTCTTCACCACCGGCCCATCAGCTCCTGAGAATGCTAATGGTGGCAAGGCCACTGGCGTGGCAGTGCTCGTCGATCGTCTTCGTCTTGGCGTTGAAGCTCTGAAGAAACTGGGTGTCGATGAGAACGAGGAAGTCATTGTTCTCGCCGACAATGCCCTGACCGATGACGATGCCATCGCTGAAGCCATTAAGAACCGCATGAAGCTTGAGATCTATGGTCAGCTGAAGGATGGTAACGATCTTTTCTATGCTACCGGTGATGTTGATCCTGCCACCGATGAGCCTATAACCGAGAGCTACGACATGACCGTGTTTGTAAAGAATCCCAACACCTACAAGCAACAGGCTAATATGAGCTTCACTGAGGAGAATGTTCCTGGCTGGATAACTCCCGAGGGCTTTGGTCGTCCCGGTCTGACCGTCGGTTGGGGTCACACAGGTGAAAACGAGGAACTCGCAGTTGATGTCATGTTCCAGACATGGGGCAGCAGCTATCGTGTCGAGCAGACCATCGAAGACCTGCCTGCAGGTGTCTATACCATCCGTATGGGCTTTGGTGAGCGCATGGGTGATGATGAAGCCAACTTAGCCGGAAGCTTCATCTACGCTAAGACCTCTGCTACCCCTGTTGCTGCTGAAGGTGAGGAAGAGGAGTTCGCTGCCATGACCGAAATCGGTAATATTGGTCAGTCGTTCCCCTTCGCTACTCCTAATGGCAATGGTTGCCTTACGCTCAGTGGTATTGCAGTAGCTGACGGCTTCTTGACCATTGGTGCCAATGCCGGCTCATCGTCGCACACCTTCTTCAATGAAGTACGTGTAGTTATGACTGGTGCTGCCAAGAACTTCGACTATGGCAAGGCCTACGAGGAAGTGCTCTCGGGCATTGATGTCACTACAACTATTCCGCAGAGCGTCCGTGCCATCGAGATCTACGACCTCAACGGTCGTCGCATTGCCAAGGCTCAGAAGGGTGTTAACATCCTGCGCAAGATGATGAACGACGGTACCATCGTCATCGAGAAAGTACTTGTGAAATAATTCACATACAGACCCTTTTTTAAAGAGGCGGGCATGCCCTAGTGCATGCTTGCCTCTTCATAGTTAGATGAAAAGAACAATTCTTTTACCATTGACCTTGATGATGTGTGTCGCATCGTCATGGGCTCAAGGTCCCAATAATTCGGGAACCTACTACAGTAGCGCCGACGGCAAGAGGGGGGGCGAGCTGAAGACGGCCCTTTGTGGCATTATCTACAACCGTGATGAGGGTGGATCGCTCAGTGAAGCCTATAAAGCGCTGTGGACTCATTTCCAAACCACCGATGCACGCCCCAACGGAACGGTATGGGACATGTACTCCAATAAGCGTGAGATGACTTTCGAAACAGATCAGGATTCGGGTAGTGGAAACCAAGAAGGACAGTTCTACAACCGTGAGCATTCCTTCCCCAATAGTTGGTTTGGAGGTAAGGTAATGCCTATGTACACCGACTTGCACCACGTATATCCTACTGATAAATTCGTCAACAACAAACGTGCCAACTATCCTTTTGGTGAGAATAATGGCGAAAGTTATAAGTCGGCTAATGACTTCAGCAAGTTGGGTAAGTGTACCATAGAAGGATATACAGGTATTGTCTTTGAGCCTAACGATCAATACAAAGGCGATTTCGCGCGTACCTATTTTTATATGGTGACCTGCTATGAGGAGAAGTTGGCTGATTGGTTTATGAATTACGCAGATGTTCAACCTACGCTCGACGGTAGCACCTATCCTGGCCTTTCTCCGTGGCAGCTGAAGATGTTGATGCAGTGGGCGAAGGACGATCCCGTCAGCGAGAAAGAGACGAATCGCAATAATGCCGTCTATGGCATTCAGCAGAATCGCAACCCTTTCATTGACTATCCTGGTCTGGAGGACTATATTTGGGGCGATAAGAAGGGTGTGACCTTTAGCTATGATGACTATGATCGCGACCCCACTCTTGGTATGATTGAGCTTAACGCTACCTTTGGCACAACGGAGAGCCGTGTCATCTACGACCTCAACGGTCACCGCATCGCCAAGGCTCAGAAGGGTGTCAATATCCTCCGGAAATTGATGGGCGACGGAACTGTCGTCATCGAGAAAGTACTTGTGAAATAATTCACATACAGGCCTTTTTGTAAGAGGCAGGCATGCAAAAGTGTATGCTTGCCACTTTTTTGTAAAAAAATGAAACGAAAAGAGAAAGTTTATTGATAATTTTTTCGTAACTTTGCAGCGTAAATTATATACCTAAACACTAAAACGACATGAAAAAAAGACTTTTGCTTTTTGCTTTTTGCTTACTGACCTTGACGGCCAGTGCGCAGATTACGCTCCCGACAACGGAGAGAATACAGAACCCGATGCTGTGGGCCGACGTGCCTGATCCCGACGTGATTCGTGTGGATGACACGTTCTATCTGGTATCTACCACCATGCACCTTATGCCAGGCGCTCCGGTGATGGCATCGAAAGACCTGAAGA
This sequence comes from uncultured Prevotella sp., assembly GCA_905233825.1. GTDB lineage: Bacteria > Bacteroidota > Bacteroidia > Bacteroidales > Bacteroidaceae > Prevotella. Next base: position 77,694 of record CAJOFE010000002.1, on the reverse strand, counting down.
ACTGGGAGACGGTGGGCTATATCTTTGACAAGCTGACGGACTCGCCTAAGTACGACCTCACATTTACGCTGCCTCTCGACCAGCAGGGCAACAGCCAGGAGGTAGGCACCGTGTATGGTCGCGGACAGTGGGCCACGTCGCTAAAATATCACGACGGCAAGTTTTGGGCGCTATTGGCTCCCAATGAGAGCGGATCGATGGGCGACACCTATATATTCACTGCGCCGAAAGCCGAAGGACCGTGGACTATCCACGCTCGTCTACGCCATTTCCATGATGCCACGCTATTCTTCGACGACGACGGCACTCCCTATGTGTTCTTCGGTACGGGTGAGATGTGTCAACTGACTCGCGACCTGAAGGGAGTCGTGGAGGGTAGCCTACGTCATTACTTCCAGCGTGAGGAGGACGAGCGTGGTCTGCTAGAGGGTACCCGTGTCATCAAGCATCAGGGCACGTACTATGCTCAGCTCATCTCACATGTTTATTCCCCTGGGCGTCATCGCCGTGAGGTGTGTTATCGCACGAAAGACCTAATGGGCAAATGGGAGAAGGCTGTTATCTTGGAAAGCGACTTCGGCGGTTTCTCCTATTTGGCACAGGGTACCATCGTCGATACAAAGGAGGGTGATTGGTATGGCATTATGTTCCAAGATCGTGGCGGCGTGGGTCGCGTGCTGACGTTATCGCCCGTGCGCTGGATTGACGGTTGGCCGATGTTGGGTGACGAGAACGGCAAAGTGCCCGATGTGATGCGCCCCTACAAGAGCGGACAACCCGTGAAGAATATTGTGCAGCCCGATGACTTCTCGTCGGAGAAGCTGGGCTTGCACTGGCAGTGGAACCACAATCCTGTGGATGCATCATGGAGTTTGACGGAGCGTCCAGGCTATCTCCGCCTGAAGACAAGCCGCGTGGTGCCTAATCTTTATCTTGCTCCTAACACGCTGACGCAGCGTATGGAGGGTCCCACATGCAGTGGCTCTGTGAGCATTGACATCTCGCATATGAAAGATGGCGACTGCTGCGGTCTGTCGGCTTTCAATGGCGATAGCGGTGTGCTTACGATTAAGAAAAGCGGCAAGAAACTGGTGCTGGAGATGAGCGAGCAGAAGGTGAGTCTGAACGACCGCAACAAGGCTGTGACCAATGTGGAGGAAAACCTGAAGGAGACAGTGGAATTGGCACGTGACACCAAAACTATCAGCCTGCGTGTGGATGGTGACTTCCGTCCTGGTGAGCGCGGTGGCGGTCACGATGCTGCTAATTTCTTCTACAGCCTCGACGGCCAGGAGTGGCAGCCCATTGGTAGCCGTGCCTACAGGATGATATTTGACTATCGTCGTTTCTTCATGGGTTCGAAGTTTGCTATCTTCAACTATGCCACGAAGAAAGCAGGAGGCTATATTGACGTAGATTGCTTTGACTATCAGCGTGGTGAGTAGTACCATCGGCATGAAACGACTGATACTGTTATTCGTTGCTGTTGCCATAGGCTCTTTGTCTATGGCACAGCCGCGTTTCAGTCAATTGCATGGTCTCTATGATGTACCTGAGCTTATGGTGGCCATTGAGCCTACTGATGTCGATGCTACCGTCTGCTATACTACAGATGGCAGTACACCAACGGCGGCTAGTACGAAGTATGTGCAGCCGCTGGTGTTCAGCACTACTACACTACTTCGGGCTGTGGAGGTGAAAGACGACAGTGTCTGCTCGCCTGTTGTAACGGCTACTTATATCTTTGTCAATTCCGTGCTCTGCCAGTCGAACACGCCAGAGGGGTATCCCTCGGAATGGGGCGATTATACACAGATGGAGGGCACGGCACCTGCAGACTATGAGATGGATCCCGAGATGGTGGCCGACCCCGTACTACGTGTGAAGATTGCCGAAGGATTGAAGAGTCTGCCCATTTTGAGCATCGTCACTGACCGTGACCATCTGTTCAGTCATGAGAACGATCCCGAGCGTGGAGGCATCTATATTTTTACAGGCCCACCCGTGGGCGATCCGACGGGGCATGGCTGGACGCGCCCTGCCAGTGTGGAATTGTTTACCCCCAGCCGCGGAGAGACGTCTCCTTTGGAGAGGAGAGATTTCTCAACTACTTGCGGTCTACGTCTGCATGGCGGGCATGGCCGTTTGGCAGAGAAGAATCCCAAGCACTCCTTGCGTTTGGTCTTTAAAGAGCAGTATGGGCCTAAGACATTACAATATCCACTCTTTGGCGAGGACGAGCCAAAGAAATTTGACCAGCTAGTACTGCGTTGCCATTTTGGCAATGCCTGGCAGCACTGGGCTGAAGGCAACCGTCAGAAGGCACAATATACCCGTGATGTCTGGGCTCGGCGCATGCAGCGCCGAATGGGACACACCAGTGTGAATGCCCTCTATGTGAACCTTTTCCTCAATGGCATGTATTGGGGACTATACAACATTGCCGAGCGCGTGGATGACCAATATGGCAAAGATCATCTGGGCGGTAGCAAGAGCGACATCGACGTCATCAAGCTGGAAGAAGATGGTGGCTATCATATTGAAGCCAGCGAGGGAACCCTTGATGCTTGGCAGCTTATGGTGGCGACGGCACGTGCGGTCGGCGGTTCATCTAAAGACATTGCTCCTGATGAAGCCTACCAGCAGTTGCAGGATTCGTTGCTCGACATTGATGCCTTCATCGACTATATGCTCATTAATCAGTATGGTGGCAACACCGACTGGGATCATCATAACTGGTATGCTATTCGCCGGCATGGTACTGATAGTCAGGGTTTCCGCTTCCTTTGTTGGGATTCTGAGATTATTCTGGAGAGTGAGCGTGAGAACGTGCTTTCAAAGAACAATGGTAGTAGCTATCCCACGGGCATCTTCCAGAATCTGCTTATGAATGAAGATTTTGCTCGTCGCTATCTGCACCGTGCCAAAGAGGTGCTTGTCGATGGTGGCCTGCTAGGGCAGGAGTCGGTAGTGGAGGTGTGGGATAGTCTCTATCACACCATCTCTGATGCGCTCTATTGTGAGGCGGCCCGCTGGGGTGACTATCGCCGCGACGTGCATCCTTGGCAGTCGCGTGGAGATCTTTATACCGTCGATGATACTTATATGGTTGAGCGAAACCGTTTACTGACAAAGTATTTCCCTGTGCGGTCGGAATATGTGCTCAATAGTATCATCAACTTCGTGGGTATTGATGACTTTGAAATGCCTGACGGTTGGGAGTTGCTGACCGCCTCGATGTTCCATGAGTGGGACGGCACGGGTGCAGACGCCCAGCCATTGGATAAGCATGTTAGTGTAGATTGGAACTTTGGTGTAGAAGCGGGTGGCGGTACTGCCATAGCTGGTTTCGTGGGGGTTGGCTATAATCAGTTTGCCGACCTTTCAGACTATGACTATCTGGTGCTACGTGGAAGGGGTAGTGGCCTTCGTATTCTGGCTAACCGCTTAGTACCCTCTGGGCCATGGAAGGAGATTTCTGTCTCGTTCAATGAGCAGGATGCCTATTGGAACGGGGAGTATCAGGCCATCGTGTTTAACCTGAACGATTTAAAGATCGTTCCCACCCAGAATGAGGGATCGTCTCGTAACGACGATTTTGTTCACCTGAACGCCATCAAGGTGGATTGGGGCAGTACAGCCAATGTGCTGGCAGCCTATCTCATTCCGAAGGAGGAGCGGCTCGACATTGCCAGTCATCACTTGCCACTCGCCGATTCTTTTATTGTCTATGACCTGCAAGGACGCAGGGTGACTCATCCCAAGCCAGGCATATACATCAGGAATGGCAGAAAGATATTGATTAAGTAATAATAAATATAAACATAGTAAGATGAAGAGAGTTGTAATGACATTTGCAGCATTGCTGGCAGTTATGGCCAGTATGGCACAGGAGGTGAAGATTGAGTTCTTCACACCAAGCATCGTGCATGTGGTGAAAGGCAAGCCCACCAAGACGCTGGTAGTAACGGCAAAGCCCGAAAATGTTGTTGTTACCCAGAAAGGTAACACATGGACGAGCAGTGAACTGACAGTAAAGCTCAATCCAGAGACACAAAGCCTTACGTTTATGACGAGCAAGGGTAAGGTACTTTTAAGGGAGAAGGATTGGAGTCTGATACGGAAGAATATTGATGAGTTTGAGGTTAGTCAGACTTTTCAGCTTGACAAGGACGAGGCCATCTATGGACTGGGAACCATCCAGAACGGTAAGATGAACCGCCGAGGCGAGAAGAAGCGCATGGAACAGTCGAACCTTGAGGACTTCCAGAATGTGCTGCAGAGCATCAAGGGCTGGGGCCTCTACTGGGAGAACTATTCACCGACGCTCTTCGAGGACGATGCCAACGGAATGTCGTTTACCTCTGAGGCTGGTCAGGGTGTTGACTATTACTTTATATATGGCGGAAGTGCCGACGGCGTGATAGCTCAGATGCGCTTCCTCAGCGGCGACGTGCCGATGTTCCCTATGTGGACCTACGGCTACTGGCAGTCGAAGGAACGCTATAAGACCGCCCGCGAAACGGAAGGTATTGTCGACCAGTACCGAGCCCTGAACGTGCCCCTCGATGGCATTATCCAGGACTGGCAGTACTGGGGAAGCAACTATCTGTGGAATGCGATGGATTTCCTTGCTGAGGATTTTAGCAATGGTAAGCAGATGATTGACAATGTCCACAAGAAGCACGCCCACTTCATGATCAGCATCTGGGCCAGCTTTGGCCCGATGACGCAGCAGTTCCGTGAACTCAACGAGAAAGGACTGTTGCTGCCTATCGAGACGTGGCCGCAGAGCGGTATCTCGCACGTATGGCCTCCCATCATGAAGTATCCTTCGGGTGTAAAGGTATATGATGCCTTCAGTCCTGTAGCTCGTGACATCTACTGGAAATACCTGAAGACGCTCTACGACTATGGCACTGACGCGTGGTGGATGGACTCGACCGACCCTGACTTCTTCAATCCGAAGGAGAGTGACTACGAGCATCCCGTCACTGGTGGTACTTGGCGCTCATTGCGCAATGCCTTCCCCTTGGAGACCGTACGTGGCATCTATCAGTCGCAAAGAAAGGATGACAGGGGCAAACGTGTCTTCATCATGACTCGCTCGTCGTATGCAGGTCAACAGCATTACGGTTCAAACATGTGGAGCGGCGATGTGAACTCGTCGTGGGACATGTTGCGCAAGCAGGTGCCTGCAGGCTTGAGTTTCTCGTTGACTGGTAATCCCAACTTCAATACCGATATTGGTGGTTTCTTCTGTGGCTCGTACAATACCCGTGGGGGTGGCTCGGCTCCAAAGAATCCTCAGTTCCAGGAACTCTATGTACGCTGGATGCAGTATGGATTGTTCTGTCCCGTGTTCCGTAGCCACGGTGCCGACGCACCCCGCGAAATATGGCAGTTCGGCCAAAAGGGCGAGCCCATTTACGATGCCATCGAGAAGCAGATTCGTCTGCGCTATCGCTTGATACCTTATTTATATAGCATTGCATGGCAGGTAACGAGCAACAACGATAGCTACATGCGTCCGCTGTTTGCCGATTTTGCCCAGGATCGGAAAGTGTGGGATATGACTGACGAGTTCCTGTTCGGTCATAGCATTTTGGCTTGTCCCATCGTTGATCCACAATATACGGAGGAGAAGATAATCCGCACAAACGCCATGACGGGCTGGGATCGTCAGGACGTGTCCGGAGGTTCTCCTGTAGGAGCCATTGACTTCACTGCTACGAAGACTGCTACGAAATACTTGCCGAGGGGTGCTGCTTGGTATGATTTCTGGACAGGGCAGTACTATCAGGGTGGGAAGGACGTGACACTGGAGACCAAGCTCGACCGCGTGCCGATGTTTGTACGTGCCGGTAGCATCCTGCCCCTTGGCCCCGAGATGCAGTATGTGGGCGAGAAGGCGTGGGACAATCTCGAAATACGTGTCTATCCTGGTGCCAACGGCTCGTTTACACTCTATGAGGACGAGGGCGATAGCTATAACTACGAAAAGGGTGTTTATAGTACCATCACCTTCAAGTGGGACGACCGCACACGCACACTGACTATTGGCCAGCGCCAGGGTGAGTACCCAGGTATGCTGAAGACGCGCCAGTTCACTATCGTTTTACCTGATGGCCAAACACAGATGGTGACATACGACGGAACGCAGAAAGATATTAATATAAAGAAATAAGGAGTAAAATAAAAGATGAAGAAATGGTTCATTATAACGTGTATGCTTCTCGCCGTTCTTTCGGTGAAGGCGCAGACACGCCGTCCTATCGACAGCCAGCATCCTTTGTGGTTCATCCATGTGGATGTGTGGTACAAGGCTGACCCGCAAAAGATTATTGACCTCATTCCAGAGGATATACGTCCCTACGTGTGTTTCAACCTGAGCCTCTCCTGCCAGTACGACAAGGAGAAGAACGTCTATAAAATGCCGCAGAATGCCTTCCAGACCTATAAGTCATGGGGCACGGTGTGTCAGCAGAACGGCGTGTGGTTCTCTTGTCAGCCGGCTTCTGGCGGACATACCCATATACAGGATGACGACTTGGTGACGTTTGAGTATTTCTTCAAGCAATTCCCTAATTTCTTAGGTTGGAACTATGCCGAGCAGTTCTGGGGCTTCGATGAGCCAGGCGACAAGAGTAGCAGTACGCAGACCAGTCGCTGGGCGCTATTTGGCAAGCTGGTGGAGATGTCTCATCAGTATGGCGGCTTCCTCACTGTGTCGTTCTGTGGTAATATCTGGAGTCACCCGCTGAATCCCATTGGCGAGCTGAAGCGCGACAAGAACTTCTTCAATGCCTGTCAGCAGTACCCCGAGAACATTCTTTTCCTCTATAAATACACCACCAGCTCGTGCTTCTACAATAACGAGAGCGTCACTTTCGGCCCGTTCATTAGCGGTTTGACGAAGAACTATGGTGTGCGCTATGACAACTGTGGCTGGAATGGAGCTTTGGATGCCATTCTGGGTGATGGGCATGGAAAAAAATATCCAGGGGCTGCTGGTATCGCCACGGTAATGGAGCAGATGGCCGTCAATGGCGGTGCCGTGTGGGACGGTCCGGAGCTGACCTGGAGCGAGGAGTGCATGCACGAGGTAAACAAAACTACCGTCGATGGTTATCAGCGCCGCAAATGGCAGCGTTTCCCCAATATGGACGGCGTGTGGATTGACATGTTCCGTAAGGTGCTCGATGGCACTATTTACATCCCTACCCGTGAGGAGGTGGTTGGTAAGACAAAGATTGTAATTATCAATGATAAGAGTAGCGGCAGCGACGAGGACAAATATGCCACCTGGGGCAACCTCTATGATGGGCTCTACAAGCAGACCGACCCCTTCAACCGTGGCAATGGTCAATGGATGGATAATTTCTGCTATTTCAAGAAGACAGGCCGCTACGGTGCCATCCCCATGGTAATAGGACTCTACGATGATGCTTCCAAGGCCATCCCCTTGCAGGTAAAGAAAAGCAACTATACCTCGCGTTGGAGCACGACGGCAAAGAAGCAGGCCGATTTCAATGAACAATATCCCGAGGTGAGCACGGGCGACCTTTACGTGAACCGCTATCGCAACCAGCTGGTTACCTATACACCCTACACCTACTTAAACAAGAAGAAATCGGCTTCGGCAACCATTCCTTTGGTGTACAACACTTGTGATACGCTGGAACTGCAGTACGACAAGTTATCAAGCGGTTTGGTACGTGAGTACGCCGACCATATTGACTTTTACTTGAACAACTACCGTACCGATAGTACGGCCTTACGTACTGATATCATCACCATCAAGGGTGTTAATGCCGAGCCTACCCATACCTTCAGCCTGCACAGTACGGCTAAGGGTAGTGCTGAGGGCAGCTATGATGCTGAGGCTAAGACTTATACTTTGTCCGTGAAGCATTGTGGTGGCGTAGATGTGAGCATCAGCTGTACCGGTGATAGGACTATAGAGGAGACCGCTACCGACGCCATTGCCCTGCAGCCACTTTCTCTACCCCTGCAGCCTGCTCTCAGTCGTCGTGAGATACTCATCGAGGCTGAGGATATGGACTTCAAGAACGTGAAAAGCTGTTGTACCGATCCTTATGGTTGGTATAATAGCGTACGTGGTCATGCTGGTAATGGCTTTGTCGATATGGGAACGAACAGTGCCGGAGCTCTGCGCCATCAGCTGAATCTGAAAGCAGGGCAGGAGGGCGACTATGTCATCAGCGTACGCTATACCTGTGCCACGAAGGCTGGCAATATTTCCGTTACCGTAAACGGCACGAAGAAGACGGTAAGATGCGAGAAAACAGCTACGAACGAGTGGCGTTGGGCCACCGTGGAAGGAGTGATGAACGAGGGTAAGAACAACTTCATTATCACCAATAGCGGGGCACTGCCTATGTACATCGACCAAGTGAGCTATCGTCCTGCCGATGTGGAGCCGATGAAGTATGCTGTCAATATTCGTGAAGCCGAGAATGGCACCGTCATTGCTGATAAGGCCGAGGCTGCCGAAGGCGACACCATCACCCTGAGCGTGAACCCTGCCCAGGGTTATACGCTGAAGCAACTGCGGGTGGTGAACTCCGTGTTCTTTACGATGGAGAAGACCATCGCTGTGAGCGATGAGGGCGACATTACCTTTGTCATGCCTAATGACAATGTGACGATGGTGCCAGTCTTTGTCGATGCTACGAGCGTCTATAAGCTCGATTTCGCCAGTGTTGCAACGGGCACTATTCCCCCAGGATGGCGCTGTGTACAGGGAAGCAACGAGGTGCATGAATATCCGAACAATTACAGCCAGGGCGCACGCACCTTCAGCGGCTTTGCAGGCTATCAGGGCAAGGCACTCTACTGGCGTGACGACCGTGCAGAATATGGCCGTCAGAATGCCTACCCGTTGAACTTGGAACCTGGTACATACGTGCTGACCTTTGCCATGGCGGCATGGAAGGAAACCCCGAAGTACAAGGTGCAGGTGCTGTCAGCCAGTACAGGCTCGGCCCTTGCCTCCAGTCCCGTCTATACTGCTACGCCGAATGCTGGCGGTAATACTGCGGCTAATCTCTCGTCGGCCAAAGAATACACGCTGGAGTTCTCTGTCACAGAAAAGGGGAAATACGTCATTAGTTTCACCGACCAGACGACGAGTGGCGGCATGCATGAGTTCCTTTTGTTGGAGAGCCGCCTGAACAACACCACACCTGCCGGCATCCAGTTGGTCGATGCTACTGACAGCGAGCACGTGACTATCTACGATGCCTCCGGTCGTGAGCGCCAGCAACTGGGTCGTGGCCTGAATATTGTGCGTACGGCCGATGGAAGAACCAGGAAAATCATTAAAAAGTAAAAGATATGAGAAGGTTGCTATTAAGTTTGTCATTTATCATTTTTCATTTATCATTTAGCGTAGCGCAAAATCCTTTTGTGCAGACGTGGTTTACCAGCGATCCTGCGCCGATGGTTTATGGCGACAAGGTGTATGTCTATACTGGTCACGATGAAGACCGCGCTGACTTTTTCTGGATGTACGAGTGGCGTGTCTATTCCAGTGCCGACATGGCTAACTGGACTGATCACGGGCCGTTGCTGAGCTTGGCCAGCTTCTCCTGGGCCGACGACCGTGCCTGGGCCTCGCAGTGTATTGAGCGAAATGGAAAGTTCTACTGGTATATCTGTGCCCACTCTAAGCTCAGCGGTGGTATGGCTGTTGGTGTGGCAGTGGCCGATACTCCGACGGGACCTTTTAGCGATGCTCTGGGTAAGCCGCTCTTCGATAATGGCAGCTGGGATAACATCGACCCTACCGTTTTCATCGATGATGACGGGCAGGCATGGCTCTTCTGGGGCAATCCCACCATCAACTATGGCAAATTGAATGCCGACATGCTTTCTTTCGATGGTGAGGTAAAGCAGGTCAATCAGACCGTCGAGGGCTTCGGTGCCCCCAACATGAAGGAGCGTGAGCGTGACGTGAAGTACAAAGATACCTATACCGAAGGCCCCTGGATTCTTCGCCGCGATGTTTTCCCGCTCAACAAGAAGGGAAAGCCCGCCAAGAAGGTGCAGCCGCTCTATTACCTGCTCTATGCCGCCGGTGGTGTTCCTGAGCATATTGCTTATAGCACGGCTCCTTCGTTCGAGGGTCCTTGGACCTATCGGGGTGAGATCATGCCGCTGGAAGATACCAAGTCGTTTACCAACCACTGTGGCGTGGCCGACTTCAAAGGTCACAGCTATTTCTTCTATCACACGGGTAAGCTGCCTGGTGGCGGAGGTTTTGGTCGTAGCGTTGCTGTAGAGGAGTTCAAATACAACGACGATGGCACCTTCCCCATCATCCATCATACCGATGAGGGTGTTGCCCCCATTGGTACGCTCAGTCCCTACCAGCGTGTGGAGGCTGAGACGATGGCTTTCTCCCTCGGCGTGAAGGCTGAGAACAACGACCAGACGGGTGTCTTCGTTAGCGATATCCAGAATAGTGACTATATCAAGGTGCGTGAAGTGGATTTCGGCGAGCAGTCGCCCCGTAGTTTCACGGCTGCCGTAGCCTCTGCTTTGCAGGGTGGTAGCTTGGAGGTGCATCTCGATAGTCTTAGGGGTCAGCGCATTGTTCATCTGGAGGTACCGCGTACTGGTGGATGGGAAGCTTGGCAGACGTTGAAGGCCGACGTACAGCCTTCTGTCATTGGTAAGCACGACCTCTTCTTTACTTTCAGGGGCAACAAAGGCGCCAAGCTGTTTAACTTCGACTGGTGGAAGTTTGAAAAGTAAAATAGTAAAATAATAAAACGATGAAGAAGATACTGATTGCAGCCCTTTTGTGCTGGGCGATGACTGCTGTTGCGCAGGAGCACAAGTTGTGGTACAGCCATCCCGCCTCTCACTGGCTGGAAGCTTTGCCCGTTGGTAACTCCCATCTAGGTGCCATGATCTATGGCGGTACCGATACCGAGGAGATTCAGCTGAATGAAGAGACCTTCTGGAGCGGTTCCCCGCATAATAACGACAGCCCTGAGGCCAAAGCCCACCTGCAGGAGGTGCGGCAGCTCATCTTCGACGGCAAGGAGGATGACGCCCACCAACTCATCGACAAATACTTCTTCAAAGGTCCCCATGGCATGAAATACCTGCCGCTGGGCAGCCTGAAGCTGACGTTGGGGCACAAGGACGTGACCGGTTATTACCGCGAGCTGAACCTCGGTAATGCCTTGGCTACCACGCGTTACGTCTGCCAGGGTGTGGGCTATGAGCGCACCGTCTTTGCCTCGCAGGCCGACAATGTTGTCGTAGTCCGTTTGAAGGCCGACAAGAAGGGCGCGCTGTCTTTCGACGTAGATTTCACCTCTCCGTTGCAGATAGCAGACCAAGAAGCTTTGGTAGGCAAGATTGACGGGTATGCCGATGGTTGGACTGACGCCCAGCTTTTCACCACCGTCAATGGCGTAGAGCATGAAGGCATCCCTTCCGGCCTGAAAGCCGTAAGCAATGTATATGTGAAGGCCGACGGCAAGGTGACAGACAATAACAAAAAGACAATCTCTGTAAAGAATGCCACGACGGCCCTGTTACTGATTACTGCCGCCACCAACTTTGTAAACTACCACGATGTCGGCGGTCATCCCACAGAGAAGACAAACCAGACGCTGGCCGGCGTGACGGGCAAGAGCTACGACAAGCTGCTGAAGGCTCATCTGAAGAAATACAAGGAGCAATACGACCGCGTCGTGCTGACCCTGCCGAAGTCGGAGACCTCTTCCTTGGAGACCGACAAGCGTCTGGCTGCCTTTGCCGATGGCAGCGACATGGACATGGTGTCGCTCATGATGCAGTACGGCCGCTACCTGCTCATCTCCTCGTCGCAGCCCGGCGGTCAGCCCGCCAACCTACAGGGCGTGTGGAATGCGCAGGTCAATGCTCCATGGGACTCGAAGTACACCATCAACATCAATGCCGAGATGAACTACTGGCCTGCCCTCGTGGGAAATATCGCCGAGACGCAGGAACCTTTGTTTACCATGACCCGCGACCTGAGCGAGACGGGTACTAAGACCGCTGCCGACATGTATGGCTGCCGTGGTTGGGTGGCTCATCACAACACCGACCTCTGGCGTGTGGCAGGGCCCATCGACGGCACCACCTGGGGCATGTTCCCCACGGGCGGCGCCTGGCTCACCACCCACATCTGGCAGCATTATCTCTACACCGGCGACAAGCAGTTCCTGGCCGATTACTATCCTGTGCTCAAGGGCGCTGCCGACTTCCTGATGGACTACCTGCAGACCTATCCTGCTACGGGCGAGGTGAAGCAGGCTGCCGGCTGGCTCGTCACGGTGCCCACCGTGTCGCCCGAACATGGTCCTATGGGCAAGCGCACCACCGTCACTGCCGGTTCCACGATGGACAACCAGATAGCTTTCGACGTGCTCTCGCAGACGCAGAAAGCCACCGAGGTGCTGGGTATGGACGAGTCCTACCGTGAACTCCTCGCTTCCCACCTCTCCGAGCTTCCCCCCATGCAGGTAGGCCGCTACGGCCAGCTGCAGGAGTGGCTCATCGACGGCGACAATCCCCGTGACGAGCACCGTCACATCTCCCATCTCTATGGCCTCTATCCCTCGAACCAGATTTCACCCTATACCCACCCCGACCTCTTCACAGCTGCTGCCAACACGCTGAAGCAGCGTGGCGACATGGCCACTGGCTGGAGCCTGGGCTGGAAGATTAATTTCTGGGCGCGCATGCTCGACGGCAATCATGCCTTCACCATTGTGAAGAACATGCTCCACCTGCTGCCCGACGACCGTTCCGCCCGTCAGTATCCCGACGGCCGCACCTATCCCAACTTGTTCGATGCCCATCCGCCTTTCCAGATCGACGGTAACTTCGGCTGCTCGGCAGGCATCTGCGAGATGCTGCTGCAGAGTCACGACGGTGCCGTGCACCTGTTGCCCGCTGTGCCCGACGTATGGGCCGAGGGCGAGGTCAAAGGCCTGCGTGCCCGTGGCGGCTTTGTGGTTGATGAGGTGTGGAGCGAAGGGAAGCTGCGCTCCGCAGTCGTCCGCTCTACCATTGGCGGCACGCTGCGCCTGCGCTCCTACTGGCCGTTGCGGGGTAGGGGAGTCCGCCCCGCCTCGGGTCCGTGTCCCAATCCGCTGTTTGCCCCTGCCGACATCCGCCAGCCCCTGCATTCCTCTGAGCTGAAAGACTTCAGCACACTGCCCGTCCGCACCGTCTATGAGTACGACATCGACACGAAGGCCGGGGGCACCTACACCTTTACAATGGAGAATTGAGATTTGAGAATTAAATAATAATAATTAAATAATAATAATGTATATGAGAATCCACAGACTATGTATCGCTGCTGCCCTGCTTGTGGCAACCAGTGCGGCTCAGGCCGAAGAGAAACGCTTCAACAGTCCCGACGGCAAGATTGAGGTAGTAGTAAACGACGAAGGCGGACGTCCCACCTATCAGGTCTCGCTCGACGGTGCCACGTTCATTGAGCGCTCGCCGCTCGGACTGATGACCAATATCGGCGACCTGACGCAGAACCTCGCCTTGAAGAGCTGCGACGTGAAGACCGTCACCGACAGCTACGACCTGAAGACCTGGAAAAAGAGCCATATCGACTACGTGGCCACCGAGGCCGTCTGCCATTTCGAGGAGCCTGGTGCGCAGGACAACCAGCGTCGCGGCGGTAGAAATGCCTTCGACATCATCTTCCGCGTCAGCAACCGCGACGTGGCTTTCTGCTACAAGCTCAGCCCGAAACGCGGCCGTGGCGGTGAGACACTCGTCGCCATCATCGAGGGCGAGGCCAGCGGCTTCGTGCTCCCCGACGGCACCACCACCTTCCTCTGCCCGCAGTCAGGACCTATGGGCGGTTTCGCCCGTACCTCTCCTTCCTACGAGACCGGTTATACCTACGACGACCAGCCTGGTAAGAACGGCTGGGGCAACGGCTATTCCTTCCCCTGCCTGTTCAAAAACGGGGAAAAGGGCTGGGTGCTCATCTCCGAGACCGGTACCGATGGCGACTACGTGGCCTGCCGCCTGCTCAACAATGGTGGGACGAACTATCAGATCGGTTTCCCCCAGCCTGGCGAGCTCAACGGCTTCGGCTCCACCTCCGCCGCCGTCAAGCTGCCCTGTGAGACGCCCTGGCGCACCATCACCCTCGGCACCACGCTCGCACCCATCGTCGAGAGCACCGTCGCCAACGACCTCGTGCAGCCTAAGTACAAGGCATCGCGCGACTACACCTACGGCAAGGGCTCCTGGTCGTGGATCATCGGCATGGACTCCAGCTGCAACTTCGACGAGCAGAAGCGCTACATCGACTTCTCCGCCGCCATGGGCTGGCGCAGCGTCCTCGTCGATGCCCTCTGGGACAAGCAGATAGGCTACGAGAAGATGGAGGAGCTGGCACGCTACGGTCGCTCGAAGGGCGTAGGCCTCTTCCTCTGGTACAACAGCAACGGAGCCTGGAACGACGCTCCGCAGAGCCCCAAGGACAAGATGGACCGTAGTGCTGCCCGTCGTGCTGAGATGGCATGGATGCAGAAGAACGGCATTCTCGGCATCAAGGTCGATTTCTTCGGTGGCGACAAGCAGCCCACCATGCAGCTCTACGAGGACATCCTCACCGATGCCAACGAGTTCGGCATCCAGTGCATCTTCCACGGTTGCACCCTGCCCCGCGGCTGGGAGCGCATGTATCCTAACTATGTCGCCTCCGAGGCCGTCCTCGCCAGCGAGAACCTCCACTTCGGACAGGGCGCTTGCGATGCCGAGGCCCAGAACGCCTGCACCCACGTCTTCATACGCAACGTCGTAGCCTCCATGGACTTCGGCGGCTCTACGCTCAACAAGTATTACAACGCCGACAACCAGCACGGCTCCATCCGCCGCACCAGCGATGTCTTCGCCCTGGCCACCGCCGTCCTCTTCCAGAGCAGCGTGCAGCACTTCGCCATGGCGCCCAACAACCTCACCGACGCTCCTCAATGGGCCGTGCAGTTCATGAAGGACGTGCCCACCACATGGGACGAGGTTCGTTTCATCGACGGCTATCCCGGCCGTTATGCCATCATCGCCCGTCGCAGCGGCACGAAGTGGTACGTGGCAGGCATCTGTGCCCAGAAAGAGGCCGTCAGCATGAAGCTCGACCTCTCGCCCTTCTTTGCCAAGGGAGCCACCGTCACCACCTATACCGACGATGCCCAGCTCGTCGGCAAGCAGACCGACGTGAAGCTGAAGAAGCTCCTCCTTCCCGTCACAATGCCCGAGAACGGTGCCTTCCTCATCGTGGGTGACGCCATATAAGATTCTGCTTTTAGCAACAAATGGTTTGCAAATGATGTTAGCACGGTGCAGAAAAGATTTTGCGCCGTGCTAATATTATTTTTGCTGCGTCCAAAATTTATTTTGGAGCCTCTAAAAAGTTTTTTGGAGCGTGCAAAAATAATTTTTCTGCATTTGTGGTTTTTTTTCGCCCAAATCAGGGTGCTTTGAAACATATTTGATAATTCATGATACATGATTAAATGTTTTTTTGGGCGATTTTCTGTACCTTTGCACCAAATTTACTCACTAACAACACAATGACATGAAGAAAACATTACGACTGGGCCTTACGTGCCTCTTTTCGTTCTGCTCGTTGAGCCTGGCAACGGCTCAGAACCCCTATCTGCCCCTGTGGGAGCATGTGCCCGACGGAGAGCCTCGCGTGTTCGAGGACCCCGACAACCCGGGAAAATTGCGCGCCTATATCATCGGTTCGCACGACGTGAACTACTCAGCCTATTGTGGCCCCGATATCCGCATGTGGTCGGCACCCGTGGAAGACCTGAGCCAGTGGCGCGACGAGGGACCCATCTTTACGTGGTATGTCAATGGGCAGTGGGACACGATGTATGCCCCTGATCTGGTGTGCACCACCGACAGGGCCACAGGCAAGAAGACCTATTGGCTCTATCCTCACAGCCGTGGATTCCGCCGCACGCCGATGGTGTGCAAGGGTGACCGCCCCAATGGTCCTTTCACGCCGGTGAACCTGACGGAGGATGGCACGCAATGTCTGCCCGGCTCGCTTATCGACTTCGACCCCTCGGTGTTCATCGAGGAGATTACCAACAAGAAGGACAAGGACTACGACATCGGCTTCCGCGCCTACGTGTTCTATGGCTTCCAGCACTCTACGGCTGTTGAGCTCGACCAGAAGACAATGTATTCAAGGCGTGAGGGCGGTGCGTTCATCGACCCGTTCATCCCTGCCAGCAGCGCCGACGGCCGTCTGCTCGACCGCGAGGGCAGCGAGTATAAGGCTCTATACGAGGGACAGAACCCGCTGGACTTCAATTTCTTCGAGGCCAGCAGTATCCGCCAGGTGGGCAACAAGTACGTGATGGTCTTCTCGGGATACAGCGGCAAGGAGTATGGACTGGGCAACACAAACTCTGCCCTGCGCTATGCCTATGGCGACTCGCCCCTCGGCCCCTGGCGTTCGGGAGGCGTGCTGGTCGATTCGCGTGGCGTGGTGCTGAACGAGGACGGCTCGAAGCTCATCACCACCAACTTCGGTCATAACACCCACGGCTCGCTGCAGGAGATCAACGGCCAGTGGTACGTCTTTTATCACCGTCCGCCGCGTGGCTTCGGCAATGCCCGTCAGGCCATGGTGGCTCCCGTGAAGATTGAGTGGGACAAGAAGCCCGTGGCCAAGGGCGGCCAGGTGCGCATCACCGGCTACGACCCCTTCGCGAAGGATAACGTGTGGACGGCAGCTGCCAGCGACGGCAATACCTATACCGGCGCCGAGGTAACCAGCGAGGGCTTCCAGATCTTCGGTCTGCCTCCCTACAATTACTATAGTGCCGGCTACGCCTGCTTCGTCTATGGTCCCAACGCCAACAACTGGATGCAGGACAACCACGACGTGTGGAACAACTCGATGGATCTCGCCGGTATTCAGAACGGCGGCATCGTAGGCTTCAAGTATTTCGGCTTCGGCGGCCTGGCTCAGGACACCAAGGGCTTGAAGGCATTTGAGGGGACAAAGCAAGGTGACGATGTCTATCTGAACCTCTACCTGACGCCCAGCAACAAGGGCGCCTTTAAGATTCGCGTACTAATAGACGACCCGTGGAAAGGTCAGGAGATTGCTGCCCTCACCGTACCAGACGATGCTCTTAGCCAACCTACAGGCTTCGTCGTCAAAGTGCCTGCCGTTGAGGGACTCACAGGCAAGCATGCCATCTACCTTGTGGCTGAAGGTCCCGAGGTGCAGCAGCCTCAGCAGCCGCAGGGCCGTCCGCAGTTCGGCGGTCGTGGTCCTCAGCAGCCACAGCGTCCGCAGGGACTCTTCGACCTCCACGGCATCGGCTTCTCCAAGGGTATGAAGATGATGGCTCCCGTCGTGCCGCAGGTCACTATTACCGCCGACGGCCAGAAGCTGAACATCCCCACGACGCCCGTGCGCTTCAACGCCCAGAACGGTTTCTCTGAGCAGAACCGCTATCAGGTGTATGGCCGTCTGCTGAAGAACAGCAAGCTGGAGGCTACGTCCGACGTGCCCGGCGTGAAGTTTGAGGTGAGCCCCATCATCGAGGGCCGCGCCACTATCAAGGCCACCTACGAGGGAAATACGAAGATTTTCTTAA
Source organism: uncultured Prevotella sp. (assembly GCA_905233825.1). Taxonomy (GTDB): domain Bacteria; phylum Bacteroidota; class Bacteroidia; order Bacteroidales; family Bacteroidaceae; genus Prevotella. The sequence goes on along the minus strand of CAJOFE010000002.1, from coordinate 60,019 downwards.
TTAACTAAAATCATAAGACAATGAAACACTTTCGTTTATTGATGCTTGTGGCCGCCATGCTCATGGTGATGCCCGGCAGCATGACAGCCCAGAGACGACAGGCTGCCAAGAAGGCTACGGTTGAGAACGCCGCACAGCCCGATCCTAACTTCTACATCTTCCTCTGCTTCGGACAGTCGAACATGGAGGGTAATGCCCGCCCCGAGGCTGCTGACTTGGCCAGCCCAGGCCCCCGCTTCCTGCTGATGCCCGCCGTTGATTTCCCCGCTACCGACCAGCGCCCTGCCCGTAAGATGGGTGAGTGGTGCGAGGCTTCGGCTCCACTTTGCCGCGCCAACACGGGTCTGACTCCTGCTGACTGGTTTGGTCGCACGATGGTGGCCTCCACGCCCGACAACATCAAGATTGGTGTCATCCACGTCGCCATTGGCGGTATCGACATCAAGGGATTCCTGCCCGACAGCATCGACAACTATGTGAACAAGAAAGCTCCCGGATGGATGAAGGGTATGCTTCAGGCTTACGACAACAATCCCTATGAGCGTCTGGTCACGCTGGCCAAGAAGGCTCAGCAGGACGGCGTTATCAAGGGTATCCTGATGCACCAGGGCGAGACCAATACCGGCGACCCGCAATGGGCTGGCATGGTGAAGCAGGTCTATGAGAACCTTTGCGGCGACCTGCAGCTGAAGCCCGAGGAGGTGAACCTCTATGTGGGTAATATCGTACAGGCCAACGGTCAGGGCGTCTGCATAGGCTGTAAGAAGCAGATCGACGAGCTACCGCAGACCATCCACACCTGTCAGGTCATCTCGTCTGACAACTGTACCAACGGTCCCGACCGCCTGCACTTCGACGCAGCCGGCTATCGTGAGCTGGGTTGCCGCTACGGCGAGGCTGTGGCCCGTCACCTCGGCTTCACCCCCAAGCGCCCGGCAAACATGCCCGTCGCCATCAAGAAAATCAACGTGCCTGCCGATGCCGTCACGGGTGAAAATACCATTCCCGGCAACGACTTCCCGAAGGTGGACAGCCAGCGCCGTGCCTACTTCCGCATCGAGGCTCCTCAGGCCAAGAAGATTATTGTTGATATCTGCAGTAAGAAGTACGAGATGGAGCCTCAGGGCAATGGGGTCTTCATGGCTGTGACCGACCCGCTGCCCGTGGGCTTCCACTATTACTTCATGAACATCGACGGCGTGAACTTCGTTGATCCTGCCTCGGAGACCTTCTTCGGTACAAACCGTGAGGCTGGCGGTCTGGAAGTTCCCGAAGGCCCCGAGGGCGACTACTACCGTCCGCAGCAGGGCGTGCCCGCTGGCTCGGTGCGTAGCATCTTCTACTGGAGCAACGAGCAGAACAAGTGGCGCCACGCCATGGTCTATACCCCTGCCGAGTACGACCAGAAGCAGGGCTTCAAGAAACGCTATCCCGTGCTCTACCTGCAGCATGGCATGGGCGAGGGCGAGACCAGCTGGACCATCCAGGGAAAGATGCAGCACATCATGGACAATGCCATTGCCAAGGGCGAGGCTGTGCCTATGATCGTGGTCATGGAGAGCGGCGACATCAAGGCCGGCATGGGACGTGGACAGAGCATGGCTGAATATGGCGCTTCGTTCTATCCCGTACTGCTGAACGACCTCATCCCCTACATTGATGCCAATTTCCGCACGAAGACCGACCGCGACAATCGCGCTATGGCCGGACTCAGCTGGGGCGGACACCAGACGTTTGACGTGGTGCTGCAGAATCTCGACAAGTTTGCATGGCTTGGCACTTTCAGCGGCGCCATCTTCGGCCTCGACGTGAAGACCGCCTACGATGGTGTCTTTGCCAATGCCGACGAGTTCAACAAGAAGGTTCACTACATGTATATGAACTGGGGCGAAGAGGACTTCATCAAGAGTGGCGACATCGTACGTCAGCTGCGTGAGCTGGGCATCAAGGTTGATTCCAGCGAGTCGCCTGGTACTGCCCACGAGTTCTTGACCTGGCGTCGCGGACTCCATGAGTTCATCCCCCATCTGTTTAAGAAGTAAAACCCACATCGACCCCTCCCCCTTCTTGCTACCGAACGCAAGAAGGGAGGGGTTTTTTTATACCATATTATGAGAAAACCAATATCTGTTCTATTGTTCGCCCTCTGCGCTTTGGTGGCGCAGGCAGCTGAACCGTTTATAAGCTTTGAGCCTGTGGCCGACGGTATAGCGTTGTCTGCCGGTACCATCAGCTATAGTGATCAGGACTTCGACGGCGTGAAGATTGCCATCGGAAATCTGAAGACCGACATGCAGAAGACCATTGGCCACGAGGCTGCCGTGCTTGTGGGTACCGTGGGTAAGAATTCCGACATCGACCGCCTGGTGAAGCAGGGCCTGCTGCCCGACCTGAAGGGACGTCGCGAGAAGTTCATCATTACCGTGGTTGATGACAAGGTTGTTATTGCCGGAAGCGACCGTCGTGGAACCATCTACGGCATCTATGAGCTGAGTCGCCAGCTGGGCGTGTCGCCCTGGTACTGGTGGGCCGATGTGCCTGTGGCTTCCCATGCACAAGCATATATGAAGAAGGGAGTATATACCGACGGCGAGCCCGCTGTGGAGTTCCGAGGCCTCTTCCTCAACGACGAGGCGCCCTGTCTCACCACGTGGGTGAAGAACACCTGGGGTACCGACTATGGCGACCATCGCTTCTACGAGAAGGTCTTCGAGCTGATTCTCCGTCTGAAGGGTAACTTCCTCTGGCCAGCCATGTGGGGATGGGCTTTCTATGCCGACGACCCTGAGAACGGCAAGACTGCCGACCGCATGGGTGTTATCATGGGAACCTCGCACCACGAGCCTATGGCCCGCAACCATCAGGAGTATGCCCGCCATCGCAACGAGTGGGGAGCCTGGAACTATCAGACCAACCAGCAGAAGCTCGATCAGTTCTTCCGTGAGGGTATCGAGCGCATGAAGGGTACGGAGGACATCGTGACCATCGGTATGCGAGGCGACGGCGACGAGGCGATGAGCGAGACGGCCGACACCCAGCTCATGGAGCGCATCATCAACAACCAGCGCAAGATCATCAAGGAGGTAACCAAGAAGCCCGCCGAGAAGACCACGCAGGTATGGGCACTCTACAAGGAGGTGCAGGACTACTACGACGCCGGCCTGCGTGTGCCCGACGACGTGATGATTCTCATCAGTGACGACAACTGGGGCGACATCCGCCGTGTGCCCGTCAACGATAAGGAGCGCAGCCGCAAGGGCGGGTGGGGCATCTACTATCATGTAGATTACGTCGGCGCTCCCCGCAACTCGAAGTGGCTCAACATCACGCAGAGCCAGCAGATGTTCGAGCAGCTGTCGTTGGCCTACGATTTCGGCATCCAGCGCATGTGGATTCTCAACGTGGGCGACCTGAAGCCCATGGAGTATCCCATCACGCTGTTCATGGATATGGCCTGGAATCCCAAGGAATACACCCAGCAGACCGTTACCGACCACACCCTTTCGTTCTTCGGCTCAGTATTGAGTGCCTCTGCCGCCGAGGAAGCCGCCGCCATCTATAATCAGAACTGCCAGTACATGGCCCGTGTCACTCCCGAAATGCTCGATGCCCGTACCTACAACGTGGAGAACGGCGAGTGGAAGCAGGTGGCCGACGACTACCAGCGCCTGGAGCTGCGTGCCCTGCGCCTCTACGAGCAGATTCCTGCCGAGGCCCGCGACTTCTACCGCCAGCTCATTCTTTTCCCCGTGCAGGCCATGGCCAACCTCTACGACATGTACTATGCCCAGGCCATGAACCAGTATCTGGCCGCAAAGGGTAATCCCGATGCTAACGAGTGGGCAGCCCGTGTGCAGCAATGCTTCAAGCGCGACTCCCTGCTCTGCCTTTCCTATAACAAGGATATTGCAGGCGGCAAGTGGGACGGTATGATGATACAGAAGCACATCGGCTACCGTTCGTGGAACGATAACTTCCGTGCCGACATGCTGCCGCGCACCCAGAAGGTGGAGGGCGCAAAGTGGAGTGCGGACGGAGGCTACACCTTCGCTCCCAGTACCGGCTATGTCTCTATGGAGGCTGAGCACTTCTTCCAGGCCACGTCAGGCGAGGGAACGCAATGGAGCGTCTATCCCTACTATGGCCGCACTCGTAGTGCCGTGGCGCTGACGCCCTACACGCAGCCCGTGGGCGATGCCTCGCTCACCTACCGCTTCTCGCTGCCCAAGGATGCTCCTGCCACGGTGAAGGTGCACGTCGTCGTGAAATCTACGCTCGACTTCCTCAATGTGGGCGGCTATGAATATACCCTCAGTCTCGACGGCTCCGAGCCGCAGACGGTAAACTTCAACAAGACGCTTGTCGATCGCCAGCCCTACATGTACTCCGAGTACTATCCCGCTGTGGCCCGCCGCATCGTGGAGAAAGAGGTGGAGCTGCCTGTGGGCCAGGCCGACGTGCACCAGCTGACCATCAACCCGCGCCATCCCGGCATCGTCTTCGAGAAGATAGTAGTCGATTTCGGCGGCTATCAGCCCTCCTACCTCTTCATGGACGAGTCGCCGTGTCAGCGGGGGAAAAATTAAGAGTTAAGAATTAGGAATTAAGAATTAAGAGGTGTCGGCTTCGTCGAGTAGGAAGTGGAAGTTAAGATGTACTTCTAAAATCTAAAATCCAAATTCAAAAATGAAGCAATTGTTATTCATGTGTCTGGGTTTGTTCACCCTTTGTGCCACGCCTGCTGCCAGTCAGACTAGGAAGGTGCAGCTGAAGGTGGTGGAGACGAGCGATGTGCACGGCCACTTCTTCCCCAGCGACTTCATCAGGGGAGGCGAGCTTCGTGGCACCCTGGCACGTGCCAGCTCCTACATCCAGCGGCAGCGCAGCCAGTATGGCGACCGCCTGCTGCTGCTCGACAATGGCGACATCCTGCAGGGCCAGCCCAGCGTCTATTGGTCTAACTATGTTGCTGCCGACGAGGAGAACCTGGCTGCCAGCATGCTCAACTACCTGCGATATGACGCCGCAGCTGTGGGCAACCACGACATTGAGACGGGCCATAAGGTCTATGACAAATGGATTAGCGAGGTGCGATGCCCCGTGCTGGGCGCCAACATCATCGATCGTGAGACAGGCCTGCCCTATGTCCACCCCTACACCATCCTCGAGGTCGGGTCTATCCGCATCGCCGTCCTCGGCATGCTCACTCCCGCCATCCCTGCCTGGCTGAATGAGAATCTGTGGCAGGGGCTGGAGTTCGAGGAGATGGTGGCGAGTGCCCGCCGCTGGGTGAAGCACATCCGTAGGGTAGAGCAGCCCGACCTCATCATCGGCCTCTTCCATAGCGGCAAGGACGGTGGCCTCACGCTCGAGAACGGCATTGAAGAGGACGCCACAGCCCGCATAGCCCGCGAGGTGGAGGGCTTCGACATCATCTTCTTCGGTCATGACCATCAGGTGCACAACGAGGTCATCAACGGCGTGCTCACCCTCGACCCTTCGTGCTATGGTCGCAACGTGGCCGAGGCCGACATCGAGCTCACCTTCGACGGCAACCGTCTCATCGACAAGAGCGTAAAGGGCAACATCGTCTCTCTCGACGACGAGCCCATCGACCAGCAGATGCTGGCACATTTCCAGCCCCGTATCGAGCAGATCAAGCAGTTCGTAGGACGCCGCATAGGTACCTTTGCCACAGGCTGCACCACCCGCGATGCCTTCTTCGGCAACTCAGCCTTCATCGACTTCATCCATCAGCTGCAGCTGAAGATTACCGGGGCCGACATCTCGTTCAACGCACCCCTGGCGTTCGATTCGAAAATCGACGCAGGCCCTGTTACCGTGTCCGACATGTTCAAGCTCTACCGCTACGAGAATCAGCTCGCCATCGTCAAGATGACAGGCCGCGAAATCAGGGGACATCTCGAAATGAGCTACGACCTCTGGGTGAACACCATGACCAAGCCTTCCGACCATCTGTTGCTGCTTAGCGACGACAGCCGCCACGACCAGCAACGCCTGGGCTTCAAGAACTACAGCTTCAACTTCGACTCCGCCTCGGGCATCGACTATGAGGTTGATGTCACCCGTCCCGACGGCGAGAAAGTGCGCATCCTCCGCATGAGTAGCGGCGAGCCTTTCTCCGAGGACAAGGTCTATCGCGTGGCTATGAACAGCTATCATGCCAATGGTGGCGGCGACCTCATCGTGCATGGTGCCGGCATCCCCAAGGACTCGCTCTCCTCGCGCATCGTCTGGCAGACCGAGCTCGACCTTCGCCACTATCTCATGGAGGAGATAGAGCGACAGGGAACCGTCCGTCCACAGGCCGCCCACAACTGGCGCTTCGTGCCCGAGAAATGGACGAAAGCAGCCGCCCAGCGCGACCGCCGACTCCTGTATGGTAAATGAAGAATTATGAGTTAAGATATGAAATACTACTTCGTTTTCTGCCAGGACGCCCTATTGCTTCAGCAGCAACCCGACGGCAGCTATACCGTCCCCCTCTGCGACGAGCCGCCCACCGAAGTGAAGCCCTGGACCACCATCCTCACCGTGGCCCCGCTGGGCGATATCGAAGTCAGAACCTATCAAATCAATAACCTCCCCTCCCATACGGATAGGGGGATTGATAACCCTCAGGGCAGTATCCAGTCTATGGAAGTATCTGAACACCCCTCCCGTACGGGAGGGGATGGGGGTGGGTCTGTAGGAGGGTCTCTTATCCCCCTCCGCCAGACCTTCTACAAGCTGCCGTGGGAGCTCTACCTGAAGGCCGGCAAGTGCGCCGAGCTGCTCTACTGGGACAAGAACACCCGCTATTGCGGCGTCTGTGGCGGAATGATGAAGTTTCATACCGACATCTCCAAGCGTTGCGAGCATTGCGGCAAGGAGGTATGGCCGCAGGTGGCACCCGCCGTCATCGTGCGCATCACCCGTGGCGACGATGAGATACTCATGGCCCGTGGCCGCAATTTCCGTGGCGATTTCTACGGTCTCATAGCCGGTTTCGTGGAGACGGGCGAGACGCTGGAGGAGGCCGTCGTGCGCGAGGTGCGCGAGGAGACTGGACTGGAAGTCAAGAACATCCGCTATTTCGCCTCCCAGCCCTGGCCCTATCCCTCGGGACTCATGGTAGGCTTCACCGCCGAGTATGCCGGAGGCACCATCCATGTGCAGCGTGAGGAGCTGAAGAACGTCGCCTGGTTCCACCGCGACCACCTGCCCACGCTCCCCGAGAAACTCAGCATCGCCCGCTGGCTGGTAGATGACTGGGCTCCTTGACCCCGCTTTTGCTACGTCATAACAATGCGCTTACGCCCACAAAAACATGACGAAAGGCGTAATGCATCCATTGCTTTTCCTACGCAGAGGCTTCCAAAGGTGCACACCATCAAAGCTACTGCGAGGAACAACAGCCCCGTGGGTTCTGTCTGCAAGAAGGGAACCAGCTGTTTACAAAGTAAAGTGAACATGGGCGAGAAGAGAAATAGCGGCAACGTATTTCGTCCCAAATAGCAGACAATGCGGCACAGGGCGGATGGCGAATATCGCCAAAACAACAAGATATTGGCCACGGCCAACCACACAATGAACACGCTACCTACCGATTCGGCCTGAAAGTTTTGCGGGTAGCTGACCAGCAGAACCATAACAGGCAACGTCAGCCACGACGTAGGAAAGAGCGACACAAAGGCTAAACCGCTTTGTCGTAATAAAATTCCCCCCAAGAAATAGAGGGCAAAGGGTAGCGAAACGATTCTCACTGTACTGGCATAAAACCAGAATAGCAACGCCAAGAAGAGCATTCTTGTGACAAGACTGATTCGCTGCCACTGGAATACAGCATAATAAGTAAGCCCACAGATAATAAGCGTCTGTAAGTACCAGTAAGGGCCGATAGGATGCAATAATAGCTTTTCCAGAAAAGCGAATAGGGTCAGGACATCGATATGTTCGGCAATAGACAACTGGGCAGCCATTACCACATAGCCGCTTTCCATCACTATATAAGGAACGGTGAACCACAGCATTGTGCGCAGAAATACTTTACACGGTTTGCCGATATTCATCAAGTAGCCCGATACCAGCAGGAACGCAGGCATGTGAAAGGCATACACTACCTGTTTGGCGTAGGGATATTTCTGCTCGATGAACACCAGGTGAAAGCTGATGACCAGCACGATGAGCACACCTTTCAGGAAGTCCAGCTCTTGCAGTCGTCGTTCGGTAAACTGTTGTTGCATGTCTTTTCCCATAAAGATGCAACACTAGCCTCTTTTACTGCATAGCGAACATTCTTTAACCTCACCTGTTAAATTGTTGTAAATAATGCCGTACTCATGCAGTCTTTCCGCTTTTCTTTGTATCTTTACATTATGAATTGCATGCGACATCTACTCTTATTGGCTCTTCTTGGCTGCGCGACGGCTGTACTTGCAGGCGAGACATATGCCGTCATCATTAGTGGCGGACGTAATAAGATGTACAATCATGAACGCTATTGGAACGACTGTGCTTTTCTCTATCGTACGTTGCGGCAGACGTATCATCTTTCCCAAGACCACATTACCTTGTTGATGGCCGACGGTGACAATCCTGCCAACGATATGCTGTGCGATGGTGCAACGGGGTTTGCCTCGTCGCCTACCGACCTTGACGGTGACGGAGAACAGGACCTTACATTAGCTGCTACTTACCAAAACCTCGATGACACTTTCCGCTGGCTCTCGACAATGCTGGCCTATAACGACCGCCTCTTTATCTTTATTACCGACCACGGCGAGCAGAATGACGAAGGCGACATCCATCTCTGGCTGTGGGGCAGTGAGAAACTCAGCCCGCAGGAGCTGGCAATGATGGTGAACAGATGCCATCCCGCCACGATGAACATCCTTTTGGGGCAGTGCTATGCAGGCGCTTTCGTCGCTTCGCTGCGGGGCGAGGGTCGCATCATCACTGCCGTCTGCGCTGCTGACCAGATGTCGTGGGCATGCAAAGACCGCCCCTACGACGAGTTCGTCTATCACTGGACTTGTGCTATCGCCCAGCATGATGAGCACGACCAGCCCGTCAGTTCCGATGCGAACGGAGACGGTTGCATCACCATGCAGGAAGCCTATAACTACGCCCGACAGCATGACTGTCGCCCCGAAACGTCTATCTTCACAGCTCTGCCATCCATTTTGGCAACCCAGTGGGTGTTCTCAGACGTAGAGATAGAAAACGGCATCATTCCTCCCTCCGTTTCTTCAACCAGTACTCTCTACGACCTGCAAGGACGCAAGGTGAGAAAAAAGTAATGATATGATGCAGTCTTTTGACTTGCTTTTGCATCTTATATATAAATAATGTATTATAAAAGAAATGATGATAAAGAAACTTTACTTTTCCCTCTTTTGCCTGCTGCTGTCTATGACCGCAGATGCTGCTACGGGTGATGCCAGTGTACTCAAAGTAGATTCTATTTCCCTCTATGGCAACCGATTAGCCCAGCTGACTCAGTATATCGAGACCAGTGTATGCAATACCTCGGGCACTGACTATGAAGGCCGTCTCTACCTGCAGGTTCTTGATAAAGGCAGTGCCAATCTTATTCCTTGCCTTGATACTCTTGTTATGGTAGAATCCTATAGCAGCAGGTCGCTGACACTGAACAGCGTATTGCCCGAGGGCAGCCTTGAGCTGCGTCTTGCTGCTGATGCTGAAGGACAGCAGGTACTCGCAGCCTGCGATGTCACCATTCAGCCATTGCGCATGCTCAACTTCACGGCTACCTTTTCACTCGACATGCTGACCGAGGCCGACGGCGAGCGTGTGCTTTATGGCAGTCGTATCCGTGGATGGGCATGTGTGGAGAACTACGACACACCCTACTATGGTGCCCACGGTGGAACGGGCGATGACGACGGCATCGTGCTCTGGCTTGAGGACAGCGACAGCGGTGAGCGACTGTATGCCAAGCATATCGCTGACAAACTGGCATTCTGGGGGAAGGCTGAGGCGGACTTCGCCTACGATGCTGTGTTCCGTGACGGTGCCCACTACGCGCTGAAGGTAGGCTACGGTATGCCTTACGGCCTGGAGCCAATCGACTCACTCCGTTTCACCACCCGCACAGGTACCAACACTTATTGGACGGCCAATGGTCAGGTACTGCCCCTGCCTTTGGGCGACAATCAGCAACTGACGATACCTGAGGAGGCTGTCGCCGTGGATTTGCGTGGTCAGTACACGTTCAACACTATATTCAGCATTGATGCCTCGCAGGCCAATCCCAACTGTCTCTACTACCTCGACCTGCTCGACAATGTGCCGCAGGGACTGGACAATAGATGCAACATCGTGCGTGGGTTAGAGGCCGAAAATATCAAACTGACAGAGGGCAATGACTATTATTGTCCGTTGGCCTTCCATACACAGTTCATCAGCTACCTGATGACACCCTCCTATAATAATCCAGATGACGAGGCGCTTGGTCGTGGCTACTCCGAGACTATTGTCCTTCCGTTCCGTCCCAGTCACGTCAATCTCTACGAAATCAATGTTGCAAGCGAGGTGCTACATGCTGATATGCTGACCGTGTTACGCTACGATGGAAATGTGGACGACTCATTGACTGTGGCTCAGTTGAGCTCCCTGTCGCAGATGGAAGCGTATATACCTTACATCCTGGGAATTTACATTGGTTCTAGCCTGTTGTTTGTCGGCGAGAATACACAAGTACCCATGACAAGTGAGGCTATCATAAGAGGCAGTGGCATCGACTTTATCGGCACCACCGTGGGGCTGCACCTGTCACCAAACTTCTACGCCTTTGATTCCAATGGCAACCGATTCTGTCAGGGAGAAGCGGATGAGTGGGTACCTCCTTTTCGTGCCTATATGGCGGCTTATGACGGTGTAGGGCATCAGCAGTTGAATATATCAAACGAGGCGTGGGGCAATAAAGGAAATCCCAATGATGCCACAGCCATAAAGGAGATTGATTATTCTCGATTCAATATTGACAATTCAACGTGCTGCTATGACCTCTTAGGCCGTCAGCTATCAGATAGTCAGTTGCCAAACCGTCAACTGCGGAAGGGCATTTATATCGTTGGTGGCCGGAAGGTCGTCGTGAAATAGGAGAAAAAGCTTGGGCACAATGCTGTTGCAGCGAATTGCAGAACAATGTCAGCAGGGCAACCGCGAGGCCTATGCCCTGCTTTATACTGCTATGCGTGAGCCGCTTCGTACAATCTGCATGCACTATGTACAGAACGAAGCGGTAGCCAATGACTTGCTGCACGATTCCTTTCTGCTCATTTTTTCTAAGATTGGCGAATTGAAGGATACAGCCTGTGCCGAGGCTTGGATGCGGATGGTGACACGTCGCGTGGCCCTGCTTTACCTGCGACAGCAGAAACTGGAGCGGCAAGTATCGCTTGCTGGGATTACCGAACCGATGACGCCGACTGTGGAAAACCATGCAGAAGCGAGATTGATTCTATCAGAAATCCTCGCTGCCGTCGATGCCCTGCCCGAGGGCTACCGACGTGTATTCCGTTTGTCGGTGCTGGAGGGTCTGACACATCAGGAAATAGCCAATCTGCTCCACATTGAACCACATAGTTCTTCCTCACAACTCTTTCGTGCTAAGGCTATGTTGCGTCGCTGGCTACGTCCTATGCTTCTCCTGTTGCTGGTCGTCGCTTTGCCATTTGGGCTCTTCCGTTGGTTCTTTACAGAACGAAGCGGCATAGCCGAGCGACAAAATAATCTATCAGGTATTACCTCTATAGAAGATAAACAGCTTGTTATCATCAAGGATACAGCTACGCAGATTCCGTCTTCAGTTCTACCAACAGCTACTGTCCTTTCTGATCATTGCTTACTACTTGCCACTACCGATACTACCTTGCTGCCATCCGAACCGCCCACTCCAGCCGACAGCCTGCACACCTCGCAACCAAAAGCCATTGCTGTGCAAGAACCGATCATAGTAGAGCAAAGTGGCATAGCAGAATGTAAGATTGAACCATGTTGTAAAAAAAAGGAAAACTGGCACGTACAACTGGCCTATAGCGGTATGGTTAACGGTGGTACGATGCAACTGCCTTACGCCGACGCAGGAACGAACCCTATTGTTTATGACTCGCTCTCACGTCATCACCAGCCACTCTCCATATCTCTGTCGTTAAGTCATCGTATAGGACAGCACTGGGTAATAGGCACAGGGCTTGGCTATACCCGTCTGGCCAGTGATTTCTGCTCAGGCAATAGTTATGTTTCCTTGCAACAGCATCAGGTGGTACGATATTTGGAAATTCCCGTCAGTGCTTCTTACAACTGGCGGCTTTCACGTCGTTGGCAACTCTATGTGAAAGGTGGTACTACCATCCATTTTCCCCTGTCCTCTACGCTTGAAAACTGCTATCTGATGCCTGACGGAACGAAAGTTGAGCCTACAATTGAGAAACTAAGGCCAGGTGTGCAGTGGTCAGTGGATATTGGCATGGGATTGCAATATGACGTGACGCCTCATATTAGCTTTTTCGTTCAGCCCTCCTTGCATCACTATTTCCAGAATAGCAGTGGTGTCAGCACTTGGAACACGGAACATCCTTTCGTGCCGTCGTTGCCCTTCGGCATCAGTTTTACTTATTAATTTTCAAGTAGTAAAGCGGTAGTAGTTCCCCGTCCATTGTTCTTGCGTCCCTTCGGTAGCAAGCGGCAAGCCGAGCGGTGCGGGGTCAGTAATTTAACTCCCTTCCCATCTGGTTTCTTTTTTTTAATAATAATGTTACAATATCATACGCATTGATAATCAGAACTTTACGGTGTGATATTGTGATATTGTTTTCTGTGGCGATGCCGATTTTGTTCCTTTTCATTTTGCGCTGGCGCATAAACCATTTTGCGTAGGCGCGTAAACCATTTTGCGTAGGCGCAAAAACTGTTTTGAAGGCACCTTGTTCCATTCCAAATCAATGTAAGTCGGAGGAGGAATGCGCTTTTAATGCCTTTTTGGCTTATCTTGTTCTCACTTATTCGTACCTTTTTTGTTGGCGCTGAAGGTAGGTAGCATCTTAGCGCTCGGCTTTCTTACAGCTATATTTCCAGAATAGCAGTGGTGTCAGCACTTGGAGCACGGAACATCCTTTCGTGCCGTCGTTACCCTTCGGCATCAGTTTTTACTTGTAAGGGGAGTATGGAGATGAGGTGGGTTACTACTCCATCAGCTTCATGGATAGTTGGCCGTCGTGGCCAATGAGGGTCTCGATCATGTAGCACTGTTCGCCGTCGGGGAGGCAGACGGTGGCGTAGAAATGGAAGCCGCGGCTGTCGGCATGGCTGAAGCTGATGTTGCCGAGGATGGACTGTTCGAGGAAGTCGGCGGGCACGTCGTTGCTGAAGGCGCGCTTGTTGAAGTCGCGGGTGAAGAGTCGCTGGCTTGTCTTGAACAGGCTGACATGGATGATGTTGTCGTAGTATTCTTTCTCTACGGCCACGCCGTCGGGGGTGTAGGTGGTGCGCATCACGCGGTTGCGGGTGGGGTTGACGGTGACGTACCAATGGTAGCGTTGTCCGCCGTAATAGACCACAGAGTCGAGGGTGACAGCCTGTGTGGTGGTAATGACTTGCGGCTGCTCGTTGATGATGGCGGGCTGCTCGTCGTAGGTGGCGTCGTGCTTCACCAGTCGCACTTCGTCGCCGGCTGGGTTCTCGAACCAGAAGTTGTGCTCGGTCTGCTTGTTGATGTGATAGGTGTGGCTGCCCAGTTCTATGCTGTCGCCCACGATGCGGAAGTAGGCTGGCTGGCTGGTGGCGTCGGCAAAGAAGATGGTGTCGCCCTCGGCCTTCATCACCACTTCCTCGGTCTCGCCGTCGAGCCACACGCCTTGCAGCAAGGCCTTTGCCTCGCGGTTCTCCTGGGGCTCATCCTTTACAGACGCGTCGCCCTTCTGCTCTTTCTGCCCACAGGAAAGAAGGAGCAGGGGGAACAGCAGGAAAAGCCAATGGGCTTTCATGGTGGCAGCTATTTTTACACTTTTCACTTTTTTTACTTTCCTATGCAATGGTATTCGAAGCCGTTTTCTTCCAGCTCCTCGATGTCGAAGATGTTGCGACCGTCGATGACGAGGGCGTTGCGCATGGCTTTCTTGATGACGGCCCAGGTGGGCAGGCGGAACTCCTTCCACTCGGTGAGTAGCAGCAGGGCGTCGGCATCGAGCACGGCGTCGTACATGTCGCGACAGTAGGTCACCTGCTCGCCTATGCGGCGACGGCACTCGTCCATGGCGATGGGGTCGTAGGCACGTATCTTGCAGCCTGCCTTCAGCAGCTTCTCGATCATGACGAGGGCGGTACTCTCGCGCATGTCGTCGGTCTCGGGCTTGAACGACAGTCCCCACATGGCAATGGTCTTGTCTCGCAGGGCTTCGACGCTACCGAAGGCCTTGACCAGCTTCTCGAAGAGTACGCCTTTCTGTCGCTCGTTCACGCGCTCCACAGCTTTCAGCACTTCCATGGAGTAGCCGTTCTGGTCGGCGGTCTTGATGAGGGCCTTCACGTCCTTGGGGAAGCATGAGCCGCCATAGCCGCAGCCGGCATAGAGGAACTTGCGTCCGATACGGGTGTCGCTACCGATGCCTGCGCGAACCATATTGACGTCTGCACCCACGCGCTCGCACAGGTTGGCGATGTCGTTCATGAACGAGATGCGGGTGGCAAGCATGGAGTTGGCGGCATATTTGGTCATCTCGGCAGAAGGGATGTCCATGAAGATGACACGGAAGTTGTTGATGAGGAAGGGCTTGTAGAGGCGGGTGAGGGCTTTCTTGGCTTTCTCGCTCTCCACGCCGACGACGACGCGGTCGGGGCTCATAAAGTCCTTGATGGCGTTGCCTTCCTTCAGGAACTCGGGGTTGGAGGCTACGTCGAAGGGCACATCTACGCCGCGCTTCTGCAGTTCCTCTTCGATGGCCTGGCGCACTTTCTTCGCCGTGCCTACGGGAACGGTGGACTTCGTTACGACGACGATGTACTTGTTGATGTGCTGGCCGATGGTGCGAGCCACCTGCAGCACGTACTTCAGGTCGGCGCTGCCATCTTCGTCGGGAGGCGTGCCCACAGCCGAGAAGACGATGTCCTGCTCGTTGAGGATGGAAGCCAGGTCGGTGGTGAACTTCAGGCGGCCGGCATTGACGTTCTTCTTCACCAGCTCGTCAAGACCGGGCTCGTAGATGGGTATCTCGCCCTTCTGCAAGCGCTCGATCTTCGATGCATCTACATCGACGCATGTCACGTTGACACCTGTATCGGCAAAGCATGTGCCCGATACCAGTCCTACATATCCTGTTCCTACAATTGCGATGTTCATCTTTTTGCCCCCTAAGTTAGGGGGGTGGGGGTCTGAACAAGCGTTTATCAGACCGTTTTTGTGGGTTATGAATGATGGGGGATTGGGTATCTGCGCTTGTTCAGACCCCTGTCCCCCTAACTTAGGGGGCTAGAACAACCAGGCATCCTTCAGCAACGGCTGGCGGAGATCCTTCTCGCTGGTCAGCACCTCGTCGGGGGAGATGGGCCATTGGATGGCCAGGGTGGGGTCGTTCCAGCGGATGCCTGCCTCAGCCTGCGGGGCATACACGTTATCTACTTTA
Organism: uncultured Prevotella sp.; assembly: GCA_905233825.1. GTDB lineage: Bacteria > Bacteroidota > Bacteroidia > Bacteroidales > Bacteroidaceae > Prevotella. The sequence continues at coordinate 44,372 of CAJOFE010000002.1, read as the reverse complement.
TAGGTGAAGATGGCCTCGTCGCTCAGCACCAGGAAACCGTGGGCAAAGCCACGGGGAATGAAGAACTGGCGCTTGTTCTCCTCGCTCAGCTCCACCATCACGTGCTGGCCGAAGGTAGGCGAACTCTTGCGAATATCTACGGCCACGTCGAGCACGCAGCCCTTGATGACACGCACCAGCTTGGCCTGGCTCCACTCTCCCTTCTGATAGTGAAGGCCGCGCAGCACGCCTCGCGACGATTTCGACTCGTTGTCCTGGATGAAATCAACCTTCCCGATGTGCTCTTCAAACTCCTGACGCTTCCATGCCTCCATGAAATAGCCGCGCGCATCTTTGAACACACGAGGCTCCAGGATGTAAACTCCCTCTATATCAGTAGGTTTATATTCCATGTGCTTTTATAATAATGTTTTGAGAGTGCAAAAGTAATCAAATAAATCGTAATTTGAGCATTTTTTCCTCTTTTTTTATTTGCACATGTCGAAAAAAAGATGTACCTTTGCACTCGTGATTGAACTAGAACGACATATAGAGATTCTTCTGCTGAGCAACGACTGCGTCATCGTGCCCGACCTTGGTGGCTTTATGGCCCACCATGTAGATTCGTACTACGATGAGCAGGACGGGATGTTCGTGCCGCCTATCCGTACGCTCGGCTTCAATCCGCAGTTGAAGTTGAACGATTCGTTGCTGGTTCAGTCCTATATCGAAGCCTACGACATCAGCTATCCGGAGGCCTTGCGCCGCATTGAGGGCGAGGTGACCGAGTTGCGCTCACACTTGGAGAATGAGGGCGAATACGAGTTGAACGGTCTTGGTATGCTGCGCCTGAACAACGAGGGCAAACTGGAGTTTGAACCTTGCGAGGCAGGCATCCTGACGCCCGAGCTTTACGGCCTGAGCTCGATTGAGATGAAGCCGCTGGCATCGTCCGACGCCCAGGTCAAGCCACTCGCTTCTCACCACTCATCGCTCACTTCAGACTCTATCACCATCAAGATGTCGTGGCTGCGTAATGCCGTCGCCGTTGCTGCTGCCGTCATCGCTTTCCTGATGATTGGTACGCCTGTGCAGAACAGCAATAGTGCAGCCGACATGCAGCAGAGTGCGTTCATTAGCGTGCCGACAAGCAGACAGGCTGCGGCTCCACAGGCTCCCACTTCATCCCCTGAGGAGGACGCGAATGCCCTACAGAGCGATGAAGCCCCCTCGGAGATTGTTGGGCAGACTTTCTGCATCGTGATGGCCAGTCAGGTGTCAGAGCGCAATGCGCAGATGTTTATCAGTCAGTTGGAGGAGAAAGGCTATGGCGAGGCCCGCATCTTGGTAAGCGGCAACAAGCATATCCGCCGTGTAGTCTATGGTAGCTACGAGAGCGAGGCTGAGGCTGCCGCCACCCTCAAGCAACTGCGCACGGAAAGCCGCCTGTTCCGTGAAACCTGGATTATGGAAGTAAAACCATAATGTCTATAGCCAAAAGTCTATAGTCAATTTCTTAAGTCGATGAAGCGCGTACGCTGTCCCAAATGCGACAACTACATTACTTTTGACGAGACTCAGTATGAGGCTGGTCAGTCGTTGGTGTTCCAATGTCATGAGTGTGGCAAGCAGTTCGGCATTCGCATAGGCGTATCGAAGTTGCGTCAGACGCAGAAAGAGGAGAGTGCATCCCTCGCCTCTGACCCCTCCTCCCTCACCTCGGAATATGGTTCCATCGTTGTCATCGAGAACGTGTTCCACTACAAACAGGTGCTGCCCTTGAAGATGGGCGACAACACCATTGGCCGTTACCAGAAGGCTAACCCCATCACTACGCCTATCGAGACCGTCGATCCCAGCGTCGATTTGCTGCATTGCATCATCAACGTCAGTCGCGATAAGCATGGCAAGTTGCGCTATACCCTACGCGATGCCAACAGCAACACGGGCACTTTCGTCGATAATACCGAGATATCGCCCCGTGAGCGTCGTATCATCGAGGATGGTACCCTCTTCACCATCGGCGCCACCAGCATCCTGTTGCAGCTGACTCCCGATGAGCAGGAAGACTCAGGGAGCAAGCGAGTCTAATTTCTCCAGATTCCTTTGTGCCAGCTGCATCCCCTTTGCAGCAGCTTGCGAAAACCAGTAACGGGCCGAGTCCTCATTGGGAACGACGCCCTGGCCGTCGCGATACATGGTGCCTAGATTGTTCTGTGCAGCAGCATGACCGACACAGGCAGCCTGCAGATACCAATGGCGAGCCTCGCTGTAATCCTGAGCCACGCCGCTGCCCGACTGGTACATCCATCCCAGATTCGACTGTGCCAGCACATTACCTTGCTCGGCAGCCTCCTTGAACCAGCGTACAGCCTCGGCATAATCCTGAGCCACGCCCTGACCGTCCTTGTACATCACGCCCAAGTTGTTCTGCGCCTCCGACAGTCCCATCATGGCTGCCTCCCTGTAATAGCGTACCGCCTCGGCATAGTTTCCCGCCTTGTCATAGTCGATACCCGTCCTCAGCAGACTCTTGGCATCTACCGGCTGCACTTTCTTCCTGCATGCAGCAGTAGCCATCATCAGCACCACCAATGCCGTCATGGTTCCTATCATCCATTTCTTCATCGCATTCCCATTTTCTTTTTCAGGCACAAAGATACGAAGAAAAGCCGTAATAAAATCGAATAGAGGCTATTATTTTATTTTTTTCTGCGTTCTCTTTTGTTTGTTACCAAATTTTTTGTATCTTTGTGGCCTACAACATGAAACTATCAAGCAAGGGGAAAGGAAGAGCGACATGAAGAAGGTGACATTTATATGGCTGTTGATCATGATGATGAGCCTGGATGTATGGGCTCAGCAGCCGACAAACGTGAGTGGCACGGTGGTGAACAGTACCACGGGGCAGGTGATAGCAGGAGCGAGCGTCAGCGGTGGAGGCCAGACGGTGGTGACCAACGACGATGGCTACTTCCTGCTGAAGGCCGGCACGATGCTGACTGAGATCGTCGTGTCGCATGTGGGTTATCGCTCGGAGCGGGTAAAGGTGGATAATGGAGAGGGAAAAGAGAAAAACCTGCGCATCCGCTTGCATCCTACTACGATACAGCTGCAAGAGGTGCTAGTGGTGGCTGGTGGCGATGCGCGTGAGCTGGTGAATGCCGCCATCAGGAAGATTCCTCAGAACTACAGTCGTCAGCCTGAGTTATATCATTGCTTCTATCGCGAGACGGCCATGAAGCGTCAGCACCATATTATGGTGGCTGAGGGCGTGGTGGATATGTACAAGACCGGTTATGGTCATGGGGTGGGGCGCGACCGTGTGGCCATACGCAAGGGACGTCGTCTGCTCAGTCCCCGTCAGGGCGACACGCTTAGCGTGAAGGTGACGGGAGGTCCTGTGTTGCCCGTAGAGCTTGACATTGTGAAGAATACCCAATTCCTACTGAACGAAGAGGAATTGGACGGCTACGAGATGCAGATGGAGCCTTCTACCACCATCGCCGACCGTCAGCAGTATGTGGTCAGTCTGCGGCCTCGCGTCCAGAAGGAATATGCCCTCTACTATGGTAAACTCTACATCGACCAGGAGACGCTGGCTTTCAGTCGCGTGGAGCTGAACCTCGACATGAATGATCGCGATAAGGCTACGAAGCTGATGCTGGTCAAGAAACCCGTTGGCGTGCGTTTCCGTCCGAGAGAGCTCTCCTTGCTGATTGACTATCGGCTGGAAGATAATGGCGAGCATCAATCGTCTAACTTAATGCATATCAGCTACGTACGAACCACTTTTCGCTTCAATTGTGACTGGAAGCGACGGCTCTTTGCCACATCGTTCATGGCCTGCTGCGAGATGGTTGTCACCAGCCATGAGAACGCAGAAGGTACTCAGCCCCTTCGCGGAAGGGAGACATTCGACCAGCGCGATGCTTTCTTCGACAAAGTGGATTTCTTCCGCGACCCTACGTTCTGGCAAGACTATAATATCATCGAGCCTACGGAGTCGCTCGACCGCGCCATTGATAAACTGCTGAAGAAATATTAGGAAATGAGAAAGTTCATACTTGTACTGTTGGGGTTTGTAGGCGCTTTCTCATTAAACGCCGCTGAGTATAATATTGTGAACTTTGGTGCTGTCAGCGATACTACGATGCTGAGCACCCGGGCCATCCAACAGGCCATAGATGCCTGTGCCGAGGCGGGTGGCGGACGCGTGGTGGTGCCAGCAGGCAGGTACAAGACGGGCACGCTGGTGTTGCGCAGTCATGTGGATTTTCATTTGGAGGCAGGTGCTGTGCTCTATGGAAGTACCAATCTGGAGGACTATCGCCAGATGAAAAGCGACTACCTGTCGCTACGCACACAGACCAGCACCATCCAGCTCATCTATGCTGACGGCGTGAACGATGTCAGTATTAGTGGCTTGGGAACTATCGACGGTCGAGGTGCGGCATTCAAGAAATTGTCGTGGAACGACGAGGGCATTACCCGGCCTCATCTGCTGCGCTTCATCCAGAGTCAGGACATCAGCGTGCAGGATATCGCGTTGCGCAATAGTGGTTGCTGGATGCAGCACTATCTGGCTTGCGACCGTGTGCAGATCAGGGGCGTGAAGATTTTCAACCGCAATAACTATAATAACGATGCCCTCGACCTGGATGGCTGTCACGACGTGACGGTAAGCGATGTCATTGCCGATAGCGATGACGATGGCATCACGTTGAAGAGCACCTCGCCGCGTTTGTGCGAGAATGTTGTTATACAGAACTGCATCATCAGCAGTCATTGTAATGCCATCAAGCTGGGTACTGAGACCAATGGTGGCTTCCGCAATATCAATATCTCAAATTGTGTGGTGAAACCATCTGCCGACCAGTCGAGCCAGTTTTTCGGCGACCCTTCGAAGCGTGGCACATCGGTCATCTCATTGGAGATTACCGATGGTGGCGTCCTGGAGAACGTGCATGTGGCTAACATCGTGGCCGAGGGTACCGAGTCACCTATCTTTATCCGCTTGGGAAACCGTGCCCGGGGCTATGCCGAAGGCATTCCTGTAGAGCAGGTGGGCAGCATCCGTGGCATACATCTTTCTAATATAGCGGTAAGCAACGCCGGCCGTACAGGCTGTAGCATCACGGGTCTGCCGGGTCATCCTGTAGAAGACATCTGGCTTAGCGACATCACCATCCGTCAGCAGGGCGGATGTCAGCAAGTGGCTGTGCCCGAGGATGAGAAAGAGAAGGACTATCCAGAGGCTACCATGTGGGGTGTATTGCCTGCCAAGGGTTTCTTCGTGCGTCACGCCCGTCATGTCACCTTCCGCCATGTGGAGGTCACAGACATCGAGCCCGACGAGCGGCCTGTGTTTATGCAGATAGACGTAGAATGAAGCTGAGCGCCCTTGTCTATTTGGTCACATCATAGCGAAAGTTGTCGAAGTGGGCAATTCCTCCCTCCTTACTCCCGTTTCCTACCTCCTTATGATAGGTATATAGCCCGATGCGCGAGCCTTTCCAGCTGCCCATGCGCAGACTGAAGGGCTTACCTACGTCGCGGAATGTCTTGCCGTCGGTACTGATGGCAAACTGATGGTGGTTCTGACGGCTGTCAATCTCTACGCGCAGATAGACTGCCTTTTGCTTGCAGGGACTGAGTTGTATGCGTTCTCCGTCCTGCTCTAAGTAGAAGGAAAGTTTCCCGTTCTCTCGGCAGATGCCCACACCCATGAAGCGGTTGCCTGTGCAGAGCAGACCGGCATAATCGCCGTCGTGCAGTTGTGAAACGTCGATGCGGGTAGTAGCTACGCTCTCGTATCCTACCGTCTTCTGTGTGAGCATGTTACGACTCTGCTTCATATTCTCTGCGGGTAGCAGGTGGAACGTCAGCCGTCCCTTCCGTTCGTCATAGCTCCACGCCGAATCTACAGGGTTGTGGTTCCATTGCCAGGCAAGAAAACTACCTCCCATACCATTCTGTGAGGGAGTGGAGATGTTGCTTTTAGGCTTGGTCCACACTTCTACAGGCTCACCTATGCCGTTGCCGTCGATATCAACGCCTATCTGCGGCCAGCCGTCAGCCGTCCAGCGGGCAGGTTGCATGTGCACCACGCGGCCTGCAGGATGCGTCTCTTGGAAGTGGAAAAACCACCACGTGCTGTCGGTAGCTTCGACGAGTGCCCCCTGATGCGGGCCGTTGATGTTCGTGGAGCCTTGTTCCAGCACCACGCGTTTCTCGTAGGGACCGTAGATGTTGCGTGAGCGTAGTACCGTCTGCCAGCCGCAACATACGCCACCCTCGGGGATGATGAGGTAGTAGTAGCCGTCGCGCTTCATGATTTTCGTTCCCTCGGCCACTGGGCCAGTATATACCGTCACGCCGTCATCGAGCAGTTGCTTGCCGTCGGCCGTCATCTTATGGATGATGATGGGTCCTGCGCCATACTGACTACGCCCCAAATAGGCCTGTCCGTCGTCGTCCCAGAAAGGGCAGGGGTCTTCCCATTTCGGTACTGCCTTTACACAATGCAAGGGGCTCCACGGCCCTCGGGCATCGGTAGCCGTCGCCATGAAGAGTCCCTCGTCCGGCGTACAGAAATAGACATAGAACAATCCGTCGTGGTGACGGATGGCAGGTGCCCACGAGCCACCTCCATAGTGCTGGTTAGCGTCCCAGCCAGGCAAATCGAAGCGGTCGTATATCTGACTGACAATCTGCCAGTTCACCAAGTCTTGCGACTCCAATACCTGCATACCCATGAAGTGGAAGTCGGAGGCTACCATGTAATACTTGTCATCGACACGGATGACGTCGGGGTCGCTGAAGTCGGCATTCAGCACAGGGTTCTTGTATGTGGCGTTGTGCTGGTCACCCCAGTCTAAAGGCTGTTGCGCCAACGCCGTTTCTGCCCCTGTCAGGAACATAGTGGTCAGGAAAAGTTGAGCAATCTTCATAATTGAGGGCAAAGTTACGAATTATTTTTCTTCCAGCAAGCACTTCGGCATAAAAATTGCTGTAGGGAAAGTAAAAAGAAAGGAGATAAATGATATGGCATTCATTGACTACTACAAAATCTTGGGCGTTCCCAAGGACATAGCACAGAAGGATGTGAAGAAGGCGTACCTGAAGCGCGCCAAGCAGTTCCATCCCGACCTGCACCCCGACGATCCGAAGGCGAAGGCGAAGTTCCAGGCGCTGAACGAGGCGTATGATGTCATTGGCGATGCTGAGAAACGTAAGAAATACGACCAGTATGGCGAGCAATGGCGCGAGGCTGAACAATTCCAGGGTGGAGGCGGTTTCCATAGTGGAGCGTCGGGAGGCTCGCCTTTCGAGGGCTTCGACTTCAGCAGCTTCCAGGGAGGCGGTTTCAGTTCGTTCTTCGAGAACCTCTTTGGTGGAGGAAAACGAGGAACGGGCGGCTTCAGCAGCAATTTCGGAGGCTTCGGTCATCAGAAGGCACAACCCCGTGAAACGCAGGCCTCGATGAACATCGACTTATATACTGCCCTGTTAGGTGGCGATGTCGTGGTAGGACTCAGCGACGGCCAGAAACTTCGTCTGAAGGTAAAGCCCGGCACACAGCCCGGCACCAAGGTGCGCCTGCGTGGCAAAGGTCAGGGAGGCACCGACCTCATCCTGACCTACAACGTCACCTTGCCCACTCAGTTGTCTGAACGGCAGAAGGAACTGCTACGCCAGATGCAGATGGCCATGTAAAAAGCAAACCGTACGGGGCGAATGATTTTAGCACGGCGCTAAATCATTTTTGCTGCGCCCAAAAACAATTTTAGACGCTCCAAAAACAATTTTGAAGCGTCCAAAGATTATCTCTGTAGGTAGGCTTCGGCGCGTGCCAAGTCCTCGGGGGTGTCGATACCTACAGTTTCTACGTCGGTCAGGCCCACTTTGATGCGATAGCCGTTTTGCAACCAGCGTAGCTGCTCCAAGCTCTCAGCTTTCTCCAGGGGGCTTTGGGGCAGTTTTGTGATTTCTGCGAGAACCTCGCGGCGATAGGCATAGAGTCCTAAATGCTTCAAGTAGGGGAAATGGCTGAGCCACTCGTCGTGCTCTTTTCCTCTTATATAAGGGATGACCGAGCGGCTGAAGTAGAGGGCATAGCCGCGCAGGTCGGTAACGATTTTCGGCGAGTTGGGATTCTCCACAGCCTCCATTGTGTCGAAAGGTTTGCCTATGGTGCCTATCTGCGTCTCGGGGTCGTCGAAGAGGTGCATCAGCGTCTCTATCTGTGAACGTTGGATGAAAGGCTCATCGCCCTGCACGTTGATAATGACGTCGGCCGTGGTGTTGATTTTCTCTGCGGCCTCCTCAATGCGGTCGGTGCCGCTTTGATGGTCGGCGCGAGTCATCACGGCCTTTCCTCCAAAGGCCTCAACAGTACGGAAGATACGCTCGTCGTCAGTAGCCACGTAGGTCTCGCCGAGTACGCTTGCTGCCTGTTCATATACTCTTTGGATGACGGTCTTGCCGCCTAGCATGGCCAGCGGTTTGCCAGGAAAGCGCGTCGATGCGTAGCGCGCAGGAATGATAGCAATGTATTTCATTTGATGTTTGAAGTTTAAAGTTTGAAGTTTAATATTTTAGGGGCAAAGATACAAATATTTCTTAATTCTATAGCCTAAAATCTTAAAATCTTTGCTTGCGTGCCGTATTTTTTGTACTTTTGGGGGTTAAAACAAGAATGTACATGAAAATACGACATATTTTATTGACGATAAACCTGCTGCTGTTGCCCTGCTTGGTTAGTGCGCAGAGCATTACGTTAGGTTCATGCACCACGCATGACGGCGGCGAGTATAATGGTGAGATAGCCCAGAACCGACCCAACGGCAAGGGCAAGACGACATGGAAAAACGGTAACTGGTATGAGGGCGAGTATGTAAAAGGCAAGCGTCAGGGCACGGGTACATACGTCTTTGCCGACGGCGAGCGCTACGAGGGCCAGTGGTTAGACGACCATCAGCATGGGCAGGGTACCTATTGGTTTCTGAATAACAACCGCTACGAAGGGTTGTGGTATGCTGATTATCAGCAGGGACACGGCGTGATGCACTATTATAATGGTGATGTCTATGATGGCGACTGGCATGCTGACAAGCGACAAGGGAAGGGGAAATATACCTATGCCAGCGGCGCCTGGTATGATGGCGATTGGAAGGACGACCAGAAGAATGGCTCTGGCATATTCCAATGGGGCGACGGTTCGAACTATGAGGGTCAATGGCTGAACAACAAACGCAATGGAAAGGGAACGTATAAGTATGCTACTGGCGACCTCTATGTGGGACAGTGGCAGGAAGACCTGCAACATGGCAAAGGCATCTATCGCTTCCAGAATGGCGACATTTACGAGGGTGACTATGTAAAAGGTGCCCGTACAGGCATGGGCATTATCAAGTATGCCAATGGAGATCAATATACAGGTCAGTTCCTGAATGGCGACAAGAGCGGTCAGGGTACGGTGGTATGGGCCAACGGTACGCAGTATCAGGGCCAGTGGCAGAATGATATGCCCAATGGTAAGGGCAAGCTGACTACCAAGCAGGGCGATACTGTGGAAGGGATGTTCAAGAACGGACAGCCTGACGGCGAGTGCATCGGTCACATGAGCGACGGCTCAAAGTTCAAGGCAACCTTCAAGAATGGGCTGCGTCATGGGCCTGCTATTGAGGAGAACAAGGAAGGAGTGCGTTTTGAAGGTACTTATACCAATGGTAAGCGCGACGGCAGTTTCGTGGAGAAAGACCGCAATGGCAACGTCACGGCTCAGGGCACCTATGTCAATGGCATTCGCAGAGCAAATTAATTCTAAAACTATATAAGACTATGATTATAGACACACTCGACAACCTCGCCAAGTACGAGGCTATCAATCCGCTATTCAGGGATGTGATGGATTTTCTGAAGAGGAATGACCTGAACACTTTGGAAAGCGGCAAGCATCCCATTAAGGGCGATGACCTTTTTGTGAACATTGCAACAGCAAAGGGGCGTACTCCTGATGCTGCCGTTCTGGAGACCCATAGGAAGATGATAGATATTCAGATTCCCCTTGACGGCCCCGAGACTTACGGCTATACACCACTATGTCAGCTTCCCGAGGCAGCATATAACGCCGAGAAAGACATTACTAAATATGGCGACCTGATGGCAGAGAACTTTGTCGATTGTCAGCCTGGCATGTTCGCCATCTTCTTCCCTCAGGACGGTCATGCTCCCTGTATCACGATGGCACCAGAAATCAAGAAAGCAATATTTAAAGTAAAGGTATAATACTATGGCAACAAAGAAAGCAGCAACTAAGAAGGCTATTGAAGCCCCCAAGCATATTGGATTAGTACAGAATGACGGCTGGCTGGAGCCGTTTGAGGACGCTATCCGCGGACGTCACGACCATGCCGTGTGGAAGATTAACCAGCTGACGAAGAACGGCAAGAAGACATTGAGCGATTTCGCTACAGGCCACCTCTACTTCGGCTTGCACAAGCAGACACGAGGCTGGGTGTTCCGTGAGTGGGCACCTAACGCAACTGAGATTTATCTTATCGGCGACTTCAATGACTGGCAGGAAAACGAGAAGTACAAGCTGAAACGCGTGGAGGGTACTGGCAACTGGGAACTGAAACTGAAGGAGAAAGACCTGCATCACGGCCAGCTCTACAAAATGAAAGTGAAGTGGAACGGTGGCGAAGGCGAGCGCATACCTGCTTGGACACGTCGTGTGGTTCAGGACGAACAGACGAAGATATTCTCTGCTCAGGTGTGGAACCCTGCCGTCCCCTACGTATGGAAGAAAGCAGGCTTCAAACCTAAGAAGAATCCGCTGCTCATCTACGAGTGCCATGTGGGTATGGGGCAGGATGCCGAGAAGGTAGGCACCTATACGGAGTTCAAGGACAATGTGCTGCCCCGTGTGGCCAAGGACGGCTATAATTGCATTCAGGTGATGGCTATTCAGGAGCATCCCTACTATGGCAGCTTCGGCTACCATGTCAGTTCGTTCTTTGCTCCCAGCAGTCGCTTCGGCACGCCCGAAGAGCTGAAGGCGCTCATTGACGAGGCTCATCGCTTAGGCATTGCCGTTATCATGGATATCGTACATAGCCACGCTGTAAAGAACGAAGTGGAAGGCTTGGGCAACCTCGCTGGCGATCCTAATCAGTTCTTCTATCCTGGTGAGCGCCACGAGCACCCCGCTTGGGACTCGCTCTGTTTCGACTATGGCAAGGACGACGTCATCCACTTCCTGCTTTCTAACTGCAAATACTGGCTGGAGGAGTTCCGCTTCGATGGCTTCCGTTTCGATGGTGTCACCTCGATGCTCTATTATAGTCATGGACTGGGTGAAGCCTTCGGCGGCTACGGCGACTACTTCAACGGTCACGAGGATGACAACGCTATCTGCTATCTCACGCTGGCCAATCAGCTCATCCACGAGGTGAACCCTGATGCCATTACCATTGCCGAGGAAGTAAGCGGCATGCCTGGTCTGGCCGCCAAGTTTGAGGATGGTGGCTTCGGCTTTGACTACCGCATGGCCATGAACATTCCCGATTATTGGATTAAGACCATCAAGGAGCAGAGCGACGAGAATTGGAAGCCTAGCAGCATCTTCTGGGAAGTGAAGAACCGTCGTCCTGACGAGAAGACCATCTCCTACTGCGAGAGTCACGACCAGGCGCTCGTTGGTGATAAGACTATCATTTTCCGTCTCATTGATGCTGATATGTACTGGCATTTTGCCAAGAAAGACATTAACGGAATAGCTGAGCGCGGTATTGCCCTACACAAGATGATACGTTTGGTGACAGCTGCTGCCATCAACGGTGGATACCTGAACTTCATGGGTAATGAGTTCGGACATCCCGAATGGATCGACTTCCCCCGTGAGGGCAACAATTGGAGCTACAAGTATGCTCGTCGTCAGTGGAATCTCGTTGATAATAAGGACTTGTGCTATCACTGGCTGGGCGACTTCGACCGTGAGATGCTGAAGGTTATCAAGAGTGTGCGTAACTTCCAAAACAAGCCTGTGGTGGAGATCTGGCATAACGACGGTGACCAGGTATTAGCCTTCATGCGTGGCGACCTGCTCTTCGTGTTCAACTTCTCACCTTCGCAGTCATTTACCGACTACGGTTTCCTCGTACCAACGGGCAGCTACGATGTCGTGCTGAATACCGACTCGAAAAACTTTGGCGGTTTCGGTTTTGCTGATGACAGCATCACGCACTTCACTAACTACGATCCCCTCTATGTGGAAGACCGCAAGGAGTGGCTGAAGCTTTATATTCCTGCACGTAGCGCCGTAGTGCTTAAAAAGAACTGAGCGGAGTGAGGCGAAGAGGTAATGTACGTTATGATGATGGCACCATCACTATTCGTGTGGTGTGTATTGTCGTGTTCTTGCTCTTCACTTTCTGCTGGCTTTACTTTTTTCAGGCCGACCTGCTGGCTGTAGCACAGCATGGGTTGAGTGGTGGCAGAACGCATTACGACCGCATGGTGGGTGCCGTTATTATTACGGGTGTGCTTTTCGTGCTCCATCTCATAGTATATGCCTTGACCCGCCTGACCCGTCGCACGCATGCATTGACCTATCTGCCCTCGTTTCTCGTGTTGGCATTCATCTCCTGTGTCAGCTATCCTTTCCGATGGGGAGCCTGGATATGGGCTGGGCCGCTGGTGCTGGTTCTTTGGGTGGGATGCGTGCTATTAGCGAAGAAGATTTGTCCGTTTGGTAACGATATGAAGCCCATGGGGCTCTTCTCTCGTCGTATGTGGCTTAATATGTTGCAGATGGTGGCCATGATGTTGGGCGTGGCAGCGGTAAGTAATACGAATGCTGTCAGTCACTTCAAAGCCCATGCTGAGGTGGCACTAATGAAAGGTGATACGGACGAGGCTCTAAGGGTAGGGAAACGCTCGTGGGAAACCGACGAAACGCTGACCATGTTCCGTATCTTCGCTTTGGCACAGGAAGGACAGTTGGGTGAACGGCTCTTTGAATATCCTATCGTGGGTACCAGTCGCGACATGCTTCCCTTGTCAGATAGTAAGGCAAAGCTGATGATCATGCCCGATACAATGTTATGGGATTTCTTCGGCGTGCGTCCAGATAGCATTGCAGCCAGAACCGATACGTTGGGGCGGCCTGCAGCGCTTAGTGGTAGCCTACTCAGCATTAGCCAGTACTTGGATTCGCTGGAGCATGACACGTTGGCAACAACGGCTTTTCGCGACTATCGGCTGACGGGCATGCTCATTGACCGAAAGCTCGAATCGTTCGTTGGCAGTCTGCCACATTACTATGTCGTCGATGCAGACTCGCTGCCGCGTCACTATCGCGAGGCTTTGTTGCTCTATCAACAGCGATGTGACACTTCTTATATATATAATGACTCGCTCATGCTGTTGCGCTGGCATGACTATGTCCGCTATGACACCCTCTACTCTCGCAAATCGGAGCGGAGCATCCGTAGTGAAGAAGATTTCCGTCAGACTTATTGGTACTACTATGAAAGGTGAAAGGAAAACCTACGGCACATGGATTCTGAAAGCGCTGCTGGCGCTCATTGCCTGTCACTCGTCACTTGTCACCACCTCTGCCCAGTGGCAGGCAGGTATAACTATCTGTCCTGAGACGATTGAGACGCTTGGAGGTCTGGACTCCTGTTTCATCAGCCAGCCTATTCCCGATGATGTGTGGGTACGTATGCAAGGCAAGACCTATAAGGAAAATCCCTACATCCACCGTGCTGACCTGCGCCATATCCGTGCCCTGCATTGGGACTACGATGGGCAGATCCATGTGGGCGAGATGGTTTGCAACAAGCTAATTGCCGACCGCCTCGTATATATCCTCCGCACTCTCTATGAGAACCATTATCCCATAGAACGTATGGTGCTGCCCGACGTCTATAATGCTGATGACGAGACGCAGATGCGCGATAATAACTCCTCCTGCTTCTGTTTCCGCACCATTGCCGGCAGCAAGACGCTCTCGAAGCATGCCCGCGGCTTGGCCGTAGATATCAATACGCTCTATAACCCCTACGTCAGGATCAGGGCCAACGGTACCCGCTTTGTGCAGCCTGCCACCGCTGATAAATATTGTGACCGCTCGCAGCACTTTCCTTACAAGATAGATCATGATGACCTCTGTTACCGGCTTTTCATTGAGCAGGGTTTTACCTGGGGTGGCGACTGGCGCACCCATCAGGACTACCAGCACTTTGAGTGGCCGAGGGAATAGAGGTGTGTAACTACAAACGAGAGCCGTTCAAATTGCTATTTTGAACGCTCTAAAAAGAATTTAGAACGCTTCAAAATTGTTTTAGGACGCAGCAAAATTGTTTTAGGACGCAGTAAAATTCTGCGGGATAGATTTGAATAGAAAAATCCCCGAGGCTTTTGGGTCTCGGGGATAATGATTTACGGGGAAAGGAGCGAATGGCTCTACTCGATAACCACAAGGGCATCATCTTCCAAGACGCTCTCACCAATCTTTACGCATACGGCGGTCACCCGTCCGGCTTTCTCGGCTTGCAGGGCGTTGGCCATCTTCATAGCTTCGAGTACCACAACGGTGTCTCCAGCCTGCACCTCGTCGCCTACAGCTACCTTAATGTCGGTGATGACGCCAGGCAGCGGAGCCTTGACGGCATTGTTCTTGTTTACGGCAGCCTTGTCGGCGACCTCAGCGCCTTCAGCCTTCTCAGCAGTCTCTGCGGGCTTGCCCAGAACGGGCTTCTTCTTTTCGGGCTCGACGGGGCGCTCCATCTCTACCTTATATTCCTCACCATTCACGGTGACTATTACCTGGCAATCGTCGATGTCGCCAATGCTGACCTCGTACTTCGTGCCGTTGATGGTATATTTATAATCTTTCATGTCCTTTTGATTTAAGGGTGTGCTGTCATGGTCTGGGCATAGCCGTTCCACTGAGTGGGGCGCTCGGCAATAGTGATAATACCGGGTTCCACATCGTGGACGTTATTGCCGAAGTGCTCATGCAATGCAAGGGCGATGGCAGCATATACTTCGTTTGTTTTCATAGTCTGTTACATTGGGATATTACCATGTTTCTTGGCAGGCAGAGCGTCGCGCTTGGTAGCAAGCTGAGCCAGTCCGCGGCAGATGCGGAAACGGGTATTACGCGGCTCGATGACATCATCGATATATCCGTACTTCGCTGCCTGATAAGGATTGGCGAAGAGTTCGTTGTACTCATCCTCTTTCTCTGCGATGAAGGCTTTCACGTCCTCACCAGCTTCTTTCTTCGCCTTAGCCTCCTTGGCATAGAGTACGGCTGCAGCACCGCTGGCACCCATCACGGCAATCTCTGCCGAGGGCCATGCGTAGTTCAGGTCGGTGTGGAGCTGCTTGGAACCCATCACGATGTGCGAGCCGCCATAGGACTTGCGCAGGGTGACGGTAATCTTAGGTACGGTGGCCTCGCCGTAGGCATAGAGTAGCTGTGCGCCGTGCAAGATGACAGCATTGTACTCCTGACCGGTACCAGGCAGGAAGCCCGGCACATCAACAAGGCTGACGATAGGAATGTTGAAGGCGTCACAGAAGCGCACGAAGCGAGCTCCTTTACGTGAGGCATTCACGTCGAGCACACCGGCATAGCATGAGGGCTGGTTGGCCACGATGCCTACGCTCTGGCCGTTGAAGCGTGCAAAGCCCACGATGATGTTCTTAGCAAACTTAGGCTGAACCTCGAAGAACTCGCCGTTATCGACGACGGAGCCAATGACCTTGTACATGTCGTAGGCCTCGTTGGGATTTTCGGGGATGATTTCGTTCAGCGCGTCCTCCATACGATTGATGGGATCGTCGCACTTGCGACGGGGAGCCACCTCCATATTATTCGAGGGGATGTAGCTGAGTAGGGTCTTCAGCATCTGGATGCCCTCTTCCTCGGTCTTGGCTGTGAAATGGGTCACACCACTCTTCGTGGCATGCACGCTGGCACCGCCGAGATGCTCCTGATCGATGTCCTCGCCAGTAACGGTCTTTACCACCTTCGGGCCAGTAAGGAACATATAGCTAGTGTTCTCCATCATCAGCGTGAAGTCAGTCAGAGCTGGGCTATAGACAGCACCACCGGCACAGGGACCGAAGATACCGCTGATTTGCGGAATAACGCCTGATGCGAGGATATTGCGCTCAAAGATTTCGGCGTAGCCTGCCAAAGCGTTGATACCCTCCTGGATGCGTGCACCACCCGAGTCGTTGATGCCGATGACAGGAGCTCCCATCTTCATGGCCATGTCCATGACCTTGCATATCTTCTGGCTCATGGTTTCGGAGAGTGAGCCAGCATGTACGGTAAAGTCCTGTGCGAAGACGAATACCAGACGGCCTTCGATGGTACCGCTACCAGCTACCACACCGTCGCCAGGGAACTGTTTCTTTTCCATGCCGAAGTTGTGGCAACGATGCTCCTTGAACATGTCGTATTCCTCGAACGATCCTTCGTCAAGTAGCATGTCGATACGCTCGCGAGCCGTGTATTTGCCGCGTTCGTGCTGTTTCTGTATGGCCTTCTCACCACCGCCCAGGCGAGCTTTTTCTCGGTTCTCGATCAGTTTCTTGATCTTTTCTAATTGTGTACTCATTGTATGATTTGCAATTTACAATTCTCAAATTTCAATTTTAAAATCCTTACTCAGGGTGTTCGCAAAGCTCGGTGAGAATGCCACAGGTACTCTTCGGGTGTAGGAAAGCGATGTTCAGACCCTCGGCACCCTTGCGGGGAGCTTGGTCGATGAGACGGACGCCCTTCTCGTTGACTTCGGCCAGTGCGTTGGCCACGCCGTCCTCCACGCAGAAAGCTACGTGGTGAACTCCCTTGTTGCCCTTGTCCAACCACTTCTGGATGGTGCTCTCGGGGCTTGTGGGCTCCAGTAGTTCAAGCTTTACTTCGCCGCAACGCAGGAAGGCGGTCTTCACCTTCTGATCCTCTACTACTTCTGTTGCATAACACTCTAAGCCCAGCACTTCTGTGAAGTATGGCAGGCTCTCTTCAATGCTCTGGACAGCAATGCCCAGATGCTCAATGTGTGAAATCTTCATAATGTTTATTTGTTTAAGCTTAAATTTGCTGCAAAGGTACAAAAGATATATGAATTAACGTTCTTTTTTGCCTTAATTATTTATAAAAAAAGAATGTTGCATGCAATAGCGTACAACATTCTCTTTCTCTCCGAAAGTATTGCAATAGCGACTTGTCATTTTATTGTCTGATGAAAACCTTCCCTTCTGTGGGAGTGTTGTACCAGTCTGTATAAGTGTCCTTGTTCTGTGCCCAGCTGGCGAAGTTTTCGTAGGCCTGAGTGATGCGCTGCTTCTCCTTGGGATAGGAGAAATTAAGGGGAACAATAATGACACTGGGTGTCGCTCCTGCTTTCTCAGAGTATTTGATTTCTTGGTTAGTGGATGCATCCAATACATAAATACGCTTTAAAACATCTTTTACTGTTTCTTCCGTATCTTTGGTGATAACGTCCACGATGGGAGCCTTGTCGTATGAAGTTGTGTTGATGAACTGTTCAGAAGCGGAGTAGCCGAAGAGCGAATGAATTTCTTTTTCTTTATTGATAATGCTACCATCAACACCATATAGGAAGAGTTTGTCGTATGCTCCACAGGCGATAATACTGATTTGTACGTGGGTATTATCGATTAAGCGTCCTTGAATAACCACATCGTTCATGTCATAGTCAGCTGTGACAGGACTATCCTCGAAACACATGGTATAATCCAAGCCCTCAACAAATGGTATTTCTTCGATAATCTCAATGCCGCTTCCAACTTCAATAATCATGTCACAGTAGTTACAATCGGCTCCATCCTCGAAGCACATGTATATTTTACGGTTGGCGGAGAATATGGCAATGCGGGGATCGATGAACTGCATACCCTCTTCAGAGTTGCCACCTAAATTCTTGTCAATTGCACTATTGTAATGACCTTTAATGTGGTTTACCTCGTAGTTCAGACGACCATCTCCATAGGTGCAGCCATATTTGCAGTTGGCAATGTTATAATCACCTTTGGCATGCTTCATATTCAGGAAACCAATCTTGTAGCCTTTGGGGAAGATGGCACTAGCAGGATTCTCACCTTCTACAGGACTACCGTCTGTATAATTATAAAAAGGTAACAGGAATTCCTTGCTCCTAAAGAGAGCCCCCTTAGAGGCTTGGTCACTAGACTCTATTCTTTCTACCGGAATAGCTTTGAACTTTGGCAGTTGCTTGATGTAGTCAACCTCATCCATTCCTGCAGGAATGTCTTCTGATTTATAATAATAGTAATAGATATTGTTGAGCTTGAACTCAATGGAATAGCCCTGGATGGGAATAAGCGTCACAGGATTCACACCGTCAGAGATTAGGTAGTTGTTGTTCAACGTGAAGTTTTGACTATTACGAATCAGGCGGAGGTTGTTTCTCTTTCCATTTACAGAATATGCGTCGTTTCCACTCTTTACAAGGAAACCGTCAATGATAGCTTTAATGTTGTTTTCTTCCCCTGTGGCAAATCCGTTAATGTCTCTGTAAATAGAGCCCATGTCCATCTTCCAGCCTTTGTCAAGCACGTTGTCATCAGCGGGTTGCCACATCATATCTTCCTTCCATGAGCCGTCAGCCCATTCCGTATAGGACTTTTTGTCGATTGTGCAGCTTGCGCCCTCAGCAGCACGCATCGCATTGAATGACATCTGGGGAGCAGCCAGCTTGATGGTAGTGAAGGTGGGAGCCTCGCTGCCTGATGCCCTTGTAGTACGCGATTTGGCAGCATTAATAAAACTGACCTTACTTTGCCCGATTCTGAATACCTGAATGTAATAGACACCTTGACTGCTGACACAGGCGGCCACCAGCTTATCGAAGGTGTTGGGGGCATCATATTTGAGGGTCACAGTACCACCCTTCTTGACGTTTGCCTCAGCCAGCACCCTGGCATCCTCATTGAGGAATGGCGATTCCGTCAGAATCTGTACTTTAGTAATATCTTCAAGGTCGGCATTGGCCGTTACGGTCACAGTCCCACTCACCGTCATGTTCCAGTCCTGACGGGGGTCGATGCTACCGAAAATCGATTCAGCATTGTTCTTTGCGGCGGCATTTACGTCGTAAAGTTCCATCTGCTTAGTACAACTGGATAATGCTGCTAAAACTGTAATTACTGTTAATATGGTTTTCTTCATAAGCTCGTAACGTTGCATTATGTTGGTAGTTAATTTTCTGCAAAGATAGCATAATAATCAAATATACATGCGTTTGATGTGGGGAAAATGCGACTGCTTAACTTTTTTTATGATTCTGTGTCGCAAAAAGATGGGATATAGTCGAAAAAGAGAACCCCCGACGTCTATTCGTCGGGGGATTATGACTGTTGACTATCAGCTAATTGCTAACAGCTAATGGTCAGAATTCAGATGACGTGTAATTCTCCCATGAGGAAAAGCAGACCGTAGCCCAATACCATGGAGATGATACCCGTCATAAGTCCTATTTTGGCCATGTCGTTTTGTTTCACCATATTGGTGGCGTAGGCCAAAGCATTCGGGGGCGTAGAGATGGGCAGCACCATAGCCGAGCTTGAAGCAATAGCCACACCAATGAGTACGGTCGATGTGCCTCCGATGGCATCAAGTTTGTCGTCCATAGCTGTGCATACCACAGCCAGAATAGGCATCAGCAAGGCTGCAGTAGCGGAATTGGAGATGAAGTTCGACAATCCGTAGCAGATGAGGCCCGACAGGATGAGGATGAACAGGGGCGAGAAGTCGCCGAAGGGGATGGCTTCCACAATAAGTGCTGCCAATCCTGATGAGTTCAGTCCGTATCCCAGTGCAAAGCCACCAGCTACCATCCAGATGACGCTCCAGTTGATTTCCTCCAGATCCTGACGCCCAATGACACCCGTCAAAGCAAATACCATGAAGGGAATCATAGCTACGGTATAAGAGTTGATACCTGTTACGGAGTCGAGCAACCACAGCAGTACGGTGATGCAGAAGGTGACGATGACGATATAGGTCTTGCGGTCTTTCTTCATCGTGCTTTCAATGTTCAGCTCGATGGTCTTCTGTGAGAAGGGGAACAGTTTCTTCAGTAGCATCCAGCCGATGAACAGCAATAGGATGACCAGCGGCAGCATGAACATCATCCACTGTCCGAAGCCCATACCCATATTCAGTCCCTCGGGATCGTTCAGATATTTCAGGGCGATGGTGTTGGGGGGAGTGCCGATAGGCGTTCCCATGCCGCCCAGATTGGCTGCTAAGGGAATGGAGAGCGCCAGCGCGATGCGGCCTTTGCCCTCAGGAGGCAGCTGTTTGAATACAGGCGTAAGGAAAGTCAGCATCATGGCTGCAGTAGCGGTGTTCGATACGAACATTGAGAACAGACCGGTAATGAGCAGGAAACCCAGCAGCACGTTCTCGCTTTTCTTTCCGA
This sequence comes from uncultured Prevotella sp., assembly GCA_905233825.1. Taxonomy (GTDB): domain Bacteria; phylum Bacteroidota; class Bacteroidia; order Bacteroidales; family Bacteroidaceae; genus Prevotella. The sequence goes on along the minus strand of CAJOFE010000002.1, from coordinate 23,892 downwards.
AAGGCTTCAGCAGCACCTTTGCTAACTGCGAGTCCAGACCAGTCTTGGTGGCTGCAATAGCCAGGATGAATCCGCCGATGAACAGCATGATGACAGGATCGGCAAAAGTTGCCATAACTCCTTTGTGTGAGAGCAACGGTCCTACTTGCTCAGGGTCGCACATCCATGCAACACCGGAATCACTGCAGAACAGCAACATGGTTACGATGATAGTCACAGAGGTGGCCCAACTCGACACCATTTCGGTAATCCACGAAAGGGTGGCAAAGACAAAGATGGCAATGATACGCTGGTGTACGACGGTCAGCCCCTTGATGCCGAACGACTCTGTGGGCAGGTTCCATATAAGCAGTGTGATGAGGATCATGATGACGGCCGTGATGGATTTCTTCTGCGTCCTTGCAGGACGGTCTTTTTGGGCTTGATGTGCCTTGTGATAGGCTTCAATCAGATGGAAGCCTTGGAAGTTTTTAAACATATCGTAATACCTTGATTTTAAATTCGGGGTGCAAGACTGCGGTTAAACGAGGGCCATTAAGCTCGCTTAAATGGCCGAGTGTGAGCAACCTCGCGCTCTTTCGGGGTGCAAAGGTACTACTTTTTTCCGATATGGAATAATAAATTAGTGTTTTTTTACCAATAAAAATCAGAACTCCACGATGACCTTGCCGTTCAGCTGGCGTCCGGTTAGGTAGTTAGGCACAGCCCATTGGCGATTCGTGACATCGGTCACCCAGTAATAGCTGTTCACATTGCTGATGCCGAAGAGGTTCAGACAGTCTATTCCTAACCAGATTTTCTTCAATAGTGAGTGATGATTGGTGAAGGGTGAATGGCCGTAGGCCAGATAGCTCATGCCTATGTCAGCGCGCTTGTAGGCTGGTGCACGGAAGCTCTGTGCTTCGATGCCTCGGTGGGGAGCTCCGAAGGGCAAACCGTCGGCATAGGCCAGCTGTAGAGTCATCTTCCAGCGGTCGGTACCTGGGAAGTAGTCGGTGAAGTGCAGGTTCAGGGCATAGCGTTGGTCGGTGGGCAAGGGGAAGTTTTCAGTAGTGAGTGGTGAGTGCTGGGTGGTGAAGTGCTGCTGGGTGCGCATCAGCGAGAAGCTGATCCACGAATCGGTGCCGGGTACGAACTCGCCGTAAAGTTTCATATCGAGGCCAAGAGCATAGCCGCTACACAGGTTCTCGCCGTAGTAGGTCACCTTCACGTTCTGCACGTTGTAGGGGATGAGGTTTGCCAACGCCTTGTAGTATGCCTCAGCTGTGAACTTGTACTTGCGCTCCTTCATTTTGAAACGATAGTCCATAGCGGCCAGCAGCTGGAGTGAACGCTGACTCTTGATGTTGTGGTTCAGGGTGACGGCAGTCACACCGCTTGCTGTTAAAGTTGTGTCGCGCAGTTCCTTATAGAACGGTGCCTGATAGTAGAGGCCTGTAGCTATGCGATAGGTGATGTCTGGATTGCTGGCAGGTACGATGGCCAGCGACACACGAGGCGACAGCAGCGTTTCGCGGTTGAAGTTCCAATGAGCGAAGCGTACGCCGTAGGTCAGCGTGAAGAAGGTGCCCATGCTTTCCTCCTCATCCGAAGGGGAAGTATTCCATTTGAATACATCCTGTATGTATCCCTCCACACGACGTGAAGACATCTCCTGACGCGAGCTGAGGGTATAGATGAGGTCGAGCCTGCTGGCGGTATGTGGCACACTATAGCCGCTACTGTCGCGCATTTCGTATTCGCGGCTCTGCTCCTTGATGTGTTCCCACTTGTAGGTCAGACCTGCCTCTATGTCGTGCTGACGCAGTCGTCGGCTGAGCATCAGCTTCAGACTTTGTACGTTGGCTGTCAGATAGTTGCGGGCGTGCTCGGCGTAGGTGCCCACACCCAGTTGCTCTGCGCTTTGTGTGTCGCTGAGCCAATACTGTCCCTGAATGTCGTAGCGTTCCTGTTCCTTAGTGTGGAAAGCGCTCCACAGCAGCTTCACGCTGGTTGAATCGCCCAAGTGGCGAGTCAGCGAGGCCGTCCCGAACAGGGTGCGGAAGATGTCCTTCTCCTGACCGTCGAAATACACCTTGAACGACTTCACGTCCTCCATTGTGCCAAAGGAGGTCTCGCGGTCTTTCGGCTTGAAGTTATAGTGGTTCTCCGAGATATTGCCGAGAAAGTCCAGCGTCCAGCGACGGTTGGGCGAGTAGGTGATGTAGGTTTGATAGTCCAGTTGGTTCGGGCGATATTCGCCGCTGGTCTCCAACGAGCCTAATAAATAGCGATTAGTCTTGTAGCGCAGGCCGTGACTCATGGAGAAAGAGCCTCTTCCCCCGCCTTCTCCTTTAGAGGGGGAGCCCATGCCTATATAGGCTGAGCCTCCTAACAGGCTGCCCATAGCTGAGGCCTCAAAATGCTCAGGCCGACGGTAGGTGATGTCAAGTGCGCTCGACATCTTGTCGCCGTATTTCGCCGAGAAGCCGCCGCTACTGAAGCCCACGCGCTCCACCATATCGGGGTTGATGATGCTGAGGCCTTCCTGCTGGCCGCTGCGGATGAGCAACGGTCGATAGACCTCTACGTTGTTGATATATACGGAGTTCTCGTCGAACGAGCCGCCTCGCACATTGTATTGGCTGCTTAGCTCGTTGTGTGTTGAGACGCCTGCCTGTTGCTGGATAAGCTCTTCGATGGCGTTGCCCGTTGTCGAGACGGAATATGCCCTCAGGTCAGTCAGGTCGAGCTGTTCCATCTGGTCGGTCTGTCGTTTCTTTTCGGTAACTACTACCTCGCCTATCTCCTGGTCGGCCCTTAGCAGTATGCGCAGCGTCTGGGTGCCCTGCGGCTTGTAGAGCGTGCGGGTGCGCTGTCGGTAGCCCACCATCGAGAAACGCACCACTACCGAGTCGGCCGTATGCAACTGCATGCTGTATTCGCCCTTCAGGTTGGTCATCGTCACCTTGCCCTGCTCCACGCAACTCACGGTGGCCAGCTCCAGAGCCTTGCCCTCGTCGTCGGTCACCAGTCCTTTCAGCGTGAACGTCTGTCCCACAGCCGAAAGTCCCGTCACGAGCATGACGAGCATGATGATAAATCGCGCGTTTCTTTGTTTCATCAAAAGAAATAACGCTGAAAATGCTCATTTATTATGTGTCAGTCGCGGTAAATCCAGGAAAGCAGCGAGTTCGCCCACTTGATGGAGCAGCGGAACCATCGGTAGGTGCTCACGGGCTTGCCGCCGAAGCGGAGGATGAAATCGCGGAACTTGTTCTTCCGGAAGGGCAGACCTACGTCCATGAAGAAGATGTGCTCGTAGCCGCGACTGTGGGCGTCTTTGATTGCATGCCAGATGGTCAGCTCGCGTGGGTGAACCATCACGAAGGTCTTGCGGCGATAGGCGGCGAACCAGAGGTAGGCCTGATGGTGACTGTAGATGACTGCTGAGCATCCCACGATGCGGCCTTTGTAGCGTGTGACGAACAGTCGGCTGTTGTCGGGCTGCTCATGCAGCTGGCGGAAGAACTCGTCGGCAGGAATATAGCGTTTCGGCTTCAGCCAGTTGTGGTGGCGCAGCAGCTTGATGAATTCCTTGAAGTCCTCCTCGCTGCTCACTTCGTCGGTCACCACGCCTCTATTGTAGGCCATATCGATACGCTTCTTCAGCGTGCTGCTGATGCGCTCCTCGGGTGTGCGCGAGTGCAGGCTGTTGTGGATGCTCATCCAGCGCACGGGGAAGTAGCGATTGTCGCGCAGATGGCGGTAGCCGAACATCTTCTGGCTCAGGTGGCTCAGCTCCACATACAGCATGCGTGGTCCCAGCTTGGATGTCAGCGCTTGCAGCATTTGGCCAAATGCCTCTTCTCTTTCTCCTTTCTCATCTTTTTCCTCTTTCTGCTCTCCTCTTTCCTCTTCTCTGTACACCCCTTCACCCATGATGCGGCAATGCATGTAGTAGTATGGTGGGAACCACGACGTGCGATAGCGCACCACAGCCAGCATCTGGGCTACTATCTCTCCTTCTTCCGTTTCCAGCGTTACCATATAGGGGCGGTGGCGTGGCGTCTGCTGGCATAGGGCGAAGAACTGCGGGCTGTGGAAGTAGTTCTCCTCCATCAGTCCCAGAGGCAGCGTGTCGCCTGAGGTGTAGATTTTTGTGCTATGTCCTGACATGGGTTTTCGAGCGTACTATCTTTGTGCAAAGTTAATTATTTTTTCCGAGACTGCCAAACATTTGTAAGAGAAAGTACCCTTAAAATTTGTAAACGTCCCTAGCGTCTTACGAGCGTCTCAAGCGCCTCAAGCGTCTCAAACGTCTTAGCGTCTTTTTTGCGAAACACACATACGCAGAGAGCTATAATAGTTAATAGATATTAATTATATTATATATTATATATAATGTTCGCGAGGCTTTGGTGTTTGTGCCCATCAGATGTGTGCATTTTCAGAAAAATGAAAAAGACGTTTGAGGCGGTTGAGACGGTAGGGAAGAAGTATGAAGTTTTTACAAATTTTAACGCGACGTTGTGGTCAGAAAATTTGGTTCCAGGCAAAGTTTGTTGTAACTTTGCAACGTGAAAAGCAGTCTGCAGCTCGGTACTGGGAAGTACGCATAAAAACGGAATGAGAAGGCGGCAAAAACGTTTTAGGACGTAGCAAAAACGAATGAGGAGGCATCTGCCCGACGAATAAAAACCGGCAAAACTCAAATTAATGGTGGCAAAATTTGGTTCTTAGCTTGGTAATTCGTAACTTTGCAGGCTTAGAGGGCATAATAACAAACGATAGAAAATATATGGCAGATTTTAAGGATTTGGTGCAGTTGCGTCGCTCGCACCGCAAGTTTACAGAAGAAGAGATTGACGCAGAAGACGTGAAGCTGATTATGCGCGCCGCGCTGATGGCGCCTACCAGCAAGGGACAGCGAGCCTGGCAGTTCGTGGTGGTCGATGACAAGATGGACTTGGAGAAACTGAGCGATGCCAAGGATATGGGCGGACAGCTGATCAAGGGTGCTGCGATGGCCGTAGTCGTGTTAGGCGACCCCATGCAGAACGACTGCTGGGTGGAAGACGGCTCGATAGCTGCCATCAGCATGCAGTATCAGGCTGAGGAGCTGGGACTGGGCTCCTGCTGGGTGCAGATGCGTGGGCGAGGACTGAGCGACGGCACTACGGCCGACACCGTGATTCGCGGCATCCTCGACATTCCTGAGAACCTGAACGTGCTCTGCATTATCGCCTTCGGACATAAGGCCGACGAGCGCAAGCCGCAGAACGAGGACAAGCTGAAGTGGGAGAACGTGCATATTGACAAGTTTTGACTATAGAGAGATTGACTACAGACTTTAGACTACAGATTTTAAGACTATAGACTTTAGACTTTAAGACGTTGGATTGTATGGAGATTGTATTTGTAGGAGCAGGACGTTTAGCCACGCAGTTTGCGAAGGCATTGCACAGGAAGGGACACACCATCCAGGCGGTGTATAGCCGCACGATGGAGAGCGCACAGGCGCTGTGCAGCATGGTGGGTGGCGTACCTACCGACGATATTGCTTCACTTCCCCTCTATGCCGATGCCTACATCCTGGCTGTGAAGGACTCGGCATTGCCAACGATTATCCCCCAGTTGGTGAAAGACCGCGAACAACGCCCCATGTTCCACACGGCAGGCTCGGTACCGATGTCGGTCTTCGGCGACGTGCGCCATCACGGTGTGATCTATCCCATGCAGACCTTCTCGAAGGAGCGCGATGTAGATTTCTCCCACATACCTGTGTTTATTGAGGCCAACAACTACTTGGCGCTGCATATAGCCAACATGGTGGCAACGGCCGTGAGCGACCATGTGACCGAGCTTTCGAGCGACGATCGCCGGCATCTGCATCTGGCTGCCGTCTTTGCCAACAACTTTGCCAACCATTGCTTCACGCTCTCGGCACACCTGTTGGAGAAGCACGGACTGACCTTCGACGTGATGCTGCCCTTGATTGAGGAGACGGCTGCGAAGGTGCACGCGATGCATCCACGCAAGGCGCAGACGGGACCTGCCGTGCGCTACGACGAGCAGGTGATGGAAGCCCAAAAGGCATTGATGGCCGACGAGCCGCTGATGCAGCAGATTTATGAACTGATGAGTAAAAGCATACACAAAGAGGCTGATGATTAACTACAATTTAAAGAAGATACGGGCCATCGTGTTCGATGTCGATGGCGTCCTCTCGTGCGAGACAATCCCTATGGCTCCCGACGGTCTGCCCATGCGCACGGTGAACATCAAGGACGGCTATGCCCTCCAGTTGGCCGTGAAGCTGGGGCTTCGCATGGTCGTCATGACAGGAGCCAAAGTTGAGGCAGTACGCGTGCGCTATGAGGGTCTCGGGCTGACCGACATCTACATCGGCTGCTCTGTGAAGATCAAGACCTATGAGGAGTTCCTGCAGAAATACGGGCTGAAAGACGAAGAGGTGATGTATATGGGCGACGATGTGCCCGACCTTGAGGTGATGCGTCGTGCAGGCTGTCCCGTATGTCCCAAGGATGCCTGCCCCGAGGTGAAGGAAGCCAGCATCTACATCAGCGACCGCAAGGGCGGACAGGGGTGTGCTCGCGATGTCATCGAGCAGACGCTGCGTGCCCAGGGGCTTTGGCAGATGAATGCCACAGCATTCGGGTGGTGACCAAGCCCCCTAAGTTAGGGGGATGGGGGTTTGAACAAGGGTTAATTCATAAATATATATGGGAGAGGAAGGAAATTTACAAGTGGGGCGCTCAGCCCCCCAACCCCCTAACTTAGGGGGCTTGCACATCATCCTGGCCAGCAATTCACCACGCAGGCGCGAGCTGTTGGCTGGCTTGGGCATCAGCTTCGAAGTCAAGGTGCTGCCCGACATTGAAGAGAGCTATCCCGACAGCCTGCCTGTATCGGAGATAGCTGAGTATATTGCCCGCGAGAAAGCTGCTGCCTATCTCCCCTTGATGGCTGCCGACGAACTGGTTATCACAGCCGACACCGTAGTCATTGCCGACGACGAGGTGATGGGCAAACCCCACGATGCTGCCGATGCTCGCCGCATGCTGCTCAAGCTGAGCAACAGGACGCATCAGGTGACGACGGGCGTATGCCTGACAACAAGAACTGCTCAAAAGTGCTTCTCGGTTACTACCGATGTCACCTTCAAGCAGCTTACTGATGAAGAAATTGATTATTACATTGCTAACTATAAGCCCTTCGACAAGGCTGGTGCCTACGGCATTCAGGAGTGGATAGGCTATGTGGGCGTAACAGCCCTGCATGGCAGCTACTTCAATGTGATGGGCTTACCTGTGCAGCGCATCTATAGTGCCTTAAAGGAGGTTCACTCTTCCTCATAGTCAGCCAGCCCCTCGGCCTCTTCGTCGGGGTCGTTGCTGCCCAAGTCCATCATCGTAGAGTAGTTCTCCTCGTTGATATCGTCATCACCGGGTTCTTCAATCACTACGTCGTCCTCGTCGGGCTTGTTGTAGTTGTCCTCTATCTCAACATCCTCGTCCTCGTTCTCTTCATCTTCGCTGCTGGAGCTGAACTTCATGCGAGGCTTCTCGGCTTCAGGCTTCACTTTGGCGAAGATGGCTTCCACCCAAGTGCCTTTGGAAACTTCCAGCACGTCGTAGCCGTCGGCCAGCTTTTTCTCATAGAGTCCGCCTTTCTTGTGCAGACGGTCGTTGGGTAAGGTGGTCGTCGAAATATCAAAACCGCTCTCAATGATATCCTTGATGCTCTGCGACAGCGAGTCCCAGCCGCCACCGAAGTTGCGGTCGAGCACTTCCACGAGCTTGGCAGCAGGAATGTGGCGGATATTTTCGTAGGTCAGGTCGGTCACTCGGCTGATGGGGCGCTTCTTGATGGCCCACATCACCTTCTTGTTTTCGTCGAGCTTCACCTGTCCGACTTTGTAACCTTGCTTCTCGAATTTCTGCTTCTCCAGTTTCGATTCTGAATTGACCTCTTCAATCATGAAGGCCGAGCGGATGATATCGACATAATGGCGCAGATTCTCTTTCACTTCGACATCTTTCTCTGCCCCTTCGCAAAGGCGGAAGATGTCGTTCTCCTGTACATCCCATACGCTGCTCTTGGTGAGCGTTTTCAGCGTAAGTACTTTCTTTTCAGTCTTTTGCTCCATAAATAGCTCTTTTTCTTTTGTATTGATGGTGCAAAAATAAGCACTTTATTTCTTATTTACAAGTTTTTTCGCAATTATTTTTTTGTTTATTACATAAAATGCACTATCTTTGCAATCCAAATCATGTCACAACCATTGGCAGAACGGCTGCGTCCCCGTACGCTCGACGACTATATCGGTCAGAAACACCTGGTAGGCGAGGGGGCTGTGCTCCGACAAATGATAGAGTCGGGGCGCATTTCGTCGTTTATCCTGTGGGGACCGCCGGGAGTGGGGAAGACAACGCTGGCGCAGATCATTGCCCACAAGTTGGAGACTCCGTTCTACACCCTCTCTGCTGTGACCAGCGGCGTGAAGGATGTGCGCGACGTCATTGAGAAGGCACAGAAAGGACGTTTCTTCAACGAGGCATCACCTATTCTTTTCATAGACGAGATACACCGTTTCTCCAAGTCGCAGCAAGACTCGCTGCTTGGGGCTGTGGAGCGCGGTATCGTCACGCTGATAGGTGCTACGACCGAGAATCCCTCATTTGAGGTTATCCGTCCGCTGCTTTCGCGCTGTCAGCTCTATGTGCTGAAATCCTTAGAGAAAGAAGATCTGCTCCAACTGCTCCATCGGGCCATTACTACCGATGTATTCCTGAAGCAGCGACAGATTGAGCTGAAAGAGACGGGAGCCATGCTGCGCTATAGCGGTGGCGATGCCCGTAAGCTGCTGAATATTCTGGAGTTGGTGGTGGAAAGTCAGCAGACTGATCCTGTCATCATATCCGATGAGCTTGTCGTAACCCGTTTGCAGCAGAATCCGCTGGCCTACGATAAGGACGGCGAGATGCACTACGACATCATCTCAGCCTTCATCAAAAGCATCCGAGGTAGCGACCCCGATGCAGCCCTCTATTGGATGGCCCGCATGATTGAGGGAGGCGAAGATCCGGAGTTCATAGCCCGTCGTATGGTTATTAGCGCTTCTGAGGATATAGGTCTGGCCAATCCCAATGCATTGCTGCTGGCTAATGCTGCCTTCGACACGGTGATGAAGATAGGCTGGCCCGAGGCTCGCATCGCGCTGGCCGAGGCCTGTGTCTATCTGGCAACGTCGCCCAAGAGCAATTCGGCTTATTTAGGCATCGATGCTGCTTTGGCAAAGGTGCGCGAGACGGGCAATCTGCCTGTGCCGCTTCATCTTCGTAATGCCCCAACCAAGCTGATGAAGGAGTTGGGCTATAGCGACGGCTATCAATATCCGCATGACTATCCTGGACATTTTACACAACAACAGTATTTGCCCGATGAGCTGAAAGACCTGCGCATCTGGCATGCCCAGCATTCACCGTCGGAGCAGAAGCTCTACGAGCGCATGGTGAGTTACTGGGGAAAAAGATTTGAAAAATGAAAATTGTAGTACTTGACGGCTTTGCAGCCAATCCCGGCGATCTTTCGTGGGAAGGCATGCAGGCCTTGGGTGAGCTGACGGTCTATGACCGTACTGCCCCAGAAGAAGTGATGGAACGATGCAACGATGCCGATATCGTTCTGACCAATAAAGTGATTCTTTCTGCTTCTACCCTGAAGCAGCTCCCACAGATGAAGTACATCGGTGTGCTGGCGACGGGCTATAATGTGGTAGATATCAAGGCTGCCCGCAAGCAAGGTATCGTGGTGACGAATATTCCTGCATATAGTACCGACAGCGTAGCGCAGCTTACCTTTGCCCACATCCTGAACATCACAAACCGTGTGGGCCACTATGCCCGTCAGAACCGTGAGGGACGCTGGAGCAGCAATCCCGATTTCGTCTATTGGGACACACCGCTCATCGAGCTCAACGGCAAAACATTAGGTATCGTAGGCTTGGGAAACATCGGCATGAAAGTGGCCACCGTTGCCCGTCAGTTTGGTATGGATGTCTTCGCTATGACCAGCAAGAACAGCAGCGACCTGCCTGCCGGCATCCAGAAGACCACCTTTGAAGGACTGCTGGCCATCAGCGATGTGCTCTCACTACATTGTCCGCTCACGGAACAGACTCGCCATCTTATGAATGCGAAGGCGCTGAAGAAGATGAAGCCTGGGACCATTCTGATTAATACTGGGCGTGGGCCATTGGTGGATGAGCAGGCTGTAGCCGATGCCTTGCAGAGTGGGCAACTGTTAGGTTATGGAGCTGACGTAATGTCACAGGAACCACCGCAAGCTGACAATCCGCTGTTGCAATGTCCGAATGCTTTTCTGACGCCTCATATTGCTTGGGCAACCTTTGAGGCTCGCCAGCGGCTGATGCAGATTGCCATCGATAATGTGCAGGCTTTCCTGAAGGGGAAGCCTATCAACGTGGTGAATTAGGCTGAGGCAAGTGCTTCTGCTTCTTTACGGGCAATCTTTCCTGTTCCTGTCAAAGGAATCTTAGCTACGCTGATGTAATAGCGTGGCCTCCAGTAGTGTGGCAATTCCTGTTCACAAAGCGTCTTGAGGGCCGAAATGTCGTTATCTTCCGTTAGGAGTACGACGGCCTCGCCCAGCTTGGGGTCTTTCCGTTTGGTAATGCAGAAGGGAGCCTTGAGGTGGGGATGCAACACTCGCTCCACCTCTTCTGCCTGAATCTTGATGCCACCTGAACAGATAACATTGTCGCGACGGCCTAAGATGCGGAAGCGCGGCCTCCCCCCAGCCCCCTCCGACTGGAGTGGGGGTTGTATTTCAGCAATGTCGTTGGTGATGAGCAGGCCGTCGTGAACGGCAGGAGCATCAATGATTAGACACCCTTCTTCGTCTTGCGACAGGTGCACACCTTCGAACGGAGTGTAATATGCTGTGGCTTCAGGGCCGTTCAGTCGGCGCAGGGCGATGTGGCTGAGTGTCTCAGTCATTCCGTAGGTACTCCAGATATGGTTGGGAAAGTCTTTTAATGCCGAAGCGAGGGCTGAGTCTATAGCACCTCCTCCGATGATGAGGTGGCGAATCTGCATCAGTCGTTCGCGGCCATCAGACAGCTGCAAGAGGTTCCACACCTGCATGGGCACCATAGCGGCGAAGTCAATGGGGCCTTTCCATTTGGGTGTACCACTTGGCGCTACGCTGATGAGGCGCAGACCACAGGTCAAGGCGCGCACCACCATCATCTTTCCTGCGATATAGTCTAAGGGCAGGCAGAGTAGGGCGCTGTCGCCTGCCTTCAATCCCAAGAACTCGCAGGTGATACGGGCTGAGGCCTCCATGCGCCGCTTCTCCACAAGCATGCTCTTGGGAACACCCGTCGAGCCGCTGGTGTGCACACGGACATACGGGCTGTCGTTATGCCATTCGGCTAAGAATTCTTCGAGATCCATAGTTCGTTTCCGCGTATTTCTAAGGGCATAGGAATATTGTCAGTAAATAGCTGTCCTGTTCCGAGCCCTTGGGGAAAAATAATGGCATCGCCATAGACAGAACTGCAGAACTGAGCGATGGCGTTCAGGCCGATGTTGCTCTCTAAGGCTGAGGTAATCCACGAGCCAATGCCCTCTTCGCCAGCAATGCTAATCCATTCCCTACAGCCCATCATGCCACCATGCAGCGACGGTTTCAGCACGATATAGGCTGGCTTGATGATGCGTAGCATCTGGCGTTTTTGCTCTGGGTCGTTCACGCCAATTAATTCCTCATCGAGGGCTATCGGCAGAGGTGACTCGCGACAAAGCTCAGCCATATTGGCCCATTGTCCCTTACGGATGGGTTGTTCGATGCTATGTAGTGCATATTGCGACAATAGTTCTAACTTGTAGAGCGCGTCGCCGTCTTCATAACGGAAGGCACCGTTGGCATCGACGCGTAACTCTACATCATGATATGAGAAGCGCTGGCGAATCTTCTTGGTGAGATCCAGCTCCTGCTCGAAATCGATGGCGCCGATCTTCAGCTTGATGCAACGGAAGCCCTGTTCTAACTTCTCTTCCATACGCTGTTCCATCTCCTCGTAGCTGCCCATCCACACGAGCCCGTTGATGGGAATGCCCACCTCGCCACGACTGAAGGGAGTATCGAAGAGTTTAGGGTGACGCTCCAGACTTAATAGCGCCGTTTCCAGTCCGAAAAGCATGCTGGGGTAGGGACGCATGGCCTCGTAGGGAATCTGTCCTGTCTGTTCCACCTCGTCACAGAAGCGGCGTAATACCTTATCATATATAGGATCGGGCAGGTCGTCGCAGCTCAGCTGGGGCAGAGGTGCACACTCGCCAATACCTACGTTCTTGCTGTCAGATACTGTAATCAACCAGATATGTCGCTCGGTATAAACTCCGCGCGATGTTCCTGCTGGCTGTTTGAAGTGCAACGTCCGCTCAGACACATTAACTTTTAAAGACATAATAACTTTCGAAGACATAATAACATAATAACGATTAAGAGAAGCGTTTACGATAGATGCGGTATTTACGTTTGATTTGTAATTCTTCTGAACCGAAGTTAATCAGGAGTCCGTCATTGACTCCTGTTGCTGTAAGATAATTCACCAATTGTATTTCGTGAGCAATATGCAAAGAATTGACAGCCTTTAGTTCCAATATCAGCATGCCTTCGACTACGATGTCTGCCTTGAACTCTCCCACAAGCACGTCCTCATAATAGACGTTGATAGGTTTTTCTACCTCGTAGGTCAGTTCATGTTTCTTCAACTCCACCAACATTGCGTTTTTATAGACACTTTCAAGATAGCCTGGTCCCAGTTTCTTTCGTATGTTTCCTGCGCATTCCATCACCGTCTTTATCAATGACTCTATATCCATAATTATTTTGTTATTCGTCCTTTAAAATAGTTATTATGTTATTATGTCTTTAACCGTTATTATGTATATTTTATTTTGTTATTCTGCCTTTTAAAATAGTTATTATGTTATTATGTCTATAACCGTTATTATGTCTTTGAGAATCGTTAATATGTATATTTCCCGAAGTTCGGCTTGCGCTTCTCCAAGAATGCACGGCCACCCTCCTGCGCTTCGTCGAGGAAGTAGTAGAGCATGGTGGCGTCGCCAGCCAGTTGCTGGATGCCCGCCTGTCCGTCGAGCTCGGCATTCAGGCCCGCTTTGATCATGCGGAGCGCTAAGGGCGAGCGTTCCATCATCTCTTCAGCCCAAGCCACGCACTCGTCCTCTAACTGCTCTATGGGTACCACCTTATTGACGAGCCCCATCTGCAGCGCCTCCTGAGCCGAGTACTGACGACAGAGGAACCATATCTCGCGTGCTTTCTTTTGACCTACGATGCGGGCGAGATAGCTGGAGCCAAAGCCGGCATCGAACGAGCCCACTTTCGGCCCCGTCTGGCCGAAGATAGCATTCTCTGAGGCAATAGTGAGGTCGCATACTAAGTGCAGCACGTGACCACCTCCGATGGCATAGCCGTTCACCATAGCGATGACAGGCTTGGGCAATCGGCGAATCTGCATCTGCACGTCGAGCACGCTGAGTCGTGGCACACCCTCCTCGTCGATATATCCGCCTCGTCCCTTCACATGCATGTCGCCACCAGAACAGAAAGCGTGCTTCACGTCCTTCAGACTCATGCCCTCGGGCACCTCGCTCATCGCTCCAGTCAGCAGCACCACACGGATGCGTTGCAACTCGCGACACAGGGTGAAGGCCTCGCTCAGCTCTTGCGTGGTGCGTGGCGTAAAGGCGTTGCGGTAGCGTGCACGATTGATGGTGATCTTCGCAATGCCGTTATACTCTTCGAAGAGAATCTCCTCGAACTTCCTGATTTCTTTCCACAGTCTCTTTTCCATAGTAATATCGCGTTTTCGTGCAAAGGTACGAAAACTTTAAGACATAACCAAAGATATTCGTTTGGAAATTCCAATATCTTTTTTTTCGTTTTTTTCTGTTTTTTGTTGAATTCTTGTGTTTTCCTGCTTCATTCCTGCCCCAAAACGCCGATTTTGGGGATGGAAAAAGGGGAATCTGGCCGTTTTTCAGTCCGATTTTAAGCGTTTTTGAACTATTTTCTCGTTTTTTCTTCAAAATAATGCAGTTTTTTGCGCCATATTTCAGAATATCTGTCACTATTGTTACCATATCTGCACCTATCTATCTCATTGTCAAGCAACGGTTTACAACGAACTGTAACAGAAGTGCAGATTTTTCATTGCAAAATTTAAGTGTGCGCGCGTACGCGCGCGAGGACAATAGCTAACTAAAACAGATGCCTTCTCCAAGGCATAGAGAAGGCACCTTTTGGCCCCAAAGAAGGCATCTTTTTCCCCGAAAGAACGCCGCTCGTTTTAAAAAGCAGGGCATTATAGAAATGAGTGTCAATATCTTGTTCCATTTCTTTTGCATTTCCAGACGAATATCTTTGGTTATGTCTTAAAGTTTTTGTACCTTTGCAGCATCAAGTAAAAACGCCTAAAGCTATGTTACAGATTCGCTGCAAGAACAATGGCATCACAAAGAGCTTTCCCGAGGGGGTATCGCTGCTTGATGTCTATCAGGAGTTTGCCGACGATATCCAGTTGCCTTACCCTGTGGTGTCGGCTAAAGTGAATAATACCTCGCAGGGACTGAAGTTCCGCCTGTTTCAGAATCGCGATGTGGAGTTCCTCGATGCACGTGAGGGAAGTGGGCATCGTGTCTATGTGCGCAGCTTGTGCTTCCTCCTCTACAAGGCGACGCAGGATTTGTTTCCTGGCTCGAAGCTCTTCATCGAGCACTCGCTGTGTCGTGGGTATTATTGTAACTTCAAACCTACTCCCAACCTCTCCCGAGGGGAGAGCAGGCAGGTTACCGATAAGATGGTGGAGCAAATCAAGGTCCGCATGCAGGAGATTGTTGATCTCGACATGCCGTTCCGTCGCACGGAGGCCACTACGGAGGAGGCTATACGCGTATTTACTGAGCGGGGATTCTCGGACAAGGTGAAGCTTCTGGAGACGAGCGGTCAGATATACTCAGACTACTACACGCTGGGCGATACCGTTGATTATTACTATGGCCCTTTAGTGCCCAGCGCAGGCTATCTGCAGGTGTGGGATGTGGAACGCTACGAGGATGGATTGCTGTTGCGTGTGCCCGACTGGAACCAGCCCGACCGCGTGGCTGAGAAGGTGGCACAGCCGAAGACTTTCGAGATGTTTGCCGAGAAGACCCACTGGGACATCATCATGCGCCTGTCGAATGCGGGTGATGTGAACAAGGCCATCATGCGTGGCTATGCTTCAGAGCTGATACAGGTCAGCGAGGCCTTGCAGGAGAAGAAAATCGTGCAGATAGCAGAGGAGATAGACCGTCGATTCCATCGTGAGCAGGACCCCGTGCGTCTGGTGCTCATTACTGGTCCTTCGTCATCGGGCAAGACCACGTTCTGCAAGCGCCTCTCCGTGCAGTTGCTGGCCTGTGGTCTGCGGCCTGTTTCGTTCTCTACCGACGACTATTTCGTGAACCGTGTCGATACGCCGAAGCTTCCCAACGGTGATTATGACTTCGACAACATAGAGACCGTTGATTACCACCTGCTGGAAGACCACCTGAGCCGACTGATGAAAGGCGAGCGCGTAGAGGTGCCTGAGTACAACTTCGTGACGGGCAAGCGTGAGTATAATGGCAAGAAGCTGAAGCTGGGTAGCGACACGGTGCTCATCATGGAGGGTATCCATGCGCTGAATCCGTTGCTGACGCAGAAGATTGCCGATGCAGTAAAATACAAGATTTATATCTCTGCCCTAACCAGTATTTCGCTCGATGACCACAACTGGATTCCCGTACGCGACAACCGACTGTTGCGCCGCATTATCCGCGACTACAACAAGGGTGCCTATACTGCCCAGCAGACCATCAGCCAGTGGAAGAATGTGCTCGATGCCGAGGATAAATGGATATTCCCCTATCAGGAAAGTGCCGATGTGATGTTCAACTCGGCGCTCAACATCGAGTTTGCCGTACTGCGCACCCACGCCGAGATCATCCTCTCAATGGTGCCCAAGAACTGTCCTGAGTATAGCGAGGCCCACCGTCTGCTGAAGTTCATCCACTTTTTCCTGCCCGTCAGCGATCAGGAGATTCCACCTACCAGCATCATGCGTGAGTTCGTGGGTGGCAGCAGCTTTAAGTACGACAGATAACCTCTAATAGCATGGGGCGCGCCCACTCCTCTTTTAGCAGCAAGGCCATACCTTGCTGCAATTCTTCTTCGTTGGTGGCCTGCTGGTAGTAGATGTCGTTCTGCTGACAGATGCCTTCGGCGGTTGTTGTGTGCTGTCCGGCCACGAAGCTGTGGCTGACGGGGCTCATGCTGAGGCCAGTCAGTGTGTCGAAGATGGCACCGTGACCGTTGTTCAGCAGTAGGATGCGCAGGTTGCCACCAATGTTCTGGTTCCAAAGTGCATTCTGATCGTAGAAGAAGCTGAGGTCGCCGAGGACGCAGAAAATGAGTCCCTGAACTGTGCTGAAACCAGCAGCGGTGGAGAGTGAGCCCTCGATGCCATTCACGCCACGGTTGCACCACACGGGATGTCCCTGTGCATAGCGGTTAGCCAGGCGGATAGGGGTGGAATTGGCATAGTGCACTTCGTAGGGATATGTCACCTGTTGCAGTTGCTCCTCAAACAGGCGTACAGCGGCAGCTTCGCCCCACGGTAGCTGCTCGGCATCAATTTGTTCTTTGGCTTCTTTGAGCAGGTGTAGCCACTGACGGCGATAGTCAGCTTGTTCGGAAGCAGGACAGCATTTATATTTTGCCAGCTTGTTGTTGAGCGACTGGAGAACGCTCTCGGCATCGCCCACAACCACTCCACGAAGGTTCTGGAACGTGTCCTCGACCTCGCCCGTCAGGCTGACGCGCCAGCAACGGGCATTGGTAGCTTCACGGAGGAAGTGTTTCAATCGCTTGCTTACGACGGCATCGCCCACGTAGAGAATGAAGTCAGGAAGGATAGAGGTGAGTGGTGAACTATCAGAGGTGAGTGCTTCATCGAAATGGCTGACGCTAGTGAGGGGTGCCAGTGCCTCGTGTAGCACAATGACATGACTGAAGAGATTGTCGATACCCTCGTAGTGGAAGCGACGGGGACTGAGCTGTCCGAAGACAATAAGCGGACGACGGGCCTGCAGAAAATCGTCGAGCAGGGGTTGTGGCAGACAGTCGTAGTCGGTGGCAGGGCTGTAGCGATGGATGACGCGCTCGTCAGGCAGTTGTTCTACAGAGAAGTCGAACAGCGGCTCAGAGATGGGCACGTTGATGTGTACGCAGGGATGATGGTCGGCAGTGGCCTCGATGAGTGCCTCGTTCACTAAGCGGTTGCAAAAGAAACCCTCCCCAGATTGCTCCCTGTGAGGGAGGGAATAGGTTTTGATTTCTGGAAGATTCACCGTCTTGCTGACCCACGGTTCCAAGGCGCCTGGCTGGCGGAGCGTCTGACCGTCGAGCTGGTCAATCCACTCAGCGGGGCGGTCGGCAGAGATGACGATGAGCGACTGGTGCTGATAATGAGCCTCGGCCACAGCGGGAGCCACATTGAGCAGTGCCGTACCACTGGTGACGCAGACCACGACGGGCTGGTCGGTGGC
Source organism: uncultured Prevotella sp. (assembly GCA_905233825.1). GTDB lineage: Bacteria > Bacteroidota > Bacteroidia > Bacteroidales > Bacteroidaceae > Prevotella. Next base: position 6,202 of record CAJOFE010000002.1, on the reverse strand, counting down.
TTGAGCAATGCCGAGTGCGAAGAACCCTGCTGAGCGCTCGTCGGTGACGGGATAGCAGGTGATGGAAGGGCACTCGTTCAGGTTATGCACGATAGGGGCGTTGCGGCTACCTGGACAGACCACCGCATGGCGTACTCCATGTGCTACGAGCAAGGCCGTCAGTATATTTACATTCTCTTTATTGCAGTACACTTTCTGAGATTTAAGATTTACTTATTGATGATTGATGATCTGGCGCATGGTTTCCATCTTGGCTTCTGTCTCTTGCCACTCTTTGTCGAATGTGCTGTCGCGTAGCAGTCCGCCACCGGCGTAAAGGCGATAGCAGTCGTCCTCAATCTGCATGCAGCGCAGGGAGACGTAAAGGTGAGTCGCGAGAGGTGAGTGGTGAGTGGTAAGCGGTAAGTGGAGTGGTCCCATGAAGCCGCTGTAGTATTGGCGCGGGGTAGGCTCATTCTGTAGGATGAATGCTTGAGCTTCTTTCTTGGGAAGTCCACAGACAGCAGGAGTAGGGTGGAGGGCTTTCAAGAGGTTTCCCGCGTGCGTACTATCATACCCAAAAGTGAAGTCGCTACGCAGATGCACTAGATTGGCAGCACGTACTGTGCGCGGCCCTTCCTCCTCATAGTCGATGCCAAGGCGTTTCAGCGTGTCGGCGATATAGGAGGCCACATAACGCTGCTCCTGGATGTTTTTTGTGGACCAGCGCAGGTGCAGACCTTCACCGTCGAGCTCGTCATCGTGCAGGCGCATGGTGCCTGCAAGGGCTATGGTGCGCATCATGCCAGGCTGGGGCAGACTCTCTAACAGGACTTCGGGTGTAGCCGTGAGCCAGATGCCGCTTTGAGGGGTGCTGACCAAGGCTATGAACATGCGTGGATAGTGCTCACAGGCCCGTTCAAAGAGGGTGATAGGTTCTACTGAGCCGTCGTTGGGTTCAATGGCACAGCGAGCGAGCACCAGCTTCTGGAAGTGGCCAGCGAGAAGGGCGGAGTGGAAAGTGGAGAAAGGATAGAGACCCTCCCCCGACCCCTCCCTGTGAGGGTGGGGAGTAGATACGTTAAGGTCGTGTCTGCTGGAAAGGTAATTTCTCCCCTCCCTCACAGGGAGGGGACGGGGGAGAGTCTTTTGTGTGTCTTGTATCAGTAGTATGGGCGTCTCTTCCGTAACGACAAAGGGGGCAATGACAAAGCCTTGTCGGCCGTTGAGGTCGGTCAGTGACGACAGCGTCTGTACCTCGCCCTCAATCAGTGTGCAGTGGTTGGCATGGGGCAGTCGGAAGATAGCGAAACTGCTCATTTGGCCTTGATGACGTAGTTGGTGACGCGTACGTTAGAGATGAGGTCGCCAGCGGTGTCCTTGATATCAACGTTCCAGACGTGCAATGTGGTACCCTGATGCAGCAGGCGGGCATAGGCCGTGACGGTGTCGCCCTCGACTACGGCCTTCACATGGCTTCCGCTTACCTCGATGCCTACACAGGCACAGCTCGGACATAGTGCCGATGAGCCGACACCTGCCACATTCTCGGCCAGAGCCAGCGAGGCACCACCGCTCAGAAAACCAAAGGGCTGGCGGTTGCGCTCATCCACTTTCATACAGGCCATACAAGTATCGTCCTCGGGTGTGGAGATAAATTCCATCCCGAGGGCGGTGCTGAGATTGGGCTTCGCGTTGATGATTTCGTTAATCTCTTCTACATTCATCTTTCTACTTACCTCTCACCTCTTACTTAAACAGCGAGTATTCCTTGATACCCCAAGCCAATGCGCTGGCTCCGAGCACGTCGCGTTCGTGGTCTTCGAGTGCAGAGAGCAGTAATTTCACTCGTCCTCGGATGTTATGGAAGACATGCTTCTCGAATTCCTCGTAGGCAGGCTCCAGAATCCAGTTTCCTGCTTTCGATATGCCGCCTGCAAAGATGATGGCTTCCGGGTCGAGCAGCGAGGCATAACCCGACATGGTCAGGCCGAGCAGTTTTCCTGTGCGCCGATAGACCTCAATGGCCATCTCGTCGCCCTGTTCGCAGCACTCGGTAATACTCTTGGGTGTCAGCTTGTCGATGGTGCGCATTAGCGACGGCTTGTCGCTTTCTGCCATCATCTCCTCTGCTGTCATGACAATACCTTTGGCACCACAATAGGCTTCCAGGCATCCTTTCTTACCACAGCCGCAGGTGCGTCCATTAGGGATGATGCAGGTGTGGCCCACTTCGCCGGCAAAGCCATCGGTTCCCAAGTGTACCTCGCCATTCGAGAAAATGCAGCTGCCGATGCCATGTCCCAGAGTCACCAGTATGAAGTTCTTCATGCCGTGAGCACTGCCGAATGCATGCTCACCCATGCCTGCCAGATGGGCATCGTTGCCCAGTGCTACGGCAATGCCCATGCGGTCGCGCAGCATGGCAGCCATAGGCACGATGCCTTTCCAGATCAGGTTGGGCGCATTCTCAATACATCCTGTCAGATTATTTCCGCTGGGCGCGCTGATGCCCATTGAGCGGATGTGCTCATAACCGCCGTTCTCCTCGGCCAGCATCACAGTTTTCTCGCAGAGCGTACTTACATACTCACTCACGTTGGGATATTCATAAGTATTAAATCCGTCGCGTGCAATGATATTTCCACGCACATCAACGATGGCGTAGCTCGTACGGTCTAGACTGATATCCACACCGATGACTCGGCTTTTTACGGTTTCGTTCAAACTCATATGTCTTTTTTAGTTTATGTGAACAAAGATAATTCTTCCACTTCCCATGCCAATGCGCTTGCTCCCAATACGTTGCGTTCTTTGTCGGTGAGTGTCGAGGGGAGGAACTTCACTCTGCCCCTGACATTGTGGAACACATTCTCCTCGAAGGTCTGCTGCGCAGGATCCAAGAGCCAGTGGGCGGCCTTCGACACACCACCCGTGAAGATGATGGCCTCGGGATTCATAACCGATGCATAGGCCGACAGTCCCATTCCCAGCATCTTTCCTGTGCGCTGATAGACCTCGATGGCCATCTCGTCGCCCTTTTCGCAGAAGGCAGTGATGGCTTCCGGCGTCAGATTCTTGCAGTCGCGCATGAGCGACGGCTTGTCGCTCTGCTCCATCAGTTTGCGGGCTGTCATGATGATGCCGTCGCGAGCACAATAGGTCTCCAGACATCCTCGTGCTCCGCATCCGCACTGGCGTCCGTTGGGATTGATGCAGACGTGGCCTATCTCTCCTGCAAAGCCGTCTCTGCCCAGATGCGGCTTTCCGTTGGAGAATACGCAGCTGCCCAGTCCGTCGCCCAGGGTGATGACGATGAAGTTGTTCATGCCGCGTGCATTGCCGAAGGCATGCTCGCCCAATGCTCTTGCATGGGCATTGTTACCCACAGCTACGGCCTTTCCCAGACGGCTGCTCAGTAGCTTGGCCAGAGGCACGTCTCCCTTCCAGGGCAGAGCAGGCGAGTGCTCGATACATCCAGTCACGAAGTTGCCGCTCAGCACGCCGATGCCTACTGAGCGTACAGAGTTGAAACCACCGTTGGCTTCCATGATTTCCACCAGCTTTTTGCTGAGGAAAGCCACATACTCATTGATATCAGGGTGCTCCAGTGTGGGGAATTCTTCTTGGGCAATGATGTTTCCACGCACATCAACAATAGCATAAGTCGTAGCGCTGAGGCTGATGTTTATGCCGATTACCCGGGTCGATGAAACATTCTGTATCATACACTGTATATATATGAGAAGTTCATTAGAAGTGGCAAAAATACTAATTATTTTCAAAATTGCCAAATGATTTGCCTTTTTTTTTGCACACGTCGATTTATTTTCTTAATTTTGCCCCCGAATTAAACAATTAACTAACATTTTTTAAAAACATTTAGACCTATGAGAAAATTATTCTTTGCACTGATGGCTGTTGCTGCCATCACGCTGACATCGTGTCTGGGCAAGACTGCTACTCCCGGACAGAGTGATCCCCAGGCTGAAGCTCCCGACGAGACTTCCGAACTGAACGCCGCATTGGAGAAGCAGCTCAACGACGGCAATGGCGAAGGTCTCTTCGCTCTCATCGGCAATATTCAGGAGAAGGCCATCGGCTTCATCAAGGACAATCCCCAGAAGGCCAAGGAGTATCTGGGCACCGCTCAGACCTTCCTCAAGGACAATGCTGCCAAGATAGGCGAGGTGCTGGGTAAGATTACCAACAGCGACGTGGCTGAGCGTGCTCAGGAACTCATCAAGAGCGTCAGCGAGCAGCCCGTAGAGCAGCTGCTGGGCCTCGTGGGTGTCGTTGACAACGCTGCAGGTGCCGTAGGTGAGCAGGTGGAAGGCGCTGCCGAAGCCCTTGGCGACAAGGTCGATGAGGTCACAGGTGCCGTCACCGACAAGGTGAACGAAGCCAAGGAAGTGGTCGAGAAGGCCAACGACGTGAAGGAAGCAGTAGGAAACCTCATCGGACAATAGTATGAGAACGACCCTATTCTGTGCGGCCCTCCTCGTGGCTGGCAACGTGCTGGCCATCGATGACAATACGGTGGAGATTGCCTTCAACGGCAACTCCGCCACCGTCACCGTAGCCAGCAATATCAGCAGCTACATCACCAACAACAGCAGCGGCTCCCACGTGAAGCTGGTGCAGGCAGCTACTTTCCAGGGCAACAAGGTCGGCGAGATTACCTACCTCCTCAAAGGCAGCTCTACCGATGGTGAGTTCTACCTGGAAGGCTCCTACAAGTGTACGGTGGCGCTCAACGGCCTCACGCTCACCAACCCCTCGGGCCCTGCCATCAACATACAGAACGGCAAACGCATCGACGTCAGCGTGAAGAGCGGAACCACCAACACCCTCACCGACGGTCCCAACGACGACTACAACGGCTGCTTCCATAGCAAGGGCCATACTGAGTTCAAGGGCAAGGGCACCCTCAACATCGTGGGCCGTAGCCGCCATGGCATCTACAGCAAAGAATATATGGAGCTGAAGAACTGCACCGTCAACATCACCGCAGCCCCCAAGGACGGCATCCACTGCAAGGAATACTTCCTCATGGAGAGCGGCACCATCACCATCAGTGGCGTTGAGGACGACGGCATACAGGTGGAGCAGGACGATGAGATTGCCGCTACAGGCCAGACTACAGGTCACGAGGACGAGAACTCCGGCAACTTCTACATGGAAGACGGAAAGCTCAACATCGCCGTGCTCGACTATGGCGGCAAGCATGTGAAGGCCGACGGCACCATTACCTATGGAGGCGGCACTCACACCTTCACCACCACCGCCACTGCCATCCACTCACCACTTACCACTCAACACTCACTACTTCCAGCTTATCAAGGCATCTACGACCTCAACGGCGTTCGCCGCACCACCCCGCGTCGCGGCCTGAACATCATCAATGGTAAGAAAGTGATGCTGAAGTAGCATCTGCCCGTGCCAAGATAATAGTGAAACTTTTGAAGTTTGAATTTGGATTTTAGAATTTAGAGGTGTTGCCCAATGGGCAATTTAGAATTTAGATTTTAGATTTTAGAGGTGTTGCCCTGCGGGCAAGTAAGAGGGAAGATGTAAGAAGTACATCCTCCTTCTTACTTTCTCCTTCCTACTCGGCGAAGCCGACACCTCTTAATTCTTAACTCTTAATTCTTAATTCCCGTCAGGTCTCGTCGGAACCGCACTTCCACCATTTGCCTTGTACTCATCCCACTTGTCGAGCGGGATGCGCTCAGTCCAGGTGGTCTTCTTGCCAGTCTGAGAATCAACGACCAGGTTCACCTTCACATAGTCACCCTTCTCGAAGGTGCAACGCTCGGCGAAATACTTCGAGCGCAGCTTGCGCACATCGTCGCCGATGGGCAGGAAGCGCATGAACACACCGTCGATCATGTCATCACAAGGAGTTGCGATGAAGGTTTCCACATCGCTCTTGCCAGCAGTCGATGAACTCTTGATGGTCGGATAGAAGATGCCCAGACCCTCCAGCTCCACAGAGTAACCCTGAGACAGCAGTTCGGGGATACACTTCTTCAGCTGGGCCAAAACGAGTGCCAGCGCCTCACCAGTCACAAGCGAGCCATGTTCAGCCATGTGCTCTACAAGACCTCCCGTCGAGAGGCAGCCGCGCAGATAGAGCGCAGGATAGATGCGTCCATACTTGGTGCTCGACTCGTTGTTGTTACGGCGAGCGTCAATGCGCATCGGAAGATTAGTTAATGCC
>CAJOFE010000001.1 GCA_905233825.1 uncultured Prevotella sp. | reverse complement strand
CAACTACTGCTGGGTGACTTTGACATCGCTGACGGTAATGGAGCCGCCGTAGTTGTTGATGCTCCAACAGTTCTTCTGGATACCGTAGATGCGCTGGGTGTAGGCGCAGACATCATTGATGTAAAGTGTCAGAACGCTATTGTCGGTGTAAATGTCGATGTTGTACACGTTATCGGCAGGACGAGCGAAGTTATAGCCGTCGGCGGCCTCAACGAAGCCCTTACCTTCTTCACCCTCCTGTTCGAAGTTCACCTTACGAACATCCTCCCACTCAGGATTCACAACCATAGTGTAGTACTTCTTTGAGTCGGTGCCACGGACGAAGGAGATGCCGAACTTGTCCCAGTTGTTCGAGGTCTTAACGGTGAAAGAAATATGGTTGCAGGTACCGAGACGGCTGTAGAGCACGTATGCGTCGTCACCACTCAGAGTTCCGTTACTGTAGCCATTGGAGGCCATGACGTTGGCTGAAACAGCCTGATTGTATTTGGTTGCCATAGCTGGGACAGCACCGAGGGTAAGTGTGCCATCGGCATGCTGGATAATCTTGTGGCAAATCAGGGCACCACTCCAGTTGGGCTCGCCGTCAGCGCCCACGTTGATGTTCTTGTCATGCAGTGTGGCGCCGGTGCGATAGGGACTCCAGCCCCAGATGAGGCGGTCGGTGCCGTTGGAGGCAGTCTTGGCGGCATAGAAAGCTCGGCTATCGAGCACGCCTTCCTTGCCATCCTTTGGCCAGTTGGCACCCGGGTCGTTGAAGCAGGCCTTCAGGGCATCGAAGGTGGGAGCCATCATGTACTTCACCTTACGGCTCCATGAGGCACGGTAACCTTCGCTATAGACGATGTACCACCAGTCGCCCATCTTGAAGATGTCGGGGCACTCGCACATGCGGTCCCAAATCATGGGGAAGCTACCGACGTGCTCCCACGTCTTCATGTCGCTCGACTTAAACTCGGCGAAGCGAAGCTTGCTGGCAATAACCATGTGGTAAAGGCCGTCGTCTGCAATGAAGATCTGCGGATCGCGGAAGTCGTTGGCATCGTAGCCATAGTCGGTACCTTTCAGCTGCCATACGTTGTCTTTGGCCCACGTCTTGAAGTCGGTCGAGGTTGCGCGCATCACGACCTCATGATTGGGAAGAAGGACGTTGTAGCCGGTGTAGTAGATATAGTAGAGACCTTCCTTCTCGTTGTAGATGGCGCAGCCAGTGCCAAGAGAAGCATCCTGCTGGGCGGTGCTGGTGCCAGTAGGAAGGACTTCACCGAGGGGTGTGTAGTTGGCACCATCCTTGGTGCTGATGCCCCAGAAGGGATGGTAGCAGGCGCCGTTGTTGTCATACTCCTGTAGGTAGAGCACCTTGTATTCGCCAGCCTTCTGATCGTAGAAGGGCATGGGGTCGCCACAGCGTCCGATGGCGGGCATGTAGTAGGTGTTGAAGCCAGCATCGTCGGTGGGGGTGAAGAAGGTGGTGGTCGCTGCATGCCGTCAGCACGGGGGCTGACAGCATGATTGCGAATATTGAATATATCATTGTCTTCATAAGGCTTTACTTTGTTAAATAATTAATGGCATTCTTTGTCATAGTCGCGATGTTCTTGTGGTAGTTCTCCTGATAGCCAGGTTCGAGGGTATAGCTGTACCAGTCGTAGCAGCCAGAGCCGATGCAGATGATGCCTCCCTTGCCGTCGTGGGCGGGATATTCCCAGGCAACGACAGCGCCGTCGCCGCCAACGCCGAGGACTTTACCACCAGTGCGGGCCTCCCAGGCAGCGTGGTCATCGTAGCCACCCCAGTCGGTGCCGATGTGGTACTGGGCGGTGGAGTTGGTGATATGATAGCCGGCATCGGTGCAATAAACCTCCTGCGGGTTGTCGCCTTGGATAAGATTCTGCCACATCGGATGGTCGTTCTGGCCGTCGAAGATGCGGAAGCTCCACGGCCCGCCGCACAACTCGGCTGCGTCCTCGTTCTGGCCCCAGCAGTTGTTGGGCGTAGTCCACTCGTCATCGCCGGTGACGCCGATGAAGGAGGGCAGGTTGGTGGCGTAGCGTGTGAGGAAGAGGGCACCGCCGTTCTCATAGAAGGCTCGCAACTCGTTCTTCGTGTCAAGGGCGTCGGTAGCCTTGGCCACAAACACGTCGTGACCGTCCACGCCGCCGTCAACATGCCAGTGCCACCAGATGACCTTACAGTCGCTGAGGTCGAGCGTTCCGGCACGCAGGTCGGCGAAGCTGGCGTATAGCGAGTTGGCCACGTTGCCAAGCATCCACTCGCAGGCGGCCTTGGCCTCGGGGTCGAGTTCGCTCATCGTGGCGGCGCTACCGATGAAGAGGGCGGCGGGCTTGTCGATGGCTATGACCTTGACGGTGTAGGTGCTCTCAGCGGAGTTATTCTTCACGGTATAGGTGACGGGCTGGGTGAAGTCCTGCGGCACACCGCTGCCGGGTGTCACCGTGGCGTTCTGGCTATAGACGATGGTGGGCACGAGGGCCTTGATGTCGACGCTGGCGGGCACATAGACGGTGATGGTCTTGGCATCCTGGTCGATGGCACCAGTATAGATGTCGTTGATGACGAAGGAGAGGATGCGTGCCTCGTCGTGGAGCACGCTGACAGTCCAGTCGAGGAAAGTGTCGCCGTTGCTGACGCGCAGCACCTGGGCGGCATCCATGTTGAGCGTCTGGCCCTGAGCGATGTTGCAGTTGGCACCGCTACTTATCGTGAGTGCGGTGAGCGTCATGGCCTTGGTCTCATAGACTTCGGGCAGACGGACAACGATGGAGCGCGAGGCGAGGTCGATGGTGCCCTCATAGTTGTCGAGGGCGAGGGCGGTGACCATGCAGTCGCCTGAGAGTTGCAGGTCGCTGGCGTTGTCGTCACTGCACGACCAAAGCCCGCAGACAACGCAGAACGCAAAGAATATATTTAATATCTTGGTATTCATAATGACAATTCGTTTAATTCGTTTAATTCGATGTTTTTTACCAGTTGCCGCAGTTCTGGACGTAGTGACCATTGCTGGCAGAGATCTGCTCAAAGGGGATGGGCAGGTATTCGTCCTTGTCGGCGTTGAAATGGGCGCTGGTGTAGATGGCGCAGTGGGGAATCTCCTCAGCGAAGTACTTGTTGAGTACGGTGGCGGCGTCGCCCCAGCGCACGAGGTCGAAGAAACGCTCACTCTCCATGCCCATCTCTAAGCGGCGCTCCATCTTAACGATGCGGATGGCCTCGTCCTTCGAGTAGTTTCCCTTGTAGTTGGCGACATACATCTTCACACCATAGAGCGTTTGGTAGCTGCTCACCATCTGGGTGCTGCCAGCGGCGCGGGTACGAATCTGATTGACGAGTTTGATGGCTTCGTCTGTCTGTCCGAGTTGGGCGTATGCCTCGGCGCGCATCAGGAGGACGTCGGCATAGCGGAAGACGATGCGATTCATCGAAGAGGCCCAGTAGCTGCCCTTGATGAGGTACTGGTCGATGAGGGCGGGGTCAACATTCTGCTTCAGGCTGACGTTGTAGCCGTAGAGGCCGTTGGAGCGGCTCCAGATGCTGGTCTCCTCCATCATGAAGTTGCGGTTGAACATGTAGGGCAGTCCAGGGATGCCGACGGTGAGGAAGAGGCGCGGGTCGGCGTTGTCGGCAGTCTTGTCATAGTCCTTCTGGTTGAACGTGTCGAGCAGGGGCAGACCATCGGCACCGGTGCGGTAGGCGTTGACCAGGTTCTGGCTGGGTTTGTAGAAGTCGCAGCCACCGTCGGTGGCACCAGGAATGTTGGGCGGGATGAGACCGTAGCTCCAATTCAGGTTGCCGTAGGTGCTGCCGTCGTTGCGACTGTATTGGATGGCCCAGAGGCTCTCGCGTCCGTTCTCGTACTGCTCTTCGGGGCGGAAGTTGTTGTGCAGGTCATCCTCCAGACCGTAGTTGCTGTAGAGGGCGGGGGCGGTGAACTCGATGACCTTCTGCAGGTCATCGGAGTTGATGCCGGTTACTTGATTGCTGTTGGCATCGTCTTGGTGATAAGCCTTATAGAGATAGACCTTGGCGAGGAAGGCGGCGGTGGCAGCCTTGGTAGGGCGTCCCTTTTCAGCCTGCGTCACAGGAAGGGTGTTGTAAGCCTCCATGAGGTCGTCGATGATGAGTTGCCAGCCCTCGTCGTTGGTGTAGGTGCGGTTCGAGAGGTTGTTGTATTCCTCGTAGGTCAGGTTCTCGTCCACCACGAAGGGGATGTTCTTATAGAGTCGCTTCAGGAGGAAGTGGGCGTAGGCACGGAGGAATTTCATCTCGGCCAGGCGCTGCTGCTTCATGGTGAAGCTGTCGTCGCAGGAGTTGAGCAGGGCGATGGCGCTGTTAACGCGTGAGATGCTGTTGTAGAGGCGCACCCACATATCGTTGATATTCCAGTTTGTGGTCAGTACGCCCTGCTGCACCTCAAGTTGATGGAAGACGTCCCCGTCGCTGGTGCCACTGCCGCCCTTGTAGGCGTCGTCAGAGCGGACGTCGAAGTTCCACATAGAGAAGCTGGAGTTAATGTCCTCAGCCGAGGTAAAGATGGCGTAGGCTGAGATAGCCATGTTTTCTGCATTGGCAGGGGTCTTCACCTGCTCGTCGCTGAGGGTGCCCTGTGGGGTGTGCTCGTCGAGGAAGTCGGAGCAACTGCTGAACGTGCAGATAGCGCTGACGGCACAGAATATATTGATGATCTTTTTCATGATGCTGTTATATTAGAATGAAACATTGAGTCCGAAGGTGACATTGAGGGGGATGGGGTAGCCGAAGTTGGCGTTCTCAGGGTCGACGCCCGTGAAATTGCTGCTCTTGATGGTGAGCAGGTTCTGGGCACTGACATACATGCGGAGGCGCTGCATGAAGAGTTTGTCGGTGATGGCCTTCGGGAAGTTGTAGCCCAGCTGTATGGTGCGGAGCTTGGCATAGCTGCCGTTCTCCACGAAGTAGCTCGAGACGCGCTTCTCATTGTTGTTGTCCATCGTGCTGATTGCGGGGATGTTCGAACCCATATTGGTGGGACTCCAAGCATCGAGCAGGCGCTCGCCCTTGTTCAGGTTCGAGATGTTCAAGCCGCTCCAGAGGTCGGTTTCCTTTTTCAGGTCGCTGATAACGTCGACACCCTGAACGCCCTGCCAGAACATGCTCAAGTCGAAACTCTTGTACTGCAGGTAGATGTTCAGACCCCAAGTGAAGTCGGGCACGGGGTTATAGATCCACTCTTGGTCCTTCTCGTTGATGACATCATCGCCATTGAGGTCCTTCCATCGGATGCGGCCGATGCCGGCACCGCTCTGGACGGCGTGGTTGTCAATTTCGTCCTGACTCTTGAAGATGCCGTCATAGACGTAGCCCACCTGGGCGCCGAGGGGATGGCCTACTACGCTTTCCACGCCGTTGCCACCGAAGGTTCCCTTGGCGGCAATGGTTTCGGGCAGACGGGTCACCTCGTTGCGGTAGGTTCCGATGTTGGCGGCGATGTCGTACTGGAAGTCACCCACGTTGCCGCGATAGCCCACGTTCAGTTCCACGCCCTTGTTCTCCATTTCACCAGCGTTAATCCACTGACTGCTGCCCTCACCCATCACACCGATGCCCGGCATGTAGACGAGGATGTCCTTGGTCTTCTTGAAGTACCACTCAAAGCTGCCGTAGAGGGCGTTGTGGAAGAGTCCGAAGTCCAGGCCGAGGTTGGTCTGCGTGGTGGTCTCCCACTTCAGGTCGTCGTTGCCCAACTGGTTGCGCTTGAAGCCGCTGGGGAGGGTCTGTCCGCCGTTGGTGCCGGCAATGTCGTAGCTGGTGCCATAGCTTTGGCCACCAAAGCCAGCCTCGCCGTAGTTACTCTCGTAGAGGGTGTAGCGGGCGATGTTGCTTATTTCCTGGTTACCGGTCTGTCCCCAGCTGGCACGGAGCTTCAGGTTGTCAATCCAACCAAGCCCCTCCATGAACTTCTCCTGGTTGATGCGCCAACCGGCACTGATGCTGGGGAAGGTGCCGTAGCGGTTGTTCTTGCCGAAACGACTGGAGCCGTCGTAGCGCAGGGTCAGGCCGAGAAGATAGCGGTCGTCGTAGGTGTAGTTAATCTTGCCAAAGTAAGAGACGAGCGTATAGCCCTCGCCAAGACCGTAGGCCTCGGCCTCGCCCACACCGGCATTGGGCCACATATAATCAGGATTGAGAATCATGTAGTCATACTTCTTACCGCTGAACCACACGTCATCCTCACGGTTCAGCTCAGTACCTACAAGAATGTCGCCGTGGTGACGTCCAAACTCGTAATTATAGGTAGCGATGGCGTTCCACATCCATTTTGTCCAGTGCTCCTGCTTGGCCTCCACACCGTTGGTGGCATTGGCCACGGTGCCTTCGGTGATGGGATACTGGAAAATACGCTGCGCCTTTTGTGCGTAGTCGAGGCCAAAGGTGGTCTTGATGTTGAAATCTTTGAAGGGGTTGATGTTCAGATAGGCATCGCCGAACATACGCCAGTAAGTGTAGCGGTTGTCGCTGTTGCGGTCGAGACGAGCCACGGGGTTCTCGCGGTCGGGATAGCCACCCACGGGGCCGGCGTACTCGCCGTTAGTGGTATAGACGGGCAGCGAGGGGTTGAACTGAAGGACGTTCTCCAAGAAACCTCCGGGAGCCGCCACCTCGCTAGTGCGGTTTAGCGTGAAATTCTCGCCGATGGTCACGAGGTTACGGTCGTTCACCTTCACCAGCTTGTAGTCGCTGTTCATACGGGCGGAGAAACGCTCGAAGTCGCTCTCCTTGATGATGCCCTTGTTCTTGTAGTAGCCCAGCGAGAAGAACGACATGCCGCGTTCGCTGCCGTTGCTCAGGGAGACGTTGTACTGCTGGATGAGACCAGTACGGGTAGTTTCGTCAAACCAGTCGGTATCAGCGGCGGGCGTGGTACCAGCTGCGTCGAGGTATTTGCTCATTGTAATACCGTTCAGCACGGGAACACCCTGCTGGTTGTAGGTCCAATCGTAGTGGTAGCCGAGGCCATTCTGGTTGGGGTCGAGACCATCATTGACGTAGCCCTGCCACATCACCTGGCCGAATTCCTTGGCATTGAGCACCTTCATCTTGTGGGCGTACGTTTGCACGGCGATGCTGCCGTCGAAGTCGACGCGCACCTTGCCTTCCTTGCCGCGTTTCGTGGTGATGATGATTACACCGTTGGCGGCACGGCTACCATAGATACTGGCCGAGGCGGCATCTTTCAGCACCTGGATCGACTCGATGTCATTGCCATTCAGCTCATGCATGCCAGCTTTCGTCGGCACGCCATCGATAATGTAGAGCGGGTCGTTGTTGTTCAGCGTGCCCACACCACGGATACGAACAGTAGCAGAGCCGGAAGGGTTACCATCGGCCTGGACGTTCATGCCCGGCACACGACCCTGCAGGGCCTTGATGGGGTTGTTCTCGTTTTGCTTAGCCAGTTCATCGACGTTTACTGTCGAGATGGCACCCGTCAGGTCGGCCTTCTTCTGCGTGGTATAACCAACGACTACCACCTCGTTCAGCGACTGGGCGTCGTCTTTCATCACCACCTTCATGCCGTTCTGTGCCGGCAGTTCCAGTGTCTGATAGCCGATGTAAGAGAAGACCAGTGTTTTGCCTGCCTCCACCTTGATTTTGAAGTTGCCGTCGAAGTCGGTCACCGTGCCGTTCGACGTGCCCTTCTCCATCACCGTGGCACCGATGACCCCTTCGCCGGTTTCATCGACCACCGTTCCCGTTACCTCCGTCTGCGCGTACATTATCGTACACAGCATTAGCGAGAGGAAACTCAGAATGAATCGTTTAGTTTGTTTCATTTGCTTTTCGTTTTTAGCTGTTAATACTCTTGTTTCACAAATCTGCTGCAAAAGTACCAACTATTTGCCCTTGGGCATTAAAAATATCGTTCATCCCATGCGAATAATGTTGCAATGTAACATTTTTGCGATGGAATGAACGATAATTCACATCCTTTACTTTATTTACTTCCTCACATCTCCCGGCACCATTCCGTATTCTTCCTTAAAACATTTGGTAAAGTAGCTGGGAGCAGTGAAGCCGACAGCGTAGGCCACCTCTGAGACGCTCTTGTCGGTGGTGAGCAGTAGCTGATAGGCGCGATTTAGACGGGCAGTGCGCAGCAGCTCAACGGGCGAAGAGCCTGAGATGGCCTTCACCTTGCGATACAACTGTACGCGGCTCAGATTCATGTCGGATGCAAGATCTTCCACACTCACATCGCTGTCTTCCAAACGTGACTCTATGACCTCCTTGAAGCGAGTAATGAAATGTGATATGGCAACGGGTTCGTTGTCATCAGTATTATCTGACTCCTCAGAACCATCAGTTGGAGAGGATTTACCTCTCGGCTCTGCCGCTTCGCTCGTCGAAGAATCCCCGACTGTCACTGTGGGTTCAGAAATTGATGGAACGTCTTCAGGCTTAAGATTCCACAATGTATTGACCACACGCTCTCTCTGCAAGGCAATCTTGCGGAGGTGGTAGAGGTAGAAGAGTACGAACACCACAACCAATAGCACGATGATACCGATAGCCAGCCAGTTGATGATACGCTGCGTGTCAAGCTTATGTAGATAGTTATCGGCCTTCTTGTGCAATGAGTCCAGCTGGTCGGCCTGTCGCATAATTTCCTCACTCTCCATCTGCAGCACCTTGGCATTGTCTCGGGTAACGAGGGCTGACATCAGCATCGTCTCCTTTTCGTAGGGTTTGCCTTCAAGTATACTGACAGCCAATTCGATGATCTGGTCGCCGTGGGTGGGATAGATGTACGATGCATCGAGCAGCGAGTCGCGCACCAGCTGTATGCCGCCGTTATCACCTGGCAGACCATCGATACCGCAGTATAACACCCCAGCCCCAAGTGTCTTTCTTGCTCCCATCGCCGTGCGGTCGTTAGCACCAAACACCAAATCTATGTGTACATCTTTATTATTGTCGAGCCATTGCTTCGTTGTTTCGTAGGCTGTCGGCTCCGTCCAGTCGCCCTGTAGCGAGGCCACCACCTCAATACCAGGTGCATCCTTCACCGCATCCATGAAACCGTTATGGCGTTCAATTGCGGGCGATGAACCCCCCAAGCCCTTTATCTCCAATACTGTGCCCTCTCCGTGAAGCCGGGAGACAATATACTCACCCATCACCCGGCCCATCTCGTAGTTGTCGGCACTGATGAAAGCCGTGTATTTCTGCGAACTGGTCTTGCGCTCGAAAATAATAACGGGGATGCCCTTGTCGTAGGCTCGGTCGATGGCAGGCGAGATGGTCTGCACCTGATTGGGGGCCACAATCAGCAGGTCGATGCCGTCATTCACCAGACTGTCAATCTGCTGCACCTGCCGCTCGTCGCTATCGTATGCCGCAGCAAACTTCAGTTCAACGTTGTCGTGGAAATAAGCCCCCATCCGCAGCTCCGCATTCTGCTTGTTGCGCCAGATGTCATCAGAGCACTGTGACACACCAATACGGTATTTTACTTTGCCTCCAGCACATGAAGCAAGCATAGCTGCTATTACAATGATGGTTAATAGAAAAAACTTTCGCATATTGTCTTGCTGTTTCATCTGGGTTAAAACGGAGTTTGTCTTTACATCTATATGTTGGGGATATTCTTTTTTATCCACAACTTGAAGAGTGGGTCGTTATAGGTTATTATAGAACCATCAATGTCAATCAGGTCTTTCTTTAGCAAAGACTTCTTGATGCCTTGGACATTGGCAGAGCTTTCAAGACGGTATTTCTTGATGACCTCTTTCTTGGTGAATCCAGTATCCACACCATTTGCAATCGCCTTCAATAGATTCAGCTGAAGTTCTGTAAGACCTTCAACTTCTCTTTGGAAGAACACCTTGTTCTGCTCCAGCAATTCTTCGATGGACTCATCTACCATTTCATTGGTAACTACCGGCTTTGCCTTGTACCAGACAATCCAGGAGAGATGCTGTACATAGGACGAAAGGTTCTCCGTCACCTTGCATATGCGTTCTGCCTGTTTCTCGGTAATGACCTTGCCTGTTTCTTGGAACTTATGACAGATAAAAGGTATCCATTCCTCTGTCGGTATCTTTTTCAGGAACATCATGTCGCCGAACTTGTAGAACGGATTGCTGGAATCGCTGAACAGCTCAGTCATCAGGTGGCGCTTGCTACCAAACAAGCAGTATGAGACGTTTTGCTGGTGTTGCCATACTGAGCGTAGTTTTTTCTGGAACGTCATTGAGTCCTGAAACTCGGCTATCTGCTGAAATTCATCAAGACATAGGACGATGTGAATGCCTTTCTTTTGTGCAATACGCTCTGGCAACTGCAGAATGTCCTCTGCATCGTCCTTGGCAGGAAATTCAAAAGACAGGGAATACTCTTGTATTGAGTCAGGACTGAATGCCACTTTCGTTATCACTCTGGAAAGGAACTCCTTGGCTGTGGCCATCCATTCCTCGATTTTAGAAGATGTCTGCTGGATAATGGCAGATGCGAACACCTTATAGAAATCATATTCAGACTTGCAGGAAAACACATCAATATAGATGATTTTGATGTCTGGCCTAATGACATTGGCCATGACTTTCTTCACCAGCGACGTCTTTCCCCATCGACGCGGAGAAATGAGGATGGTATTGATGCCATGGGTCAGATTGGCCTCCAGGTGCTCTGCGTCCTTGGTTCTATTCGTGAAATAACTACCTTCAACAGCCTTACCGAATACAAAAGGATTCTCTTCCATGCCTATCGTTTTTTAGAAATTCGGCACAAAGATACAAAAAAAAAACAAAGTAACAAAACTTTTAGTAAAAAAGTTGTTACTAAATGCAGTGTGACTTGGTGTTATAAAAAAACTGCATGTCCACTTCCTGCAAGTCCTATTTCTATTAAGGAGTGTTTTTTGAGTGCTCATAGTGTCATAGTAAAGGGATTGTTGATATAACCCGCTGGTATAAGACAACTTGCAAAAATCTCTTTGTACCCCGACCGAGAATCGAACTCGGAACTAAGCTTTAGGAGAGCCTTGTTATATCCATTTAACTATCAGGGCAACAGCTTTTCGCACGCTTTTCGCGTGTCAAAGCTGCGGTTAAGTGAGGGCAAAAGAGCGGACTCATTTTGCCGAGCGTGAGCAGCTTCGCACGCTTTCTGCGTGTCAAAGCTGCGGTTAAGTGAGGGCAAAAGAGCGGGCTCATTTTGCCGAGCGTGAGCAGCTTCGCACGCTTTCTGCGTGCAAAGGTACGAATAAATGAGTGAAATGCCAAAGAAAAGCTTGTTTTTTTTATCCCTGCACTCTTCCCCTCCGCTATTCCTCTTTCGTATAGTCGTCTATTATCTCCAACCAGAAGGGACGATACTTCATCTTCTCATAAAAAGCGAGGCAGCAAGCCTCTGAGTCAACGACCATTCCTGGCTTTTTATTATAACCCAAGATAATACAGCCCTCCGAATTCTTCTCATTCACGCCGGGATGCATACGGATATGGGTAAAAGAAGGAACCTGATGGATATATGGGATACATCCATATCGCGCCTTCCCTCCTATTGCCAGCGAAGTTTTGTTGAACGTCACATAATAGCGTCCGCAGGGAATGGCCGTCTCTCCATAGACTTTCGTTTCGCCATCATCAAATCTTCCATTGTGATTATGGTCGCGTACCACGTCTTCAATGGTATCGCAGAAGTAGTCCTCATCCTTACCTATATACAAATGAGAAATACAATAGCTTTCCTGATGGTACTTACGCCGCATCCTCACCGTCGGGGCAGGCAGATGAATAGGAATCAAGTTTAGAATATTATACATCTTTCGTATTTGTTAGTTCATCAGATGATGGTCAGATGCCGCCAGTGACACCTCGTTTCTCTTTTCTTTCAACAAGACGATATGCCCTTGCCCGAGCGACGCCTGCACGTCGATGATGCGCTGGTTGCGGGACCCACGGAAGCAGAGCGTCTCGTCGCGCTGTTCACGGACGAAGGGACCATCCACCAGCACATCTATAAGCTCCAGCAGGGCGCGCTGACGGGGGTTGGTAAGCAACTGCTCGAAAGTAAAGCCCGTATAGCACCAGATGTCCTTCTGTGGCGTGCGCTCATGGATAGCCCGTGCCAGCTCGACGAAGCCCTCAGGCTGGTACATCGGGTCGCCGCCGCTGAAGGTCACGCCCTGCGTGTAGGGGTCGGCCTCGATGACGCGCATCATCTCGTCAGTCGTCATCGGCTGTCCACCGTCGAAGTCCCACGACTGCGGATTATGACAGCCCGCACACTGATGCCTGCAGCCTGCACAATAGATGGAGGTCCGGAAGCCCGGACCATCCACCATCGTATCCTCGACAATACTCAACACACTTATCATGTTAGAATTTAGATTTTAGAATTTAGAGGTGTTGCCTTTGGCAATTTAGAGTTTAGAATTTAGAATTTAGAGGTGTTGCCTTTGGCAATTTAGAATTTAGATGTTAGATTTTAGAGGTGTTGCCTTCGGCAATTTAGAATTTAGAATTTAGAATTTAGAGGTGTTGCCTTTGGCAATTTAGAGTTTAGAATTTAGAAGTACTTCTTACATTTTCCTTTTTACTTGCTGAAAGCAATCCCTCTTAATTCTTAATTCATAATTCTTCCTTGTTAAATCTTCCTTCTTCCTCGGCGCAGCCGATCCCTCTTAACTCTTAATTCTTAATTCTTCCTTGCCCATCGGGCAATCCCTCTTAATTCTTAACTCTTACTTCTTAATTCAAAACAGCCTCTGTTCCCCGTCATCGATATGGGTGACACGATCATTCAGCTCCGCCAGCTTACCACTGTTCCAGCGGTCGGTGGTGCCGACGAGGTAACCCGTGATGCGCTGCAGGCGATCGATATGATGACTGTGACAACGCGGACACTCCTTCAAGTCGGGAGTAGCGTTCTCATAGCCACAGTCCATACAGCGGTTGCGGTTGTGATTCACGCTTCCGTAGCCCATATCCAGGCGATCCATCATATCCACCACGCTCATAATCACCTGCGGATTGTGGGTGGCGTCACCGTCAATCTCCACATAGAAGATATGTCCGCCACGCGTCAGGTTGTGATAGGGAGCCTCTACCTCCGCCTTGTGACGAGCGCTGCATTTGTAATACACGGGCACGTGGTTCGAGTTCGTGTAGTAGTCGCGATCGGTGACGCCAGGAATACTGCCGAAGTCCTTACGGTCGCGCTTGGTGAAGCGTCCAGCCAGTCCCTCAGCAGGCGTGGCCAGCACGGAATAGTTATGATGGTAGCGCTCGCAGAAGTCGTTGATGCGGTCACGCATGTAGGTCACAATCTTCAAGCCCAGCTCCTGAGCCTCCTCGCTCTCGCCGTGATGCTTGCCCACGAGGGCCACAAGACATTCTGCCAGTCCGATGAAACCGATGCCCAGCGTACCCTGATTGATCACGGCCTCCACCTTATCGTCTGGACTCAGCTTGTCGCCGCCTATCCACAGGCTCTTCATCAGCAAGGGGAACTGTCGCGCCAATGCCGTCTTCTGGAACTGGAAGCGGTCGTCCAACTGCTTCGCCGTCACCTCCAGCATACGGTCGAGCTTAGCGAAGAACAGCGCAATCCTCTCTTCCTGACTCCTTTCTCCTTTCTCCATCCTACACTCAAGTGCCAGTCTCACGATATTGATTGTCGAGAAGCTCAGATTACCTCTTCCAATCGATGTCTTCGGACCGAAACGATTCTCAAACACGCGCGTACGACAGCCCATCGTAGCCACCTCATGCTCATAGCGCAGCGGATCGTCAGCACGCCACTCGTCGCATTGGTTGAACGACGCGTCCAGGTTCAGGAAGTTAGGGAAAAAACGGCGTGCCGTCACCTTGCAGGCCAGCTGGTAGAGGTCGAAGTTACGGTCTTCAGGCAGATAGTTCACCCCCCGCTTCTTCTTCCATATCTGGATGGGGAAGATAGCCGTCTCACCGTCGCCCACGCCCTCGTAGGTCGAGAGCAGTATCTCGCGCATCACGCAACGGCCTTCGGCGCTCGTGTCCGTACCATAGTTGATTGACGAGAAAACCACCTGATTGCCGCCTCGCGAGTGGATGGTGTTCATATTATGGATGAAAGCCTCCATCGCCTGATGCACGCGACCCACCGTCTTGTTGATGGCATGCTGGCGCACACGGTCAATACCCGTCAGCCCGTCGAGCGGCTGTTTCAGATAGTCCATCAGCGGCTCGTCGTAGAGCGTGCTGTAGTCCTCGCCGTTCAGCTCCTCCAGGTATTTCAGCTCCTCCTGATAAGTCATGCGCACGAAAGGTGCCAGATAGAAGTCGAAGGCAGGGATAGCCTGTCCGCCGTGCATCTCGTTCTGCGCACATTCCATCGATATACACGCCAACACGCTAGCTGTCTCTATGCGCTTGGCAGGACGTGAAGCCCCGTGTCCGGCTATGAAGCCACAGTTCAGGATATGGTCCAACGGGTGCTGCACGCAGGTCAGGCTCTTCGTAGGATAGTAGTCCTTGTCGTGTATGTGCAGCAGGTTCGCCTTCACGGCCTCACGTACATCGTCGCCTAGCAGGTAGTCATCCACGAAAGGCTTCGTGCTCTCCGAAGCGAATTTCATCATCATGCCGGCAGGCGTGTCAGCATTCATGTTGGCATTCTCACGCGTGATGTCGTTCGACTTCACGTTTACGATGTCCAGGAAGATGTCGTGCGTCTTCGCCTTACGGGCCACAGAGCGCTGATGACGATAGGCGATATACTTCTGCGCCACGTCCTTACGGCTCGATTTCATCAGCTCCAGCTCCACGGCATCCTGTATCTCCTCCACGCTCATCTGCGCATTGCCGCGCTGGGCCACATGGTCGGTAATCAGGCCTATCAGCCGCTCGTCCTCACCCTTGTCCGTCGCCATCATCGCCTTACGTATGGCCGCCATGATTTTCTGCTCGTTAAAGCCCACGATGCGCCCGTCGCGTTTTACAACTGTCTGTATCATAATTCTTATTTTAAGCTTTTAGTGTTATATGAAAAACGATTGCAAAGTTAGCAATAATAATCTGATTTTCCATCACTCCACAGACACTATTTGCCGTTAAAAAATGTCAATCCCCTGCCTTTCAGCAAGTTCACTTTTTCCTCTCCCTCCGATTCTATTTTTGGCACGAATTTCACGATTATCTTTATAAGGAAAGAAATGGGGGGTTAGGGGAGAGGCTTTTTTTGGGGGGGGTAAGTGGGGGCTTGAGAAGTTTGGGGATAGTCTACTCCCCTCCTCCGGGGAGGCGATTGCGTCTTCATGGAGCAATCTTCTAATAGGGGTGGTGGCGACAACCAATGGCAGGAATACTGATACCACCCCGCCCTTCGGGCAACCCCTCCTTTGAGAAAAGGAGGAGAGTAAAAAACCTCCCCCTTCTGGGGGAGGTAGGAGGGGGCTTGAGGGGCAAGGGGTGAGGCTTTCCCCCTTCCCCTTTGGGGAGGGGATAGGGGAGAGGCTGTAGAGGCTTTTTATCTAATGATAATTTTCCTCCCCTGATGTATATACACGCCCCTTGTCGTGGGCTTCTCATTCAGGCGGATGCCCGTGAGGGTGTACCAGGCGTTGTCCTGCGAGGCCTTCGTGCTGAACTCACCCGTGTTGAAGGTGGCAGCATCGATGGTAGTCAGCGTGCCGTCGGGCTCGTCGATGATGATCTTCGGCGCTGACGTGACGGTGTTCTCCGTGTAATCGATATAGGCACGGAGGGCCCTCAGCTCCACGGGATTCTCCTCGGTATAGAGACTGGAACCGTACCAGAAGCCTTTCGACAGGTACCAGTATTTCTCGCCGAAGAAGGTGGTGGGTGCATAGGTGCCCACGCACTTGTTGCCTGCAGCATCGCTTACCTCCACCTTGGCAGTGACCTCCACTAACGTCACATTGGCAAACGTGACGTTCTTGTAGTTCGTCTTGCCCGTTCGGGGGTTGCTGGTAGGTTTCAGCAGGAACGGCGTGTTGGCAGGTATGGCGCCTGTGACCGTCTTGAAATGGATGGTGCCGGTTTCGTTCGTCTCGTCCAGCATATCTACGGCTGCATAGCCGAAGGCCTTCGAGACGCCTGCCACGTTCGTATCGAAGGGCAGTACCAGCACGTTCCAAATGTCGCCGTTCACGGCACGGTCCGTGAACTTCACGTTTTTTCCTTCGACCCCTGCCATACTGTTGATCTTCTCCGTCAGGTCCTTCGTATCGTCCAATGTCACCACCCTCTGTGCATTGACGGTCGAGAGGGCGGTTACGGCCATGATGACGGTGAGTAGGGTTTTCTTCATAGAAGTAACTCTTGTTTAATTAAAAGACCGAAGAAGCAATCTCCTCCGGTCTTCTATAGTGTATTGATTAGTCTGGATCGTTCATCACTTGCGCAAAGCATCTTGAGATACTTCAGCTCGATGGTCTCCATCTCGGGAGACAGGTACTCAATCTTTTTCATTTTCTTACTTTCTCTTTTTGTTTTGATAAGATTCATTCAAAAGAGAACTTGCCCACGCTCATGGCGGGCATGAGCAAGTTCTGCTTAATCACAAGTTACTTAATGACAACCTTCTGGCCGTTCTGGATATAGACACCCTTCTGAGTGGGAGCAGCGTTGAGCTTCTTACCCTCGATGGTGTACCAGCCCTCAGCAGTCATATCCTCGTTGAAGCTTCTGACGTCCATGATAGAAGTGGTTCCGTCGGGCTCCTCGATGATGATACGAGCACCTGCGTTGCTACCCATGTTCAGGTAAGCACGGAGCGGCTTGATGTTAGCAGGCTTAGCCTCAGTGTACTTGCCAGCGTTGTACCATGTACCGCCTGACAGATATCTGAACTGCTCGCCCCAAACGCCGATCTTCTTGAAGGTACCGATGAACTCGATGTCAGTGTCGTCGTCCTTAACGGTAGTGTTCAGACCCTCAGTGTTAACCAGGTTCACATTCTCGAACGTGACAGTGTTGAAGTCAACTTCGTTGTCAGTCTTGAACAGGAACGGAGTACCAGCCTTAACCGTTTCAGAAACATTCAGGCTGAAGTGTACCTCGTCAGCATTGGTTCTGCTCTGGTCGAACAGGTCAACAGCAGCATAGCCGAATGCATCACTGATCTGAGCGGGAGTAGCGTCGAACGGCAGAACGGCAGCCTGCCATACATTCGTCTTAACCTTACGGCTCTGAGTGAAGGTAACATTTGAACCCTCGCTTGCATAGGTAATAATCTCACCAGCATCGTCAAGAGCAATGTCTTCACCCTCGCCACCGATGTTCAGGTCGGCAGTATTGTCACCGTCGAATGCGAAGTTAGCAGGATCTTCCTCACCCTTGTAGTTGATAACCAGAGCGGCCTCACCGGTCTCGCCCTCAGCAATCTTACCGTCCTTGTCGAGAACGCCGTCAGCGAATGCCAGCTCGAACAGGCCCTTGTTAGCCTCAAGCGTAGCGGCATCAGCCTCGTCGTCAGCCTCAACAGCCCAGTCAACCTGTGCCAGGATGTCCTCACCAACGAGACCAACGGCAGCAACAGGAATGCTATTGAATACAGCCTTGACAGCCACGGGCTCGATAGTGTAGTAAGAACCGAGAACGAAGTTGATCTTCTTGAAGTGGTCAGACTTACCGCCACTCAGCTCGATGTTGTAGTCGCCAGCGTCAGCCTTAGCACCAGTGATAGTGATGGTAGGCAGCTCGCTGAAGATCTCATCCTTAGGAGCAGTTGTACCAGTTACGATCATGTTCGACAGGTCGTCAGCCCATGCCAGCGTGGGAACCTCACCGTTGTAGGTTCTGCTTGCAGAAGCGATAGAAACCTTGATAGGATTCTCATTCTGAGTGATGAAGAACTTGGTCGTACCGAAGTCAACAGCCTCATAGTTTGCCTTGAACTTAGCAACAGCGTCCTTAAGAGCCTTCTCCGTTGAGAAAGCAAGACTTACAGTGTAGCCCTCTTCAGTAAAGACCTCACCCTCTTCACGAGTGATAGTCAGCAGACCAGCGAAGTCAGCAGGAGCATCGAAGAGCTCGGTCTTGTTGATAGCTGTCAGGTCATCAGCAACGACTGCCAGCTCATCCTCAGTACCATACTGCTTGCTGTAGGTAACACCCTCCTTGAAGCCGATAGTAACGGCAGCAGCAGGATTGATGGTCAGCGTGCCGGGCAGAACGTCAGCAGTATTGATGACATAGTTCTTCGGCGTGGGGAACGCATCAAGGTCAACAGTAAGCTCATAGCCATCCTCGTTAACGTCGATAGCGTCGGCAGGAACAGTAATCACGTCAGCAATAGCGAAATCGGCGACATGGTCAGGCTTCAGCAGACCGTTGTAGATGAACTCACCGAATTCCTTCTCCTCAACAACGTTAGTACCGTCATAGGTCTTCGTAGCGTTAGGAGCAACAACAATCAGCTCGGCAGGAGTAACCGTAACAGGAATATACAGGCTGCTACCAGCGTAGTTGTTCAGACCCTTGACTTCGATCTCATAGTCATCAGCGTCGTACATCTCAGTAGCGATAACCTGATAGTCACCGGCTTCACCGTCTGTAGATGCTGTCAAGCCTTCCAGCGTGATATCATCAAAGACATAGTTCTCAGCCTTGTAAGGCACAACAACGGGCTTAATAGTTTTGCCGTCCTCTTCCAGATAATTAGCGGGCAGCCATTCAGCGAGCAGAGCAGTAGGAGCGATGGCTACGCCCTCAATCTGTGCAGGCTCAGTATCCTTGTGGTTGGCATCGCCAACAACCTTGAACCAAACATCGTAAGGCTTAGCGTCAGTTCCCTGAGGAACGGTTGCTGAATACTCACCATCCTTAGAGTCAGCGAACATGATGGTGCCGAGCGGCTTCTCATCAACCTCTGCTACAGAACCAGGAGTAACGAGATTCTTTGCCTCACCGTCGTAGGTCAGACCTGTGATAGCAACAGGAGCTTTGTAGTCAGCATCCTTAACGAGCTTAGCCTTGTTGATAGTCAGCATACCGCTGTTGGTGAACTCGACAGTGTAGTTCTCAGCACCTGTGTAAGCCAGCTCAGTGAAGGGTAAACCAGTGTTTGCGTTGACATTGTCAAAACCTTCGACGAATGTGAAGGTAATTGCATCGCCAACCATCAGGTCGCCGTCAACCAGCTTGTAAGCCTCATTCTCGACGGGATCGAATGCAGTGCCGTCATAGGTCTCTTCCTGGTTGCCCAGTGAGTACTTCACGTGTGCCTTGTTGATCTTAACGGTAACAGTGCCTCCCATCGTTGAGTAAGCGTAGTTGGAATTCTCGGCAAGCTGGTAGCCTACAGTGTAGATAGCAGCGTTCTTAGCCTGAGGAATGTCCTCAGCCCATACAGGAGCCTCAACATCCACGCCGTCGATTGCTACGATAGCATACTTGATGGTAGTACCCTCAGCCTCGCCTGCGCTAACCAGAGCCTGGTCAAGACCATCGTAAGTCAGAGCAATAGCCTTAGGAAGTGTAGGAGTAACGGCAAATGGATTGATTGTGAATTCGTCAGTAGCCTCAGCAGCTGTCCAGTTCGTAGTCTCAGCAACACTTGCCTTTACGATATAGTTACCAGCCTGGCCGTTAACGATTTCGTCGTAAGTACCGAATGTTGTAGGTGCTTCAGCCGTTGCATAAGTAATGGTGGGCTCACCAGTTGCAGCAAACTTAGCTGTAATTACAGGAGCCTTAGCAGTGCCTTTGTATGTCCAGCCATCCTGAGTAACAGTCACTTCGTTCGGAGCCTGAGTGATCTCAACGTCGATGGATGCAGGAGCCACGCCATCGTAATCAGCAGTTCCAACTACCTTATAGTAGACTTTGTAGGTATCAGCATCAGTAGCCGTGATAGTGCTGGCAGCACCGTATGTGCCAGTCTCAGTGAGGCTGTAAACAACAGTACCGAACTTAGCAGTACCCTCAGTACCGATCAGAGGCAGAGGACTACCGGTGTAAACCAGAGCAGTTGCAGCAGGAGCTTCAGGATCAGCGGTAATCTCGTTCGTAGCCTGAGTGATGTCGAACGACCTTGTATCAGTGCCAGTATAGTTGCCCTTACCTGTGATGTTAACAGTGTAGGTACCCTTAGCGGTCACGTCTGTCTCAGCAAAAGCAATCGATTCGATATCGTTGTCTACATCCATAAGTGCAGCTTCAGCTGTGCCAGGAACAACTTCGATTGCTGCCTCGAGGGTTGCCTTCTGGTTCGAGCCAGTGTAAGCAGCTTCAGTAGGAGTAATCGAGAAGTCAGCAGCAGCAATGTCCTTCTGAGCAATTGTGAAGGTAGCTGTAGCCTCAGCCTTCTTGTAGTTGTTAGTCTCGGCAATAGTAGCCTTCACAGAGTAGTCAGTACCAGCGGCGGTAGGAGCAGTAGCACCGAGGCTTTCGGTACCCTTGAAGTATTCGAAGGTAGCTTCTGTAGCACCGAAGTCGGCAACGACCACAGGAGTGCTAGCAGTACCACCGTAAGTCCAACCTGCAATAGTAAGACTCGTGATTGCATTATTAGCCTGCTGAATGTTCACCTGGCCAGGAGTCAGTTCAACAGGATTATAGTTCTGAGGATCAGCAGAGGTGTTTGGAGTGACATTGATTGTCCACACACCTGCATCGAGATTATTTGTTGCAGTACCATACTGAACACCATCAACAACATTAATTGATTCTGTACCCTTCACAAGCGTTACGTTAACCAGGCTTGAGACGACGGAATAACCCTCTGGATCTATAGTTGTCTTATCAGCTGCAACAATAGCACTTTTAAGATAGTTAAGGAGATCGCTCTTTTCGAAATAAGTTGCATCATCCTCATCATAAGGAAGATCATACGTAGTACCAGTAACAGCGAGGTCAATCTTGTTGATCTTTGCAACACCAGTAGTCAGCTGAGTCCAAGTTTCAACACTCTCATAGTTCTTATCACCATCTAACTTATAGTAAACAGTGTATTCTCCAACATTTTTCTTAAGAACCTCAGCTTTGGTTAATCCAGTTGTAGCTGCAGGATCAAAGGCGTAAGTGAAAGTACCATAAGTGGCAGTCGGTTCTGCAGTAATCAACTCCTGGTTATTACCAGTATAAGGACCATCAAGCAATGTTCCGCCTGTAACAGGGTTCACAGCCTTATTGATCACGGCCTTAGCATCAGTACCACCAACCGTATTAACGGTTGTAATGTCGTTGAAGTTAGGATTTCCAGACACAAAAGTAAATGTGACAGGATAATTATCAGCGTCAGTAGCCAATACATCTGCGTAATTCGTAGCAGTTGTATTACCTGTTCCAGGATTCCATGTATAAGTAACAGTACCTGTCACAGCTTGGGTAGTACCACCAGCTGCAATACCCTGGAAAGTAGGAGCAGCCGAAACGAGGCCCTTAGCAGAGCCATCATAATCCGAAGTAGTTACAGTACCATAAGTAGCGACTGTAGGATTAGCCCTCTTAATCTCTACGGCAAGACCTGTTTGAACTACATATGCTGTTTTACCGCCAACCGTAATAGTTGTACTATAACCACTAGTGAATTGATGGTTATCATCTGGTAAAATAGCAGTACTTACAGTCTGAGTGCCGGCATTAACATCATAACGCAAAGTCGTTTTCCAAGTACCAGCATTACCACTCCTGTCGTAATAAGCAGTACCTCTTTCTACACCGCCAGTCCAAGATAATGCAGTGTGAAGATCTTGCTCATCACCAGTGTACGTCAAATCCTTAGCCGTAGGATGTGTGTAGTCAGCAGCCGTAATCGGGCGTTTTCCGATTGTGACCTTAACGCCAGAAGTGTTAATGTTTCCGTCTTCATCATAGTTAACAGTACCATCATTGGTGAAGTACCAGAAAACGTAATAGTCACCAGCATTAGTTCCCGTTGGAAGCTCTTCACTCCAGTTGGGATTAGTCTTAATTGGCTCTACGTTATTTGTACTAACGAGATAGAGCACTTTACCTACAGTCCCATCATAAGCAGGAGAAGTAGGAGCTGTTGCTGCAGTCACAAGAGTCTGTGGCTGGCCCGTGTATACCAGTCCTGATATAGCAGCAGGAGCTGTTCCCACAGGCTTAGTTGCCCATCCTGCCAATGGCAAGAGGGCCAGCAAAAACACTAAAAGAAAATGTTTTCTCATAAGCTTTCTTTGTTTTCCTTATTATTTCCTCAAAACGGCGTCAAACCCCCTGTTTTACGGCACTTCCGCGCGCCCAGAGGCTACGAACTCCTCCGGGGGAGTTACATTCAATCTCAATTCTTTCTTTTTCATGTCTTTTCTCGTTTTAAAAATTGATAATTAAGTAACACCATTTTCTCTCTGCTTGGTCTCTCACGAGACTGTGAATATGCCGCTCTCTTGAGGTGTTTAGCCGCGCGATGCTCGTGTCAGGACACGACAATACACACCTATTTACGACAAAATCCGCTGCAAAGATATGATTTTTTTACATAACTCACAAATTTTTTGAGGTTTTTTTTTCGTTTAGAGCAAATTTTTCACATTTTGAGGGGGTTTTAGGGAATTTTTTATTAATTTTGTACCCAGAATGCAAAAACGGAACGACGGCTTTTAAGGCCAACACAGGATTAGACTTTGTTTTCCTTAATTATTTAATATTATAAAAAATGTACGCGCGCATGAGCACAAAAATTAGCATTAGGCTCTCGTCGCAGCAGATGGAATCGCTGAGACGAGGAGAGAACATCAGTATTTGTATAAACAGCCTCTCCCCCGACCCCTCAAGCCCCCTCCTACCTCCCCCAACAGCCTCTCCCAACAGCCTCTCCCCTAGCCCCTCCCCAAAGGGGAAGGGGGAAGCCTCTCCCCTAACCCCTCCCCAAAGGGGAAGGGGGAAGCGGCCTGGGATGTTCCTGGCGTTCATGCTTCGGCAGATTGAAAGGCTGAGGAAGAACGGGAACGTGAGGACGAGCGAGACCTACCAGGCGGCGATGAACAAGCTGCGTGCCTTCTGGATGGGAAGGGATGTGGCTGTGACGGAGATCGACGGTATGATGATGGAGGACCTGCAGGCCTTCCTGAGAGGTCAGGGGCTGTCGATGAATTCTATCTCCTTCTACATGCGCATCGTGAGGGCTGTGTATCACAGGGCTGTGGAACAGGGGCTGAGTGCCGACCGCCAGCCGTTCAGGCATGTCTTCACAGGCGAGATGACAACGGCAAAGCGTGCGCTGAGCCTGGACGAGCTGCGACGGATCAGACATCTGCGACTGAGCAACGACGAGGAGCGGTTTGCACGCGACCTGTTTCTGTTCAGCTTCTACACGAGGGGGATGTCGTTCATCGACCTGGCTTATCTGAGGAAGGACGACGTGCGCGACGGGATGATGTCGTACACGAGGCATAAGACGGGGCATAAGCTGACGATGAGATGGGAGGAGGCGATGCAGCGCATCGTGAACCTGCACCCCTCGACGACGGCCTACCTGTTGCCGATCATCCGTACTGAGGGCGAACACGAGCGGAGCCAGTACCGGCTGGTGCAGGACAAGGTGAACCGCGAACTGAAAGCGATAGCCAGCAGGGCGCACATCAGGCAGAACCTGACGATGTACTGTGCCCGTCACTCGTGGGCCACCATCGCCCGTGAGCAGCAGGTGCCCGTGAGCGTCATCAGCCACGCGATGGGGCATACCAACGAGCTGACGACGGAGGTGTATCTGAAAGCCATCGACAGCGCCCTCATCGACAAGTGTAACTTCGAGATGATCAGGTTGCTGGAGTAAAAGCCCCCAACAGCCTCTCAAGCCCCCTCCTACCTCCCCCAGACAGCCTCTCCCCTAACCCCTCTCCAAAGGGAGAGGGGGACTCCCCTCCTCTGGGGAGGAGGGGTTGGGGGTGGTAGGGAAATCCAATTAAACCACCCCGCCCTTCGGGCTTCCCCTCCTTTATAAAAGGAGGGGAGTAAAGGAATTAATCTTAATTTCCCACCATTTCTTTCTGAGAAACTGAAAAATCGTGGAAATTCGTGAAATTCGTGCCTACTTCTCTTTCTGAGAAACTGAAAAATCGATGGAATCGGGGAAAATGCGGACCTTCGTTCCTCGTTGCCTGAGAACAGAAAGTTAAAAAAGCTTGTAGGAAGAAAAATAATTGCTTCTTCTGTTGCGCATTTGAGAAACAATTTGTACTTTTGCATCAGATTAGTAAGACATGGAACAGATTCTATTTGATCTCTATTTGCTGGAAGAAGCTCATGACTTCTTGAAATCTCTGACAAAAGAGATTCGAGGCAAGATAGGTCGTAATATCCGTCGGGTCCAGAAGGGAGAACGCGACAAAGAACTCTTCAAGAAACTGGAAGGTACGGAGATATGGGAGTTTCGCACTCTCTATGATAAAACCTGTTACAGATTGTTTGCCTTTTGGGACAAAGAAGCCAATACGCTGGTCGTTGCCACTCATGGCATTGTCAAAAAGACACAAAAGACACCACCAAGCGAGATAGCAAAGGCTGAAGGGATCAGGAAGAAATATTTTGAGGATAAAAACAAAGAGATATGAAAAAGGTAGGAGATATGAAGCTGTATAGCTTTGAAGAGATGCTGGAGGAAGACTACGGTCCAGTGGGAACGCCAGAACGTGACGAGTTTGAGCGGAGTGTGGATGAGTCCGTACAAGCCTATCGTGTAGGCGAAGCCATCAGACAGGCAAGAGAGGCGCAGCAGCTCACACAAGCTGAGCTGGGCAAGAAGATGGGCGTACAGCGGGCGCAGGTCTGCCGTATAGAAAGCGGCAAGAGCATCACCCTCGCCTCTATGATGCGTGCCTTTCGTGCGTTGGGGGTACAGGTGGCACTCGACATGAAAGGAATTGGGCGGGTGGCACTCTGATAAATTGTTATAATACTAACGAAAACTGCAATTTTTGCCGATTCCATCGACATTTTTCTATACTATAAACAGAATTTTCGCGCCCTTATAACATAAGGCCGTGTCAATCCGTGCCTACATTTCTTACCATCTTTTGTCCCCGATCAAGACTTTTTTGAACTTTTTTCTCGTTTTTTCTTCAAAAAATTGCGGGTTTTGAGGCGGTTTTTGGCCATATCTGTCACTATTGTCACCATATCTGCACCTATCTATCTCGTTGGCGCACAGCGGCTTACAGCGGTTCGGAGCAGAAGTGCAGATTTTTCATCAAAAAAAAATTAGAGTGCGCGCGCGTGCGCGCGCGCGAGGAGGCATCATCTGTTATTGAAAACAAATGCCGTTTCTTTGCCTAAAAGAAGGCATCTTCGAGGCATAAAGAAGGCACCTTTCTGCCCAAGAGAAGGCACCTTTTTGATTTTAGGACGCTCCTAAATTGAATTAGGAGGCACCTAAATTGATTTAGGAGACCCCACCCCTAAAGCCTCTCCCCTAACCCCTCTCCAAAGGGAGAGGGGGATGGCCTCCGCCAGTACTCCCCTCCTCTGAGGAGGCGATTGCGTCTTCATGGAGCAATCTTCTGCTGGGGGTGGTAGGGACTGGGATATTTAAACCACCCCGCCCTTCGGGCTTCCCCTCCTTCCTGAAGGAGGGGAAGCCCCCTCCTACCTCCCCCAGAAGGGGGAGGTTTACTGCTAATTTTCCTAAATTTCTTTCCTATACCACCCCGCCCTGCTCTTCTATTTCACTACCACCCCCAACCCCTCCTTCCTGAAGGAGGGGAGTTCCCCTCTCCCTTTGGAGAGGGGTTAGGGGAGAGGCTGTTGGGAGAGGCTTTAGGGGTAGGGTTTGAGGGGCTTTTTATGCCGTAAAACAGGGGGTTTGACGCCGTTTTGAGGAAATAATAAGGAAAACAAAGTTTTTAACAATTTAACTTTTTTAATTCACATTATTAATTAACAAATTAAGCTTATGAGAAAAAATTTTCTTTTAGTGTTCTTGTTGGCGGTTCTGCCGCTGATGGGATGGGCTGCTTCTGCTGATTTGACGACTAAGCCGACGCTGAGAGCTGGCTTGGTCTATGATGGCACAGCTCTGCCGCTGATTGAGGGAACCTACAAGCTCCCTGCTGACTACAGCACAACGCAAGGTAAGGTGTTGTTCTATGCCGGAACATCTTCTACCGCGCCAACTTACACGGAAGGCTCAGCTGACTGGACAGAGGCATATCCTCAGCGTCTGAATGCTGGTACGTACCATGTTTGGTATATCGTGTTAGCCGACCATGTAAACTACTCTGACCCCAGTCCTGTTACACAGATTGGTACTGGTGTCATCATCGCAAGACGCAACATCACTGCTGCTGATTACACGTTTACCGGTGTTTCTGACTTGGTGTACAACGGACAAGCTCGAATACTTATTAATTCACTTAGTGTTTCTACAGCATGTGTGGTAACCTCTGGTACTGACCGTCCCGAATACAGTGTTGATGGAACTAATTGGTATTACAATTATTGGGATAACAATCTTCGTAGAACGGATGCTGGCACTTATACGGTACGTGTAAGAGTTACACCCGACAGCAATCACGCGATAGATGGTAGTACCGCTCGCCAACAACTTGCACAGGTTCAAGTGTCCATTGCACAGGCTACGCCAACATTTACTCCTCCGACAGGAGCAACTAATTTGATTTATGATGGGAATCCTAAACAACTGCTTACCGCAGCTGGTGCAATAACCAACATTACTGGTGTAAATGTTCAGTACAGGGTAGGAACCACTGGTGGTGCCTGGAGCTGGACTACTACATACAGTGATCTTCAGAGGACAGACGCTGGTACTTATACTATACAGTACCAAGCACAAGGTTCAGGGGCTAACTACACCAATGGACGTACTAGCATGACAGTTACAATTGCACAGCGCACTCCTACCTTTAACCCGACATCGGGTGCTTTGGCAACTGACCTGACTTACAAGGGTGATGCTGTTAACCAGCAACTGGTAACAACGGCTTACACCTGCACAGCTGGTGGTACTGTCCGTTATCATATTGGTAAGGACGGTCCTGCTATCAATGGTATTGCTAACGTAACGGCTAATAAACCTGGCACGTACGATATTTATTACTCGATTGTAGCTGATAACGCTAACAACCTGGGTACTCCAGTTGGCGATGCTACGAAGATTGGTACTGTTGTGATTGCCAAGGCTGAGCTTGCTGCTTCTGCTAAATCTGCAGAAAAGGTATATGACGGTAATGCGTTCAACGATCCTTCTGCATTCTACTCAGTTGGTGAATCTCCTAAGTTCTTGAATGGAGAAACTGCTACTGAGCAGGCCGCAATCCTTGCCAAGCTGTTTACAGTTACTGGCTATGAACAGACTAATGCTGGAACCTACAATGTAACAGTTACATCACAGGACGACAATAGTGTTCCTTACACCATCAGCCCGATGATTGAAAAGATTACGAAGCTGGAGATCAAGAAGAGAACAGATAATGACTGGACAACTACTCCTGCAATTGGTTCTTGGGCTTACGGTGCAACTCCTGCAACTCCTCTGGGTGCAGCCACATACGGTACCGTTACTTTCAAGTACTACAACAATAGTAAGGAGGAGATGAGTGCTCCTACAGCAACAACAAGCGCCAATACTCCTGGTGAACATTACTATATGAAGGCATTTGTTGAGGATACACCCAACTACAACGGACTGGAGAGTGATTTCGTAGAGTTTACGATTTCTCCTGCTAATCCTGAGTGGGCAGATGATGATCAGCCTAACATGGAGGATTGGGAATATACGAAGTATAATGCAGAAGTAAACCATCCTACAGGTACGGTTAAGGGATACACTACCACCTATACTGACGAGTACTTCTATGATTATGCTTGCACGTCACCGATTGCTAAAGCTGATCTTGCAACTCTGTCTGTTGGTTATACCTACTATGCAAGGATCATTGCAGCCGCAACCAGCGACTACACGGCAAAGGTAAGTGATCCCCTTCCCTTCATTATTACTCCGACCACGCTGCCTGAGACTCTGATTGATGATTACGAAGTGACTTACAACGCTCTGGATCAGAACCCCGGCAAGCCTGCTATCGGCGATGCTATTAAGGATGCAACAGGCCTTGAGCGCACTGTTGACTTTACACTGTCCTTCAAGCCTTCGGCTGAGTTCAAGAATGTTGGTGAATATACCATCGTCGTAACAGGTAAGGGCAACTACGCTCAGGTTGACACAGAGACTGGCAAGACAAATACGAAGGAAATTACCTTCACCATCAATCCTGCTACAGTAACTGCTGAGGATCTCGTTGCTGCTACGCCAAACAACCTGACTTACAAGGCTGAGGACCAGACTCTCATCAAGGCTGCAACCATTAAGGACGGCAGCATCGTAGAGGGTACCTTCTGGTACAGTCTGACAGGTGAGGACGGAAGCTGGAGCACAGATCTTCCTAAGGGCTACGACGCTGGTGAGTACACGGTTTACACCAAGTTCGAGGCTTCTTCTCCCAACTTCAATGAATATACTGATGTCCCAACGACTACAGTTAAGATTCTCCCTGTCAGCCTCACCATTATGATGGGCAACGTGGAGAAGGATTGGACTGGCGAACCTTGCACTGACAAGGAAGTTGAAGAGGCTTACTCATTCTTCGGTAGTTCACTGCAGGGTGTAGACTTCTACAATCCTCCGTTCACACTCTCTCTGCCTGTTACCGAGGAGAACAACTTCATCGATGCCGGTCCTCACCCCTTCAAGAAGCTGAACGTTGAGTGGAATAAGGACAAAGAAGGCAATGAGGTAGTTCATAACTACAAGATCAACTGGACTGGCAATGGCGAGGTTCTGATCAACAAGGCTCCCATCGAAGATGCTGACTTCATAGAGCCTGTAGCTGCTGCCCTGATATTCACTGGCGAGGCTCAGGATCTCATTGAGGAGGACAGCTACGAGGTAACTACTACTTATCTCTGGGCTGGCGACGAAGAGGCTACGCCTATCGGTACCATCAAGTTCGCAACTGCTAAGGACGGTACTTATTCTGAGGCTGTTCCTCAGGCAACAAAGGTCAGCGACTTTGATGCTGAGGGTAAGAAGTCTGTTTGGTACATGGTTGAAGGCGATGCCAACCACAAGGACTTTGGTCCTGTAGAGCTCACAGCTACTATGGTTGCTAGGAACTGGAATCCTGTTCTTG
The DNA here is from genome assembly GCA_905233825.1 of uncultured Prevotella sp. Taxonomy (GTDB): domain Bacteria; phylum Bacteroidota; class Bacteroidia; order Bacteroidales; family Bacteroidaceae; genus Prevotella. The sequence goes on along the minus strand of CAJOFE010000001.1, from coordinate 153,521 downwards.
CATTCGAGAATATTCCTAACGAGGAAGTAGATGGCATTTATGGCCCAGACTATATGCCTGCTGACCTGAGTGTTAAGGATAAGGTTGTAAAGGGTGAAGAGGAAACATTAGTTACTCTCACTGAGGGAACTGACTACACCAAGGCCATCTATAAGTGGAACGATGATGATGAGGCGTACGAAGAGTACACTGGTACCGAGCTTAAGAATGTAGGTGAGTACTTAATCGAATTCACTGCCAAGGGTAACTACCAGGGTGCTGTCAATCGCACTATCATTATTCTGCCTGCTTCGTTCGAAGCTCCCGAGATCGCTGCCGTTGATTACAACGGTCAGCCTCAGAAGCCTAACTACGCTATCGCAGGCCTGACAGAGGGTGCAGATAAGGATTATGTTGTAGAAGTAGTTTATCCTACCGATGACGAAACTTGGACCAATGCTGGTGAGTATAAGATCAACTACACCGGTAAGGGCAACTATGCTGGTACAAATGTAAGCGCAACCTACGAGATCAAGAAGCTTGAGGTTATCGCAAAGGCTGCCGATGCAACTAAGGTTTACGACGGTGTTGCCGGTCTTGGCGATACAGAGGTTGCCATCACTTACGACGGTCTGCTGACTGGCGAGCCTGAGGACGCTATCGTTCCTGGAGATGGTGCAATCAAGGCTGTTGACAAGGACGGCAATGAGAGCGCAAACGTTGATACATACACCATCGTTCTCGATCCCGCGAAGTTCGTTTCAACCAACTACAAGGTTCTCGCAAGCGACAAGGTTGCTAAGTTCACGATTACTGCTCCTTCGATTGCAGTAACATGGAATGCCGATTATGAAATTCCTGAAGGTGAGTTCACGAAGGTCTATGGCGCTGAAGAGCCCGAGCTCAAAGCTACCGCTGACAACGTGATGATCGTAACTGCTGACGAGAAGTATGAGATTCCTGCAGCTGACGTTGATGCTATTATCGCAGCAACCGTTCTGACCCGCGCTGAGGGTAAGAATGTCGGTAAATACGATGTCAACTTGTCTGGCGATGAGGATGCAGCAGTATTGAAGAACTACGATGTTTCATTCGGTGTTGGTGTGGGTGTCTTCACGATTACTCCTGCTACTCTGAAGATTTCTCTCGACGCACAGTCGAAGGTTTACGACGGCAAGCCTGCTGAGGTTACTATTACCTCTGAGGATCTGTCTGTTGCCGGTCTGATTGGTGATGATACCGTGGACGTGATTGACGTTGAGAAGCTGACAGCTGTATTTGCAGACGAGGAGGTCATCATGGCTGGCGATTACCAGTTCACACTCGCACTTGCTAACGAGGAGGTTCCTGCTGCTCAGAACTACACGCTGAGCCCGCTGCCTTCTATCTACACCATCAAGGTTAAGGTGACCATCGACGACCTGACAATGAAGGTTGGTGAGGATGTTGAGGCATTCATCGCAGCCATTGATCCGGCTCCCTTCAAGGTCGAAGGTATTGCCGAGGCTGATCAGGCTAACTTCTCTCTTGACGTAGCTGAGGATTATCAGGACATGAGCGGTATAATCGTTGCTGATCCCGGTACATACGCAGACGGTCTTGTCATCGTCGCTACTGGCGATGCTGCTACCAAGTACAAGGGTTGGGACGAAGTGACCGGTAAGCTCATCGTTGTTCCTGCCGATCCTATCATACTCTCTGACGCTGAGACGTTCACGAATGATGTTCTGAAGGAAGGCGTTACCGTTAGCTTCAGCGACCGCAAGGTCAACCAGGACACTTGGAACGTAATGGTTCTGCCGTTCGACGTTACTCCCGGCCAGATCAGCGATGCATTCGGATATGCAATTGTTGACCGTCTGAACGAGGCTAACGCTATCGACAATGAGGTTCACTTCAAGGTTGTCACTTCCGGTATTATCCCCGCAGGTGAGCCGTTCATCTTCAAGCCCACTTCTGAGGAGGCTGACGGTGCCAAGGATAACTTCAACAAGGTATTCTTCTCCAATGTGAACATTGAGGAGACCGACGGTGAGAACACTAACGTGGAAGACGCAGCCGGCAACAAGTTCTGGGGTACCTTCCAGAAGGAAACCACATTCTATGGCCAGCAGTACTGGTACATGTCTAAGGGCGTATGGAAGGATGCCAAGAATTACACCTCTTCTAAGCCTGTAAGCCTGAAGCCGTTCCGTGCTTATGCTGAGATCGTGAACCCCGCTGGTGCTCGTATCATCATCGAGGAGGGCGACGGCACGCTGACCGCCATCGACGCTGTTGAGTTCAACAACATGATCAACGGTGAGGGCTGGTACACCATCGACGGTAAGAAGCTCAACGATGCTCCTACACGTAAGGGTGTTTACATCAACAATGGCCAGAAGGTTGTCATTAAGTAACTTGTGATTAAGCAGAACTTGCTCATGCCCGACATGAGAAGAGAAAGTAAGAAAATGAAAAAGATTGAGTACCTGTCTCCCGAGATGGAGACCATCGAGCTGAAGTATCTCAAGATGCTTTGCGCAAGTGATGAAGAGCCCATACATGACGGTTCTGGCGATCCTGAAATCGATATTCCCGATTAATCAACTTTATCATAAGACCGGAGGAGACAGCTCCTTCGGTCTTTAGTTATTACAGAATATGAAGAAGACCCTACTCACACTGGCGATGATGCTGGGCTGCACGCTCGGCACGCAGGCTCAGGAGACGCTGACGCTGGATGACACGCAGGACCTGGTGCCCATCATCAACGAGGCTGCAGAGGCTGGCGGAACCTATAACGTCACGTTCAGCGACCGTCCCATCAACCTGGACAGCTGGAACGTGCTCTGCCTGCCCTTCGACATCAGGCCTGCCCAGTTTACGAAATACCTCGGAACGATTGTCGTGGACCTGTTAGATGTAAATAGCGACGAGGACGGCAACATCCACTTCGAGCCTACCGCCAGCGGCACCATCGCCGCCGGCACCCCGTTCATCATCAACGTGGGCAAATTGAAGCGCACACCGACGAACTTCAACAAGGTCACGTTCAAGGACATGGAGGTAAAGCAGGTGGAGGCCTCATATACCGAGACCGACATCAGCGGCAACCGCTTCATCAGCACCTTCAGCCCCGTCACCTTCTACGGTGAGAAGTTCTGGTATATGTCGAAGGGAAAGTGGTACGATGCCACCCTCTGGACGGAGGAGAATCCCGTACCGCTGAAGCCGCTGCGCTGCTACGTGGACTTCTCAGAGAACACGGTGACCTCAGCGCCCAAGATCATCATCAGGGAGCCCGACGGCACGACGACCACCATCGATGCTGCCACCTTCAACACGGGTGAGTTCAGCACGAAGACCTCGCAGGACAACGCCTGGTACACCCTCACGGGCATCCGCCTGAATGAGGAGCCCACGACAAGGGGCGTGTATATACATCAAGGGAGGAAAATTATCATTAGATAAAAAGCCCCTACAGCCTCTCCCAACAGCCTCTCCCCTTGCCCCTCCCCAAAGGGGAAGGGGGAAAGCCTCACCCCTACAGCCTCTCCCCTAACCCCTCCCCAAAGGGGAAGGGGGAAAGCCTCACCCCTACAGCCTCTCCCCTAACCCCTCCCCAAAGGGGAAGGGGGAAGCCTCTCCCCTACAGCCTCTCCCCTAACCCCTCCCCAAAGGGGAAGGGGAACTGCTAAACGGAAAGAAATTAATTCGTGTAATTCGCGTTCATCCTTGCCTAAAACAAAGACAAAAAACTGCAATAATCGATATGAATTGCTAAATATATTTGGTAATTAAATACTTTTTTGGTACCTTTGCGGCGCGAAAACAGCAGGAAGGTTGTATGAAGGAACTATATTATAAGGTGGCAGACCATGTGTTTGCCTTAGAGACGGGAAGCGACGAGAACATCGTGTTCAGTCTCAGACAGTATGAGCCGTTTGGTACCGACCCGACAGAGGACACCGTGTTTCGCCTGAAAATGAGCGACACGCCGATAGACACAGACGGCTTCAGCATGGAAATGCAACAGGATGACGAAGGACAGGCTATACAGGCCGGACACATAGGCGAGCGCCCCTGCTTTCTGTTTTTCCACCGTGAACAACTGAAAGCGGTGCTGGTCTGTAGCACAGACTATAGCCAGGGAGAGGTGTTTGCGAAGGATAACAACCTGTTTGGCATCAATAATGCGATGATGGTGTTGTATGCCCTGACCACAGCAGGGAGGCATACGGCGCTGTTCCACTCGTCGGTGGTGAGCCACGAGGGGAAGGCATATATGTTCTTAGGCCCCAGCGGTACGGGGAAGAGCACGCACTCCAGGCTGTGGCTGGAGCATATTGAGGGGACGGAACTGATGAACGACGACAACCCTGTGGTGAGGATCTTCGACGACGGGAGTATCCGCGTCTTTGGCTCGCCGTGGAGCGGCAAGACGCCCTGCTACCGTAACGTGAGCTATCCGTTGGGGGCTATCGTCATGCTGGACCAGGCACCCCGGAACGTGATTCGTAGGATGAAGCCTCTGGAGGCCTACGCCGCCCTGATGATCTCTATCTCGGGGAAGCGATGGGACAAGCGGTTGGCTGAGGGGCTGCATGAGACGGAGAGCCTGTTGGTGGCGAATGCCTCGATGTGGCACTTAGACTGTCTGCCGGATGAGGAAGCAGCGAGGGTGTGCTACAAAAGCCTCTCCCCCGACCCCTCTCCAGAGGGAGAGGGGGGACTCCCCTCCTCCGGGGAGGAGGGGCAAAGGGTGGTAGCGAAAGGGTAGCGACAACCAGTATATAAACCACCCCGCCCTACGGGCAACCCCTCCTTTAAAGGAGGGGAGTAAGGAGAATTCTGAAACGAAGTGAAAGATATTGTGAGGACACTGGAAGGTGACACGCTGATTGAGGAGACGATAGCGATGCTGAAGGAAGGACGGCGCGTGGTGCTGCCCGTGAAAGGCAGTAGCATGCATCCGTTTATCATCGGCGGCAAGGAGAGCGTGGAACTGGTGAGTCCTCAGGAGCCGTTGAAGGTGGGCGACGTAGTGCTGGCGTGGGTGAACGGCACACGCTATGTGGTGCACCGTATCATCGGCATCGACGGCGGGAAGGTGAGCCTGATGGGTGATGGGAACAGCATCGACAAAGTGGAGCATTGCCAACAGGAAGAGGTGACTGGAGTGGCAGAATATGTCGTAGCCCCGAACGGCAAACGCCGATACCTCTACACGAAGACGAGACAGCGATGCTCGCGCCTGTGGTGGAAGGTGAAGCCCGTGAGGCGCTGGCTGCTGGCCCTATACAGAAGAACATTCTTGAAACTGAACATTCATATATAACAAGCAAAATGAAACTGAAGAAAGGATTTGTGCTGCGCGAAGTGTGCGGCGAGAAAGTCATCGTGGGCGAAGGCCTTGAGACTGTGAATTTCGGCAAGCTGATCAGCCTGAACGACACGGCAGCCTTGCTGTGGGAGAAAGCTGAGGAGCTGGGTGACTTCACCGTGGAGCAGTTGGCCGACACCCTGACAGAGGTGTATGAGGTGAGCCGTGAGCAGGCGCTCAAGGATGCCGAGACGCTGACTGGGAGATGGAAGGAGGAAGGGTTGGTTTTAGCCAATTAAGAGTTAAGAGGGATTGCCAAAGGCAACACCTCTAAATTCTAAAATCTAAATTCTAACATGAAATATGTAGTATGGCTGTGGCGTAACACGAGGGGCATCAGGATGAACATGCTGGTGCGTATCCTGGCGGGCATCGGGCGCGTGTCGCTCGGGCTGCTGATGGTGTGGCTCTGCAAGCTGTTCATCGACAAGACGGTGTGGACGGGCGACACGCGTGACATCGCGCTGATGATCGCCCTGCTGGTGGCTGTGGTGCTGGGCACTATCGCCTGTCGTCAAGCCTACTACTACTTGGCTGTGAAGGCCGAGGCCGTGCAGACCACCGCCATCCGCCTGCGCATCTTCAGTCACCTGCTGCGCCGCCAGATGTTCGACCAGCAAGACATGCACTCGGGCGACGTCACCTCGCGCCTTGAGAAAGATATCAGTACAGTAAGCTCAGCCGCTACAACCGTCATCCCCGACCTCTGTGTCACCATCGCCCAGCTGACAGGCGCATTCCTGCTCATGAGGTCGATGGATGCCCGGTTGGCGTGGCTGTTGCTGTTGCTCACGCCCGTGTTTATCGTCGTAGGCAAGTTAGTGGCGCTGAAGATACGCAAGATGACGATGGACATCCGCAAGCAGGAGAGCGTCATCCAGATGCTGGTTCAGGAAACGATGGAGCACAGCGCCGTGCTGCGCACGATGGAGAGCGGCGACTGGATGACGGGGAGGCTGGACGACATGCAGCACGACCTGAGAGGTAAGATTAACCGTCGCGCACGCTTTACGGTGCTGTTCCGCTCGGTCATTGCGGTAAGCTTCAGCTTAGGCTATATCATCGCGTTTATCTGGGGTGCGCTACAACTGAGGGCCGGCCTCATCACCTTCGGCGTGATGACCTCGTTCCTGCAGCTGGTGAACCAGATACAGCATCCTATCCTTCAGGCTATCAACATGCTGCCCCAGATACTGCAGGCCACGACCAGCATTGACCGCTTAGAGGAGATGGAGCATCTGGAGGCTGAGGAAGAACGTCACGACAACAGCTGCATGATGGAAGGGCAGTTGGGGCTGAGGCTTCAGGATGTGAGTTTCCGCTATGCCTCCGGCGACCGCGAGATACTATCGCATTTCTCCCATCAGTTTGCTCCTGGCAGCAAGACGGCCCTGATGGGCCACACAGGAGCCGGCAAGACCACGATGTTCCGTCTGCTGCTGGGGCTTATCAAGCCTGACCAGGGCTCTATGAGTATCTTCAACGCCAGCGCTGAGCAGACTGTGAGTGAACATACCCGTACGAACTTCGTCTTCGTGCCACAGGGCAACACGCTGATGAGCGGCAGCATCCGCTATAACCTGATGCTGGCGAAGCCCGAGGCTACTGACGACGAGCTGCGGCAGGTGCTTCATACGGCGATGGCCGACTTTGTGCTCAGCCTGCCCGACGGTATGGATGCTGAGTGCGGAGAGCGTGGCGGAGGGTTGAGCGAGGGACAGGCACAGCGCATCGCCATTGCCCGTGGCCTGCTGAGGCCGGGCAATATCATGCTGTTAGACGAGATCAGTGCTTCACTCGACGAACAGACGGAGCGTGAACTTTATCGCCGCCTGTTCGCTGCCTATCCCAAGAAAACCATGATTTTCATTACCCATCGTCCCACCGTCTGTGAGCTGTGCGACGAGGTGGTGAACCTCCTTTGAATCCTTTTTATTTGCAGAGCTTACAGCCTACGCATTTGTTCAGCTCGCCACGGAAACGCTTCTCCACAAGGTAGTGGAGACGGTCGCGGAGGGGCTGGAGCTGCATCTTGTCGATGACCTCGTTGATGAAAGCCTGCTGGAGGAGGATGCGGGCCTCGCGTTCGCTGATGCCTCGCTGGCGCATGTAGAAGAGGGCGGCATCGTTGAGCTGACCAACGGTAGAGCCGTGGGCACACTTCACATCGTCGGCATAGATCTCGAGCATGGGCTGGGTGTACATGCGGGCCTCACGGGTAGCCGTGAGGTTCTGGTTGGTCATTTGCGAGACAGTCTTCTGAGCCCCGTGCTCTACGAGGACGCGTCCTGCAAAAGCACCTGTCGATTTATCGTCGAGCACATATTTGTAAAGCTCGTTGGAGGTGCAATGGGGCACGCGGTGGGTGATGAGCGTGTTGTTATCGACATGCTGCTGCTTGTCGGCAATGACACAGCCGTAGCACTGGCACTCGGCGCCCTCGCCAGAGAGCGTGAGGTCGAGCTTGTTGCGGGTGATGCCGTTGTGCAGGGTGATGACATTATGGTTTACGCGACTGTTGGCCTGCTGGTCGATATAGACGTTGCTGACACGCACATTCTTGTAATGGGTCTCCTCCAGGCAGTAGAGGTCGAGGGATGCATTCTCGCCCACGTAAGCCTCGATGACCTGCGTAGCCAGGAAATGCCTGTCGTCAGCCGTATGGTCGCAGAAGAGCATCTTCAGCTCGGCGCCTTCTTCGAGGACGATGAGGACGCGACGGTTGACCATAAAAGCCTCTCCCCCCGCCCTCCCCCGTAGGGAGGGAGCCTTCAAAATGTTGATTACTTGGATGGCGCGATCGACCTTCACGTTCTTGGGCACATAGACGAAGAGGGCATCCTGCGCCAGCATGGTGTTGAGGGCTGTGACGACATCGTCGGATGTCTTAGCGAGGCGAGCATACAGCCCTCTCCCAGCTTCCCCCGCAAGGGAGGAGAGGTTGCCAATGATGACGCCCTCGGGCAGACGACCTTTTGGATGATGTGATTGTTCGTCCCCTACAGGAGAGGTCAAAAGGGGACTGTCGTTGATGACGAAATAGAGATTCGTGGAGAGGTTGGGCACGTCGCAACGGAAAGCCTCGTAGGGATCGACAGGAATCTCAAGGCGATTGAGGTTGAGGCCATAGTCAGGAGCGAAGAGCTTCTGCATGTCGGTATATTTGTAGCGCTCAAGAGTTACCCCACCCTTATGAAGGGAAGGGAACGGCTGCGCCTTGAAGTCCTCGAAGGCCTGGTCGCGAACGGCGTTCATCACGTCGCAACTATGCTCGCAAATCAACTGGCGACATTGCGCATAGAGTTCAATATACTGAAGCCTCCCCAGACCCTCCTCCTGAAGCCCCTCCTCCTGCCCCTCCCTGTGAGGGAGGGGGGAAACGTTTTGCCGCTTTTCTTGCTCCATTTCCATCTATTCGCTTTCAGGGTTATTACTCCCCTCGCCAGTCGGAGAGGGGATGGGGGTGAGGCTTGCATAGCCGTGCTCCTGTATCTCCTTCGCCAGCTCGGGGCCACCGGTCTTGACGATGCGGCCCTGATAGAGCACGTGGACGAACTGGGGACGGATCATCTCCAAGAGACGGTCGTAGTGGGTGATGACGATGCACGAGGTGTCAGGACGCTGCAGCTTGTTCACGCCCTCAGCCACGATGCGCATGGCATCGACATCGAGGCCAGAATCTGTCTCGTCGAGGATGGAGAGCTTCGGTTCGAGCATTGCCATCTGGAAGATTTCGTTGCGCTTCTTCTCGCCTCCGCTGAAGCCCTCGTTCACGGAACGGTTGGCCAGCTTGGCATCGAGCTCCACGATCTTCCGCTTCTCGCGCATCAGCTTCAGGAACTCGGCAGCGTTCATCGGCTCCAGGCCCTGCGCCTTGCGCTTCTCGTTGATGGCCGCCTTCATGAAGTTGGTCATCGACACGCCGGGAATCTCCACAGGGTACTGGAACGAGAGAAAGAGTCCCTCGTGGGCGCGCTCCTCGGGCTTCATCTCCAAGAGGTTTTTGCCGTTGAACCAGGCTTCGCCCTCGGTCACCTCGTAGAGCGGATTGCCCACGAGGACGGCGCTCAGCGTTGATTTACCTGAACCGTTAGGCCCCATGATAGCGTGGGTCTCGCCGTCGTTGATGACCAGGGAGATGCCCTTCAATATCTCCTTCTCGCCAATGCGAGCATGTAAGTTTCGTACCTCAAGCATATTCGAGCCCCCTAAGTTAGGGGGTTGGGGGTCTGAACAAGCGAAATCAGACCATTTGTTATTACTTAACTATTGAGGAATCTGCGCCTGTTCAGACCCCCAACCCCCTGACTCAGGGGGCTTATATCAGCCTACCGTACCTTCGAGCGAGACGGAGAGTAGCTTCTGGGCCTCGACTGCGAACTCCATGGGGAGCTTCTGCAGCACCTCCTTGGCATAGCCATTTACGATGAGACCTACGGCCTGCTCGGTGGGAATGCCTCGCTGGTTGCAGTAGAAGAGTTGGTCTTCGGAGATTTTCGAGGTGGTCGCCTCGTGCTCGAAGATGGCCGTAGGGTTGTGGACATCCATATAAGGGAAGGTATGTGCGCCACAGTTGCTGCCCAACAGCAGGGAGTCGCACGAGGAGTAGTTGCGCGCATTCTCTGCCGTAGCAGCAGCACGCACCAGTCCGCGATAGGAGTTCTGCGAATGGCCTGCGGAGATGCCCTTCGAGATGATGGTGCTCTTCGTGTTGCGCCCCAGATGGATCATCTTCGTGCCCGTGTCGGCCTCCTGGTAGTTGTTCGTCACCGCCACGCTGTAGAACTCAGCCTGCGAGTTATTACCACGCAGGATGCACGAGGGATATTTCCAGGTGATGGCGCTACCCGTCTCCACCTGCGTCCATGATAGCTTGGAGTCGGTTCCCCGCAGGTCGCCACGCTTCGTCACGAGGTTCAGCACACCACCCTTGCCGTTCTCATCGCCAGGATACCAGTTCTGCACGGTAGAATATTTCACCTCAGCACGGTTCATCACGATGATCTCGACAATGGCAGCATGCAGCTGGTTCTCGTCGCGCATCGGTGCCGTACAGCCCTCGAGATAAGAGACGTAGGCATCGTCGTCGGCAATGATGAGCGTGCGCTCAAACTGTCCCGTATTACGGGCGTTGATGCGAAAATAGCTGCTCAGCTCCATCGGACAGCGCACGCCCTTGGGGATATAGACGAAGGAGCCATCGGAGAAGACGGCAGAGTTCAGGGCGGCATAGAAATTATCCTTGTAGGGAACGACGGTGCCCAGATACTGGCGCACCAGCTCGCCATGCTCCTTGATGGCATCGCCGATGGAGCAGAAGATGACGCCTTTTTCGCGCAGCTTCTCCTTGAACGTGGTCTTGACACTGACAGAGTCCATGATGGCATCGACAGCCGTGTTGCCGCTGAGGGCGAGGCGTTCTTCGAGGGGGATGCCGAGCTTATCGAAGGTTTTCATCAGCTCAGGATCCACTTCACCCCTCCCTTTGGAGGGGTCGGGGGAGGCTGGTGCTGCATAGTAGCTGATGGCCTGATAGTCGATAGGCGGCACGTGCACATGGCCCCAGGTAGGTGCTGTCTGCTCCTGCCAGTAGCGGAAGGCGCGCAGGCGGAAATCGAGCATCCACTGAGGCTCACCCTTCTTCTGCGAGATGAGCCTGACAACATCCTCGTTGAGTCCCACAGGGATGATCTCCGTATGCACATCGGTGGTAAAGCCGAACTCGTATTTCTGCTCCGCCACCTTCTTCACATATTCGTTTTTCTCTTCTGCCATGAATTCTCCTTTACTCCTTACTCCTTTCTCCTTTACTCCCCTCTCCTTTGCCTTATCTCCTTCGGCTCCACATGTACGGCGATGTGGGTGTCGTTCCCATAGTGCTCTTTTAGCAATGCTTCCACCTCTGAGGCCTTATCGTGAGCCTCGCGCAGGGTGATGTCGCCATCCATGAGGATGTGCAGCTCTATGGCATAGTGATTGCCCAGCCGGCGGGTGCGGAGGTCGTGAGGCTCTACCACGCCGGGCAGCGACTCCACCAGATGCAGTATCTCCTCCTCCACCTCGTCGGGCAGCGACTGTTCCATCAGGTCGCCAATACCATCGCGCAACAAGTCGATAGCCACTTTCACGATGAACACGCCCACAATGACTGACGCTACGGGGTCGAGCACCGTCCAGCGCTGGCCAAAGAAAATGGCACCGCCGATACCCACAGAGGTGCCTATTGACGACAAAGCGTCGCTGCGATGATGCCAGGCATTGGCTTCTACGGCCTGTGATTTCAGCTGGCGAGCCTTGATCATGGAGTAGCGATAGATGGCTTCCTTCAGCACTACTGACAGGAGCGCTGCCCACAGGGCCAGCAGTCCTGGTGCCTCCAGCTGCGCGCCATTTGCCCAAAGCACGATCTTCGTCACACCGCCATAGACGATTCCGATGGCTACTGCCAGTAATGCCAGTCCTATTATCGTCATGGCCAGCGTCTCATACTTGCCGTGACCATAGTCGTGGGACTTGTCCTTCGGCTTGTTGCTGATGTGGACAAATACCAATACGATGACATCGGTGACGAAGTCAGACAGCGAGTGGACGGCATCCGCCACCATGGCGGCACTATGTCCCACAATGCCTGCTATGAACTTGAAGAGCAGCAACACTACGTTTACTGCTCCTCCAGCCAGCGTCACTTGATATATCTCTCTGCTTCTGTTCATCTTTTCGGACACAAAGGACTACAGCTTCTGCTGTACCTCTATCTCCTGGAAGGTCTCGATGATATCGCCCTGCTGAATATCGTTGAAGTTCACCAGTGAGATACCACACTCGAAGTTGGTGGCCACCTCCTTGACGTCGTCCTTGTAACGCTTGAGGGCGTTGATGGCACCAGTAAAGACCACGATGCCGTCGCGCACCAGACGGGCCTTGTCGCTGCGGTGCACCTTGCCTTCGACGACCATAGCACCGGCAACGGTACCAATCTTCGAAATCTTGAACACCTCGCGTACCTCCACCTGAGCAGTAACTTCCTCCTTGATGACCTTGTCGAGCATACCCTCCATGGTGGAGCGCACATCCTCGATGGCATCGTAGATGATGGAGTAGGTATTGATTTCGACACCCTCGGTGTCGGCCAGCTTGCGTGCTGCCGATGAGGGACGCACCTGGAAGCCGATGATGACAGCCTTCGATGCTGATGCCAGCATGACATCGTTCTCGCTGATCTGACCCACAGCCTTGGCAATGACATTGACCTGCACCTTCTCGGTAGAAAGCTTGATGAACGAGTCGCTGAGTGCCTCGATAGAACCGTCGGTATCGCCCTTGACAACGATGTTCAGCTCGTGGAACTCGCCCAAGGCGATACGGTGGCTGATGTCGTCGAGACCGATGGTGCGCTGTGTGCGCAGTCCCTGCTCACGCTGCAGCTGTTCGCGCTTGTTGGCAATCTCACGAGCTTCCTGCTCGCTGTCCATCACGTTGAAGGCGTCGCCGGCTGTCGGTGCGCCATTCAGGCCGAGGATGATAGCAGGCTGTGCGGGTTTGGCTTCCTGTATGCGCTCATTACGCTCGTTGAACATGGCCTTGATCTTACCATGACTCGAGCCAGCAATCACCACGTCGCCCACTTTCAGCGTACCGTTGCTGACAAGCACCGTGCTGACATAACCACGACCCTTGTCGAGCGAACTCTCGATGATGGAACCGGCAGCCTTGCGGTTGGGATTGGCCTTCAGGTCGAGCATCTCTGCCTCGAGCAGCACTTTCTCCAGCAGGTCTTCCACGCCGATACCTTTCTTGGCGCTGATTTCCTGACACTGATACTTGCCGCCCCACTCCTCAACGAGCAGATTCATGTTGGCCAGGTCTTCACGAATCTTATCGGGATTGGCACCCGGCTTATCAATCTTGTTGATGGCGAACACCATCGGCACATTAGCAGCCTGAGCATGGGCGATGGCCTCCTTGGTGGTAGGCATCACCGAGTCGTCGGCAGCGACGATGATGATGGCAATATCCGTGACCTGTGCACCACGGGCACGCATGGCGGTGAAAGCCTCGTGACCAGGGGTGTCGAGGAAGGTAATCTGTCGTCCGTCAGGAAGGGTGACATTATAGGCACCGATATGCTGGGTAATGCCGCCGGCCTCGCCTGCAATCACGTTGGTATTGCGGATATAGTCGAGCAATGATGTCTTACCATGATCGACATGTCCCATCACAGTCACGATAGGTGCACGGGGCTTCAGGTCGTTTTCATCGTCCTCCTCCTCGTGGATGGCATTCTGCACTTCTGCACTGACATACTCGGTCTTAAAACCAAACTCATCAGCCACGATGTTGATGGTCTCAGCATCGAGGCGCTGGTTGATAGACACCATGATGCCAATGCTCATGCAGGTACCGATGACCTTGACGACAGGAACGTTCATCATGGTGGCCAGCTCGGAAACGGTGACGAACTCCGTGAGCTTCAGCGTCTTGCTCTGTGCTGCCTCAGCAGCCATCTCCTCGCTCATACGCTCGGCCACGGCATCGCGCTTCTCCTTACGGTATTTGGCACCCTTTTTGTTCTGTGTAGTCTTCGATGTGAGGCGTGCCAGCGTCTCCTTGACCTGACGTGCCACATCTTCCTCGTTTGCCTCCAAGGGCTTCACAGGTATGCGGTTCTTGTCCTTCTTCTTCTTACCACCCTGCATGGGCTGGTCGTTGAAGTTCTGATTGCCGCCTTTATTCTTTTTCTTGCCATTCTGCTGGTTCTGCTGCTGGTTAGCTGCAGTCTTGCCAGCCTCCTCAATATCGACCTTTCCGCCACGGATGCGCTCACGCTTACGCTTCTCGCCAGTCTGCGTGCTGGCATGCATCTGTGCAGCCTTCTCTTCGCGCTGCTTGCGCTTCTCCTCTTTCGACTTTTTCTTCGGACGGGTGCTCTGGTTGATGGACGAGAGGTCGATCTTTCCCAATACATTCACTTTAGGAGCCATCTTCTCCTCGCTCTTCAGCGTATAGATATTACTCTGTGCTGAAGACTGTTCCTCAGGTTCCTCGGGCTGTTCCTCCACCACGGGCTGGGGCGCAGGCTTCTCAGGCTGCGGTTTCGCCATCATGGGCTGTGGCTCGGGCTTCACCTCTTTCGGCTCTTCCTTAACGACAGGAGCAACAGGCTCCTTGACAGGCTCGGGAGCGGCTTCCTTCTTCTGAACCGGGTTTACGGCAGCAACCTTCGGTTCCTCTTTCTTTTCAGGGCTGACAGATGGCTGCGCTGCAGGCTTGGGCTTATTCAAGCTGCCCAAGTCGATCTTGCCTAAGGGCTTGAACTGCTGGCGCTGCTGCATCTCCTCCTCTGTCTTGGTGATGGCCGGTGGCTCAGGCTTCCTCTCCTTTTTCTTGGGGAAGAGTTTCTCAGCCTGTGTCTTCACAGCCTTGTCACTACTGAACTGCTCGACCAGCGCTTTATACTGTTCGTCGGAGACCTTAGTGTTTGTAGTGGCATCGTCGCGAATCTCGCCCAGTTCACTCTTTTTCTTCAGGAAATCAACTGCCGTTTGAAGTCCTATATTCAGTTCCGTTAATATTTTATTTAATCTTACACCCATCTATTTCAAATTGGAAATTGGAAATTAATAATTTAAAAATGAAAAATGAAAATCATTCAAACTCTGCACGGAGCACATCCAGCAGATGATCGACGGTCTCTTCCTCCAGGTCGGCCTTCTCAATCAGCAGCTCACGCGGAGCATTGAGCACTTCCTTAGCGGTGTCGTAGCCGAGGGCCTTGATGGCGTCGATGACCCACTGATCCACCTCATCGGCAAACTCATCGAGGTAGATATCCTCATCGGTCTCGCCATCATTGACCACACGGAACACGTCGATGGTGTATTCCGTCAGCATGGAGGCCAGCTTGATGTTCATGCCGCTCTTACCGATGGCCAGGCTCACCTCCTCAGGCTGCAGATATACCTCGGCCTTGTGGTTTTCCTGGTCGAGAATGATGCTACTCACCTTGGCGGGGCTGAGTGCACGCTGGATGAAGAGCTGTATGTTGCTAGTATAATTGATGACGTCGATGTTCTCATTACCTAACTCGCGGACGATGCCGTGAACACGGCTACCTTTGACACCCACGCAGGCTCCCACGGGGTCGATACGGTCGTCGAAGCTCTCTACAGCCACCTTGGCACGCTCGCCCGGCATACGGGCCACCCGGCGGATGGCAATGAGGCCATCGGCAATCTCGGGCACTTCAGCCTCCAACAGACGCTTCAGGAAGTCAGGACTGGTGCGGCTGAGCAAGATACGGGGATTGTTGTTCTCGTTCTGCACCTCTTTCACCAGTGCACGCACGGTCTCGCCCTTGTGGTAGTTGTCATTGGGAATCTGGTCGCCCTTCATCAGGTGTAGCTCGTTGCCCTCGTCGTCCATGAGGAGCACTTCGCGCTTCCACATCTGATAAACCTCACCGCTGACGATGGTTCCCACCTTGTCCTTGTACTTCTGGTAGAGGGCATCATGATCCAGTTCCAGAATCTTCGAGGCCAGCGTCTGGCGAAGGTTCAGGATGGCACGACGACCGAACTTGGTGAAATCGACTGCTTCACTCACTTCCTCGCCCACCTCATAATCGGGCTCAATCTTCAGGGCCTCGCTCAAGGCAATCTCCTTGTTCTCGTCCTCCACCTGTCCGTCCTCTACGACGACGCGATGGCGGTGGATCTCAAAGTCACCCTTGTCGGGGTTCACAATCACGTCGAAGTTCTCGTCCGAGCCAAACATCTTGGCAAGCACATTGCGGAAGCTCTCCTCCAACACGCTCACCAGTGTGGTACGGTCGATGTTCTTCGTTTCCTTAAATTCCTGGAAGGTCTCAAACATGCTGGGACCCTTCGCTACTTTCTTAATTGCCATTTCTTTATTTTGTTTTTTATTTGAATGCTAACAAATAACGGGTGCTCTTCACCTCGTCGATGGAGAACTCACGATCCACATCGACCTTCACGGGGCGCTTCTTACCCTCAGGCACCTGCTTCTCCTGCGTGGTGACCACAAAGGTGCGGCCTTCCACCTGCTTCAACAATCCAATAATCTTCTGACCGTCGGCAGTAACCACTTCCACCTGGTCGCCCACGTGGTTCACATACTGCTGCGTCACCTTGAAGGGCTGACCCAGTCCGGCACTGCCCACCTCCAGCTCGTAGTCGCCCAGCTCATCGCCCAGCTTCTCCGAGAGGAAACGGCTCAATTCGGCGCAGTCTTCAATCCACACGCCATCGGCACAGTCAATCTCAATCACGATGCGGTCGTCGCCGTCCATCTGAATGTCCACCAGGAAGTAGTCGCCCTTCTGCAGCCACTCTTCCACTAACGTCTTAATTGTTTCTTTCGTAATCATCAATACTACTTTTAATAAAGAATGAGGAGCTCTTGTCAAGCTCCTCATTCCACTGAACGGGTGCAAAGGTACGCATTTTTTCCCGTTCCACCAAATATTTTGGCAAAAATATCATTTCTGCCCCCCTACTTGTAGTATTTTCCGATACTCTTCTGGCTTTTTGAGCAATTGTTCTGCCTCTAAAAGCTGCTTATCGTAGGCCAGTCCCGCCTCGATGCCGCCACCCTGATAGTAGTAGGCGGCAATGATGTCGAGCTCCAGCATCTGCTGGATAACCTCGCGATGTTTGTCCAGCTCCGTGCCTAAGTCGTGCTTCAGCCGCTCGGAGAGCGCATCGAAGACCTCGCGCGAGTCGTCGTAGAACCCTTCGAACTTTGCCGTCTTTACCAGTTCGTCGAACTGCTTGCGGCTCATGTCGTCATAAGTAAAACCACTGTCAATGACACGCTGGCGGAACTCCTGCCAGTCCTGGTCGGTGAGGTGGAAATCGCGTGCAGGAGCAATAGTGGGGTGACGGTCGATGTAATCAACGAGGTAGTCGAACATCACCTCCGTAGAGTCTAGCCCGCCCACAGACAGGTAGTAGGCAATGTTGGGCATTGTGTCGTTCTTCACCTCCACATCGGGTTTGATGCCTCCTCCGTCGCGCACCTCACGCCCGTTCTGGGTATAGAAGACATGCGTCAGCGAGTCAGGGATGTGCTCCGTATAGCCGGCACCCTTCTCACGATCGTAGTTGATGGCCTGAATGCAGCGCCCCGAAGGAATGTAATACTTTGAGGTGGTAATCTTCACATTGGCATGATAGGGCAGGTCAAGAGGTACCTGCACCAGTCCCTTTCCATAGGTGCGCGTACCCATGACGACCGCACGGTCCAGGTCCTGCATGGCACCACTGGTAATCTCGCTGGCCGAAGCCGTCTCGCCATTCACCAGCACCACAATAGGCATCACGGTATCTACGGGTTCCAAATAGGTCTTGTAGGTACGGTTGGCCTGCTGCACCTTGCCACGATTCTCCACCACCTTCTGTCCCTGAGGCACCCAGATGTTCACAATGTTCACGGCTTCCAGCTCGCTGCCGCCTCCGTTGCCACGCAGATCGAAGACGAGACCCTTCGCTCCCTGCTTCTTCAGATCAATGAATGCGCGACGCACCTCACGCGAGCAGTCCTCAGTGAACTGGTTCAGGTTGATATAGCCAATGGAGTCAGGACGCATGCCATAATAGGGCAGGACAGGCATCTGGATGTTACGACGGGTGATCTTGAAGTTCATCTCCTTATCGGTAGAGGGACGCTTGACCTTCAAAATGAAGGTGGTGCCAGGGTCGCCACGCAGATGACTGCTGACATAGCTCACCGTCTTGTCGGTCATCACCGAGTCGTCGATGCTCAGGACAATGTCGCCTTTCTTCAAGCCGACCTCAGCAGCAGGCATTCCCTCATAAGGCTCGTCGATGACGACGCGCTTCAACCGAGAATGGTATTTCACCAAGGCTCCGATGCCCGCATATTTGCCCGTGAGCATCATCTCCAGTTCCTTCGTCTGCTCCTGCGGATAGTACTCCGTGTAGGGGTCCAACGAACGGAGCATCCCCTTGATAGCTGCCGTCATCGTCTGCCCAGGACTGAGCGTATCGACATAGAAGAGGTCCAGCTGGCTGTAGAGCGTGTTCAGGATCTCCAAGTTCTTGGCCACCTCCAAGTTGTGGTTTGTCTGCGCCACAGCGGAAGAAGTGAAAAACGATAACTGAAAAACAATCAGTATTATCTTAAACCCTCTCATACAATCATTCTTTATTTTTTAGTTTTCTAATTATCCTAATAGCTTGCCGAGCAAGGTATGCCCTCCGCCTTCACCATGCTGGCAATGCGATCCAACTGCTCGTGGTTGGCCTTCTGCAGTCCCTGTGTGGGCGTTTCACGGTCGATGGTGTAGATCATCACCTGCTGAGGCCTAATCTCTTTTACGGCCTCTATCCAAGGCAGCACGTACTCATCGCCCGTGTTATCGACAGGCTTGCCGGCAGCATCGCCCTGCATGAACATCGTCTGGATGATAACATGGCCATTGAAGGCCTTCAGGCCCTCGATGACCTGACGCACATCGTAGGTGCCTTGCGGACGGTCGATGCGACGGATGTATTCTTCCGACACCGTGTCGAGTTTCTGAATATTGTTATCCACCCTCATCAGGGCATCGTGCACCTGTGGGCGATGAATCTGTGTGGCATTGCTCAGCACCGACACCTTCGCCTCAGGGCAATACCAGTTGCGCAGGGCAATGGTATCATCGATTATCTCAGCGAAGTGAGGGTGACAAGTCGGCTCACCGTTGCCGGCAAAGGTCAGCACATCGGGCAAGCGACCTTCGGCGGTCATCTGTTGTAGCTTGGTTTCCAATGCAGCAGCTACCTCCTCGCGGGTGGGCAAGGGCAGGCTTGGCCGATGGTCACCGTTGAAGCCACACTCACAATACACACAGTCAAACGAACACACCTTTCCGTCGGCAGGCAACAGATTGATGCCCAACGACACCCCCAGTCTGCGACTATGCACAGGTCCGAAGATAGGTGATGGATAGATAATCGTACTCATAACAGGGTGCAAAGGTACAAATAAGTGAGCGAAATGCAAAAGAAATTGTTAGTTTTTTATCCCTGCATTCTTGCTTTGGCAAGCGTCTCCTTCGTCGCCGAGCGATAGCCGCCCCTTACAAGGGGGCACGCTCCTCGATGAAAATAGCACGCTCCTCGTTGAAATTAGCACGGCGCTAAATTAAAATTGTAGGCTTCTCGTTTAAAAAAGGAGGCAGCAGACCATTTAACTCCTCCTTAACATAATTAAAGAATTATTAGTATTTCCTTCGTCTCGTTCTTCGCTCGTTTATCGTACCTTTGCGGCGTAATTGCGCCACGACGTATTTATGGAGGCTATTAATGATTTTTTCTTGCTAATCAGCGGGTGGCTATGGGACTGGCCGATGATTGTGCTACTGTTGGGAACGCACCTGTTTCTGACTATCCGACTGCGTGTGCCACAACGGAAACTTCTGACGGGCATCAGGCTATCCGTCAAGAAAGACGACAACGCGAAGGGCGATGTGAGTCAGTTTGGTGCGCTGGCCACCGCTCTGGCCGCCACCATAGGCACAGGTAACATTGTGGGTGTGGCTACGGCTGTGGCGCTGGGTGGTCCCGGTGCCGTGCTATGGTGCTGGCTGACGGGCATCTTCGGTATGGCTACCAAGTATGCCGAGGGACTGCTGGCCGTGAAATACAGGGTGAAAGGTAACGACGGAAAGATGTACGGAGGTCCGATGTATGCACTGGAGAAAGGTCTGAATATGAAGTGGCTGGCCATTCTCTTTGCCGTGTTCACGGCACTTGCCTCGTTTGGCATCGGTTGTACGGTACAGGCCAACAGCATTGCCTTGCTGGCTCATGAGACCTTCGGCGTGCCTACGTGGGTGGTGGGACTGTTTGTCTGCCTGCTCACAGCAGTGGTGATTCTGGGTGGTGTGAAATCGATAGCACGTGTCTGTACGGTGCTGGTACCCGTGATGGCAGCGCTCTATGTGATAGGTTGCGTAGTCATCCTCTGCATGAATGCCGAATATGTGTGGCCAGCCCTGAAACTCATTGTCTCGTCGGCCTTCAACCCCTCAGCTGCGGGAGGTGGCTTCGTAGGGAGTACGGTGATGATGGCAGCCCGTTATGGCATTGCCCGAGGCCTGTTCAGCAATGAGAGCGGTATGGGTAGCGCGCCCATCGTGGCAGCAGCAGCACAGACGCGCAACCCCGTGCGCCAGGCCTTGGTGTCGAGCACAGGTACGTTCTGGGATACTGTTATCATCTGCGCCCTGACGGGTTTGGTGCTCGTGAGCAGCATCATTGCCTATCCTGACATCAGCTATGACGACGGAGCTGCGCTGACGAAGGTGGCCTTCAGCAAGATTCCATACGTGGGTGCACCGCTGCTTACCTTCGGGATTCTGACGTTTGCCTTCAGCACCATTCTGGGCTGGAGCTACTATGGCGAGAGTGCCGTGAACTATATTGAAGGGCGGCGTACCAACAGGTTCTATCGCATCCTTTATATCACCGCACTGTTCTTCGGCAGTATCATCACTCTGGACATCATCTGGAACATTGCCGACTGCATGAACGCCCTGATGACCATTCCCAACCTGATAGCCCTGTTGCTGCTCAGCGGGGTAGCTGCGAGAGAGACGAAGAAATATCTTTGGGCCAACAGATTAGACGACGAGATGGAATAATTGCAAAAAAATTTGGAGCATTCCAACTTTTTTCGTAATTTTGCACCCAAATTGGTGTAGTACGCCCTTTTTGCAAATGAAGAGAAGACGAAAAATGACCAGCCGCCATCATGGCATGCAGGTCGTGACGTTATGCATCAGCACCACGATGGTACTTATCCTCCTGGGGCTGGTGGTACTTTCTGTGCTCACGGCCCGCAACCTCTCGACCTATGTCCGCGAGAACATGGCCATCAATCTGGTGCTGGGTGATACTGTCAGCATTGACGACGGTTCGGCACTGGTGAAGGAACTGCAGGCGCAGCCCTATGCCCGTGAAGTGAAATATATCAGTCAGGAGGAAGCTCTGGCGGTGATGACGGAGAAACTGGGTGCCGACCCCGTGGAGTTTGCTGGTGTGAATCCCTTCCAGGCAGAGATTGAGGTGCATATGCAGGAGGCCTATGCCAATACCGACTCGCTGCGCAGCATCTCGGAAAGGCTGATGAAAGATAACCGCGTGACTGATGTAGCTTATCAAGCAGACCTCATCGACGATGTGAACCGCAATATCCAGCGCATCAGCCTCATCCTGCTGGCACTCTCTGTGCTGCTGCTCATCGTGAGCTATGCGCTCATCTCAAACAGTGTGCGCTTGGGTGTTTATTCACGGCGCTTCACCATCCACACCATGAAGCTGGTGGGAGCCAAATGGTCGCTCATCCGACGGCCGTTCCTGCGACGAAGCATCATCATTGGACTGGTGGCCTCGCTGTTGGCCTGCGTGATACTGAGCGGCATCGTCTATAGCATCTACCGCTACCAGCCAGGGGTGACGGAACTCATTACCCGGCGCGACGTCATCATCACAGGTATTGCCGTGTTGGTGTTCGGTCTGGTATTCATGCTGGTATGCACGTTGTTCTCCGTGAACAAGTTCCTGCGCATGACAGCAGGGGAGCTGTATAAGATTTGAGAAGTAAGAATTTAGAATTTTGAGGTGTTGCCTTCGGCAAGTAAGAATTTAGAATTTAGAAGTAAGAATTATAACATAAGATAATGGATAAGAAAGATTATGCATTTGGACGGATGAATTTCATCCTGTTGGGCATAGGCATGCTGGTGGTGATCATCGGCTTCTTGCTGATGGCTGGCGGCTCGTCGAGCAACGAGGCCTATAACCCAGACATCTTCAGTGCCCGTCGCATCAAGCTGGCACCCATCGTATGCCTCTTAGGCTTCGTTTCGATGATCTATGCTGTGGTGCACAACCCTGAGAAGAAGAGTCTGTTCAAGAAAACGAAAAGACAGGACGCATAATTCATGGACTGGTTACAAGCACTGATACTGGGCATCATCCAGGGGCTGACGGAATATCTGCCTGTGAGCAGCAGCGGTCATCTGGAACTGGGCAACGCCATCCTAGGCGTAGAGATGGAGGAGAACCTGACATTCGACACGATGCTGCATGTGGCCACCGTGCTGAGCACGCTGGTTATCCTGTGGAAAGAGATTGACTGGATATTGAGGGGACTCTTTAAGTGGAAGATGAACGAGGAGACGAAATACGTGCTCAACATCATTGTGTCGATGATTCCCGTGGGCATCGTAGGCGTTTTGTTCAAAGACCAGATTGAAGAACTCTTTACGGGCAACATCCTGCTGGTAGGCTGCTGTCTGCTGTTTACTGCAGCCCTGCTCATCTTCACTTACTATGCACGTCCACGCAAGAAGGAGCACCTGAGCATGAAAGATGCCTTCATCATGGGTATCGCACAGGCTATAGCCGTACTGCCAGGCGTGTCGCGCTCGGGCAGCACCATCGCTACGGGTCTGCTGTTAGGTAACAAGAAAGAACGACTGGCACAGTTCTCTTTTCTCATGGTCATCCCACCCATCTTGGGACAGGCCCTGCTCAGCGCGAAAGACTTTGCTACGGGCAAAGAGGCATTCGGTGGCGTCGATGCGCTGCCTATGTTGATTGGCTTCGTGGCAGCATTCGTCAGCGGCTGCTTCGCCTGCAAATGGATGATTAACATCGTGAAACGCGACAAGCTGGTCTATTTCGGCATCTACTGTGCCATCATAGGTACCATCGCCATCGTCTATAGCCTGATCTAAAGTCTGGTCAAAGCATGGATTTTCAGGAAGGAGAAGTCATCTATATCAACAAGCCCTACGGCATGTCATCGTTCGGAGCGCTGGCCTATGTCCGCACCCGTCTGTCAAAGGCACTGCACGTCAAGCGTCTGAAGACGGGCCATGCCGGCACTCTCGACCCCTTGGCTACGGGCGTTCTCATCCTGTGCACAGGCAAGGCTACCAAGCGTATTGAAGAGCTGCAGCTAACCTCGAAGGAATATACCGCCACCCTGCAGTTGGGAGCCACCACGGCCAGCTACGACCGCGAGCACACGGTGAACATGACCTACCCCACCCGACATATCACCCGTGAGCTGATAGAACAGACGCTGCCACAATTCATCGGCGAGATACAACAGGTGCCCCCTGAATACTCTGCATGCAGCATCGGTGGCGACCGTGCCTATAAACTGATGCGGCGTGGTCAAAAGGTAGAGCTGAAAGCAAAAACGCTTCGCATAGACGAGTTGGAGCTGACTGACTTCAATCGTGAGAAGATGCAGATGAGCATTCGTGTGGCCTGTGGCAAAGGTACCTACATCCGTGCTCTGGCTCGCGACATTGGACAGGCACTGGGCAGCGGAGCCTTCCTTACAGCCCTCTGCCGCACCCGGGTAGGCGACGTCCGCATTGAGCAGTGCCTCACGCTTGACGAGTTCCCCCAATGGATGGAAAAGGTGGTTAGGAGAAGCCTCTCCCCCGACCCCTCTCCAAAAGGAGAGGGAGGAAAGGGAGAAGGGAGGAAGGAGAAAAGGAGGTAGGAGTAAGGAGAAAAGTAAAAGAGCAAATAAACAAAATATGAAATTATCGCAATTCAAATTCAAACTGCCCGAGGATCAGATAGCACTCTATCCTCCTCACCGCGTCTTTGAGAACGAAGACGGCACCATTGAGCGCGTCTATCAGCGCGACCGTTGCCGACTGATGGTGGTGCATCGCAAGAGCCAGACCATCGACCTCTTCAAGAAGGATGCCAACGGTGCCGATACCGACGAGCCGCTGACTTTCCGCAATATTGTCGATTACTTCCACGAGGGCGATACCTTCGTGTTCAACGACACTGCCGTCTTCCCTGCACGCCTCTTCGGTACCAAGGAGAAGACCGATGCCAAGATTGAGGTCTTCCTGCTGCGCGAGCTGAATCAGGAGCTGCGCCTTTGGGACGTGCTTGTAGAGCCCGCCCGCAAGATACGCATCGGTAACAAGCTGTTCTTCGACGGTGACGGGCCTATGGTGGCCGAGGTCATCGACAACACCACTAGCCGCGGACGAACACTGCGATTCCTCTATGACTGTCCCCACGACGAGTTCAAGCGTGAGCTCTTCTCCCTCGGTTCTGCACCGCTGCCACGATACATCGTGGACCGTCGAGAAGCTGATGCCGATGACATGGAGAATTTCCAAACCATCTTCGCATGCCACGAAGGAGCCGTCACGGCACCCTCTTCAGGTCTGCACTTCAGCCGTGAGCTGATGAAAATGATGGAGATCAGAGGCTTCCAGAATGCCTTCATCACCCTCCACTGCTCGCTCGGTGCCTTCGATCCCATCGAGGTGGAAGACCTCACGAAGCACAAGATGAACTCCGAACAGGTCATCATCGGTCCTGAAGCCTGCCAAGTGGTGAACGATGCCAAGCAGAACGGTAACAAGATCTGTGTGGTAGGTGTCAGCACAGCACGCGCCACAGAGTCGTCAGTAGGTACAGACGGCCTGTTGAAAGAGTTCGACGGATGGACTAACAAGTTTATCTTCCCTCCCTACGAGTTCGGTCTGGCCGATGCCCTCATCGCCAACTTCTACCATCCCGAATCTACCATGATGATGCTTACTGCCGCTTTCGGTGGCTTCGACCTCACCATCGAAGCCTATCACCAGGCACTGAAGAACAATTTTATGTTCGGATGCTACGGCGACGCCATGCTCCTTCTGGACGACTGATGCCATTAGCTGTTAGCCATTAGCCAAAAGCCAATAGTGAAAGAAGAACATACGGTATATCTGGGGCTCGGCTCCAATATGGGCGACCGCAAGACCACACTCGACGCGGCATGCCAGAAAATAGAAAGGCTGATTGGTCACATTGTGCGCCAGTCAGCCTATCATGAGTCAGAGCCCTGGGGCTTCGACTCAGAGAACACGTTCCTCAATGCCGTCGTCTGCTGTACCACTACCCTGTCGCCACGCCAGCTACTGCGCACTACCCAACGCATCGAGCGACAGTTAGGCAAGCGCCGCGAGCATGCTTCGAATCACTCTCCTCTCACCACTCACCCTTCTGGGGATACTGAAGGGGAGCTATACCACGACCGCCCCATCGACATTGACATCCTGCTCTACGACGATCTCCACATTGACGAGCCCGACCTCATCATCCCCCACCCTCGCATGCACCAGAGACCCTTCGTCATGGAGCCACTTCAGGAGATACTATAGCCATCATATCACAAAAAAAGCTACCCCTCAGAGAGGAGCAGCATGTGTAATCGTGCAATGAACGACTTACTTACGCAGGCCAAGAGCCTTTACGATAGCGCGGTAGCGCTCAATGTCGTTCTGATAGAGATATTTCAGCATCTTGCGACGACGGCCTACCAGCTTCGTCAGTGAACGGGCTGTGCCAAAATCCTTGTGATTCTGCTTCAGGTGCTCCGTGAGGTGCTTGATGCGATAAGTGAACAGGGCAATCTGGCTCTCAGCTGAACCTGTGTCAGTAGCCGACTGGCCGTACTGCTCAAAAATCTCCTTCTTTTTTGCTTGATCGAGATACATAATGTGATAAATGTGATTAAAATGTTTTGTTGCTCATAACATCCTTCCCCCGCTAACAGCCTTAATCAGAGCAGTGTCACGGCGTCGAATGCATCGGTATTTCCGAAAAGCGGGTGCAAAGGTACTGCTTTTTTTCCATTTGACCAAATAATTTCCGCTTTTTTTGATTTTGAGGGAGTTGGACGACTCGGATTCGAACCGGGAATGACAGAACCAAAACCTGTAGTGTTACCATTACACCATCGTCCAGTCTGAAAAAAGCACAAAAAGAAAGGTTTTCGTGCAAATCGGGTGCAAAGGTAGCACTTTTTTGCGCGAAAACCAAATTTTTTCTTCCTTTTTTTATATTTCAGCCTCAGAAGAGTGGAAAGCGTGCTCGCTACTTACCCTTATCAGATGATAGGCAGGCTTATGCCGCAGATTTTCTGATAGACATCAAGGGCATAGACATCGGTCATGCCACTGATATAGTCGATGACAGCCATGATTCGCATTTCTAACTGGGGGTTGCTAATGTCATACTGACTGCTAACACGATCGATAAGCTGCTGCGAATAATAGCGTTCGGGATGCTCGATAGCCTCAATCATCAGCTCCATGAGGGTGGCCATGATGCGATAGCCGGAGAGCTCGACGTCGAGCACCGGTTGGCTTTTATAGATGCGCTTACGCGACAGGGTAGCACAAGTCTTGTAGGCCTCACAGGGAATGATACTGATATGGTCGATGAGCGAACCCTGGAAGGTACCCTCTAAGATTTCATCCTCATGATTGATGAAGGTCTGCACGCACTCGTTCTCTAACAGGCCAATGACACAGGCGCGCAAATACTGAATTTTCTCATTTGGGTCGCTCAGCTCTTCGTCGCTGATACGCTGAAGGATTCGATTTCTGCCCATTTCATCGAAGAAACTAAGCATCAATGAGGCTGTTTCATCGTAGGTTAGAATCTTCACCTTATAAGCATCTTCGAGATCCATTATCTCGTAGCAGATGTCATCTGCAGCCTCCACGAGATAGACCAACGGATAGCGCGCCCAGCGCTCAGGACCGATCTGCGGAATGCCCAAACTGGCAGCCACAGCCTCGTATTCGCTACGCTCGGAGGCGAAAAAGCCAAATTTATTTTTCTTGGCGACGCCTGATGAAAAGGGGTATTTCACGATGCTGGCCAGCGTGGAATAGGTCATGGCAAAGCCTCCCTTGCGACGCCCCTTGAAGCTATGGGTGAGCAGACGGAAGGCATTGGCATTGCCGTCGAAGCGGGTGATGTCGCTCCAGAACTCAGGACTGACACGTTCTTTCAGATAAAGGCCCTTACCCTCAGTGAAAAAGGTCTGAATGGCTTTCTCGCCACTATGACCAAAAGGCGGATTACCCAGGTCGTGAGCCAAACAGGCCGTAGCCACAATCTGTCCTATCTCAGGAATCAAGCCATCGATGAAATCGCGATTTTTTGCACACAAGTGGCGCGCGATGTCACTGCCTAAAGACATTCCCACAGAAGCAACTTCGAGCGAATGGGTAAGACGATTGTGTACAAAGATGCTACCTGGCAGGGGAAACACCTGCGTCTTGTTCTGCAAGCGACGGAAGGGAGCCGAGAATATCAGGCGATCATAGTCGCGCTTGAACTCAGTACGGTCATCATGACGCACCGGATGACGATGTTCCTGTCCCAGGCGACAATTGGAGATTAATTGATGCCAATCCATAATTTCTGTTCGTATTCTGCCTGCAAAATTAGTCATTTTGTTGATAAACACCAAGAAAAAAGGCACTACGTTTCCATTGTTTGCCCTTTTTAACATACCATATGGGCGCGTTATTGGGATTTTTTCGTAATTTTGCAGCGAATTATGGCCATTATACAAGAAAAATGAAGATACAAGTAGTGAACCGCGGTCACCAGCCGCTACCCGCCTATGCAACGGCACAGAGTGCAGGCATGGATTTGCGGGCCAACATAGAGGAGCCTATCGTGCTACACCCCATGGAGCGGAAACTCATTCCCACAGGACTGTTTATTGCCCTACCACCGGGTTATGAGGCACAGGTGCGTCCACGTAGTGGATTGGCCCTAAAGAAGGGCATCACCGTGCTGAACTCGCCAGGCACCATTGATGCTGACTACCGCGGCGAGGTAGGCGTACTGCTTATCAACTTGTCGGCAGAAGAATTCACTATCAACGACGGCGAGCGCATTGCACAGATGATTATTGCACGCCACGAGCAAGGACAGTTCGTAGAGGTTGAAAACCTCGACGAAACGGAGCGCGGAACAGGTGGCTACGGGCACACGGGAGTGAAGTAAGTTTGAAGGTTGAAAATTGAAGTTTGAAGTTGTTGTGAATAAACTTTTTGCAATATTTGCCTTGATGATGGTCGGTCTGGTAGCCTCGGCACAGACTGACCCTAAACTTCAAACGTATAGGGAATATGACGTACTCTTCCATGAAGCTATGCTCCAGATGCAGAAAGGCAATGAAGATGCAGCCTTCGACCTACTCACACGTTGTCAGCAGCTGCGGCCAGATGCTTCTGAGGCCTACTTCTTCTTAGGACAGAGCTATGCCAAGATGAATAACGCCAAGCAGGCTCTGACCTACTACCAAAAAGCCCAGGAGCTGGAGCCGCGCAACACGACCTATTTGGAGCGACTGGCTACGTCGTATCTGGACAACGACCAAATTGCCGAGGCCACAGAGGTAGTGGAAAGTCTCTACGACATTGATAAAAGCAGATCGGAGCTATTGGAGACGCTCTACCAACTCTACAATCACGAGAAAGACTACGCCAAAGCCATTGAAGTGCTGGACCGCATGGAACTGGCCGACGGCCCTACGGAACGTACGGCGCTGACAAAATGTCGCCTGTATATCGAGCTGAACGAGGCTGAGAATGCGGTGAACGAGGCCAAAAGGCTGACTGAACATTTTCCTAACGACCTACGCTATCGCACACTCTATGCCAACACCTTGCTGGTGACGGAGCATGAAGAGGAGGCTCGCACCGTGCTGGATCAAGTACTGAGCGAGGAGCCTGGCAACTTAAGCGCACAACAGGTCATGCGTAACTACTACATCCGTCGTGGCGATGAAGAAGCAGCAGACTCGGTAAATCACGCCATCCTGCTCAATCCCGAGGCTTCGATTGAGGACAAGGTGAACCAGATGCGCCAAATCATCATCGAGACGGCGCAGAACGACGGTGACAGCACCATCGTGCTAAACCTTTTCGACGAGATGCTGAACCAGCCGGTGCCCAATGCCGACCTGGCCGAGATGAAAGCCGCTTACATGCAACTTATCAACATGCCGCGTGACAGCGTCACCAAAGCCTTTGAATATGTACTGCAACTGGCTCCTGACCAGGCATCGGCACGATTGCGGCTGGTGCAGCAGGCATGGGAGGACAATGACGACCAGCGCATCATCAGCCTCTGTCAGGCTGCCAGACAATATAATCCCGAGGAGATGGCCTTCTACTATTATCAGGGAATGGCCTACTATAGGCAGGAGGACACTGACCATGCTTTGGAAGCCTTCAGAAACGGCATCAGCGTCATTAATGACGAGAGCATCCCCGAGATTGTAAGTGATTTCTACGCTGTCATGGGCGACTTGTTGCATCAGAAAGGCCATGAGGCCGAAGCTTTTGCCGCTTATGACTCCTGCCTGGTGTGGAAATCTGACAACATAGGCTGCCTGAACAACTACGCCTACTACCTGAGTCTGCAGAACAAACGACTAGACGAGGCCGAGCAGATGAGCTACCGCACCGTGAAAGCGGAACCCGAGAATGCTACCTATCTCGACACCTACGCATGGATCCTGTTCATGCAGGAGCGCTACGCCGAGGCAAGGATTTACATAGACCAGGCTCTGCAGAATGACTCAGTACCTGGCGCCGTGATTAACGAGCATGCCGGTGATATCTATGCCCAATGCGGTGACACCGAGAAAGCCCTGCTGCAATGGGGCAAAGCATTGGTGGAAGATCCGCAGAACAAAATGCTAAGAAGAAAGATAAAACATAAAAAGTACTTTAGAAAATGAAGACAGTAAGATTCCTGAAGATTGCTTTATTAGCAATGCCCTTGATGTTGGCAGCCTGCCACACTCACAAGAAAGCGGTGGTGGAAGAGAAACCCGTGGTCATCAACCCTGAGCAGCAAGACCTGCTGACAAGGATGGACGACCAAGTACAAAGGAGCACGACCTTTGTCGGCTCGAAACTGAAATTCACCGTAAGCGTCGGCGACCAGAATCTGTCGCTCACTGGTAACCTGCACATGAAGCGTGATGACGTTATACGCCTGCAGCTCATGGCTTTTGGATTCGTAGAGGCAGCACGCTTAGAGTTCACGCAGGACTATGTCCTTATTATGGACCGTATCAACAAGCAGTTCCTGAAAGCGCCCTATTATTACATCGACTTCCTACGTAACAGCGGCATCAACTTCAACACGCTGCAGGCCCTGTTCTGGAACGAACTGTTCCAGCCTGGAAAGACGACGCTCGACAATGAGGCCATGGCCAAGTTCACCACGACCGACCTTGACGACAATGAGACCGTCATCAGCTATGAAGACGGCGACGGCGACAAGATCAAGAGCAAGATGTTCTACAGCTGGCTGGTCAATAAAGAGACAGGACGCATCAAGATGGCAGATATCAAGTATCGCGACCAGATGCGTGGTAACACACAACTGAACTGGGACTACCGCGAATTCAAGAACTTGGGTTCGAAACTCTTCCCCAGCGACATGCTGGTTACGTTGACCCTGCCCACGAAGGAGGTGAAGCTGGGCATCAAGCTGAACTACCTCAACAACGACAGCGACTGGGAAACACGCACCCGCGTCAGCGACAAGTACCGCGAGGTAGATTTCGACGAGATCCTCAAACGCTTCATGGCTCTTTAAGGGCACGAGGTGAGTGGTGAGAGGTAAGATGTTAAAAGTGAGAGGGATGACCATGCGCCACATTTTTGTAGTGCTTTTACTGTTATGTCTGTGTCTGGCTGCGCCTGCCCAAAGGCGTAGCCGTCAGCAGCAACGGCGACCTACGCAGAAAGAGCAGCTACAGGAAAGGCAAAAGAAACTGCGGCAACAACGGCAGGCCAACCAGCAGCGGCAACACGAACTGGAGCAACAGGTGAAGAAGCGCATGCAGGACGTGGAAGCGCTTGGCAGCGACATCGATGACAACAGAATAGCCATCGACAGTCTCAACCATCAGATGGACACCCTGAACACCAATATCGCACAATTAGACTCACAGCTCACGGTGCTGCACGAAGAACTGGAAGAACGGCGCCAGCATTACATCAAGTCATTGCGCTACATGTATCGCAACCGCAACGTTCAGAACCAGATGATGTTCGTGCTCAGTGCACAGAACTTCAACCAGATGTATCGTCGCATGCGCTTCATGAACGAATACACTACCTACCAGAAAGCACAAGGTGAGGCTGTGAAACAGAAGAGCGAACAGGTGACTGCAAAACTCAACGAGCTGAATGAAGCCCGCAATGCGCTGGCCATACTATTGGCGAAGAGTCAGGAGCAGCTACGGCAGATGGAGACACGCAAGGCTGAGCAGCAGCGAATGGTGGCTGAACTGCAGAAAGAGCAGCAAACGGTAAGGAAGCTCATCACCGAACAACAGAAAGAAGAGGCAGAAATCAACCGTCAGATAGACAAGATTATTGCCGAAGAACTGGAGAAGGCGCGAAAGGCCGAAGAAGAACGGCAACGGCAATTAGCCGAACAGCGACGTCGCGAACAGGAACAGGCTGCACAGCAGCAGGCCAACAACGGACAGAATAACCAGCGCAATAACCGGCGTAGCAGAAATTCCGGAGGCACCAACAACAGGAACAATCCCCCTGCCACTCCGACGACACCCACCTACACACCTGCCGACCCAGACCGCCAATTGACGGGCAGTTTTGCAAACAATAAAGGTCGTCTGCCTGTACCTATCACGGGCAACTATCGCGTCATCCGCAATTTTGGTTCATACACCCTCGCAGGCGTTACCCTGCAAAGCAACGGCATACAATTAGAAGGGCAGGACGGTGCCAAAGCCCGTTGCGTGTTCGAGGGAGAAGTAAGTAAAATCTATAATCCAGGCTCTGGCTATTACGTGATGGTGCGTCACGGCCGCTATATTTCCGTCTATGGCAACCTATCATCTGTCAGCGTCACCGCCGGCCAGCATGTCAGTATCAACCAAACGCTGGGCACGGTGGGCGCTAACCATATCCTTATCTTCCGCCTGCAGAACTGGGACAAGTTGCTCAATCCCAAGCAGTGGCTCAGCAGGCTGAGGTAACTTCTATCTGACTACTTCCGTAAACTCGGGCGTGGCGCCTTCTTCCTTACTGACTGTCACGTAGATGGTAGAGGTAGATGCACCGCCACCACCAAAGCCCTGGCTCTTCACCTTGAACTCGTAGTCGATGCTGTCATCAGTAGTACGCTTGCCAAAGGTCTCAGGTGTGCCCAGCGGGAATTGGTAGCTAGAGCAGGCAGCATCGAAGATAGCTTTTTCAGCCTCAGTCACAGGCTGCTGAGCCGAGTATTCGGGCAACTTGCTGACCGTTCCCTGCTTATAACCATTCTCCTTCAGGAAACGATCGAGCTCCTTCCCCGCAGCTTTCACACGGGCGGTACGCACGCCGTAGCCCGTTACGACCTTAGCCTTGGGCAGCGCTTTCTTGAGTGCCTCGGTCGAGGTGTTCAGTCCGCCACTTCCGAAGGTGCAGAAAGGCACGATGGTCTTACCGGCGAAGTCCTGCTCTTTGACGAGCGTGGCGATGGGATTAGCGTAGGTACCAAACCAGATGGGATAGCCAAGGAAGATTACATCGTAGGCGGCCAACTTCGCCTTCAAGGGCTTCAGTGCAGGCATCTCCCCGCTCTGCATTTCCTTTTGTCCGCGTTGCATAGTCTCCTGGAAGTTCCCTGAATAGGGTTCTATGGCCTCAATGCTCTCGATGTCTGCACCCAGCTGCTTCTGCAGCTCCTCTGCAACGGTCTTAGTGGTACCTGTCTCCGAATAGTAAAGCACCAGTTTCTTCTGTGCGAATCCTGTTGTGACGAATGCTGTCATTGCCATTGATAATAAAAGCTTTTTCATAAGTCAATATATTTATGAGTGTTTAATTGAGTAACTGCTTGTAGATGTCTAATGCCTGCTCCAGCTCGCTCAAGCATATGAATTCGTCGGCTGAGTGTGAACGCTCCGACTGGCCTGGGCCCAACTTCAGCGAGGGGAACGGCATCAGCGCCTGATCGCTCAGCGTGGGCGAACCGAAAGGCGTCAGTCCCAGCTCTACGCACCGCTTTACCAACGGATGCTCCTGCGAAATGCTCGACGAATGCAGGCGAGTGGACCGTGCCTCCAAACGGCATCTCTTCATGTGGCGCTGCAGGAAGGCAAGCACATATTCGTTTTGGTAGTATTCATTGGTGCGCACATCGATGACAAAGTGCATACGGTCAGGAACGACATTGTGCTGCGTGCCGCTCTCCACCATCGTCACTACCATCTGCGTAGGACCTAACAACGGACTTTCCTTCGTGAAGCGATAGTCGCGTAGCCACAGCAGGTCATCCAAAGCCTCGTAGATAGCGTTCACAGCACCCTCTCGCACCTTGTACCCCTTATATCGGGCCGCATGTCCGCTCACGCCTTCGGCATAACCGTCAATGACCATCAGTCCTTTCTCGGCCACAGCGGGCTGCATGCCTGTGGGCTCGCCCACGATGGCCACGCTGATGGGAGGCAGCAAGGGCAACACACGAGTGAAACCGTCCTTGCCGCTCACTTCCTCCTCGCACGAGGCTAGATATATAATATTGTACGCGCGAGGACTTTTCTCCTTCCACCTATACGCCATCAGCAACGTCACCAAGCCGCCACCACAGTCGTTGCTGCCCAGCCCGTAGAGACGATCACCTTCCGTGATAGGCGCATACGGGTCACGCGTCCAAGTGGCTACAGCCTTCACCGTATCGATATGGGCATTTAGCAACAGCGTAGGGCGCTCTGCGTCGTAGTCAGGACACACAGCCCACACGTTGTTCCCTTCACGCCGAGGGTTCAGTCCCCACTGCGCCATCCTCTGTTCAAGCAGGTCGGCGGCTACCGTTTCCTCACGGCTTACACGCGGTGTGGCTATCAGCTCCTTGAGCAGCGCCACTGCATCATTGAGATATTCTTTCATCAAGGGGCAAAATTACAAACTTTTTTTCAAATACGCTACATCTTTCCCCACTTTTTTAGCAGAAAAGTAATTCCTATTCGCACGCGCCTGACAACGGGAAGCACGCAGCAAAATGGATCTAGCACGCAGCAAAGTGGGATGAAGAACGGCGCTATAAGGGAAAAAGAAGGCCTCTTTCAGGTTTTTAGCGCCCGCCGAAAAGATTAGCAGCGCCCGCTGCCGATATTGGCAGCGAGCGGGGAAATTATCAGCAGCGGCCGCTGCTGACCTTTTTTGATGCTATCAACACATCCCGTTCAGTTAGAATTGCAGAGGCTCACCACGATAGAACTGGAGGAGGGCCTGCTGGTAGAGGTACTCGTAGCGAGCCTGAGTGAGATCACTCTCGGTCTTGAGATAGTTGTTCTTAGCCTCGTTGAACTCGGTGATAGTAGCCCTACCCTGCTCATACTTGGCCTGGACCAGTTCGAAAGCGTCCTGACTGGCGCGACGGGCCTCGTCACTACTGCGAAGCTTCGCCTGAGCAGCAACGGTGTTGTACCAAGCCTGCTGTATTTCCTTATAGAGCGTCTTCTTCGTCTGGTCGAGCTGTAACTGCTGATTCACGCGGTCGAGACGAGCCGAGCGGATGCTGTTGCGGGTCTGGAAACGGTTGAAGATGGGGATGCTGAGGTTGAAGCCGAGATACTGGCTGAAGTTGTTCTTCAGCTGAGTGCCAAAACCGTCGGCCTTGAAGCCGCTGGTCGTATAATAATTGGTGCCGAGGCCTGCGCTGAAGCTGAGCGTAGGATAGAGGCCAGCCTGTGCAATCTTGATGCTGTGGTCAGCACCACGTAGGCGTAGTTGGTCAGCCTGTATCTCCGGACGAGTGGTCAAGGCAGCGGAGAAGATATCGTCGGGGGAAGATGCTGTCCCCTCCCCTGCAAAGGAGGGAAGTTGGTCGGCACTGGGCCGGACGATGGTGAATCCTTCCGGACTGTCAAGCTCGAGAAGCTGGGAGAGACTGAGCAAAGCGAGCTGCAGATTGTTCTCAGCCTGGGTGACGGTGAGATGACTTTGGGCGAGGGTGGACTGCTGCTGCGACAGTTCGGCACGACTGCTACGACCTGCATCCAAGAGAGCCTGCAGACGAGCCACCTGGGCACTATCGATGCTTACCTGTCGACGTGCAACGTCAAGAATCTCCATGTTGTACAGAGCCTGCACATATTCCTGAGCGACCTGCGTGCGGATATCGTTCTTCGCCTTCTCCAAATCCTGTGTGGCGGCCTCAAGGTTCAGCTTGTTCAGCGCTATCTGGTTGGGAATTTGGAAACCTGTGAAGATGGGGACGCTGGTACCAACGCTGAAACTGGTACTGCTCGTGTTCGTATTTGTATAAGTATTGTCTGCCGTCAGGCCTCGGCCGAAGCTGAAGTTCTCGCCAGCGGAAGCATTAAGATCTGGCAGACGGCTGGCCTTCGAGGTCTGCAGTTGAATGGTCTGCTGCTCTGTACGAAGGCGGTACTGCTCAATAGTGATGTTATGCGAGACGGCATAGTCGATGCAACGCTCAAGAGACCAAGGCTCCTGCGCGCCTGCGGCGCTAAATGATAAGTGACAAATGATAAATGATAAAGCGAACTGTTTCATGGCTTATTCATTTGGGGTTTCTTCGTCAGTGATGATCTGGGGGCCACGGACGTGGTCGTTGAGGGTGATGCCTTTCTTGATTTCAATGTTCACGCCATCAGAGAGACCAGTGGTGACAGCACGACGCTCGTACTGCTGCTCGCCAGGCTTGGCGGCCTTACCCTTGAGAACATAGACGAAGGTACTATCACCTTCAAAGCTGATGGCGCTCTCGGGAACGGCAAGAACTTGGTTGGCAGATGCGAGGACAATCTCGGCGTTGGCAGAGTAGCCACTACGGAGGGTGGTGGCGCCCTCACTGGCGGTGGGGATAACCACCGCAGCTTTAATCTCAAACTGGTTGGCTCCATTGCTTTCAGTAGCCTTGGGCGAGATATATTCCAGCAGGGCGTCGAAGCTGAGGTCCTGCAGGGCGCCAATGGTAATCTTCATGGGGACGCCGATAGCCAGCTGGCCCACCTCTGTCTCGTCGATATTGCCTCGGAAGATGAGATCGTTCATATTGGCAACGGTGGCGATGGTGGTACCGTCGTTGAAGGTATTGCTGTTAATCACGCTATTGCCGACCTTCACAGGGATGTCGAGAATGACGCCGGTGATGGTTGAACGAATCAACGTCGAACTGGCGGAGGCATTGCTCTTCGAGACGCCATCGCGAACCACTTGGAGGGCATCTACGGCAGCAGCCTTCTCCTCCTGCGCCTGCTTCAGCTGTTGGCGGGCTTTCTCGAAATCCTCATCGCTGACCAGCTGCTGGTCGTGCAGGTTCTGCGTACGGGCATAGTCGGTCTCAACCTGCCTCAAGTTGATGTCGGCAAGGCGGACGCGACTCTCGGCAGAGCTCAATTGCCCCATATCGGGGATAACCTTGACCTTGGCGATGACTTCGCCCTGCTGCACATGCTGACCAGGCTCCTTCAACAGTTCACTGATGATGCCTGAAATCTGGGGCTTCACGTTCACCTCGTTACGGGGTTCAATCTTACCCGTAATAATGGTGGTTTTGCGAATGTCCTGCGCCTCGGGAGTCAGCTCCTCATAGACGACGGGCTTCGGTTGGCTTTTCTGCCAGAGGAACACGAAAGTTCCGATGAAAATCAACGCCACGATGGCGGCAATGAACAGTTTGATGTACTTCTTCATATTGTTCTTAGCCCCCTAAGTTAGGGGGTTGGGGGTCTGAACAGCCTCAGTGCTCTTTCCCTCGGTTAAATTGTTAATACTTATTGTTAATTGTCTCATTATTTAGCTTGTTCAGACCCCCAACCCCCTAACTTAAGGGGCTAAGGTTATTCATCTCTCATAGCATCTACGGGTTTGATGCTCATAGCCCTTGCAGCGGGAGCGAGGCCAGCGAGGACACCCATAGCAGCGATGACGAGGGCAGCGACAAGAGCAGTCCAGAAGCCAACCTGGAAGTGGGCGGCGAGGATGCCGTCTTCAGTATTTGCCATTTCCAGCATCTGCAAGATGAATACAGCGAAGAGGATACCACTCATGCCAGCGACGAGGGTGAGGACAATGCTCTCGCTGATGATCTGCGAGAGGATGTTACGGGGCGTGGCGCCTATGGCACGTCGGATACCTATCTCTGTCGTTCGTTCGCGCACGGTTACCATCATGATATTACTCACGCCAATGGCTCCGGCAAGCAGCGTACCGAGACCCACAAGCCAGATAAGGAAGTTGACACCACGGAAGAGATTGTCTAAAAGCTGGAAGAGCACCTCAGTATTGAACACCATAGCTCCCTGCTCATCGGTGGGATCGACGAAATGAGCACGTGCGACAGTCTCGCGGATACGGTCAGTTACGCTACTCATGACGACACCCGGACGACCAGTGACGGCAATCATATCAACGGCGTTGCCTCGACTATAGGCCTGCTGCATGAAGGTCAGGGGCAACACGACGCCCGTGCCGGGCTCGCCACTGAAGTCGATGCCCTCGCCCATATTATAATCAACGCCGACGATCTGATAGTAGATACTATCAATGCGGATGCGCTTGCCGCAGGGATCACCACCACCAGGGAACAGTTCCTTATAGGTCTTCTTCTGGATGACACACACCTTGCGGTGGTCACGGATGTCGGCATCGTTAATGTAACGACCGTAGTAGAGCTTCGGTTGGTTGATCAGACGGAAGTCGGGCATAGCGCCAGAAACGCCAACGGTGGCCTTGCGATCGCCAAAATAGGCGGTTCCACCATTCGAGAAGAGCAATGGGGTGACGACATCGAGTTCAGGAACGCTACGACGGATGCGATCAACGTCCTTGTAGTCCATCTGCCACATACGCCCCTTGCGGAATCCCTTGTAGGCCTTGCTCGTAGGCTGCGCCCAGACCATGGCCGAATTGGTGGCGAACCCCGCGAAGTTCTGGTTCAACATCTCCTTCAGTCCCTGTCCGCCACCCATCAGCGCGACGAGCATAAAGACGCCCCAGAAGACGCCGAAGCCAGTCAGGAAACTCCTGCTCTTATTGCGGGTCAGCGTGTCGAGGATTTCTCTATATGAATCTAAGTCTATACGCATGGTTTATTCTGCTCTTAATGCTTCGATGGGACGTATTCTTGAGGCCTTGAACGCCGGGATGAGTCCTGCGATGGTGCCTGCGATAATCATGACGAGTGTTGCTTCGATGCAGACATCGAGACCAACGGTGGGGTCGAGGAACATGGTGGCACGGAAGAGACCAGTATCGATGGTCTCATGACCGAGGGTTGCATCCATGTACTCGTTTGCAGCCACGCCAAGCACCATGCCAATGTAGCCAAAGAAAGTGGTGATGATGACACTCTCAATGATAATCAGTTTCAGAATGCTCCAAGGTTTCGCGCCGATGGCCTTTCTTATACCGAACTCACGAGTTCTTTCCTTGACGGTAATGAGCATGATATTGCTTACGCCCACGATGCCGCTAAGCAAGGTGAAGAGGCCGACAATCCAGAGGGCGGTACGGATAATGCTGATGCCCGTCTCCATTTGCAGGTTCTGCGTGAAGCGGTTCCAAAGCCAGACGGCATCCTCATCATCAGGATGCGCCTGATGTTCCGTATTCAAGCGACGACGATAATCCTTCTCGAAGTCTTCATTGGCCTCTTCCGTCGGCAGGCCGTGAAAGGTAAACTCAATACGCCCCGCATCATCAGTCTTCGCGCCGAAGATGCGCTTGATGGCCGTATAAGAAGAAAAGACATCGCTCCGCCCATTCTCATTTTCCTTATAGATGCCGACAATCTTGAAGGCAAAACTCCCCACATTCACAAAACGCCCTATTAAAGAGGTGAGAGGTAAGTGGTGAGAGGTAAGAGGAGTAGCCAACAACTCTTGCGCCTGCTTGTTACTGATGACGAGCACCTTGCGACTCTCGCGGATGTCGATGTCGTTGATGAAACGGCCGTGCAGCATCTCCACCTTATTAATCTTCGTGTGGTTAGGATAGACGCCGCTGATGGTCGTGCTGATATACTGCTGACCGAGACTGATGGTAGCACCGGTGTTGTACTGCGCCCCCACCTCATCGACGTTCTGGGTGAACTCCGTGGCCGTAATCTCCATGTCGCGCTCGTGCAAGCGGATGTCGCGCCCCTCCTTCAGTCCCTGATAGGGCATCGACGTCCATCCGCCGAAGACCACCATCGATGACGAGAGGAAGCGGTCGCTCTGCTTCAGGTTCGCATTGATAAGACCGTTGCCGGCACCCAGCAGCACGATGAGCATAAAGATGCCCCATGCCACAGCAAATCCCGTCAGCGTTGTCCGCAGCTTGTTCCGCCGTGCCGTCTGCCATATTTCTGTGAAGATGTCTCGCATATCCTTACTTCATCATGCCATTGATGCCAAACGGCGAAGCATCGTGCTTCAGGTTCTCCTCAATCTCTCCGATGATGCCGTCCTTGATATGTACAATCTTATTCGTTTCGTTCGCCACGCCGCTCTCGTGCGTCACCACGACAATGGTCATACCGTCATCCTGATTCAGCTGTTTAAGCAACTGCATCACCTCGACGCTGGTCTTCGAATCGAGAGCACCAGTAGGCTCGTCGGCCAGAATGATCTGTGGCTTCGTGATAAGGGCACGGGCGATGGCCACACGCTGTCGCTGACCACCGCTCATCTCGTTGGGATAGTGACCTGCCCAATCCTTCAAGCCCAGCCGCTCTAGGTATTCCATTGCTAACATGTGGCGTTTACGTCGGCTGACACCCTGATAGAACAGAGGCAGCTCCACGTTCTCCACGGCAGTTTTGAAGCCGATGAGGTTAAAGCTCTGGAAGATGAAGCCAATCATCTTGTTGCGGTACTCAGCAGCACGACGCTCACTAAGGTCCTTGATGAGCACCCCAGCCAACTCATAGCGCCCCTCGTCGTAGTTGTCGAGGATACCGAGGATGTTGAGCAGCGTGCTCTTGCCTGACCCCGAGGCCCCCATGATGCTGACGAACTCACCAGCCCCGATGTCGAGGTCGATACCCTTCAGCACATGCAATGGTTGTGCACCTTGATAGGTCTTATTGACGTTCTCTAAATGTATCATATTTTCGTTTTGACCGCAAAGTTAGTAAGAAATAGTTACTCTTCCATTCTTTGGGGACAGAAATTAATATAATTACTATTATTTTGTCAATCTTTTAGACACTTGCTTCCTTCTCCCACGCAGCCTCAATATCCTTCAGTCCCAGACCCAGCAGTTTCATCTGACGGAACAGTTCGGGCAGCTGCTGCTCCAAGAACGACTTGCGACGATCTCTGAGTATCTGCTCGCGGGCACCAGGTGTGACATAGTAGCCCATGCCACGCTTATTATAGATAATGTTCTCGCGTGCGAGCTGCTCATAGGCCTTTACGGCAGTATTGGTATTTACCTCCAGCGTCACGGCATACTCGCGTACCGAGGGGATGCGGTCATCGTCCTGATAGACGCAGGCCAGAATCTCATCGCTCAGACGGTCGGCCATCTGCTGGAAGATAGGCTTATCGTTCGTGAACATCATACATTGAACCATTTATGCTGAACCACCTGCAGGCGCTTGTAGAGCCAGTAGCTGAGCCAGACGTTGAACAAGGTGAAAGCTGTGAAAACCAGACTGGCGATAAAATCAAAAGTCTCGAATGTCATTCCCCTGAAGTTCATAAGGAAATGCTTGATGTTGTCCTCGCCAATCATCACACCAATATAGAAGAATATCGTACCGAACACAATGCTGATTGCCACCAATGATACGATTGTCCAGATGAAAGGCCGCTGATGGAAGAATACGCCACCCAGCACGAAGAGACTGATGTTCCAGCAGGTCATGGAAACGTCAAAGAAGGAACTGAAAATGTCGGTAGCACCATTTATATTCATATTTACTTTAAAGCCAATGATTGAAAGTCCTGACACGATATTATCATGACCGGCAATCAGTTCCAAAAGCATGCGCAGACCAGTAGCTGCAAATGCCGCCACATAGATAATCAACGGCATCAGGATGCAGCAATAGATCATTCTGGCAATGAACTTCTCCATGTTCGAGGCAGGCAGCATGAGCGCGGTGGTACGCTGCTGGCTGGTACGGGCATTGCCCAATACGCCACTGGCGTAATAGAACCACATGAAGCCGATGACGGCAGCACACGTCATCATGCCTGCGAAGGTAGGTCCAGATCCCAGCCCGTGACTGAGGTCAAAGATGGTGAAACACGAGAACAACTGAATGGCCAGGAAGGCGCAAAGGAAGGCCAAAGCAGCAGTAAAAATGCTTTTCTTTTCGGTAAGCACAGTCCATTTCAGAACCTGCCAGAAACGTTTGATATCAAAGTTTTTCATTTTACAAGTCCTTTCGTTACGGCGTTAAACAATAGTTCCAGATTCACAAGGGTCTCAGCCTGTCCTTCTTCACGACGGGCCATAACCAGATTACCCTGCAGCGACGGCTCGGCATAGATGATGCTGTCGTCAAGGTTGCCTGGCATGCGCACCTCAAAGACGTAACGGTCGGTGATGTCGGCCATAGAGGCATCGAGCAGCATCTCGCGCTCGGAGAGAATGAGAATGTGGTCGAGCAGCTGCTCCACGTCGTGCACTTGGTGGGTGGAGATGATGATGGTACGGTCGTCGCTCATACACTCTGCCACCACCTTACGGAACTGGCTCTTCGAAGGGATGTCGAGGCCGTTAGTCGGTTCGTCCATCAGCAGGAGCTTGGTGTTGGCAGCCAGGGCGATGCTCATAAACACCTTCTTCTTCTGACCCATCGACAGCTGGTTCAGCTGCAACTGCTTTGGCAACTCAAAGGCTTCCAGACAGCGGTCGAGCATCTCACGACTGAAACGCGGATAGAACGGCAACAACAGCTGTACGTACTTGTCAAGCGAGAGAGTAGGCAGCACAAATTCCTCTGACACGAGGAAGATTTCCTGAAGCACCTCAGCCTTTCTTTTGTAGGCGTCAGTTCCATCAATACATACTGAACCGGCTTTCGGATGAAGCAGGCCGGCAATCAAATAGAGGAGCGTGCTCTTGCCCGTTCCGTTCTTTCCCAGAAGACCGTAGATGCGGTTCTCTGTGAGTTCCAGGCTGAAGCGGTCGAAAACCTGTTGCTTCTGCCCAGGATAGCGATAGCTGATGTCTTTAATGTCTATCATTTCTTTGTACTTTTGAGTGTTATTATATTACCTTATTAGTGTATTAGTCGAATAGTACACTGCAAAAGTACAACTATTTACCCATCCGTGCAAGAAAAAAGGGAAAAAACTTCCACTATTTAACAAACTTTTACCCTTTGAAGCAAATTCGAAATGAATTTTGAACGCAGCTAAATGAATTTTGAACGCACCAAAATGATTTTTGGAGGCTTCTTGATGGCAGGAAGGTGCCTTTTCCTAGCCATGGAAAAGGCATCTTTCTATCTAAGAAACGGTACTTATTTTGAATATTGAGGAATTTACGATAAGACCTCCCACCTCCCGTCAATTGCCCGTAAGCCCTTTATCTATCGGGGATTTAGGCACGGGAGGTGTTGCTTAAAGACCTCACGACCCCTCCCCTTACCCCTCCCCGAACGGAGAGGAGACTATCATTCCTTTCTTCCCTACCACCCCCAGCAGAAGATTGCACCATGAAGATGCAATCGCCTCCCCAAAGGAGGGGAGTTATGAGACTCCTCTCCGTTCGGGGAGGGGTAAGGGGTGGGGTTCTACGGGAGGTCTTAGGGAGGTGTTGAAACAACACCTCCCTTGCCTCCAGCCCTTTATTCATCGGTATTTCAGAAGATTTACGGGAGGTGGGAGGTCTTTTCACGTAAATGTTATTTTTAGCCTCTTGTATCGGCTCCCCACATCATCTTTTCACGTAATGTCGAGAAATAACGGACACCGGGACGCTTTACTACCTTAAGCAGATAGGGGGCACGTGCGAGACGAAGCGTGGTACCCTCGGGCATCTTCGACGAGCGACCGTCGATAGCCACCAGGAAGGTATGGCTACGACTACTTACCGTCAGAGCTATCTCTGCTGAATCAGGGATGACGATAGGACGCACGTTCAACGAATGGGGAGCCACAGGCGTGAGCAGAAGGACTCCCGTTCCTGGTACGATAATGGGGCCTCCATTGGAAAGTGAATAGGCCGTTGAGCCTGTAGGGGTAGAAACAATCAGACCGTCGGCCTGATAAGTCGTCAGATAGTCATCGCCAATGCTGGCCCGGATGGTGATCATCGAAGCGGTGTCGCGCTTCAGGATAGCCACGTCATTCAGCGCAAAGGGATAACCGTCTATGGGTTCACCGTCGCTCTCCACACGGATCAGGGCACGACTCTCTACCGAATAGTCGCCACGATAAAGGGCATCTATGGTCTGTGGGAAGTCCTTGGCGCTGACATCGGCCAGGAATCCTAACCGCCCCATGTTCACGCCGAGAATGGGTATCTGCTTTTCACGAACCTGACTGGCCGTCTTCAACAACGTTCCGTCGCCACCCATGGAGATGGCGAAGTCGGCCTCGAAGCTACTGTCGTTAAACGTCTCAATGCTGTCAACATCTATCAGTTCTGAACAGCGCAGGAAGTCGCAATACTCTTCCTCAATCAGAATGTGCGCTCCACGTTCATCCAGACAAGCCAGCACCTGCCTTACTGCTGCCGACTTCTCATGCTGATAGATATTGCCGAAAAGTGCAAATGTAAGCCTCGTTTGTGACATAAATCCCTGTTTTCTTTTCTGTGTGAAAAACTTTTTGTATATTTGCAGCTGCAAAAATACAAATTTTATTTCATACTATGGCAAAAGTTTATGTTTTTTTGGCAGATGGCTTCGAAGATATTGAAGCCCTGACTCCCGTAGATGTGCTTCGGCGCGGTGGAGTAGATGTAGTAACGGTAAGCGTGATGGACGACAATCAGATGGTGGAGTCGGCCCATGGCGTGCAGATGTTGGCTGATGCGCTCGTTGAGGATTGCGACTTTAGCGATGCCGACTTGCTGCTGTTGCCTGGCGGTATGCCTGGTGCTTCCAATCTATATAATAATGTTCGCGTACGCGAGGCAGTTGTTGCCCAGCATGAGGCAGGCAAGAAGATTGCAGCCATTTGTGCTGCTCCTGCTATGGTGCTTGGGCAGCTGGGCATACTGAACGGCAAGCGCGCCACCTGCTATCCTGGCTTTGAGCAGCTGCTGCAAGGTGCAGAATACACGGGTGAACTGTGCACCATCGATGGCAACATCACCACAGCCGAGGGGCCTGCTGCTGCTTTCCCCTTCGCCTACGCTCTGCTGGCTGACCTCACTAATGAGCAGACGTCACAGCAGATTGCCGTCGGCATGCGCTATGCGCACCTGATGTCGCGTTAAAACTTCCAACGCAATTGCAGGTCAAGATCAGTCTGATGGGAGTGATTGATCTGCTGTAGGCCGCTACCAATGGTGCTACGGTCGAAATATTTGGTGTAACCCAAACGGGCTGCAAGGCGCAGACGGGACGTCAGGTCTGAATGTGCCTGCAGGCTGAGGCAACATCCATAACCATAATAGGTGGGAAAGTAGAAGTCGTATTGCAATTGTCGCTCGTAAACATAAATACGACTCTGATAGGAATCGGTATCAAAAAGAGCAGCCATAGCATTGAACTGCATGCGGCCTAATGAAAGCGATGCAT
This sequence comes from uncultured Prevotella sp., assembly GCA_905233825.1. Taxonomy (GTDB): domain Bacteria; phylum Bacteroidota; class Bacteroidia; order Bacteroidales; family Bacteroidaceae; genus Prevotella. The sequence continues at coordinate 108,602 of CAJOFE010000001.1, read as the reverse complement.
GTTGCGAAAGCATCCATCCATGTTCACTCTCCGGGCATACGGCATGACTAAGGTCGAGTTGTGTCTTCAGCGTCCATAGACCTTGATTGTAGCTTATGGAGAACCGCTCTTGATGACTATCGTTAGCCACGAGGGCGGTTTTCTTGGCATTATCTTTTTGTCGTAGATGTGAACGATGGCGTGCTGTCAGCGTCCATTGACGAAGCTGATAATTGGCCTGAAGCAGGAAATCCCACGAATGCGACGATTGTGTCACGCCATAGCGCGCCCATGGGAAATAGGCATAGTCGGCATACCCCTGTAAGCGCAGATGGGCCAGCGGATTCCATGTAGCACCAAGATAGATGCCGCTTTCGTTCTGTGTGCGTGAGCCGTCGCCGAAAGCATGACCATAAAGCGATGTATAGCGAAAACTGTAGAAACGTTGCAGGGTCATGAGACTGAGGCGGGCCGAGGGTTGGAAGCTAAGGGTGTTGATGGTGGCTAAGGCACCGTGGGCATCTGATGCCGTCTCGCCACTAAAAGCAAAGCGATAATGGGTATAGGCATAGTCAATGCTCATGTTGGTGAAGTGACGACCATGGGCATAGTGACGGCGAAAGAGTGTCGCCCGTTGCGGCTGCAATGTACGGTCGAGTTGAGAAAAGACGGCGGTAGCTCCCAGTCGCAGGGCTCCCTTGTGATATGACAGGTGTGCGCCTCCCATCGTGATATGTGTGTTGCCTTTCTTTGCCATTTCCAAGGGCGTGCGATGATAACCATCAGTAATAAGTGTCTGCGCCTCACCAGCTTTGGTCAGCGTGGCATCAATGGGGCGGTAGGAGGCAAAGATGGAGAGGGTGAAGGGTGAGCGGAGAGAGGAGAGGGTGATGGCGGCACCTTGGAAATAGTCAGCCTGAGAACGGGAGGCATGGGGACGGATGGTCTGCACAGTACGCCCCAGGTTCTGCAGGGTGGCCAGTTTGCCTAATTGAAAGCTACGTCCCAGCACAAGTCCCATACCTGTAGATAGACGGTACTTACCCACGATGAGATTGTCAATAGGTCCCAATTGCCGCAACTGCACATAGTAGGAATAGGCATCGTAGCCCCATGAATTCCCTGCGGAGAAAAAGGGTTCACCAGCATCCTGTGCAGCAATAAAACCCAGACGCAAGCGATTACTACTGCTCAATTCATAGCGCAGAGTGTGACGGTAAGGATAGCCTAAGTAGCCGTTCTGGTCGCCCTTCCTTTCATAGAATGGTACTCTCAGCGTAGCACTAAGCGTGTGTTTGCTACGGTGCAGAAGACTATCGAGACGGGGGAAACGATCTTTACGCAACTGGTCGGGCTCACCACTAACATAGACAAAGTATGGCAGCAGAGTGAGTTGCGGATAGTCGAGCGAGCGAATCATACGTAACTCGCCCAAAGAGCGCATAGGGCCATAGTGATAGAGATATTCCTGAATGTCCATGACCTGCTGTGCCGAAAGGAAAGGCAACAGCTCCAGCTCCTCACGTGTACAATTATTCAAATCAAAAGGATGGCCAGCGAGCTGCTCCAACAGCTCATAGCTGTCTTGAAGCAGTTCGCCGGCCTCATCATCAGAGTCGATGTTCATCACGTCATCATATACCTGCTGCCACGATTGGCCCCTCACCATGAGGGAGATCGCTAATATCATCAGCAAGATGACGCAACGCATCACATCGTACTATTAGCTTTTCTGGCCAATGTAGAACACGGCAGCAGCACCTAATCCGTAGAGGATGATAGGCCACCCATTTTCAATGAAATTAGCAAATAGGCAAAGTCCCAAAGCAATGAGAGGCAAAGCGAATGCCACACCAGGGCTTAGCACGAAGATGGGCTTCAGGGGCTCTAATGCCTTCTGCTCGCGGAAAGCATACAGGCAGGTATAGATGGGTGCCAGCAGGGCAAGAATCAGCGTAATTGTTCCAAACCAACCTACTTTGCCAATAAGCTCAACAGGAGCTGCATAACCTAACTTCACAAAGAAGAAAGCTATCAGCATCGCAATTGCCGCAATAATCGAAAACAAGTTCGTCTGCTCTTTTGTGAACTTTTCCATATTCTAAAGTATTCTTTATCTAATTAGTCCTTAACAGTGATGCCCAGATAGCAAAGACCTGCTGCAATGATGACATAGAGCCAAGTGCCGAAGCCAGGGCTTACCATATCTGTTGCAAAGACGCCAATCAGAACGAGAACAGCTGCTACGGCCAGAATAATACCCGTCACTTTCCTATCAAGTACAAAGATGGGCTTCAACGGAGCCAGAGCCTCCTTGTCCTTCAGGCAGAACAGGATAAGATAGATAGGAGCCAAGAATGCCAGAATGAGACCAATCACCAGCAGGAAGCCACCGCCACCTCCGAAAAGCATCTTAGACATGGAGGCACTTGCTGAGAAACCATAGGCAGATACCGTTGCTCCAGGAAGGAAGAAGAAACACACCAGCAGAACTACACCTGCAATGATTGAATACAGATTAATCTGCTCTTTAGTTAAATTTAAGTTTGCCATAATAGTTAAAGTTTTAAATGGTTAATAATAAAGAGAATTAAAAAGCTTTTCGTTCCTGTATTTGCCATGCTACGACAGCCACTGCCACCACCAGATATAGCCACAGCCCCATCCCTGGTGAAGGCTTGCTGGCAATGAGCAGTAACACGGTGAGCACGGCAGCGAAGAGTAGCGGAAGCAAGATGACCGTCTTGGGAGCTCGCCCCCTACTCCATGTATAGAGTGCCACAATAATCGGAGAGAGCAGCAGACCGAGTAAGAGTACATAGCCCAATATCTGACTGACATCGCCCTTTACCATACGACCTATCTTATGCGGCAGGTCTGCCATGGTGAAGCGATAACTCATCAGATTGACCAATGGGAGTAACAGCGCAATAGCCAGCATAGCCACACAGCCTGCCAGCGTCACCGTCTGATATCTTGCCATTGCTTTGCTCATCTTTTCTATATTTCAATATCCGATAATATCTTTTCAGTGGCTCCCGCCAAGTTCTTCACATAGTCGCCAGCCTTCTGTCCAGCGTCTTTCAGATAGGATGCATCCTCAACAAAACGATTCATCAACTGCTCGAAATCTTCATAACCCTTAATCTCGAAGCCGCCGCCACAGGCCTTCAGTCCTTGCGCCTCCTGAAACTTCTTGTTTTCGGGGCCAAAGATGACAGGACAGCCCCAGACGGCAGCCTCCAGCGTGTTGTGGATGCTCACACCGAAGCCACCACCCACATAGCTGACGGTAGCGTAGCGGTAGATACTACTGAGCAGACCGAAGCAGTCGATAATTAATACACTTGCTTCTTGAGATTCAACTGCGGTGGTATAGTGCATCACCTTGCGGTCAGCAAGCAGTTTATCAATCTGTTGAAGATGATCCTCACCAATGACATGGGGAGCAATGATGAGTTTCCACTCAGGATGTTCGCGGAAGTAGCGAATGAAGATTTCTTCATCAGGAGGCCACGAAGAGCCTGCCACGAACACTTTTGGCGCGTCTTTCAAGAATGTTTCGACAACAGGCAGTTCCTTTGACTGATTCTTAATCTGCAATACGCGATCGAAGCGGGTGTCGCCCACAATAGTAACACAATCAATATCAATGGAGTGCAACAGCTCGCGACTCTTCTCGTTCTGTACATAGAAATGAGTGAAGCACTTCAGTACACGGCCATACTGACGGCCATACCAGCGGAAGAACACCTGACCTTCACGGAAGATACTACTAACACTATAAATGGGTACGCCACGGTGCTTTAGGATGTGCAGATAATTATACCAGAACTCGTACTTAATGAAGAAGGCCATCTCAGGGCGTATCAACCGCAGGAAACGACGGGCGTTACGAATAGTGTCAAGCGGCAGATAGCAGATGATGTCAGCTCCCTCGTAGTTCTTGCGTACCTCATAGCCTGACGGTGAGAAGAACGTAAGCAGGATTTTCAGCTCGGGATGGTCGCGCTTGATTTGCTCCATCAGCGGACGACCTTGCTCAAATTCACCTAATGAAGCGGCATGGAACCATACATAGCGTGCCCCAGGCTCCACTTTCTCGCGGAGCACCCCGAAGGCGTCGCGCTCACCGCGCCACATCTTCCTCACCTTCTCGTTGAAGCGGCTATAGATTGCCACTCCTAACAGGTACGCATATATGATGATGTTATACATCAGCCTAACACTTCTATTGCCCTCTTCGTCCTCTTGATAGTTTCCTCCTTACCTAAGAATGCCGAAATATCGAACATTCCGGGCCCCTTGCCTTCGCCCACAAGGGCCAAACGCCAGGCATTCATCACATTGCCCAGTTTGTATTCTTTCTGCTCAATCCACTCATGAACCACTTTCTCCTGATTCTCCAACGAGAAGTCGTTGAGGCTTTCGAGCACCTTGCATAGTTCTGTGAGCGTCTGGGCAGAGTCTTCTTTCCAACGTTTCTTAGCTGTTTTCTCATCATATTCCGTGGGAGCCTCGAAGAAGAACGAGCACAGGGGCCACAGCTCCTTGACGAATGACACACGGTCTTTCATCATAGCCACGACCTGCGTGATACGCTCCAACGAGTCCTTCACGCCATGTTCACGGCACTCAGGTTCCCACAAGGCGGCAATCTCCTCGGCACTCTTCTTCAGGATATACTCATGGTTGAACCAGATTCCTTTCTCGTAGGCAAACTTGGCACCTGCTTTAGAGCACTTGGTGATGTCAAATAACGGCACCAACTCGTCAAGTGTGAACATTTCCTGTTCGCCACCTGGGTTCCAGCCCAACAGAGCCAGGAAATTAACCACGGCTTCAGGGAAATAGCCCTGCTCGCGATAGCCTGTAGCGGTAACGTTGCCCTCTTCGTCCTTCCAGTCAAGTGGGAATACCGGGAATCCCAGACGATCACCATCACGCTTGCTCAGTTTCCCCTTGCCGTCAGGTTTCAGCAACAATGGCAGGTGGGCAAAGCGAGGCATGGTATCCTGCCATCCGAAAGCCTGATAAAGCAACACGTGCAACGGAGCACTTGGCAACCACTCCTCACCACGGATTACGTGGGTAATCTCCATCAGATGGTCATCGACAATATTTGCCAGATGATAGGTGGGTAGTTGGTCGTGGCGCTTGTAGAGCACCTTGTCATCGCAGATTTCGCTCTTGACGTGCACCTCACCACGAATCATATCATCGACCAGCACCTCCTGACCTGGCTCTACTTTGAAACGCACTACCCAAGTGTCCGTGCCCTTCACCAGTCGCTCCACCTCCTCAGCTGGCAGCGTCAGTGAGTTGCGCATCTGGCCACGAGTACGGCAGTCGTATTGGAAGTTCTCCACCTGCTCACGCTTGGCGGCCAGCTCCTCGGGAGAGTCAAAGGCAATATAGGCCTTGCCGTCATTAAGCAACTGATCAACGTATTTCTTATAAATGTCACGACGTTCGCTCTGACGGTAGGGACCGTAGTTACCACCAAAGCTGACACCCTCGTCAAACTTGATACCTAACCATTGGAAAGCCTCAATGATATAAGCCTCTGCACCAGGTACGAAGCGTGTGGAATCCGTATCTTCAATACGAAACACCAAGTCGCCGCCATGCTGACGGGCGAACAGATAATTATATAACGCGGTGCGTACGCCTCCAATGTGGAGGGGACCCGTAGGACTGGGTGCAAAACGCACTCTTACTCTTCTTTCTGACATTATTTTTTCGCTTTTCTTCTATTTTTGTTGCAAAGATACAAAATTTTAACACGATACGTGCATTTTCTCCGACTTTTTTATGGGTAAAACAACAAAAATGTTTATTTTTGCACTCAGAAACGATAAATAGCATGATTAATTTCAATCTTCGGACACAACTTTCCTGGCGTGACATTGCCGTACGCTCGGCTTTCATTATTGTCACCGTTGCAGCCATCGTATGGTTTATGCCACGCGACATGCGGATCAGCTATAAGATGGAAAAAGGAACGCCTTGGCGTTATGCCGACCTGACAGCTACTTTCGATTTCCCTGTATATAAAAGTGATGAGGCATTGGCTAAAGAGCGTAACGAAGCGCTGAAAGAATTCAAACCCTATTATATCTTTGACGAAGATGTGGCCCGTCAGCAAGTAAGCCTGTTCCGCCAGCGTTGGGGTGGTAAGGCTATTGTTGGCGGCCAATTGAAAATCATCATCAGTAATCGTCTGAATAGCCTTTACAGTCAAGGCATTATCGACACCCGTGAGCCGCTGAACGACGATACCACGCAAACCGTGTGGCGAGTCATGGGTGAAAGTGCTGCTCTCACCAGCGTGAAACAGGCGCTGACCCCCAAGCAGGCCTATGAACAGCTGACACAGGATGCCATTATTCGCAATTATGACGACGTATTAAAAGAGATGGATCTCAATGAATTCATCGTACCTAATCTGATATACGACAGCATCCACAGCCAGACGGCCCGTGAAGAACTAATGCGTAGTGTGGCACCCAGCAGCAAGATTGTACAGCGTGGCCAAAAGATCATCAGTCGTGGTGACATCATCGACGATGAAGTCTATCAAATATTGGAGTCGTACAAGAAAGAGAATGACCTGCGCCATGAATCCAGTGGTAGCAACCTTGCGCTGGCAGGAAAAGCACTCTATGTGTTCATCTTCATCCTGCTGTTTACCATTTACTTGGGCACCTACCGCAAAGACTATTTCAGCCGCATCCGTTCGGCCTGCATGCTCTATGCCCTCATCATCCTCTTCACTTTACTGGCTTCGTTGCTCGTCAGTCATAACGTGCTCCATGTCTATATCCTGCCTTTCGCCATCGTGCCTATTTTTGTGCGGGTGTTCATGGATTCTCGCACGGCTTTCGTCGCCCATGTCACGGTAGTGCTCATCTGCGCCTGTATGTTGCAGTATCCTCTGGAGTTCATCTCTGTTGAAATTGTGGGCGGCATTGCTGTCATCTTTGCCCTGCGTGAACTGAGCAGTCGTTCACAACTCTTTTGGACAGCTATCATCTTCGTGCTGGCAGCTATGGCCACGCGCTTTGCCGTCTATCTCATCCGTCATGGTGAGCTCACCGCTATGGATCCGTCCGAATATACCTATCTGCTCATCTGTGGCATTATCGTATTCTGCGCCTATCCTTTGCTTTATGTCATCGAGAAGACCTTCGGCTTCGTCAGTGACATCACGCTCGTCGAACTGTCGAATACCAACAAGGACGTATTGCGCCGAATGAGCGAGGAGGCTCCTGGTACCTTTAACCACTCCATACAAGTGGGTAACCTGGCGGCAGAGATAGCTCGTAAGATCGACGGCAATGCCCAGCTGGTACGTACTGGTGCCCTTTATCATGATATCGGCAAGATACAAAACCCCATCTATTTCACTGAGAACCAGTCAGGTGGCATCTCACCCCACGAGCATCTTTCCGACATAGAAAGTGCCCAGATTATCATCGGGCACGTCACAGAGGGCCTGAAGCTGGCCGATAAGTACCATCTGCCACGCCTCATTCGTGACCTCATCACCACCCACCACGGGCAGGGAAAGGCCAAGTATTTCTACATTAACTACAAGAATGAGCATCCTGACGAGCCTGTCGATGACTTGCTGTTCACTTATCCTGGCCCTAACCCCTTCACAAAGGAGCAGGCTATCCTGATGATGGCTGATGCCGTGGAGGCCGCTTCGCGCTCTTTGCCCGATTATACGGAACAGAGCATCCGCACGCTGGTAGAACGCATCATCGATAGTCAGGTTCAGGAGGGCTACTTCCGTGAGTGCCCCATCACGTTCCGCGACATACAATATTCCAAGACGGTACTCATTGAAAAGCTGAAGACCATCTATCACACTCGCATCAGTTATCCTGAGGAAAAGAAGTAATCAGTCAAAAGGAAGTTCTAGCTCCACAGGGGGCAGTTGGGTGAAGCTGAGGCGATGATGGGGCGTCAGTCCATACTGGCGGATGGCATTGCGATGTGCTTTCGTAGGGTAGCCTTTATTTTGCTGCCATTGATATTGGGGAAATTCCTTTGAAAGTTCTATCATACAATCGTCTCGATAGGTCTTGGCCAAGATGCTGGCAGCAGCAATGGCCATCATCTTGCCGTCGCCTTTCACAATGGTAGTATATGGTTTGTCACGCCACGGCTTAAAACGGTTCCCATCAACAATGACGGCCTGTACTGTGGAGGCCAACCTGTCCAAAGCACGATGCATAGCCAGGATGCTGGCGTTGAGGATGTTGATTTGATCTATTTCTTGAGGCGAACAGATACCTATAGCCCAAGCCACAGCATCACGTTCTATGACCTCACGCAACTGTCGGCGCTGACGGTCGCTGAGTTGTTTCGAGTCGTTCAGCAATGGGTGCTGGTAGTCATCGAGCAACACAACAGCAGCAGCATAGACAGGCCCTGCCAAACATCCCCTGCCAGCCTCATCGACACCCGCCTCTACCAATCCTTCGTAATAATGGCTCTGTAACATTGTGTTGTCTCTGTTGTCTTTTATTTCAACATCGGAATCACTCGCTTCAAGGCTACCATGAGGGCATCAATCTCTTCAATGGTATTGTACAAAGCAAACGAGGCTCTGACGGTGCTGGTCAGCCCCAAGCGCTCCAATAGAGGTTGGGCACAATGATGCCCCGTACGTACGGCTACGCCTAACTGGTCAAGTAACGTACCCATGTCTAACGGATGAATGCCCTCTACCACAAAACTCACCACAGCATCTTTGGCCTGAGCCGTTCCAATGATATGCAAGTCTGGCATTTGTTGCAGTTGTTCCGTGCAATAGCGCAGCAACTGTTGCTCGTGGACTTGGATATTGTCAAGTCCCAAACCACAAATATAGTCGATGGCCGTAGCCAAGCCGTGGGTCGCTACATAATCGGGGGTTCCTGCCTCGAATTTGAAGGGTAGTTCGTTGAATGTTGTCTTTTCCCAGCTCACGGTACTGATCATCTCTCCCCCACCCTGATAAGGCGGCAGACGGTCGAGCCACTCCTCCTTACCATAGAGTACGCCCACACCCGTAGGGCCGTACATCTTGTGTCCACTCAGCGCCAAGAAGTCGCAGTCCATCGCCTGTACGTCAATCGATATATGGGGAGCACTCTGTGCAGCATCCACCAGTACGGGTATGCCCCGTTCATGAGCCTTTCTTATAATGTCAGCCACAGGGTTCACCGTGCCTAACACGTTGCTCACATGAACTATGCTGACCAATCGCGTTTTCTCCGTCAGATACTCATCGAGCAAGTCCATACGCAACACACCATCATCGGTAATGGGCAGATGGCGCACCACAATGCCACGTTGCTGCGCCTGCATCTGCCAGGGCACAATGTTTGAATGATGCTCCATATCACTCACCAGCACCTCGTCGCCAGCTTTCATCTGTGAATGGCAGAAGGTAGCAGCAATCAGGTTGATGGCCTCTGTAGTGCCTCGTGTAAAGACAATCTCGTTGGTACTACGGGCATTCAGAAACTGGCGCACACGCTCACGAGCCTGCTCATGCAACTCAGTGGCCTGCTGACTCAGGTAGTGCACGCCACGATGCACGTTGGCATTCACGTTCAGATACTCCTCGCGCATCGCATCAAGCACGCACAATGGCTTCTGCGTAGTCGCCGCATTGTCTAAATAAACCAACGGCCTCCCATGCACCTCCCGCGACAGGATAGGAAAGTCGCATCGTATCTTTTCTATATTATAATTCATTGCCTCTATTCATATTTCGTCTGCAAAGTTACAAATATTTTTTCAAAAATGGTCTGATATCTCACAATAGTTATTCACCATGAAAAACAAATGCCGTCTTTGGGCCTCGGAAACGGCATTTCCAAGGCATGGAAACGGCATCTCCAAGCCCTGAAGGTGCCGTTTGTTTGGAACAAAAATGATACAAAGCGTAAAAACGTTGGAAATCTATTGACAATCTACATACTATTGCAATAAGTTGCACTGGGTGGCTACGGTGTAGTAGCCATTTACGTAGAGGCCGTACTTCTTGAGGTTGGTAACATCCTTGGTGGTTAGGGTGATGCGATAGCTGCTCAGTTTGTGACTGACCAGCGCACAGCCCCAGTCGTTCAGCTCGTGTTGGTTACCTTCCAAGGGGATGTTCTGACTGGCATAGATGGTTTTGAACTGCCAATAGGTGACGGAGCGATCACTGGTGTCGGCATAATAGATGATTTCGAGCTCATTGCCAGGCTCAGCTTCCTCAAACTTATCAGGAGTTATCTCGAAGCCTCCCGTCCAGTTGCCCATCTCGCATTTGCCTTCCCAAAGAGGGGTGGAGAACTTAGCTGCAGTGGCACGTGTAAGATAGATGCGCTTCACGGTGATGGTGGTCGAGTCCCAACATTGCAGGGCTACATGCCTCACGTTGGTCATGTCAATGCCACCAAAAGAACTCTCAAGCATCGTGTTACCTGGGTTGCACCAAGTCATCAGGTTCTCGTTGATAGTGAGCTGGGTGTTTACCTTTGTGGGCTCGGTAAACTCGAAGACGATGCCGGCATACTCCGACCAGTTGGCCGGCTCGTCAGTATTGCCGAACGTACCTACCAGTCCACCCCAGGGGATGGCATAGTAGGTAATGCTACCGTCGTCGTGATGCACCAAGTCCTCATAGATGTTCTGGGTGCTCTTGAAATCGGAGGTAATATCAAGATCATCGTCGTCAGGGCCACCAAAGCAGGCAACCAACTGTACGACAACAACTATTGCAAATAATAGATTCTTATTTAACATCATTGCTTGTATTTTCTGATAATGGCGATGGTTGATGAGTCACAGTCGAACACAGAGTTCAGTCCCTGCTGCTCCTGGGCAGGGTCGCCACAATAGGGATCGCCCACCTGCCATTGATCCTGATGCACGGGACGAGCCTCGCCACCCCAGCCCCAGAAGTTACAACCCTTGACGATGCTATCGCCCATAGCCATCGAGAAGATATAGTCATAATACCGGTCGCGTGCCGTAGTAGGTGAAGCAGGAGCAAACAGGAAACCGTCGCGAGGATAGCCGAACTCTTCCACCACTAAAGGCTTCTGCAGCTTATGGGCTATGCGGATGTGCTCCTTCAGATATTCACCACTGTTGTCGCAGGAGCGCTGAATGTTCTCTTGCAAAGAGTCCTGCTTGGCCCAGTTCCAGTTGTAAGGCCAGATGTGGGCATTCATATAGTCGATGTTTGGGTCGGCAGAGACACGTTCGTAAAGTGTCGTGTCGTTCTCACAACCCCAGATGCCCTCACTTCCGATGCTGATGAGGTGATTCTTATCCAAACTGCGAATGAGAGCAGAAGCTTCGGCAAGCCATTGGGCAAAAGGCTCCTTGGCCTCCTCGCTAAAGGCTCGTGGCTCATTGCCTATCTGCCAAGCCATGATGGCAGGATCATCGACATAGGCCACATTCGTGTAGCGGTTAGTACGACCAATGATGTCTCGCACGTATTGGTAGAACAGTTCGTGGGCCTTCTCGTTCAGGGCATACTGGCTCATGGCCTGCATGAACTTCTGATAGCCATCCTCATTGGGACGAGGTTGCTTGCCTGCACCAGCCTGTTCCAAATAGAATCCGTAACCACCGCTCCATTCCCACGAGTTGTTCAGGTAGAGCACGGCCTTCATACCACGCTCGCCCATCTGCTGCAGCAGATAGTCGAGGCCAGCCAGAATAGTATCGTTATAAACGCCTGGAGCTATTTGCAACGTTGGCTCCACCTTCGTAGTGACACCACGCTCGCCGTCACTACCCACCAGGATACGCAGGTTGTCAAGTCCCAGCTCGTGCAGTTTGTCCAACTCACGGCACAGACGCTGACGATCGCCTCCCTGCCCTTCGGAGCCAAGAATGGCACCATACCAGAAATTGGTACCTACATAGCGATATTCCTTGCCTTCGAGGATGAAGCAGGCACCATCACGCTGCACAAAAGATGACTGGTGAGTGGTGGATGGTGAGTGGTGGCACGCAGCAAATATCGTCACGACCATCGTGACAGCCATCAAGATACAGGTTGCTTTTCTCATATACTAAAATCTTATACAATGATTTTTGTCTTACGGTATTTATCGCGAAACTCTGTGGGATTACATCCCTTGCGCTTCTTGAAAAGGCGGTTGAAGTTGCATACGGTGTTGAAGCCCGTCTCATAGCATATCTCTGCAACGGTATGAGTGGTATCAACAAGCAGACGGGCAGCATGGCCCAAGCGCACATCGACGATATACTCGTTCAGGTTCTTGCCCGTACGCTGTTTGAAGAAACGGCTGAAAGCCGAATCGGTCATGCCCACCATATTGCTAAGCTGTCCCAAGCGCAACTCGTCGCGATAGTGTTCCTCTATGTAGTTCTTCACCTTCAGCACACGCCGAGAGTCGCTCTGCGCCTCTACCTTGGCAAAAGCCGAAGAGGCCAGTTCGCGTGCTCCGTCCTGCTTCGACAATTCATAGAGAATGGTCATCAGCTCACGTGCAGCATAAAAGCCCTCCTTGATCTCTGAGAGATGGATAATCATGGGATAAACCTGCATAATAGCAGCCATAGGGAAGGCCAACCCCTTCTTCGCACGCATAAACATTTTGTACACAGGACTGAAAGGGTTTGTCTGCCAGACACTCTTCTCATCGTCGAAATCAACGAAAAACTGCACCGTTACCTCGTGGATGTCTTCACTTTGACATTCGTACTGTTCCCACACATGTTCCAGGTCAGGGCTGGTGATAAGCACCAAGTCGTATTGCCCTATGACCTCGCTACTGTCACCAACTGTACGACGACAGCCTGTAGCATTCTCGACAAAATTCAGCTCAAATATCTCATGGCAATGGATGGGATAGGTGAACTCCTTTTTATGACGATCAGCCACATACATGAAGTCGTGGTCGGCCAACGGAGTTATTTCGTGCAGTACTTTCGATTGATTCATTTGACTTTAGCTTTTGAACTATAGTCTTTTTTTCTTTAGTCCGATAAAGATAGCGACAACAATGAGCAGAGCCATGATGACCAAGGCCACGTAGGCGATGGTCTCAGTGTTCTTCACCGTCTGCGGGTCGAAGCTGAGCACAACCTGATGCTGTCCGCCCTCTATGCGTAGGGCACGCAGCACATAGTTCACACGCCCCAGCTCAGCCTTCTGGCCATCGATGGTAGCCGTCCAGCCAGGATAGTATATCTCTGAGAATACTAACACGCCACCCGTCTGGCTACTGATAGCATATTTCAGCAGATTCGGCTTATAGCTCTCGAGTTTCACAATAGCGGTAGAATCCAACGGGGTTGCCTGACCCAGCACCTGCTCAAATTGCTTGTCGGCTACGGCCTCATGCTGCAAGTCTATCTGTCCCAATCCTGCCAGTTCCTCGTTGGCATTACCCACATATTGCACCTTATCCACAAACCAGGCATTGCCCTGGGCATAGGGGTTCTGCAAAGGCAGTTGCTCGTTGATAATAAAGTACTTCGTATTGAGCATGTTGATGACTGGATAGGTCTTCGCACCATCAGGAATGCTGTCGAGCAGTCCCTGACTCTGATTGATAGCCTCAACGGCCTTCTGCATCTCCGGCTGGATGTAGGCAGAAATCAACTCGTTGTATCGACCCAGCTTGGCAGCATGATAGCCGCCTACACTCTTATGGTAGAACGAGGTCTCATTCTCATTGAAGGTATCGCTAATGAAGCTCAGCACACGGAAGTCGGGGTCTTTGTCCTGCAGGATAGCTTGATTGACAGGCTTGATAGCATGCGATGTCTCACGGATCTTCGCATCAACGAACATATCATCGTTCAGATAGCGCTTGTTCACAATCCAAAGATCAGCTAAGCAGAGCACGGCCAGCAGGCCCACCAGAGGCATAGCCTTCAGCTTCTTAGCCTTAAAGAGCAACAGCATTACCGTGCCGATGACGATGATGAGGAACGAGCGCCAGCAGTCGGCCGTGAAGACAGGCACGCGCATCTTCGCCAGATTATCTGTCACCATACTCATCTGACTGGGATCTACATAGCGCGACAGGCGCATGGTATCGCCCTCGCTCACGAAATTGAAGAATGTCGTGGGTAGCAGGGCGAAGAGCAGACAGAAGCCTGCTGTCAGTCCGAACGAGGCATAGACATACTTGATCTTCTTCGTCAGCAACTCGGGCTCGTCGATGATTTTCTTCAACGCCATCACGGCCAGCAAGGGAATGGTAAACTCGGCAACGACTAGTATCGATGACACCGTTCGGAACTTGGCGTACAAGGGAATATTGTCAATGAAGAAGTCCGTCAGCCCCATGAAGTTCTTACCCCAAGAGAGAAGTATAGAGAAGATGGTAGCACCCAAAAGTGCCCATTTCATCGGTCCTTTTACAATGAAAAGGCCCAAAATGAATAGCATCAGTACGAAGGCGCCCACATAGACAGGACCTGCCGTAAAAGGCTGCTCGCCGAAGTAGGGATACCATTGCCCGCAGAAGTCGCGCAACTGTGGGTCACAGGCCTCCATAGCCGCCTCGTTGTTTTTCAGCTGTTCGTTGTGCGAGCCTCCCTTGGCATTGGGAATAAGCAATGTCCAGGTCTCACCGATGCCGTAGCTCCATTGCGTGATATATTCACGATCCAAGCCGCCACTGGTTGAAGTCTGACCATCACCCTGACTCAGTTCTGTTCCGCCACGCATGGTCTGCTGCGAGTATTCCCAGGTGTGATAGATGTTCGAGATGTTCACCAGCACACCCAACAATCCACCCACAATGCATACACCCGTAGCTTTCAGCCAAGAAGAAAGCCGTTTCTGACGGATGAAATCAACGAGATATGCCACCACCATAAACAGGATGAGGAACGCGTAGTAGTAGGTCATCTGCATGTGATTGGCATGAATCTCCAAAGCTGTAAAGATAGCCGTCACCACCATACCCCAGAGGTATTTGCCACGATAGGCCAGCACCACACCGCCAATGAGTGGAGGCAGATAGGCCAGCGCCATCACCTTCCACATGTGTCCTGCAGCAATGATGATGAGGAAATAGGTGCTGAAGGCCCAGACAATGGAACCCAGCGCAGCAAGATATTGCTTGAAGTTGAAGGCTCGCAGCATGATATAGAAGCCCAGCAGATAGACGAACAGATGCCACACATAGTCGGGTAGCCACAAGTGGTAGGCCTTCTCTACAGACACCAATGTTGAGGTGCTGTCATACGACGGCGCTATCTGATAGGTAGGCATACCGCCAAACAGGGCATTCGTCCAGCGAGTGCGCTCACCAGTCTTCTCCAAATACTCTTTTGCCTCCTGTCCGGCACCGGCACCAGCTGATGTATCATGCTGATAAAGGATACGGCCCTCCGTGTCGGCGGGGTAGAAATAGGCAAATGCCAGAACGGCAAACAATACAACCGCCACCACATCGGGTAGCCAGCGTTTCAAAACGTTATTCATCATTTTAATTGTAACTTTGCGGCTTTTTACGCTGCAAAGTTACAAATAAATGAGTGAAATGCCAAAGGAAAAGCCCTTTTTTGCACTTTTTGCTTGGATAGATGCTGATATGACTGCGTTTCGTCATCTTTCACGGGAGAGAATTTGCAGGATTACGGAAAAAGCAGTACCTTTGCAAACAAGAAGTAACGAGAACGGGTTGTACCCCCAACCACAAAAAGAAACTATGACAAAAAAGAAAAACGGAATGCCCTTTGAGGTCTATCCTACCCCAGGGAAGGGGAAGGACGGAAAGAACATCTTGTATGCAAGGCCGGTCGGCGGTCGGCGCATGCGTATTACCTTAGACCAGATAGATGATTACTGCGCCAAGAACAGCCTGCTGAATTGCGGACAGCTGAAGCTCGTCATGACTGCTTTCAAACAATGGGCCTCGGAAATGATGGCCGAGGGCTACAGAATCGACACGCCCATCGGCTCGTTTGCACCCAAGCTGAGGATGAAGGGCGAGTTTACCGACCCTGACGAGGTGGGGCATGACGATGTGGAACTGGACGGGGTGGATTACGACCCAGGCAAGATATGGACTGAGGCTATCGGCCATTGGATGCACGACGGTTTCCGGAAGGTGGAACGTACGGAAGCCTCAGGACTGCTCGCCGACAAGGAGTGTCTGGAGGAAGCCCTCGCAGATAGTCTGAAGGACGGATATACTACCGCAAGGAGATTCGCCTATCAAGCCAAGCTTACCCTCTACTCTGCACGAAAGCAGCTGAACAAGTGGACAGAGGGCGAGTGTCCCAAGCTAACCAAAAGCCGCATGGGGCAGCAGGACATCTATACTGAGATATAGCAAATACCTGCCTTTGCCCCCTCGTGAGCCATCATCATTTTTCTTTGTAGAATTTGCGCCCGCGCGAACGGTTGTTTGCGTAGGCGCAAACAGTTGTTTGTGCGTACGCAAACGGTGGAAAGAGGGCCTCTCGAACCCTACTACGACAGTTCTTGAACCAATTACATTCTTTCTTATAACCCACTTGAAGCGCTCTTTCTGGAGTCAGAAGCGGCTTAAGTCCCTTACTGAGACATCTCGCCGGCAGTCTTATTGACGAAGTTCTTGAAGCGATGGATGGGATTTAAGGTCTTGGCGGGATACTTCACCTTGCCCTCGTAGTTGGAAAGATAGTTGTTCACTGTCAGGTTCTCGATGTTCACGTCTGCAGCCTGCTCGATATAGACACCATAGACGCGGCCCGTGACGAACATGTCGCCCTTGCAGGGACGCTTGTCATAGATGCCGTTGGCAAAGGTGGTCTGACGGCGCAGGTGCAGCGTAACGTTGTTCAGCGAGATGTCGCTTACCTTGTCGCTGGTGTCGCCACCGATGAAACAGCCGTTCTCAGAGGTGGCCTGGATATTGTTGAAGGTGATGCGGCTCACGGCTCCACAGCGTCCCTGCGTCTCACCTTTGGGGAAGCGCCAATTGGCATCCTTATGGTCGCCGTCGGCACGCGGATAGCTGGTCACGTAGATAGGCTCGGCCTTGCCCCACCACACGTCGCTCCACAGCTGAAGGTCCATCATGATGTTCGAGAACGTCACGTCAGTCACTGTTCCCTCATCGCGATTCTGGATGCCTACACCACGATTGCTGTTGGTGATGATGCAGTTATCGAACAACACATTATATATATTGTCCATGTTCTCTGAGCCGATCTTGATGGCGCAGGAACGTGAGGACAGCGTGCAGTTAGTCACCACGATGTCGTGGCAGGCGCCATACTCGGCCCACTCGCGACGGTTCTTCAGGCAGATGCAATCGTCGCCACTGGTAATGTGGCAGTTGGAAATGCGCACGTTCTTCGAGTGGTCGAGGTCGATGCCATCGCCGTTGCGTATCTTCAGGTTGTTGAACAGATTAATGCCGTCGATATTGGCCACGTTACAGCCAATGAGGTGCACCGTCCAATAGGCGCCCTCGGTGATGGTGACGTCGCGGATGAGCAGGTTCTCGCAGGCGATAAGCGTCAGCACATGAGGACGAGGGTCGAAAGTGGGATCGGCCAACGGTTTCAGCTCGTAGCTGTCGCTCAACTCCATACCCATGAACTTGATGCCGTTACCGTGAATGGTGCCTCGGCCCGTGATGCTCAAGTTGCGGGCATCCTTGGCCCACAGCCACATCATGCCCTCGCCACGATTGTCCTTGAAAGCACTCTGTTGATAAAGGTTCTCATCAGGATTGCAGAGCAGCGTGGCCGTACTCTCAATGTGCAGTTCCACATTGCTCTTCAGTTCCACAGGACCACAAAGGAAAGTATGCATGCGAGGCAGCAACACACGTCCGCCACCCTCACGACTACATTTGTCAATGGCGGCCTGCAGGGCTTTCACGTCGTCAGTCACTCCGTCGCCCTTGGCGCCGAAATCCAATACGTTATAAATGTTCTGTGCCGTACCCGTTAAAACGGCAAGCAACAAAAGGAAAAGCAGGAAATGTTTCTTCATATTATATCTGTATTTACGCCGCAAAGATACGAATAAACGAAAACAAAACATCATAAATACACATTTTTTAGCTGCCCTTATCTCGTTTTAATATAAAAAATGTGTACCTTTGCAAACAGAAACCAAAAACCATACGAAATGAAGAAACTATTCACCTTCCTGCTTGCAGCCCTGTTCCAAGGCACCGCCGCAATGGCCCAACAAGACAGTATATTCATCTACACGCCCGATGCGGGTGCTGGTCTTCACGCCGCCCTGCTCGATTCCACAGGCTGGCAACACATAGGACAGCTATGTGCCAGCGACTACGGCACTTGGGGCGTAGAGAAGCGCATGTATCACCCATCGCTTTGCCGTGCCAAGGACGGTACCTGGCGACTGGTGTTCCAAGTGAACGACCATTCGCCGCTCTTCGCTGCTTCCTACAGCCGCGACCTCATCACCTGGCGACCACAGGACTATCCCCGTGTCTCCACCCCACAATGCCTGGAGCCCATCGTCAAACCTATGGACAGCGGCTTTAACATTTTCTACAAAGACGGACAAGGGCAGATGCGACGCCTCTCTGCCTCAGGCGACTTCCGCAAATTCTCCAAGGACATGTCTATGCCTTTTGCTGATCAGAAGATGTGGCAACGCGAACACATGGAGATTGACGGGAAGGACGTGGAAGGACAAAAATTCGCCATTTCATCGGAACTTTCCGCCCGCATAAGGCAACATTTCGAGCAGTCGGCACGTGACGGACAACTCAGCAACGAGCGCATGCACGACGATGCTCGTAACCTCAGCTCATTGCCATCTACCATCGAGGCCACGCTTACCATCGACATGAACCAACAGAAGCCTATTAGCGACAAACTCATCGGCATCTTCTTCGAGGATATCAGCTATGCTGCCGACGGAGGTCTCTATGCCGAAATGGTGCAGAACCGTGACTTTGAATACAGCGAAAAGGATCATAGAGGCTGGACAGCCACTACCTCCTGGCACTCGTCAAGACCCATAGAGATTGCTACCGAGCACCCGCTGCATCCTAACAATCCACATTATGCAGTCATTTGGCCGGACACCCTGTGGAACGAAGGGTGGGACGGAATGGTCGTAGAAAAGGGCAAAAAATATGATTTCTCAATGTATGTCTTTGCCGGTGGCCAAAAGCAGGACTTCCAGATTCAGTTGGTAGGGCACGATGGTACCGTGCTGGCTGACAGTAAGTTGAAGACCAACGCCAGCGACTGGCAGCAATTCTCCACCGTGCTTACTGCCACAGCTTCCGATGAGAAAGCCCGTCTGGTTCTTATTCCCCTGAAAGCCGCCCACGTGGGTATCGACATGATTTCACTCTTCCCACAAGAAACCTTTATGAACCGCAAGAACGGACTGCGCAAGGATCTTGCCCAAGTCATTGCCGACCTGCATCCTAAGTTCATCCGTTTCCCAGGTGGCTGCATGAGTCACGGACAGGGACTGGAGAATATTTATCATTGGAACCACACCGTAGGACCGTTGCAGGCACGCAAGCCCGACTTTAACATCTGGAACTACCACCAGACGCGCGGACTAGGTTTCTTCGAGTATTTTCAGTTCTGCGAGGACATCGGTGCCGAGCCGCTACCCGTATTGGCTGCAGGCGTGCCTTGCCAGAACTCAGCAGCCAATGCCGAGGGAATAGGAGGTCAGCAGGGCGGCATCCCCATGGCTGAGATGCCCGCCTACGTCGAAGAACTCTGTAACCTCATCGAATGGGCCAACGGCAATCCTGCTACTAACGAATGGGCCAAGATGCGTGCCGATGCAGGCCACCCCGAACCTTTCCACCTGAAATACTTAGGCATTGGCAACGAGGACATCATCAGCACCGTCTTCGAGGAACGCTATGAAATGATCTGTCGTACCATCCGCGAACGTTATCCAGATATCAAGCTCTGCGGTACCGTGGGACCCTTCCATGCTCCCTCTGCCGACTATATCGAGGGTTGGGACTTCGCCCGTCGTCATCCTGACCTACAATATATGACTGACGAGCATTACTACGAGAGTACGGGATGGTTCATGCACCATCGCGACTATTACGATAACTATCCTCGTGGAGGCACTAAAGTCTATTTGGGCGAATGGGCTGCTAGCACCCGCGTGAAGCGCCCCAACCTTGAGACAGCACTGGCCGAGGCCCTCTATCTGACTGACGTAGAGCGTAACGGCGACATTGTAGAGATGACCAGCTATGCGCCCATGCTCAGCAAGGACGGCCACTCCAACTGGAATCCCGACATGATCTACTTCTCAAACACCGACGTACGCATCACGCCTGCCTACGAGGTGCAGCGGCTCTTCTCCTGCAATAGCGGTGACCGCTGGGTACAGTCCGAGTTGTCTATTCTCCATGCTCCATTATCCATTGACCACCGTATAGGTGCCAGTTTGGTCATCAATTCAAAGACAGGACGCAAGTACCTGAAATTGGTCAATGCCCTGCCTTCCACTTTGAAGTTCAACATCAGCGGTCTCGACCTACCGACTACCGTTGAATGTGAGCAGTTGTCGGGCAATGTAGAGGATCAGGCAGCTAAGGCCCAGGTCATCACTACCAACAGTCCCACCACCCTACCGCCTTATTCGCTGAGAGTCATTGCCCTGTAACCATATCATCATATAATGAGAGAGGGCCGAACGTCGCGCTTGACGTCGGCCCTTGACTCTTCTTGGAAAAATGTGAAGCTTCGCAGCTTGTTGAAGTTTTGTGTTTTAATCCTAAATGATAATGTTATAGAGAAAGCATAGAAATAATATTCAGTTAATTCCACCACTTGACAACGAGTCAGTGGGGGTGCTTACCCTGAGCCCCTCCTTGACAATAGTCAGCGAATCGCTGATACCCTCGTAGGCTACGGCAGGCTCATTAGTATCAACCTGCACAGCACCACGGTTGGCATATTCGTCGGCATCGACCCACGTATCGTCCTGCTTGAACGATGCATTGATAGCATTACCCAGCGTAAGCAGGATAGCCACCACAGCAGTAGCGCCAAACAGAGGACGCAGGCGCTCAGTAAGGCTGATGGTACGGGCTTTCACAGGTTTGTTAAGCTCCACGGTCCGTGCTTCTTGCTGAGATTCCTGACCGTCAATCAGCTGAAGCATGCGTTCATCGAAGTCACTGCCCAGCTGCTCACGCTGGTTCATCACAGCGAAGAGTGACGCATACCTGTGCAGCTCCTCGGGCATCTCCTCTACGCCCTGCGCGTAGAAGGCCTTCAGAATCTGTTCTTCTTGTAGCGATGTCTCGCCTTGGAAGTAGCGATCAAGCAGTTGTTCGATGTACTTATAATCCATGTTGCTCCAGTTGTTGAAACTTCTCTTTAATAGTTTGCCGGGCACGGAAGATATTCACCTTCACTTGTTGCTCCGTAATGGCCAGCACGCTGGCTATTTCCTTGTAAGCTTTGCCCTCTATGTCGCGCAACTGCATACAAGTGCGTTGTTTCTCGGGCAATTGGCTTATCAGCCGTCTGACCTGTTCTACACGGTCACGCTGTACAGCCTGTTCCTCAGGGTTAGCGGCGTATGAACGGTCGGCAGGCTCTTCACCTCCTCCCTCTTCGTCGCCGAGGGATGTGTTCTGGTTGTCCGCCCGCTTCAGCTTATCCAGCGCCAAGTTCCGGCATATAGTCAGGCAGAAAGCCTCTATCGACTCTAATTCGGCCCATCGGTCGCGGCGGTTCCATACTTTCAGCATCGTCTCCTGCACTACGTCTTCAGCATCAGCTCGGTTGAGAGTGATACGAAGCGCTAGCCGGAAGAGTTCATCTTTCAGCGGTAGCACATCGGTGCGGAAACTGATTTCTTTCATCCTCTCTATATAAATAGACGATTGACTGGCTGAAAAGTTACAGCCATACCACACTATTTTTCAATTTTCACGTAAACGAACCCACGACACATCACGCCGCTTGCCTTGTGGAGAACAGAGCGTAAACACATACTCGCGTCCCCGCTGAAAAGACCATCGCAGGAATTGGGCCATGCTCTGAACAGGGCGGTGGTCAATCTGCTCAATGATATCTCCCTGCCGGAAGCCTAAACGATAGGGCACACCCTGCTCCCATACTAATCCCACTTCAGGACGTCCCAGAGCATCAGCCACGAAAGCAATCTCCAGTTGGCGGTTAGCCACATCAATCTGCGGCAAAAAATGAGAGGTAAGAGACGAGAAGGCAGGTTGGAAGATGAACTGCCGTTTACGGGGAATAAACGTCACAGAGCCATATTCCAGCAATGATGCACCAATGTGAGAACCACCTTGTGTGGTAAGGGCATGCACATTGGTGAAGACAGATGTGCCTATCTGCAGGTCATCAAGATGAAGGAAGATTACTTCGCCTAACGGCTCCACGCCAAAGTGGCCAATAGCATGTCGGCCCACAGCGCGACCTTCAACGATGGAATCGGCGATCTTTCGCATGGCTAGTCTTTTGGTCAAACGCCAGAAGGCATCGTCGAAGTGCGACTTGTTCATAGAAAAAAACTGACGGCTGCCTGTGTCGAAGAGCACCCGTTCAGCACGGCGGCCGAAGGGCACAATATCTATATAAGGTACGTGGAAGTTCAGGTGGTAAGTGAGCTTGGACTCCCACTGACGTTCACGCAAGGGGGTAGGAGTCTCGAAATGGCGCTTACGGTCAGTAAGGATGAGCTGGCGGGCAGGCACATCGATTTTCATTGACAGTCCGCCATTGACAAGGTCGAACCCCAAAATACCATCGACAGTAGAGGGAAGATAACGAGGTTGCACGGTGGCTCGCATGCCAGTTAGGAGAAGCCCGCCAATCTGCACTGGCGGCAGCAAAACCATAGGCACGGTATCGGTGCGCCCTGTAGCATCATGTGAAATAATTCCACCCGCATGAGGGCCGTTGGCCAAGGATGTACCCTGAAATACAACTGTCTGACTGGCACCAGTATCAAGCAAGAAACGCATCGTGCGCCCTTCGATAGTAACAGGCACATAAACTTGCCCGTTCGTCCACTCAATAACGATGGAATCGGCAAAATCTGATTCCGATACAAAAAAATCAACCTTATAGCGACCCAACTGAGCCATTGAAGTGATAAGTGACATGTGATAAGTGATAAGTGCCAGTAGTGCCCTTACCATCATTCGCCTATATGTCCACTTATCACTCATCACTTCTTACTTATCACTCATTACTTCTTTCATCAGCCGATCGGCATGTCCCCACTTATCCATCATGAAAAGGACATAGCGGATGTCAACACCTATGCAACGTGCCAATTGCGAATCAAAGAAGATATCGCTAGAGAGTGAGTCCCAGTTGCCGTCAAAGGCCAGGCCGATGAGGCGGTTCTTACCATCAAACATGGGACTGCCCGAATTACCACCCGTAATGTCGTTAGTGGTGAGGAAGCAAAGGGGCATCTGTCCAGCTCCATTAAGCAAGTCAAGCATCTCAGGCTCTACCTTATAATCTTCGATGGAATCGCCCTTTTTCATCTTTTCTACCATGCTCGGGGCCTTGGTCTGCCAGCCCGAGGAACGCCCACCCAAGTTATATTCTTTTACCTGCCCATAACTTAGGCGCATGGTGAAGTTGGCATCACTGTAATGAGGCATGTCCATCTCCATGCGCAGCTTGGCGTCACAAAGCAATCGCTCTTGTTCATCGATGCTGTCGGCAAATTCTCTGAGAGTATTACGGAAACCCTGGTACATATCCTTAAGCTGAGCACCATAATCAACACCAAGGTCTTTCATAAAGGTCTTCTTATTAGGATAGACACGCCCCTTCTTGATGAGGGTCGACTTCTTGTAGAGATAGTCGGCATAGGCTTGGCAGTCACCCTTGAACTTCTTGTCGATTGTCATATAAAAGTCGGGCAACCAGCGCTCATCCTTCATCTGCTGACGGTAGTTACTGAGCAACGTACCTAGAATCTCGCGATCGGTGTTGTAATCCCATGTCTCGCTATTATCCTTGAAATTGATGTGTGCCCGTTTACCACTTCCTACAGGCTGCCTGCCCATATGCGTACTGAGGGCTCTCTGGCTGAGTTCATCGTTGCGCATAAAAGTCTCGGAGAAATACATCATCGCCTGCAAAACGTCGAGCTGCTGACGGTAGAGACTGGCCAGCTGGTCGAGATCAAGTTGCCCACGCAGGTAACCTGTGGTGTCCTGCCAACGTTGCAGCTGCTGCTCGAAATGTTCTTTCTGCTGGATAAGTCCGATGGAATCGATACATTTGTTCATACCGATGGAGTTTTTCCAGTAGTTCGATGACTGCGCATATTTTGAGTCGTATTTGATACGCACGGCTTCCGAAGCATCCATATGGTGCTTCATCACCTCCTGCTTAACGCCACGTACCTGTGCCCTTGCGGCATTCTGCGCATAGCGCACACGGATGCCACCGCTACTAAGATAACGCGAGGTGGAGCCGGGATAACCCATCGTCATCGAGAAGTCGCCCTCTTTATAGCCCTCAGTACTCACTGTGGCCCAGTGCTGAGGGTGGTAGGGGACATTGCGCTCAGAGTACTCGGCAGGGCCGTTGGTCTCAGGGTCGGCATAGATGCGGAAGACGCTGAAGTCGCACGTCTGGCGTGGCCACATCCAGTTGTCTGTCTCACCGCCAAACTTACCCATAGACTTGGGAATGGCGAACACCAGGCGCAGGTCGGTAAAGTCGCGATAGGTGGTGACGTAGTAGCGGTTACCCTCGTAAAAAGGCTTCAGTTCTAAACGCAGCGTCTTATCTTGCTCCTTCGCAGCTTTCGCCAAAGTATTCTCCAAACTATCTAAGAACATGGCCTGCTCGCGGCTATCCATCTGACGGAAGCGATCGGTCACGACCTGGTCGGTGACATCTTTCTGCTCCACCATGAACGAGACGAACATATTCTCATTGGGCAGTTCCTCCTCATAGCTGTTAGCAATGAAGCCATTGAGCATATAGTCGTGCTCTACGGTGGAATGGCTGCGGATAGACTCGAAGCCACAGTGATGGTTAGTGAATACTAAACCGTCGGGACTGACAACGACACCCGAGCAGTAGCCAGAGAAATTGACCACGCTCTTCATGATGGCATCATCGCCCTGATAAAGTTTATCATACGGCAGCTGATAACCCTCCAGTTGCATACGCTCATAGACGGCCTGCGGCAAGTCATAGAGTGTCCACATACCCTCGTCGGCCTGCACAGAGAGTGTAGCTAGACAGGCAAAAGATAAAAGTGTTTTCTTCATTGATGATGTATATGTTATTTCTTGATGAATTTACAAGTGGTGGCGTGTCCCTTGCCATCGGAGAGGTGGGCAATGAAGTAGCCAGAATTTAATTTGTCAAGGGGCAACTCGGCATAGCCGCTATTCAGGTCTATCGTCTGCACGTCAAGCGATTGGCCTGCCAGGTTGCAAACATCTATTCGGGCAGCAGCGATGGGCATCGTACTGCGAACGACCAAGCGGTCTGCCACATAGTGCAGGCTCAGCTCTGCCGTAACATCGGCAGCAATATCGTTGATACCAGTCTGTCCAGACTGGCTGATTTCAACAGCATAACTACTTGTAATATTGGCTTTGGCTATCGTGGGCACATTCATGGTAATGACGCGATTACTACCATCTGGATAGCGGCCTATGGTCTCGTCGGTCTTCATGGAAACATAGGAAAAAGCATCGCTCCAACTCTCGTCAGCAGCTGTCAGCAGCAGTTCACCTCCTTCGGCAGCCAACTTGAACGAGGCATGTAGCTGCGATAGCGGTTCGAGCTTGTCGCACCACACAATGAGATAGCCGTGAGCAGGAATAACAGTCGGGGATTGCAAAGCCCCTCCAACAATACCATCCTTGGTTATCTGGTATTTCTGGGGCTTAGCGGGATTATCGGAGAGGTACATGCCTTCGACATCGATGTCATGGTCAGTGGTGTTGTAGAGTTCTACCCAGTCGTTGCGCTTAAAGTACTCATTGACATAAATGTCATTAGCAGCACTAACCTCGTTGATACGGACAGGGGTGAGCCCTTGTGCCTTACGTTCTGCGTCGCTCAACGGTTCAAAGCAAGCCATCAGCGATATGTTATTGCCATCAGACAATTCGATGACAGGTTCTGTCAAGACCGTTTCGCCAGAACTGCCGCCCACAGACGTAAGGAGCTCGCAAGCCCAAAACAGGTCACCAGACGTATAGCTGGTATTATGAACTTCGACAGCAATGACATTGTTACCCTTCACGAAAAGTGAAGGATTAAGATTAAGTGAACCCGTAAGAGGTTCATCGCCTGCATAGGTAGAAGAGAACGTGGTATAGCTGATGGTTCCACTGGGCATATTCACCCGGCCTGCTTCCTTGCCATTGACCCAGATCACACAGCCGTCATCCAACTGATAGTTGAGTTGGAAGACATCGGCAGAGCTGGGTGCGGCACTAAGAGTAAATGTCTTGCGGAAATAGGTTGTGGGGTACTTGTTCTGAGAATCAGGACCATAACTGATGGTGGTCTTTACGCCAGCCATCTTGTAGCCTAAGGGAGCCTGACCAGAACTCCACGAGGCATCATCATAATTAATGATACGCCAGCTGGTGCCTAACAACTGGCCCTGATCATAATATTTCCAAGTGTCGTTGATATTTATCACGTGAATGGAAGCCGTAGAGAACTCACGCCATCCAGTAAAGGTGTAGCCTGCCGGAGCCTTTGCCTCAAGCATGACAGGCGAGAACAGATTGCCATTGAAATATGCATAGGGAACTTGAAGCCCATTGATGAGGAGGGTGGCCCCATCAGTGTTGGCAGCAATGGCGACTTTCTGTTTTCTGACACCAGATAGCTTCATCGGACTATACCTCTGCAACTGACTCGTCATCGTTTCTGGTCTGGATGCCAAATTGGTCTTAATCTTGTTGGCAGTACCATCAGGATTCTTGTTGTCGAGCTTAAGCATAGGCCGCATGGCATCAGCCAGCTCATCGACAATGGCCGTAGCACGGTCTTTCTCAAAAACACTGCCTGCCATGATGCAGAAAATGTCGATGAACTTCTTGCGATATTCATCATGCTTAAGCAGATTCTGGAACAGACGCACCATAGATAATCTCTTGAAGTCACTATTGTCGAGTGAAGACAAGCTGTGTCCCCATGCGTTGAAAGGTTGATCGAGGTCGAAAAGAATGAAGCGGAAACGTCCGTCCTTCTGACTGCGATAGGCCTTAACGTTGTTATTAGGCCAGTCGTCATTACCCAAATAGAGCTCAGCAGCCATATAGTAGGAAAACTCATCGATGTCGAGCATGGTCGCTACTTCGTCATAGACACCGTCATCATTGATGTTCTCACTCAGCTGACAGAGATATTGATAGACTTCATCGGTACCGTTCCTGAACTTAAAGTTCTCGAACATATCTATCTCTTCGTCATCATAGCCGAAATTGGCATAGACAAATTTGTCGTTGTTCGGCTCGCGCAGGTTCAGCACCCCTTTGAAACGGCCGTTGATATACTCTGCCACTTGAACGGTGCTCTGCACATCGAGGTCAATGCCCGAACGCTGTACGATGGTAGTGAGCGCAGGGTCCATGAAACGGGCATAGGAATCGTTGCCTCCATTACGAATCAACAGGGCCTTACTGCGTATATAGGGCTTCTGAGGGAAGAATACATAATCCAGATGATTCAGCCCGTCAAATATCTTGTTCGACTTCAGCTTCATGGAACGTGGACTACTCATACGCGACCAACCTCCAGACACGCTGATGTTCACATCCTGATTGAAAAGCATGCCTTCCGTAGGACTGATCAAGCTGAAATTGACAGGACGATCCCACGGCTGGTTCCAGTTCACAGGATCATCACGGCCATTGCCCGTTATGCCATTAGTACCCACCACATCGATACCCCACTTATTATCAGTGAAGTATCGCTCGTCACCCACGATGCTGATGACAGGGATAATATATTGATTCGATGTCTGTATATAACTACGAGTGACGGGCACGCTGGGAAGATAGCCGTCTTTGAAAAGGCGAAAGACATAATTCGTGGTTTTTGAAACATTGAAAGTTCCATATACACTTCGCTGGCTTGTGGCCGTAGGCATACTGCCGTCAGTGGTGTACATGAGTGTAGTACCTTCAGGAATGTCTACCTTTACTGTCAGCGTTCCCGTGAAAATCTGACTCCCTTGATTTACCACAGGTGGAGCGAGCCGCTCAGTGGCAAAGACCGATGTTGCATTGGTAGCACCAGGCGTGGGACTGGCTGTCCACCCCCATTCATCACCACCATCGGTCTTGCGGGCATAGGAAGTACGACTCTGGGCCTCAGGATAGTTCATCATCGTAATGAGCTCACCATTCTTGTCACTCAAGCAGATGGTGCCACCGTCACAGTCGAGTTTAAAGAAGGCCTGATTGCTCTTGATGTCATTGGAGCCTAACCACACCACAAGGAATCCCTTCGCAGGAATAGTACCCACACTAGAAGGCATCTGCCATCGCTTCAGATCGTCAGCTCTGTTGCTAAGATACATTCCTCCAAGACTGATAGCCTGGTCCGTAGGATTATAAAGCTCAATCCAGCTATCGAAATTGGTAGCTGGACTCATCACCATGCCTGCATTCGATGCCATCAGCTCGTTGATGACAATGGCAATACTCATGATACTTGTTAGCATAGTCAGTTATCTGTTTTCTTGTTCGTTGTTTCTTTCCTGAAATATCTGCCAATCACAGGCAAGGTGTGCAAAGGGAAATCGCGCTTGATGATGAAAGCCACGAAGACGGTAATGAGTAGCGTATTCAGCACTAGTGATAGTGCAGATGGGAGTCGCCCTGAAGAAAAATGCATCGCTGCGAAGAGTACTGCCGTGAGCACAACATAGATGGCCATATCCTTCAGTGGATAGGGGATGGGATTCTTTCGCTGGCCCACCACATAGCTCAGCACCATAGCCGTGCCATAGCCGGCCACACCTCCCCAAGCGCAGGCCCAATAGCCGTACTTGGGAATGAAGAGGAGGTTCACGGCAAAAAGCACAGCACAGCCAGCCAGCGAGAACCATGCTCCCCAAATGGTCTTGTCAATAAGTTTATACCAGAACGACAGGTTGAAATATACCCCCATCATAATCTCAGCCGCCATCACAATGGGCACCACACCCAGCCCCTCACGATAGTCAGCTCCTATTATATGCTGCAGGAGAGGCATCCAACCCATTACGCATAGGAAGGCCAATAGCGTGAAGATGAGAAAGAACTTCATGGCCGAAGCATAGTATTCCTTCTTATCAGCATCCTTATTCTTGGCAAAGACAATGGGCTCGTAGGCATAACGGAAAGCCTGTGTTATCATGGCCATAATCATCGCTATCTTCACACACGAGCCATAGACACCTAACTGCACGTTGGCATCGTCCTGATCAGGATATACCAATGGAAACACTATCTTATCGGCCACCTGATTCAGAATACCAGCAATACCCAAGATGAGAATGGGCCACGAATAGCCGAGCATCTGCTTCAGCAATGTGGCATCGAAGTGCCAATGAATCTTCAACAGGTCCTGTACAAAGAACAAGGTAATAAAAGCCGTACAGAGCAGATTGATGAAAAAGACATAAAACACAGATGTCTTACCCAACAGCACGAAGTAGATTACATTCAGTCCGATGTTCAGGAAGATGAACAGCAACTTCAGCGAAGCAAAACGAATGGCTCGCTTCTGGAAGCGCAAGTAGCTGAAGGGGATAGCCTGCAAGGAATCGAGAGCCACAACGACAGCCATCATCGTCAGGAATTCTGGGTGCCCTTCATAGCCCAAAGCGCTACTGACAGGACCAATGAAGCCAAAGACTAATATCAAGAACACGGCAGTCAGCGTGCCCACCACAGCAAAGACCGTGGTGAAGACAGTATCGGGCTTATTTCTATCATCATTTGCAAAGCGGAACAGCGTAGTCTCCATACCAAAGGTGAGCAATACCAGTATCAGCGCCGTGTAAGCATATACATTGGTGCTGACACCATAGTCGCCAGAGGCTTTAGGCATGTAGTGAGTATAGAGAGGCACGAGCAGGTAGTTCAGAAACCTACCCACAATGCTTGATAGTCCGTAAATAGCCGTATCCTTGGCCAGAGATTTGAGGTTTGCCATTCCTAAGAGAGTTATCTATCGTTGTCTTACCCAAAGAAGAATGCCGCAATGAAAATAGCCGCGATGATGCCTGCCAAGTCAGCCAGCAAGCCACAGGTGACAGCATGTCGCGTATAGCGGATGCCTACTGAGCCGAAATAGACGGCGAGTATATAGAACGTGGTGTCTGTGCTACCTTGGAAGATGCAACTCAGGCGACCCACGAACGAGTCGGCACCATAGGTAGTCATCGCATCGACCATCATGCCTCGTGCCCCACTACCGCTAAGCGGCTTCATCAACGCCGTAGGCAATGCTCCCACAAAGTCAGTATCGAACCCTAATGCTGCCACCATCCAGCGAATACCATCAATAAGCCAATCCATAGCCCCACTGGCACGGAATACTCCGATGCCCACAAGGATAGCCACCAGATAGGGAATGATGCGCACAGCCGTAGTGAAACCATCTTTTGCTCCTTCAACGAAGGCATCATAGACATTCACCCGTTTCCTCACGCCAGCTACGATGAAACCGACGATTATTGCCATCAGGAGGATGTTAGCCACAGAGACGCTCACTTGGTTCATCACTACCGAATCCAATCGGCTGAAGCCCCAGATAATAGCAGCAACCACCACACACATGCCACCCAGCGTGAGCAACAGCGTACGATTGAGCAGATTGATACGCTGGAAGAGCGAGGTGACGATGATGCCAGCCAGCGTAGAGAAGAACGTGGCCAACAGGATAGGGATAAACACATCCGTAGGCTGGGCTGCACCCATCTGTGCACGATAGACCAAGATGGAAACAGGTATCAACGTCAGTCCGCTGGTGTTCAATACCAAAAACATGATCATCGGATTCGAAGCCGTCTCCTTCTTCGTGTTCAGCTCTTGCAACTGCTCCATTGCCTTCAAGCCCATAGGCGTAGCAGCATTGTCGAGACCCAGCATGTTGGCCGACAGGTTCATGAAAATGGAGCCTGTGACGGGATGGCCCTTCGGCACATCAGGAAACAGCCGAGTAAAAACAGGACTGAGCCAGCGAGCCAGCACGTTCACTATGCCTCCCCTCTCGCCAATCTTCATCACACCCAACCACAACGAAAGCACACCCGTCAATCCCAAAGAGATCTCGAAGGCCGTCTTAGACTGGGCAAACGTAGCATCCATCATGGCTGGGAATACCTCCAGATCGCCCACGAACAATAGCTTCGCCAGAGCAACGACGAAGGCCACCAAGAAAAACGCTACCCAAATATAATTCAGTACCATATCATTTATTCTGTGCAATCTCCGCGCAAAGGTAGCTACTTTTTTTCGTTCTGCCAAACAATTCGCTTTTTTTTAACGTTTATGGGTTAGCTCTATCATGCTACGAATAATTTATGTATATATTTTCTGTCGTTTAACAAGATTTAACCCTAAGGCATGCAAACTTAATCTATATTTGTTGTACCTTTGCACCCACATTTCTAATAATGAAGTGTTGAAAACGGAAAACGTATTAAGAAACGTACTAAGAAAGTAACAAAATAATAACAAATAACATAATTTATTAATCTAAAAAACTTAATTCAGTATGAAGAAGTATTTAATGATGGGAGTAGCAGCCTTAGCATTTGGCTTTGCCGCTGTAAGCTGCTCAAACGATGAGGTTTTCAATCCTAATGCCGACTCAAAGGATGTTATTGCTTACAACAGTAATTTTATCAAAAAGTATGGCCAGCCTGCTGCTGATCAGGATTGGGGATTCGGTGCTCCTGCTAACGCAAGGGTAACGCGCGCCGTCTATTCCAATCTTAACATGCTTGGAAATGTAAATGCTGGTGGATTAAACATCTATGCTCCTAAGAATGTAGATGATCCCTCCGTCTGTGCTAACGAGACAGAGCTTGTGGTTGAAGAATTTAGCAAATATCGTCCTGAAGCAATAAATGAATTGAATATTAACTTCACCGATTTCTTTGTACATCAGGTATATAAAGGTAACTCAAAGGATCGTAATGGCAATTACTACAAAGACGGTTATGGTAACGACGTTACTAATGCTTCGAACAACATGAATCATCTGCAGTGTTTGAAAGATATTACTTTAGCAGACGTAACTGCTGAAGTTGGCGACAACACTGGTTGTGTGACTATTGGTAATGGTTTTATGGAGCACATTAATAATTTCAACAATGGCAACAATACGAATCAAGCAACAGTTGACAACCAAAGCGTGACAAGCCCAGGTTATACAATTAAAGGTGCAACGCTGATGTTGAAGAGCGGAACCAACGATTTTGCCTATCATAACAGTACAGACTCGAAATATCATAACGAATATATTATCATTGCCGGTGCTGACATTCATCCGTCACTAGCAGGTTACTATTATGTTGGTTTCGATTTCTATGCACACGGTACAGACAAACAACCTGCAAATAAAAATATGGACGTAGAGCGCGACTGGGTATTCAACGACTGGATTGTCCGCATCAGCCCTGCACAATATGGTAATGCAGCCCGTGTAGCATGTGAAGACCTCGGTACCACTGATGACTTCGACTTCAATGATGTCGTATTTGATATTGCATATAATAATGGTTTTTGGGATAACTCAGGTCATCAAGTTTCAGGATATACAATTATTACACTGCAGGCCGCAGGTGGTACCCTTCCTTTGAAGGTTAAAGTTGGTAACGTAGAGAAAGAAGTCCATGAGTTGTTTGGTGTATCTACTAGCACTATGGTTAACACGAACACCATGTCTGTAAGCCGTCCTATCGTACAGTTTACCGTTGATGGTAAATATACTCCCAAAGACGTTGCTGTTATCGTAGAGCAGAATGCAAAGGAGATCACACTTAAGGCAGAAGTAGGGCAAGTTCCACAGAAAATTTGTGTTCAAACTTCATTCAATTGGTGCGACGAGCGTCAGCAAATTGGCGATAAATATGAAAACTTCCCCCTGTGGGTTCAGGACAAGCAGATTAAGTGGTATTAATCTGACATCGAAAAATCTAATTTTTCATAGAGGGCGCCCATTTTTATGGGTGCCCTTCTTTGTTCCATTTAGCGCCGCTCTAAATCGTTTTTGCTGCGTCCTAAATCTTTTTAGCGCCGTTCTAAAATCATTTTGGAGCGTTCTAAATCAGAATCTGAAATGTGACTCACTACGCAGGCGCATCACGCGAACATTATAAAAAAGAAAAAAAAACAAGGAAAAAGTTGGTTGTTACCTTTTTATTTTGTACCTTTGCACCGTATTCGAATATTAATTGCTAATTAGAATTATGAAGAAGAACGCAAAGCTATTTATTGGCCTAGCACTTATGTCGTTGGGATTAACGGCATGCTCAGACGATTATTTTGACAAGGAAGCCTATGATGCCAAAGTGAAAGAGGCATTCCCCGTTGACAACATCGACCCCACACACACATGGGCTACCATGGGTTCAGTGACCATGAACATCAGCGTCAACGGCGATTATGGCAAGAATTATCGCGTTGCCGTCTATCAGGAGAATCCCCTCTATGTGTCACCTGTCACCCTGCTCTCATCTGAGAACGTTAAGAGCGGTGAGAGGGCCAACCTCGAATTCTCGTTCCCGCTGGCATGTAAGTCCCTTTACGTGGCCGCTTATGACGAGAATAACCGTCGCGTAGTAAAAACTGTACCCGTCAGCAACGGAGAGACC
This sequence comes from uncultured Prevotella sp., assembly GCA_905233825.1. Taxonomy (GTDB): domain Bacteria; phylum Bacteroidota; class Bacteroidia; order Bacteroidales; family Bacteroidaceae; genus Prevotella. The sequence continues at coordinate 74,794 of CAJOFE010000001.1, read as the reverse complement.
ATCGACCTGAACTTCTTTGGAGGAAATGAAAATGCAGCTACACGTGCCGCTAACGATTTCCCCTTCTCTTTTTGGAATCATTTCGGTAATAAAGTAGGAGCGACGAGGGCAGATCAAACTTCTGTAATTTTCGAGGGAGAAAAGAAATTGGAAAGAGGCAATGGAGAAACCTGGACGCTGAGTGATGAAAATATGCGTTTTATAAAAGCAGGCAACAAACTGAATGTTGATTATACATGTAACCTTATGTATGACGAATGGAATTCAGTATCTGGGTGGTCAATGAGTTTCTTGCCAGGAGGTTGGAGATCAACTTCAGTAGGAACTGTTAGCATTGCGCCAGAAAGCACGCATTATATGTTTGAACTTACTAGCGAAGATGTAACCAATTTTGAATTAGAGAAAAACTTTAAACTTGTATGCCAGGGATCTATCAATGTTCAGAAAGTTTATTTAACAGGAACGCCTAAAGATTCCGGCGATGACAACCAAGGTGGTGACGACAACCAAGGAGGTGGTAATAACCAAGGCGGAGATGAGCAAGGTGGCGGCAACAACCAAGGCGGTGGTGGAGACAACCAGACTTTAGAGCCCCAGACGCCTTCTACGGTTACAAACAACGATAAGCTCACCAACAATTCCTATACGGCTTTCATCAAAGCTAAAGAGACACGTATCAGCGCCAGTGATTGGGTGAATGCTTCATGGATAAGTAACAAAGAAACTGTGCCTATGAGTTCTCTCGGCACAAGTAGTGACTTCTTGACACTTGATCAGGATGCCATTAATAGTAATTCGGTACAGAACGACAATCGTTCAAAGCATTGGTGGCGCATAGAAAGTGGCACTACCCTGAACGGCATTAACCAGAAAATCTGTGACGATCAGAACACCCTGAACAAAGGCGTGGTTTATATCAAGGGCAAACTGACGATGAGCAGCAATGACGCTGGCCAGAGTGTGACCTGGATTGTGGGCAATGGTGCTGAGCTTATCATCAACGAAGAGGTATATTTTGGCATATGCTCACGTATTGTGGTAATGGAAGGCGGCAAACTTACCATCGGCAACAATGCAAAGATACACTTCAACGGAAAGGCTGAATCAGTAGGTTTCTACAATGCAGGCGAAGTAACCTTCCCCAACACATTGTATATGGACAATGTGTCTTCTGACAAAGGAGCTTTTGTTTATAACGTAGGAACCATGAGGATTCATGAGTTAAGTGGCGCACGCTTCGTGTATAATTTCGGAACGCTCTACATCACTAACGACTTCACCATTGGTCAGAATACTGACCACCCTGTGATGCATTACGACTTCTATAACCAAGGATACATGGAAGTTGCGACTGCTACAGTGCCGCAAGCCGTGAACTACGGTGAACTGAACGGTACCATGCTTGACATCTCTGACAACTATTACTTCAATGCAGGAGTTTCAGAATTCACGAATGTCAATATAAAACAGCTCACGAACTTTGGTGATCTTACCTTTGAAGAGAATTTAGATATTAAGAACGAGCGTTGGACAGTGAATGCATGTAAACTGCACATCAAACACAATCAGACTCCAGAAATAGGCTTCCGACGCTTGGTGATGCTGAAGAATAGCCTGCTCATCATGGATGGCGACATGTATTTCCAGGAGGATAACGACTCTTATCTTGAGGACAAGAGCCTCATCAATGTCGCTGGCGATTTCTATGTTCCTAAAAACGGCGCTGTCTGGGACGGTCCTCATGCTACTAGCGAGTTTGCTATCGTCAAGATTGCTGGCGACATCAAGATGGCAAAATGGGATGCACTGATCAGAGAGACCAACGGAACGGTATGTCTTGACTGGGCAAATATTGCTGACGGAGTCAACCACTCCACTATCGACAATAAGGAGAATCATAGTGACGAGGAAGCTGTTCGCCAGATGCTTGCTAAGATGTCAAGCGACCAGATTAGTGAGGCTTCAGCTCCGACCAATATTATGATTCCCGAAGGCGACTGTACAGGTGATGGTTATAATACCAATCCTCCTACTGTGACTCCTGTCATTGAAGTGCCCAATGCCTATCGCTATTGTTTCGAGGATAACTTCCCACAGCCAGGCGACTATGACTTCAACGACTGTGTCATCACAGTTACTCCAGAACGTGATGGAAATACCGTAGAACTGACTGTAAGCCTTGACGCCGTGGGTGCAACCAAACACGTTGGTGCTGCCATGCTTATTAATGGCATCTCCGATAGCGACATCACTTCCATCACTTGTGATGGTAACATGGATGAGGGCTATAATGGTGCTCCGATGATCTATGCTGAAAACAGAGGCGACAATGTCTTTGCTCTTTCGGATGACCAGAAGGGCTATGACGATCAGGGACAAAGGATTACAAGCCTTGTGCTGCGCCTGTACAATGATGCACACTTTGCCATGTCGGGTAATGATAAGAGTTCTGAGCGCAAATTCTACAATACAGTATCTCCGGACGACCCAAAGGCCGCTGAATCATACGTTGATAATACTAAACCCAGCCGTACCATCAAATATACTATCGTTCTGAAGGACGAGGACACGGCCAAGAAATTTGATAAGGCTGAAATTATTGATGTATTTATCGTAGAGAAGCATAATGGTAGGAACTATGAGGTGCACACTCGCGAATATAAGTTCTATCAGGTTCTGAACGCCTACTACAACTCCAACAAGTTTACAGAATATGCAGGCACTGAATCTGAGAACTACCCGTGGGCCATCAGCGTGCCGACTTCAACTAAAAACGTCTTCCACTACCCCATTGAATGGCATAGTATCAGTGGTACAAAGATTAGAGAAGGAGTGGATGAGTCATCCTACGGCTATACAAGACCTGCCTACCAGTCCTTCAAGAACTGGGCTGTGGATAAGAATCAAGACAAAGACTGGTATCTGTATCCTACGGAGGGACTGGTTTATTAAACACAGTACATGAACGAGGCTACGTGGCGCTACATCTGCGAGCATGCCGATGATGACGTGCGGCAGTTGGCGCTACAAGGCTCGCGAGATATAGAGGTTGATATGGGGACGGCCTTGCAGCAGATACAAGGCCGACAGACAGCACGAAGGAAGTTGCCCACATGGGCGGCCAAGAGGGGCATCCTCTACCCCAGTCACCTCAGTATGGAGCAATGCTCCAGCGAACAAACGGCACGCTACAAGGCACATGTGAGTTTGCCTGCAAAAGAAAGAATAGTCGATCTGACTGGAGGCTTCGGCGTAGATTTTGCTTTGATGAGCGAGAGCTACGCTGAAGCTGTTTATGTAGAGCAACAACCAGAGCTGTTTGCTATTGCCACACACAACTTCAACTTGCTAAAACTGCGCCCTGCGCTCAAGACTATATGTGCCGACGGGGTGGATTACCTGCACCAACTGGATCATGCCTCGCTCATCTTCCTCGATCCTGCCCGTCGCGACAATCATGGAAGCCGAACCTACGGCATCGGTGACTGTACGCCCAACGTACTGCTATTAATGGAAGAACTACTAGCAAAGGCAGATCATGTAATGTTGAAGCTATCACCCATGCTCGATTGGCGAAAAGCTGTAGAAGACGTGGGGCACAAGCATGTGGAGCAGGTACACATTGTATCAGTAGGCAATGAGTGCAAAGAACTGTTATTAGTGCTCTCAGCCAAAGGATGCCCACAGCCTCGCCTCTACTGTGTCAATGATAATAGCTACGATATTTTTGAAATAGATTCCCCAGCCCAAACTCGTCCCCTAAAACGAATAGAACTGTTTCCTGAAAATCTCTACCCTTTAAAGGAAGGAAGGGGAGTTGCAGGATTCCTCTACGAACCCAACGCTTCGCTGATGAAAGCAGGACTATTCGACGAGCTGGCCAACCGCTACAGCGTAGTGCCGTTGGCTCGAAACAGCCACTTGTTCACATCAGAAGAGCGAGTAGCCAACTTCCCTGGACGTACTTTTCAGATTACGGCTGTAAGCAGCATGAACAAACGGGAACTGAAAGAAAAGGTCCTTCCTTTGCAGCAAGCCAATATCAGCGTGCGCAACTTCCCTATCAGCGTTGCAGAACTGCGCAAGCGTCTGAAACTGAGCGAGGGTGGAAGCAACTATCTTTTTGCTACCACCCTCGCTAATGGGGTACATGTGCTGATTATCTGTCAGCACTTGTAGGTGCTTTTACTTCACCTCTTCCTGAATTTCCTTCTGACGGGTCACTTCCTTCGTTACCTTCTTGGTGGTCTGCTTCTCAACTTCGACCTCCTCGTAGGTGGTTACCTTGAACGTACCCTCGCCAGTTACGATAGCGCAACGGTTCTTGTCGTTCTCCTCGAACGGCTGAACGGTGTCGCCCTTTGAGTCGCTCTGGATACGCGATGCATCAATACCGTATTCCTTCACCAGCTTCTCAGTGACGGCATCAGCACGCTTCTTGGCATACATCTGGTTGATACGGGGATTACCTGTGCCCTTGTCAGCATAGCCTGTTACGGTGAACGTAGCATCGCTACTGGTCTTCATCAGGTCGGCAATGTCCTTGATGGCCTTTTCGATTCCCTCAGCTTCGTTAGGATCGCTCGCGCAGATGTTGAAGAACACAACCTCGCGGATGCTCTTCTTCTCCATCTTCTCAACAGGACGCTTCTCCTTCACCATAATGGTGGTGGGCTCATCAACCTCGATGGTCTCCGTGTATTCCACGACGCGAGTGATGTACCTGGGAGCAGCTTTCTTGTAGCCGAAACGATAGCTCAGACCCACCATACCTGTGAACTGCCAGTCGTCAGCATCGTTGGTCTTCGAGTTGAAACGATCGTCCAGCGAGTTGGCATTGAGTTCCAACGAGAGGCCGAAAGGCTTCGACTGGTTGGTCTCCAAGCGCAGGCCGGCACGAAGGTTGTGGCTCAGACGATTGTCGTCCCACCTCAGGGGCACGCGCTGAGGAGCAACATTCAGGTCTGCAAGCTCGTCGTTGTCCCATGCATAGTTCAGACCTACGCCACCCAGCAGGATGAGGTTAAGTGCACGATTCTGATTCTTTCCGAAGAGATTCGACAGATTAACCATCAGGTCGAGGTCGGGAGTGACATACTTCCACTTGTAGTACTGATCCAGGTCATTGAAACCAGCCTTCGACTGCCAAGCATTCACATGCAGACGGGCACCCACCACAGGAGTGAAATAGTGACCGAAGCTGAGTGCTGCAGTCGGGGTAATGAGCTTGTCCATCGGCGCATTCGTCGAAGTAAGCTGCAATCCACCCTGAGTCTCGATATACGAGAAGGATTTCCAGTCCTGGGCCTGCACCGTCACAGCGCCACCCATCAGCAGCAACGAGGCTGCCATTGTCATAAATCTTTTGTTTTTCATTACTGTACAGTGTTAATAAATAGAATTCTGAGTGCAAAGTTAATGATTTTTCTTGAATTGACAAGGAAAGTTGCAAAAAATCGTCAATTTTTGCCGTTTTATGCTAAAAAAAACTTACCTTTGTACGTTGAAAAGCTCAAAAATAAGGATTATGGCTACTATTGAAATCAAGAAAGTAGAGAACAAGCGCGACCTGGAGCACTTCATTCAGCTGCACTATGACCTGTATCGTGGCAACCCCTACGATGCCCCCAATCTGCATATGGACGAGATAGCGACGTTGAGTCCCTTTGTCAAAGAACCGAATGCTGCCTTCGAGTTCTGCGATGTGGAGTATTATCTGGCCCTGAAGGAAGGAAAGATTGTTGGTCGTGTGGCGGCTATTATCAATCGCAGATACAACGAACAGTGGCAACGCCTAGCTGTGCGCTTCGGATGGTTAGACCTGATTGACGACATCGACGTGCTGCGTGCCTTGCTCGGCGCCGTCGAGGACTTTGGCCGTCGCCATCAGATGAAGGAGATCATCGGCCCGTTGGGATTCACCGATATGGATCCTGAAGGCATGCTCACTTACGGCTTTGAGGAGTTGGGCACAATGGCTACTGAATATAACCATCCCTACTACCCTGAGCTGATGAAACAGATGGAGGGTTATGAGAAGGACAACGACTACGTGGAGTACAAGCTTTTCGTGCCGAAGGAAGGAATGCCTGAGAAATTCAAGAAGGTCTCGGAGATGATTATGAAGCGCTACAACCTGCAAATCAAGAAGATTGCCAAGCAGGACATCTTCGGCCCTGAGCAGTACGGACAGAAAGTCTTCGACGTCATCAACAAGACCTTCGGCCACCTCTACGGCTATTCCGAAATGTCGCAGAAGCAGATAGACCAATATATCAAGATGTACTTCAAGATGCTCGACCTGAACATGATTACCCTCATTGAGGACCACTCGCTTGAGGACCACCCCGTGGTGGGTGTGGGCATCACCCTGCCTTCGCTGACGCGTGCCCTTCAGAAATGCCGCAACGGTCGCCTGTTCCCCTTTGGCTGGTGGCACATCATCCGAGCCCTGAAGTTCCACAAGACCGACATTGTCGATTGCCTGCTCATTGGCGTACTGCCTGAATATAGGGCAAAAGGAGCCAACGCCCTGTTGTTCTACGACCTCATCCCCATCTATCAGAAGCACGGATTCTTGTGGGGAGAGACGCACGTGGAGATGGAAACCAACGGCAAGGTGCAGAGTCAATGGACCTACTTGGAGCACGAGCAACACAAGCGCCGTAGATGCTACAAGAAAGCATTGTAGATGCTCTACCAAAAACAAATGGCATTTCCAGGCCTCGGAAACGGCATTTCCAAGCCTTAGAAACGGCACTTCCAGACCCCAGAAACGGCACTTGTTTTCAGTAAAAGATAACTTAGTATATATCAAACGGTTATGAAAACGATACAAAACTTTGAAGAACTGATATCTCACCTTGGTGAACGCACGGAGAAACGACGTGTGGCTGTGGTATGTCCCTACGACGAATCGACACAGGGTGCTGTGCAGAAAGCCATCGACGAAGGCTTTATTGAGCCCGTCCTTGTGGGTGAGCCACAGAAGCTGGGCGATGCCCTGCCTAGTGTACCTCGCATGGAAGCTACTGACGATGACGATGCTGCAGCAAAGGCCGTAGCATTGGTCAAAGACGGTAAGGCCGACGTGCTGATGAAGGGCCTGCTGAATACTGATAACCTGCTTCGTGCCGTGCTGAATAAGGAAAAAGGTATTCTGGAGAAAGGACGTGTACTCACCCACCTCACCTGTGCCGAAGTGCCTGAATACAATAAGTTGCTGTTCATGACCGATGTAGCCGTCATTCCCTATCCCACGAAGGAACAGCGCGAACAGCAGTTGCATTATCTGCTGAACCTCTGCCGTTCTATGGGTGTTGAAGAGCCCCGTATCGCCCTCATCAACTGCTCGGAGAAAGTTAACGAGAAACATTTCCCCTTCACAGTAGAGTATCAGGAGCTGATAGCTCGTACGCAGGCCGGCGACTATGGACGTTGCATCGTCGATGGTCCTCTCGACCTGAAGACATCGCTCTCAGCTGCAGCCCTGCACAAGAAAGGACTCACCTCGCCATTAGAGGGACAGGCCGACGGCCTCATCTTCCCTGACATTCAGGCAGGCAACGTCTTTTATAAGACCATCACCCTTTTCAGTCATGCTCGCACAGCTGCTGTCCTCGCAGGCCCACAGGTGCCTGTGGTGCTTACCTCACGTGCTGACGCATTGGAATCGAAATTCTTCAGCCTCGCATTAGCGTGCATCTAATCCAAGCCTATGCTCATACTCGTCATTAACCCAGGCTCCACTTCGACCAAGATGGCCGTCTATGAGGACGAAAAGCCATTGATACTGCGCAGCATCTCGCATACCAATGAGGAGTTGTCGCAGTTCGACGATGTCATCGAACAGCACGACTACCGTAAGCAACTGGTGCTCGACGAGCTGAAGCGCGTAGGCGTCCCATTGGAGTTCGATGCCGTCATCGGACGTGGAGGATTGGTGAAACCTATTGCAGGTGGCGTGTATGAAATCAACCAGAAGATGCTCGACGACACCTATTCGGGCATCGCTATGCACAATCATGCCTGCAATCTGGGCTGTCTCATTGCCCACGACATCGCTTCAGGCATTCCTGGTTGTCGCTCGTTCATTGCCGACCCAGGCGTTGTCGATGAACTGAACGACTATGCCCGTATCAGCGGCTCTCCCCTCATGAACCGCATCTGCATCTGGCACGCCTTGAACCAGCGCGCCATCGCCCGTCGATTTGCAAAGGAGATAGGTAAGCACTACGAAGACCTGAACCTCATCATCTGCCATTTGGGTGGAGGCATCAGTGTGGCGGCTCACGAGCACGGGCGTGCTGTCGATGCCAACAATGCACTCGACGGTGAAGGTCCCTTCTCACCTGAGCGTGCCGGCAGTCTGCCTGCCGCTGACCTCATCCGTCTGTGTTTTAGTGGGAAATATACTGAAAAACAACTGCTGAAGCGCATTGCCGGCAAGGCAGGACTGAATGCCCATCTGGGTACTGCCAATGTGAAGGAAATAGAGATGCGCATCCGCGAATATAACGATACCCATGCTGAACTCATCCTCAACGCAATGATCTATCACATTGCCAAGAACATCGCAGGACTGGGTGCCGTGCTCTGTGGAAAGGTCGATGCCATCCTGCTTACAGGCGGACTAGCCCGTTCAGAATATGTCATCAGCCGCTTGCGTCAGCGCGTAGAGTGGGTGGCACCCGTCTATTGCTTCCCTGGAGAAGACGAAATGGAAGCGTTGGCTCTGAACGCCTTAGCCGTCCTGCGAGGACAGCTTGGAGTGGCCGAATACGACTAAACTATGCAATAACTGCATCCATTCACTATTTCGCCAGCGGGCGAAAGTGTTCAAAAATACACAATGTTTAGCTAAAATCGGAAATGTTGATGAATATCAACAATATTTATCACTACTTGAGTAGCAGAATGTGAAAAAAAATAGTGATATTTGCACACCAAAACTTAAATGCTTATGGCCTACTTAACTAAAAAAGACCAAATGCGATACATCGAGCTAGGAAACATCATCGTCGATTTCAATGACGGGGATGTGTTGGTATTCGATAGGGTGAAAGACGTTTCGCCTTTGTATCCGCTTAGACCTATGACTTTCCTGATTGCAGTATGCTGCTCAGGTTGGCAAAAACTGACGGCCAATGGCAGAGTTATTGAAATGACAGCAGGCAATGTCCTCATCTGTCCGCCTAACATGCGGGTAAGTGGTGGAGAGCGTAGCGACAATTTCGAATGTAAGGTTGTATGCATTGGCGATCACCTCATACGTGGCCTCCTGCGCGATAAGGTTGATCTTTGGCACAACTCCATCTATGTTGATCAGCTCAACATCATCGATATGCCCGATGCCTGTCAGGAGGATATGAAGTTCTATTTCACCCTTATCAGGTCGAAGCTGAAGCGCAGTAATCCCTCGCCTCCCCATGAAATCATGCTTGCCCTCTTACGAGCTTTGCTATTAGAGCTTTGTTTCATTCTCGAGAGGTCCAATAGCAGGGGGCACGAGCAGAAGCTGTCGCAGGGCAAGGTGCTGTTCAACCGTTTCCTCAGCCTTATCTCCAACAGTCCCGTCAAGCGCCAACCCATTACCATTTATGCCAGCCAGTTGGCCATCACTCCCAAGTATCTCACCATGCTTTGTCTGAAATACTCTAACAAGACAGCATCGGAATGGGTGGCGCAATACACCGTTGAAGAAATACGCTTCTACCTAAAGAGTACAGACCTGAGCATCAAGGAGATTTCTGCCCGCATGGGTTTCTCCAACATGAGCCACTTCGGTTCTTACGTGCGCAAGCATATAGGAGTGTCGCCTAGCGAGTACCGCTATAACAAGAAAAAGGCCTGAAATAATATAAAAAGAACGTGTAGCGAATCTGCTACACGTTCTTTTTATGCGTCTTTATGCGTCGATGTTGGCGTAAGTGGCGTTGCGTTCTATGAATTCACGACGTGGCTCTACGTCATCGCCCATCAGCATTGAGAATATCTCGTCAGCCTCAGCGGCATTTTCTATCGACACCTGCTTCAGCAAACGGTTCTCTGGATTCATGGTCGTTTCCCACAACTGCTCGGGGTTCATCTCGCCCAGACCTTTATAGCGCTGCGTGTGCAAGGCAGTAGAATTCTCGTCACCAGCCACATACTTATCGATAAAGGCCTGACGTTGCTGCTCGGTATAGCAGTATTCGCTTACCTTCTTATACGTACATTTATATAATGGGGGGGTGGCAATGTAGAGATGGCCACCCTGAATGACCTGAGGCATGAAACGATAGAACAGCGTCATGATGAGCGTGTCGATGTGCGAGCCATCGACATCGGCATCGGTCATAATAATAATCTTGTCGTAGCGCAACTTGTCGATATTAGCCTCGCGGTCACCCTCGCCATCTACTCCGAAACGCACACCTATCGACTGAATGATGTTCATCACCGACTCGGCCTCGAACACACGGTGCCACTGCACCTTCTCCACATTCAGTATCTTACCACGTAAGGGCAGGATGGCCTGGAAATGACGGTCGCGACCCTGCTTGGCACTACCGCCTGCCGAGTCGCCCTCCACGAGGAATATCTCGCAGGTCTTGGGGTCTTTGTTCGAGCAGTCGGCCAGTTTGCCAGGCAGTCCACCGCCACTCATGGGATTCTTGCGCTGTACACTCTCGCGAGCCTTGCGGGCAGCAATACGTGCCGTAGCGGCCAGCACCACCTTGTCGCAAATCATCTTCGCCTCCTTCGGATGCTCCTCGAGATAGTTGGCCAAGGCCTCACCCACAGCCTGCTGTACGGCACCTGCAACCTCCGAGTTGCCCAACTTCGTCTTCGTCTGTCCCTCGAACTGGGGCTCGGCCACCTTGATGCTGATCACTGCTGTAAGACCTTCGCGGAAGTCTTCGGGCGCAATCTCAATTTTCGCCTTCTCAATCTGCTTGGAAATCTGTGGATCGTTGTCGGCATATTTCTTCAAGGTACGCGTGAGAGCTGCACGAAAACCAGCCAGATGGGTACCACCCTCGATGGTGTTGATATTATTTACATAGGAATGGATGTTTTCCGAATAATCGGTATTGTACATCACGGCCACCTCGATAGGAATACCCTGCTTCTCCGTCTTCAGGTAAATCACATCATCAACAAGGTGCGTACGGTGGCGGTCCACATAGCGCACAAACTCCTTCAGTCCGTCCTTGGCGTGGAACACCTCGGGCTCCCTCAGCTTGCCATCCTCGTCAGGACGCAAGTCGGTGAGGGTGATGGTGATGCCGGCATTCAGATAAGCCAGCTCACGCATACGACGGGCAATGATGTCGTATTTATACTCCGTAGTAGTAAAAATGGTCTTGTCAGGCCAGAACTGCTGGCGAGTACCAGTCTTGTCGGTGTCACCCACAATCTTCACGTCGTAGAGCGGTTTTCCCTTCTCGTATTCCTGCTGATAGACATGTCCGTTGCGGAATACCTGTGACATCATATGGGTGGAGAGTGCATTCACGCAACTCACGCCCACGCCGTGCAAACCGCCAGAGACCTTGTAGCTGCCCTTGTCGAACTTACCACCGGCATGCAGCACAGTCATTACCACCTCTAAGGCACTCTTGTGCATCTTCTCGTGCTCATCCACGGGAATACCACGCCCGTTGTCCTGCACAGTAATACTGTTGTCTTCGTTGATGGTCACCTCAATGTGGGTACAGAAGCCCGCCATTGCCTCGTCGATAGAGTTATCGACGGTCTCATTCACCAGATGATGCAGACCCTTTTCGCTGATGTCGCCAATATACATGGCCGGACGCTTACGTACGGCCTCCAAACCCTCGAGCACCTGAATATTACTCGCGGAATAGTTCTCGTTTCTTACCTGTTCGTCAGTCATCTATACTATTTACGATTTACAGATTTACTATTTACTTATTTAGGGTGCAAAATTACAAAAAAAATAGCATTTAAACGAAGAAACGTTGCTAAAAAATTCCAAAAAAATACAACCGCGCTGGCAAAAATACCTGCGCGGTTGCAATTGGCTATTGAATAGCTGGAAATTAGCCCAGCTTATTGATATGCATGGCCAGACCCGACTTCAGGTTGGCAGCCTTATTCTTATGGATGATGTTGGTCTTTGCCAGCTTGTCCAGCATCTTCTGTACCTTCGGATAGAGAGCAGCAGCCTCTTCCTTGTTAGTCATTGCGCGCAACTTGCGAACGGCGTTACGCATGGTCTTGGCATAGTACTTATTGTGCAATGCCCTTTTCTTCTCCTGGCGAATTCTCTTCACCGATGATTTGTGATTTGCCATTTAATTTTTTAATGTTTTAATTTTTTAAATTGTACTTAAAGCTTAAGGGTCTTATGTCGCTACGACTGCCCCGGGCAGGTCCTTCCGATGTGCAATCTTCAAGAACCTTCTGCCACCGCGTCCCGACCTTTCAGGCCGGCAGCGCATCACTGCGCAGATGACAGATTTATTTTTCTTGTAGTCCCTAGGAGAGTCGAACTCCTCTTTAGAGAATGAAAATCTCTCGTCCTAACCGATAGACGAAGGGACCCCTGCTATTAACCACTCGACAATTTATGTTTTTGTCAAAAGCGGGTGCAAAATTACTGCTTTTTTTCCATCTAACCAAATTTTTCAGAAGAAAATGCTTCTAATTCAATAAAAATTACTACTTTTGCACCAGATTATTACTCACTAAAATACAAAAACGATGAAAAAGAAGACATTCTTTCTTAGCCTTGCAGCAGCTGCAATGATGGCTGGCTGCGGTACGAACTCCACTTTAACGCAGGTTGGCACACAGGTGCTCACCGACGTATTGTTAGGAACAACGGGAACCAGCACGGGAACGGTTGGCTCCAACGCAGGCGGAGCATTAGGCGACATCCTCACCAGCGTATTGGGTGGCTCGACCAGGCCCACGCAGAAACAACTCATTGGCAACTGGACCTACAGCCAGCCCGGTTGCGCCTTCACCAGCGACAAGCTGCTGGCCCAGGCAGGCGGCGAGCTCGTGGCATCGGAAATCAAGGCGAAAGTCGCCCCCACCTTCCAAGCCATCGGCATAAGGTCGAACAACACGTCAGTCTCGTTCAAGGAGGACAAGACCTTCACCGCCTCGTTTGCAGGTACCCGCCTCAGTGGTAACTACACCTACGATGAGAACACTTCGCAGGTTGTCCTACAGGGCATGATCCTCAACATCAGCTGCTATGCCAAGCGCAATAGCGACGGCATCGCCCTGCTTTTCGAATCGAGCAAGCTGCTCACCCTGCTGCAGACCATCACAGCCCTAAGCGGCAACGCATCAATGCAGACCATCGGCGACCTCTCCAAGAGTTATGACGGCCTGCGTTTAGGCTTCGACTTCCGATAGGACAGGAATAAAAAAACGGCCTCAATTGAGGTCGTTTTTTATTTTACTTATGGCGGTTGGCCCGCTGCTCACGGTACTTGGCCTTTTGTCGTGCAGAGCCGCTACCGTGCGAACCAGTGATATACTGCTTTTTCTTGGCCTTAGTCTTCACCTTTCCCTCGTTAGGGTTGCGGCGTTCACCACCCCTGCCGAAAGAAATTCCATTAACCAGTATATCCTGAAAATCACTCTCCTGACTCATAATTAAGCTTTAATGATGGAACAGGCGCACGCCGGTGAAGGCCATCGCAATGCCGTATTTATCACAGGTCATGATAACATGATCATCACGCACGCTGCCACCAGCCTGAGCAATGAACTGCACGCCACTCTTATGAGCACGCTCGATGTTGTCGCCGAAGGGGAAGAAAGCATCACTACCCAGAGCCACATTGGTATTCTGGGCTATCCACTCTTTCTTCTCTGCCAGTGTGAGCACCTCGGGCTGCTCAGAGAAGAACTGCTGCCAGGCTCCGTCGCGCAGCACATCATCGTGTTCATCCTCCGAGATATACACGTCGATGGTGTTGTCGCGGTCAGCACGGCGGATACCCTCCTTGAACGGCAGATTAAGCACTTTTGGATGCTGGCGCAGCCACCAGATGTCGGCTTTCTGTCCAGCCAGACGCGTGCAGTGAATGCGGCTCTGCTGTCCGGCTCCGATGCCGATGGCCTGTCCGTCCTTCACATAGCAAACGGAGTTAGACTGCGTATATTTCAGCGTGATAAGTGCTATCATCAGGTCGCGCTTGGCTTCAGGTGTAAAGGTCTTGTTCTGCGTAGGGATATTCTCCAACAGGGCAGGATCGTCTAAGCGAATCTCGTTACGCCCTTGCTCGAAGGTTACGCCAAAGACCTGCTTGCGCTCGATGAGCTCGGGCTTGTAGGCAGGATCAATCTTAATGACGTTGTAGGTTCCCTTGCGCTTCTCACGCAGAATCTCGAGAGCCTCGTCGGTATAATCAGGTGCGATGACGCCGTCGCTCACCTCGCGCTTGATGATGAGGGCAGTCGTCTTGTCGCAGGTGTCGCTCAGGGCAATGAAGTCTCCGTAGCTCGACATACGGTCGGCACCACGGGCACGGGCATAGGCACAGGCAATGGGCGAGTCGTCAAGACCGGGGATGTCATCCACGAAATAGATGTGCTTCAGCGTGGGGCTCAGCTTCAGGCCTACAGCGGCGCCGGCAGGACTGACATGCTTGAATGAGGCGGCAGCAGGCAGCCCCGTGGCCTCGCGCAGCTCTTTCACTAACTGCCAGGAGTTCAAGGCGTCGAGCAGATTGATATATCCCGGACGGCCATTCACCACTTCAATGGGCAACTCACTGCCATCGGCCATGAATACACGCGACGGCTTCTGATTCGGATTGCATCCGTACTTCAGTGCTAATTCTTTCATAGATTTTTGCGTTATTATCAAAAAACGCAAGACGGTGTTTCCATGTCTTGCGAATTTGTTGAGTTGCGGAGGCAGGACTCGAACATGCGACCTCCAGGTTATGAGCCTGGCGAGCTACCAACTGCTCCACTCCGCGATGTATTTTCGTTTTGCGGCTGCAAAGGTACTGCTTTTTCCCGAGATATGCAAATTTTCCTGCATCTTTTTTCATTTTCTGCACTTTTTCGGGCAAAAAGCTTGGCTATTTCAAATAAAAGGAGTACTTTTGCACACGCAATGCGATGTGTGCAACACAAAAGTAGGACTTATGTCAATATCAAAGACAAGGCAGTTGCTGGTCGATGTGGCGCGCCAGCTGTTTGCCAAGAACGGATTGGAGAATACCACAATGAACGACATTGCCCAGACCTCGGGCAAGGGGCGCCGCACGCTCTATACTTACTTTAAATCGAAGGACGACATCTACTATGCTGTCATCGAGACAGAGCTGGAACGCCTCTCTGACAAGCTCGACGAGGTGGCTGCCCGCAAGATCAGTCCTCAGGAGAAGGTCATCGAACTCATCTACACCCATCTGAGCATGATTCGCGAGACGGTGGTGCGCAACGGTAACCTGCGCGCCGAGTTCTTCCGCAACATCTGGATGGTGGAGAAGGTGCGCAAGCATTTCGACCTGGCCGAGGTGGAGCTGTTCCGCAAGGTCTTTGCCGAGGGGAAGGAGGACGGCGAGTTCGACATTGAGAACGTAAACCTGGTGGCCGACATCACCCACTATTGCATCAAAGGTCTGGAAGTACCTTATATTTACGGGCGCATCGCGCACGGTATGCGCGAGGAGGACACCAAGCCCCAGGTGGCCAAGTTCGTCTATGGCGCTCTGGGAAAACGCAGAAAAGATTAATCAACAAATATCAAAAAAAATGGGATTATTAGAAGGTAAGACTGCACTGATTACGGGTGCAGCACGCGGTATCGGAAAAGCTATCGCACTGAAGTTTGCCGAGGAGGGATGCAACATTGCATTCACCGACCTCGCCGTGAATGAAGAGACTGAGCAGGAAATTGCCGCCAAGGGCGTGAAGGCCAAGAGCTATGCCTCGAACGCTGCTGACTTTGCACAGACAGAAGAGGTGGTTGCTCAGGTGAAAGAGGAATTCGGCGCTATCGATATTCTTGTAAACAATGCTGGCATCACCAAGGACGGACTGATGCTGCGCATGACCGAGCAGCAGTGGGATGCCGTCATTGCCGTCAACCTGAAGTCGGCCTTCAACTTCATCCACGCCTGTGTGCCCGTGATGATGCGCCAGCGTGGCGGTTCTATCATCAACATGGCCTCGGTGGTGGGTGTTCACGGTAATGCCGGTCAGGCCAACTATGCTGCCTCTAAGGCCGGCCTTATCGCCTTGGCTAAGAGCATCGGCCAGGAGATGGGTCCGAAGGGTATTCGTGCCAACGCCATCGCACCAGGCTTCATCGATACTGCTATGACGCAGGCCCTCAGCGAGGAAGTGCGCAAGGAGTGGTGCCAAAAGATTCCCCTTCGCCGCGGCGGTACCGTCGATGACATTGCCAACTGCGCCGTATTCCTGGCCAGCGACATGTCGAGCTATATTAGCGGACAGGTCATCCAGGTTGATGGAGGAATGAATATGTAGGAGAAAGGAGATAAGGAGTAAGGAGTTAAGTATTTTATATTATGGACAAGAACAACACCAACACAATTGTAGGTAAAAAGATTAAGGATATCAGAGAGACGAAAAACCTCAGCATCGAAGAGATTGCCGAGCGTAGCGGTCTTTCTGTCGAGCAGATCATCTCTATCGAGAGCGACGAGAACCTGCCCTCGCTGGGCCCGCTGATTAAGATTGCCCGTGCCTTGGGCGTGCGCCTGGGCACTTTCATGGACGACAACGACGCCTTAGGGCCAGTCATTACCCGTGCCGAGGATCGCGAGGCCGACAGCAGCATCAGCTTCTCCAACGGCGCCACCGATGCCCGCAAGCACATGGAGTATCACCCGCTGGCACAGCAGAAGGCCGGTCGCCACATGGAACCATTCG
Source organism: uncultured Prevotella sp. (assembly GCA_905233825.1). Lineage (GTDB taxonomy): Bacteria > Bacteroidota > Bacteroidia > Bacteroidales > Bacteroidaceae > Prevotella. Next base: position 57,913 of record CAJOFE010000001.1, on the reverse strand, counting down.
TGATTGACATTAACCCTGAGGACAGCCCTGAGTTCCAGCTCTCTGCCCACGAGGGCGAAGAGTTCATCTACGTCATGCAGGGCGAGGTGGAGATAGTATATGGCAAGGAGACCTACCTGCTGAAAGCAGGCGACAGCATCTTCTACGACTCCATCGTGAAGCACCACGTGCATGGTGCCCCAGGAAAGTCAGCTAAGATTCTCGCAGTAGTATATATTCCGTTCTAAAAGATGAGTAATGTAAAATTGGATATGGCAGGTCGCCCGCTGCCTGACAGAACTTATCCTGCAGAGACAGGTTCAGAGGGATACAAGTTGTGGGAACGGACCCTCGGTGAGTGGCTCGAACATTGGGCCACCGTCACCCCCGACAAAGAGTATATCGTATATTCAGACCGCGACCTGCGCTTCACCTGGTCGAAGTTCAACGAGCGCGTCGATAATCTGGCCAAAGGCTTGATTGCCATCGGCGTAACAAAAGGGTCTAACGTCGGCATCTGGGCCACCAACGTGCCCGACTGGCTCACTTTCCTCTATGCCACGGCAAAGATTGGTGCCGTGCTCGTGACGGTGAACACCAACTACAAGCAGAACGAGCTGGAGTATCTGTGCAAGGACTCCGACATGCAAACCCTCTGCATCACTGATGGCACCTGGGACTGCAACTATGTCAATATGACCTACACCATGCTGCCCGAGCTGAAGACCTGCGAGCGTGGCCACCTGAACAGTGAGCGTTTCCCCTACCTGAAGAACGTGGTATATATAGGTATGGAGAAATATCGCGGCATGTTCAACACGGCCGAGCTGCTGCTCTTAGGACAGAACATCGAGGACGAGACGCTGCAGGAGATGAAGAGCAAGGTCAGCTGCTACGATGTCTGCAACATGCAGTACACCAGTGGCACAACAGGCTTCCCCAAGGGCGTCATGCTCACCCACTACGGCATCGCCAACGACGGTTACTTCACGGGCGAGAACATGGGCTTCACGGCCGATGACAAGCTCTGCGTCTGCGTGCCCCTGTTCCACTGCTTCGGCGTGGTGCTGGCCACGATGAACTGCCTCACCCACGGTTGTACCGAGGTGATGGTCGAGAAGTTCGACCCGCTTGTCGTGCTCGCCTCTATACATAAAGAAAGGTGTACGGCCGTCTATGGCGTTCCCACTATGTTCATCGCCGAGTTGAACCACCCCATGTTCTCCATGTTCGACCTGACCAGCCTGCGTACGGGCATCATGGCCGGAAGCCTCTGCCCCATCGAGCTGATGAAGCAGGTTTCAGAGAAGATGTATATGACCATCACCAGCGTCTATGGCCTCACCGAGTCATCGCCCGGTATGACGCAGACCTGTCTCAACGACACCTTCGAGCAGCGCTGCACCACCGTAGGCCGCGACTTCCCCTTCGTCGAGGTGAAGGTGCTCAATCCTGAGACTGGCGAGGAATGTCCCGTCGGCGTGCAGGGAGAGATGTGCTGCAAGGGCTTCAACGTGATGAAGGGCTACTACAAGAATCCCGAGGCCACGGCCGAAGTCATCGACAAGAACGGATTCCTCCATTCCGGCGACCTCGGCGTGAAGGACGAGGAAGGCTTCTATAAGATCACCGGGCGCATCAAGGACATGATTATCCGAGGCGGTGAGAACATCTATCCCCGCGAAATCGAGGAATTTCTCTACCACATGCCTGGCATCCGCGACGTGCAGGTAGCCGCCGTTCCCTCGAAGAAATACGGCGAGGAAGTCGGCGCATTCATCATCCTTGAGGAAGATGCCAAGATAACCACCGAGGATGTGCGTGAGTTTTGTCGCGGCAAAATAGCCCGCTACAAGATTCCCAAGTATGTCTTCTTCATCGACCAGTTCCCCCTCACGGGCTCTGGCAAGATACAGAAGTTCAAGCTGAAGGAGATGAGCCTCGAGCTCTGCCGTCAGCAGGGCATAGAGGTCATTTAGCTGATAGCCAAAATGACAGTTCTCTACGAGGATAACCATATCATCATCGTCAATAAGCAGAGCGGCGAGATCGTCCAGGGCGACAAGACTGGCGATCGGCCGCTCTCTGAGTTGGTGAAAGACTATCTGAAGGAGAAATACCACAAGCCAGGCGCCGTCTTCCTGGGTGTCACCCATCGCCTCGACCGTCCTGTCAGCGGCCTCGTCGTCTTCGCCCGCACCTCGAAGGCCCTCTCCCGCCTTAACAAGATGTTTGCCGTAGGACAGGTGCACAAGACCTACTGGGCTATTACCCCCCTCACTCACAGGAAGGGGCAGGGGGAGAGTCTCACCCACTGGCTCGTCCGCAACGAGAAGCAAAACAAGAGCTATGCCTACGACCACGAGGTGCCTGGCTCCAAGAAGGCCGTCCTCAGCTATCGAGTCATTGGCCACAGCGACCGTTACCAGCTGTTGGAGGTACAGCTCATGACCGGCCGTCACCATCAGATACGCTGTCAGCTCGCCGCTATCGGCATGCCCATCAAAGGCGACCTGAAGTACGGTGCCCCCCGTTCCAACCCCGACGGCAGCATCTCGCTCCTCTCCCGTCGTGTAGCCTTCACGCATCCCGTCTCAGGAGCACAGATCAGTGTCGAAGCTCCCCTACCCGACGATCCGTTGTGGCAGGCATTCAAGTAGTTTGACATTTCTTCGGTTCTGCCGCTTCGCTTGCGAAGAATATTTACCTCTGAAAACCCCATAGGGGGTAAAAAAGAGGTGTTTATTTTGCTTATATTGCTTATATCGTGTAAATCGAAAATGAGGCTCGTTGTATGTAGTAACCTCATTATCAAAGAGTTAGCCCTAAATATTGATTGAACCATTACCCATGCGACTGGTGGTGTTGAGTGCGGTAATAGCCGCTGTCAGCATGGCTACAAGCATCCCTACGGTCTATTTTTTGATGATTTTCTACACTTTTTCACGAATTCCGTCGAAAATTCCCATGATTTTTCTGTATTTTGGCACGGATTCACGCTGCTTTATTTTATAAGGACACGGCTTTTCCGTGCGGTAGCAGTTCCCCTCAACACCCTCCTCCGGGGATGCGAGCACTTCCCCACTAACTCCCCTCCTCCGGGGAGGAGGGGCTGGGGGTGGTAGCGAAAGGGTAGCGACAACCGATGACAGAATACTGATACCACCCCGCCCTCCGGGCAACCCCTCCTTTAAAGGAGGGGAGTTTAGTTCCCCACCCATCGTTCTTGTGTCAGCAGTTCCCCCACCCATTCTAAGGGAGGAAACTTATGCCAGTATGCTGTCGAACGAAAAGGAGAAATCCGCAAAAATCAAAGTTGTATAAACATGCCAAATTTATGTTAAACGGCTAGCTGCCTCCTTTTCTAAACGAGCGACCCGCTATTTTCATCGAGGAGCGCGCTAATTTCGACGAGCGGCGTGCTTATTTCAGCGAGCAGGCATCTGCCTAATTGAAATGGCAAAATTGCGAATATTTATTCCTTTATGCAATAGTTGTGCACGACCATTCATCACCTATTAACGTTTTGGGGGAATAGGAGAGAAATAAGCAATATAAGCAAAATAAACACCCTTTTTTTACCCCCCATCGGGTATTCTTGCCCCTTAGGGCATGAGAGAGGGAGAGGTGAATAGTAATAGGCAAATGCAAATTTATCTTCATTCTCTTCGCTAAATCGAATTTTTGCACTACCTTTGACCTGCGCCGAAGGTAGGCGGCACCTCGAAAAAAAAATAAAATTAATTTTATTTTGTTTTTTGCTCGGTTTGCACTACCTTTGCATCACAAAAGGAATGAAGAAGTTCTTCAAGTGGGTAGGGATTGTGCTGCTGAGTCCCATCCTGCTATTCATCATACTGGCAGCATTGCTCTACTTGCCACCCGTGCAGAACTGGGTGGCACAGAAAGTGGCTACCTATGCATCGGAGAAGACGGGCATGGAAATAACCGTGGAGCACGTGGACCTGGACTTCCCACTTGACTTGGGCATCGATGGCATGCGGGTGATAAAGCCAGCCCCTGAAGGGGAGGGGACTATTGCTCCTGACACAATTGCCGACATACGGCGTGTGGTGGCCGACGTGCAATTCTGGCCTTTGCTGAAAGGGATGATCGTGTTGGATGCACTGCAGCTGCACGATGCCAAGCTGAACACGCTCGACTTCATCGACGACATACGACTACAAGGCACCATCGGCAATCTGTCGTTCTCGTCGCCAGGCATTGACCCGTCGAAGATGGAGATGGAACTGCGAAGCCCCAAGCTGACCGATGCCGACCTGCATATCTTCATGAGCGATACTGCTGCCATCGACACTTCGACCACAGGTTGGCGCATTCGCTTCGAACGCTTCGACTTCGAGCGAACACATCTTGGTATCGTTCTTGACTCTGCCGCATTGTTTGCCGACTCCGCTACACGCATTAAGATGTATATGGAGCAAGCGCTCATTGCTGATGGCGACATCGACCTGGGACTGAGCCGCTATTCCTTTGGTAAGATAGACTGGCAGGATGGAGCCGTCAATTATAATAATGACCTCTCCATCAGTCAGCTTTCGTTAGGCCTCGACTCGCTCTATTCCTATGGCGACGAACTGCGCTTGGGCATCGGTCATGGAAGTATGCACATTTCCTCCCCCTTCAGAGAGAGCCAGAGGGAGCCTTCAGAACTGGAACTGACGACCCTGCAAGGTCAGATTGCGATGAATGGCGATGCCATCAACATAAAAGACTTCAAGGCTCAGACGCCTTACAGCAGCCTGAATGCTGATACCAGTTTCGACCCTACAGGCATCAGCGACATCGATGTGAATGCTTCCATAGGCAAAGAAGACCTGCAATTGATAGGAGTAAAGGGTGAGAGGTTAGGGATTAGAGGCCGTATGAGTGGCACGATGGAGCAGATGGACGTGAGACAGCTCAGCATTACCATGCCCTCGGTAGGCCACATAGAGACCAGTGGACAGATAGGAAACCTGAACGACATCGACCATCTGCTGGCACAGCTCGACCTGAAAGCGAATATCTACGACCCCAGCGCCCTGCAGAGCCTCGTGAGTCTGCCAGCGGGCTATCGTATTCCACGAGGACTTGGACTGCAAGGCAGCATCGGTGTCAACGGACAACGCTATACTGCCGACCTGACGGCACGCGACGCAGGCGGTACGGCACGCCTGAAAGGAACCTATACGCCTGTGACGGACAGCTATACTGCCGACATCGCCATGAGGAACCTGGACTTGCACCGATTCATGCCCCAGGAGGATTTGGGGTTGATTTCTGCCGACATAAGACTGAACGGAAAGGGAATGGATCCGCTGGCGCCCTCCAGTCAGATGGATGCCGACATTCGCCTGCATCATCTGGACTACGGACAGATGAGCCTCGACAGCCTGACGACAACGGCCACCCTGCGCGAAGGACGCCTGAAAGCACAGGCCGATGCCAACCTCGCTGATCTCGACATGATGGCTCTCGGCATTGGAAGCGAGGGAGTCCTGCTGGGAATGACTGGCAGCATAGAACTGGAAAGCGACCTGAAGAACACGCACAAAGTATCGGCCCTGCTGAGCAACATCAGTATTCGCGACAGCGTGAAGGCTCACCACCCTGAGAACGTGGGCATCCTGCTGAAAGCGGGTAGCGACACCACCGTAGTACGCATGCAGAGTGGCGACTTCATCGTGAAACTCGACAGCCGAGGCGACTACCAGCAGCTATTGAGTAAAATGGGAGCGCTGGCCGACACCATCAGCTCGCAACTAAAGAACCGCACCATTGACCAACCTCTGCTGAAGAGCATGCTGCCCACAGCCAAGCTCTACATCACCAGTCAGCGCAACAACCCAGTGGCCGACATCCTGCGAGCGGCATCGGGCATTGACTTCAAGGACCTGAACATAGACCTGAACATGTCGCCCTCGACAGGCCTGAACGGCGTGGCACGCATAGACCGTCTCACCAGCGGCGACATGCAGCTGGACACCCTGCGCCTGACATTAGTAGAGAAGGAAAGGGGACTGACCTTCAACGGACAGGTGACGAACAACCGCAAGAATCCCATGGCCGTATTCAACGTGCTATTCGATGGATTCTTGCAAGAGCACGGCGCCAGCTTCGGCATCCGCTACTTCGACGAACAGGGACTCCGCAACATACGCATAGGCGCCAAAGCCGAGATGGCCGACAACGGCATCAACTTCCAGCTCATCCCCCAGCGCCCCACTTTGGGCTACAAGGAGTTTGCCCTAAACGACGATAACTTCCTACTGCTCCACGATGACCTGAAGATGGAAGCTAACATCGACCTGAAGGCCGACGACGGCACCCATATCAAGATTTACACCGCCGACCAGGACACTACCATGCTACAGGACATCACCATCAGTGCCAACCGCCTTGACCTGAACGAGCTGACCAGCGGCGTGGCCTTCCTGCCAAAGATAGCAGGCATGATGGAAGGCGACTACCACCTGCTGATGGATGCCGACCACAATATCTCGGTAGCCAGCGACATGCACATCAACCAGATGTCCTATGAGGGCAGTCCCATCGGCAACCTCGGGGCAGAGTTCGTCTATCTGCTCCGTGAAGACGGCACACATGTGGTCGATGCCACGCTGAACCTTGAAGATGAACCGATAGGCACGCTGCAAGGAAGCTATCTGAGCGGCAAACGCCTCGATGCCACCCTCGAACTGACCCACATGCCGCTCAGCATTGCCAACGGCTTCATGCCTGACCAGCTATTTGGCTTCGAGGGCTTTGCCGACGGCACGCTCAGCATCAAGGGCGAACTGTCGAAGCTGATGGCCAATGGCGAGGTGAAATTCTCCGACGGCTACTTCGTGAGTGACCCCTACGGTGTTCGCATGCGCTTTGGCGACACACCGTTGCGCATAGAAAACTCGCGCCTGCTGTTCGACGACTTTGCCCTCTATGCCAATACCACAGAAAACAAGTCACAGCTCGGCCGCACGATTCTTGGTGCCACGCCGCTGCTTGGACGTGTGCTTCTTGGCAGCAACACGACACAGGAATCGACACCCCTCAACATCAGCGGCAATGTGGATCTGCTTGACAGCGACGGCGACAAAGAGACCATCGACCTGCGCCTTACAGCCCGTAACTTCCAACTCGTCAATGCCCGTCAGAAGAAAGAGTCGGTGGCCTACGGGCGTATGTTCGTCAATTTCTTCGCCCGTCTCAACGGAAACCTCGAACAACTGAAGATGCGTGGCCGCCTCGACGTACTGGGCACCACTGACCTGAATTATATCCTGCTCGACTCGCCCCTCTCTACCGACAACCAAATGGACGAGCTGGTGCGTTTCACCGACTTCAGCGATACTACGCAGGTGGCTGTGGTGCAACGCCCTGAAAGCGATGCCCTGAACATCGACATGCAAATCAGCATCGACCAGGGTGCCCATGCACGCTGTGCGCTGAATGCCGACCAGACCAACTACGTCGATCTGCAGGGCGGTGGCGACCTGCGCTTGCAAATGGATGGTAACGGCATGAACCTGAGAGGACGCTACACCGTGGAGAGCGGCACGATGAAATACTCACTGCCCGTCATCCCCCTGAAGACCTTCACCATCAAGGAGGGTAGCTATGTGGAGTTTACCGGTCAGGCCGACAACCCCACGCTCAACCTCACGGCCACCGAGCGCAAACGAGCCGCTGTAGGCACTGATGACGGCCAAAGCCGCAATGTTGCTTTCGATTGCGGTGTCGTCATCACACAGACTTTGGAGAACATGGGACTGCAGTTCACCATTGATGCTCCCGAGGATATGCAGGTGCAGAACGAACTGAACTCCATGAGCACCGAGCAACGCGGCAAGCTGGCCGTCACTATGCTCACCACTGGCATGTACTTGGCCGACGGCAACACCAGTGCCTTCTCGATGAACTCGGCATTGAGTTCGTTCTTACAAAGCGAAATCAATAACATCACCGCAGGTGCCCTGAAGACCGTCGATCTGCAGGTAGGACTCGACAACACGACCGATGCTGCCGGACAGACACACACTGACTACAGCTTCCGTTTCGCCAAGCGCTTCTGGAACAATCGCCTGAACGTGCAGATAGGCGGAAGGGTATCGACAGGCGCAGAAATGCAAGGACAGAACCAGTCGTTCTTCGACAATGTTACGATGGAATATCGCCTCTCGCCTACCTCTAACCAATACCTCAAGCTGTTCTACAACCAAAACGTCTATGACTGGCTTGAAGGCTACACAGGCGAATATGGCGGCGGCTACATCTGGAAGAAAAAGCTGGATAAGCTGACGGACTTGTTCAAGAAACCTACTCCCACCCCCTCCCTAAGGGAAGGGCGCCCGAATAGACCTGCAACTCTTGTTTCACCCCGAGACTCCATATCTATAAATAATGATAGCATTGAGTAAATTATACCATAGAATAAGCCAAATAGCGAGTCTATTTAAACTCCCTTCCCTTTGGGAAGGATTGGGGGTGGGCTGTTTGTTGTGTTTCTGCTCCTGCTCCACCACCAAGCATATCCCTGAGGGTGACCAGCTGTTTATCGGTTTGGAGAAGATTGTCTATACCGACTACGAGAAGAACGAGCATGCCGAGCAGACGCAGGAGGAATTGGAAGCTGCGCTGGCTACGGCTCCCAACGGTGCATTGTTTGGCAGTAGCTACTATCGCACACCCTTCCCCTACGGTCTGTGGATATGGAACGCTACTACCGGCTCGAATGGCGTCGTGAAGAAATGGCTGAACCGCACCTTGGGTAAGGCTCCTGTGCTGATGAGTCAGGTGAACCCTGCCCTGCGTGCACAGGTGGCCCGTCAGGTGCTGCGCAATAACGGCTACATGCACGGCGACGTGAGTTATCGCGAAGTGACGCAAAAGAATGAGAAGAAAGCTAAGATTGCCTATACCGTGCAGATGGATACACTCTTCCGCATTGACACCATGAGCTATGTGGGTTTCCCGTCTGTCATGCAGCACCTCATCGATTCCACCCGGGAAGAAAGCTATCTCAAAGCTGGTGAGCCATTCAGCGTAGCCAGCCTCGATGCTGAGCGCAGCCGTCTGAGCCAACTCTTTCGCAACAATGGTTTCTTCTATTACCAGCCTACCTATGCTTCGTACTTGGCCGATACTTTCGGTGTGGCCAATCGCGTAGCCTTACGCCTGCAGATGGCTGACTCGCTGCCCTCGCAGGCACTGCGTCCCTGGTACATAGGCACAACCAGCATGCGCATGCGCCGTTCATTAAGAGAACAAGCTGACAGCACCGTCAGCCGTCGCTCACTAAAAATCATGTTCCACGGCAAGCATGCTCCCATACGTCCTGCCGTCATCCTGAGTAACTTGAAGTTGCGTCCCCGTCAGTTGTTCAGCTACGACAACTACCAGGAGTCCATGCAAAAGGTGAATGCCACGGGTGTCTTCAGCAACGTCGATTTCCAGTTCACCCCTCGTCTCTCATCAGATACTCTTGATTTGCTCCTCGACTGCATCTTCGACAAGCCCTGGGATTTCTATGTAGAAACCAATTTCGTCAACCGTACTATTGGCCGATTAGGCCCTGAACTGAAGGTGGGTCTGACACGCCGTAACGCTTTCCGTGGCGGCGAAAAGCTCGACATCAACATGCACGGCTCCTACGAATGGGAAACGGGCAGCAAGGGCAGCGACATGAACTCCTACCAGTACGGTGGTGACGTTTCGGTTGAGTTCCCACGTATTCTCTTCCCCAGATTCAGGAAATCGAGGTACGAGGCACGAGGTACGAGAGAAAATTTGCGAGGCATAAGAAACGACTCTACTACGCTCTCCCCACGTCCACGCCGTCCTCGCAGGAGATTCTATGCCCCTCCGACCACCATTGCCAAGCTGTCGAACGATGTCATACGCCGTCCCAGCTACTACAAGATGCACATCGTAAGCGGTGAATGGACCTATCGCTGGCAGCCCTCAGAGAGTAGTCGTCACGAGCTTTCGCCACTGACGGTGAAATATCAGTTTACCAACAGCTTCACCGAGCGCTACGACAGTTTGCTGACGATGAATCCCTATCTCGCCGCCACCATGAGCGACCTCTTTGTGCCAAAAATGCGCTATACCTATACTTACACCTCGCCCTCATCTGTCCGTCACCCCATTCGCTGGGAGACGACCCTCGAAGAGAGCGGTAACCTGACGGCTCTTTACGATATGCTGATACAGGGCAACAGCTGGAACCAGAAGGACAAGACGCTGTTCAAGAATCCCTACTCGCAATTCCTGAAGATAGAGACCGACCTCACCAAGACCTGGACACTGAACCAGCACTCCAAGCTGGTGGGACATGTGAACTTTGGCCTGCTGTGGAGCTATGGCAACTCTACTGGAGCCCCCTTCAGCGAGATGTTCTACGCTGGCGGTGCCAACAGCATCCGAGCCTTCCCCGTGCGTAGCATCGGCCCTGGTGCCTTCCCTGGACTGGGTGGCAACAACCAGTTCTCTTACATCATGCAAAACGGTGACACGAAACTCATTATGAACCTGGAGTTGCGTCAGCGACTCTTCGGCAACCTCTACGGAGCCGTCTTCCTCGATGCTGGTAACGTGTGGAACTCTGAAGACTGGAGTTTGCATGAGGAGGACTTCGACGAGCCCCTTGATGACCTCGATCGCGAATTCATTTCATCCTGGAACGAGCTCTTCAGCGACAACAAGTTCCACATGAACAACTTCCTCAAGCAGGTGGCTACCGGCACGGGCATAGGTCTGCGTTACGATCTCGACTTCCTTGTGCTGCGCGTAGATTGGGGCTTTGGTCTGCACTTGCCCTACGACACAGGGCATAGCGGTTATTTCAACATCCCCCGTTTCAAAGACATGCATACCCTACACATCGCTATCGGCTATCCCTTCTAGAGTTAAGAATTAAGAGTTGAGAAATGAATGAAATAATCACCTCACTAAACGATGCCATTTGGAGCTATGTGCTCATAGCTGCGCTGGTGGGTTGCGGCCTGTGGTTCACATGGCGCACACGCTTTGTGCAGTTCCGTATGGTGGGTGAGATGATCAGGCTACTAACGGACTCGGCTGTCGATACCATTGAGGAGCAAGGAGCAAGGAGTAAGGGACAAGAGAAGAAGAAACATATTTCATCGTTCCAAGCTTTTGCCGTTTCTGTGGCCACCCGCGTGGGCACGGGCAATTTGGCAGGTGTGGCTACTGCCATAGCTATCGGTGGTCCAGGGGCCGTATTCTGGATGTGGATCATCGCTCTCATTGGCTCGGCTACAGCTTTCGTAGAAAGTACGCTGGCACAGTTGTTCAAGCAGAAGCATAAAGACTCGTTCATAGGTGGTCCAGCATACTACATACAACGAGGTCTGCACAAGCGGTGGATGGCAGTGTTGTTTGCCGTGCTTATCACACTACAGTTCGGCCTCTCCAACAACTCCATACAGGCCAACACCATCTGCGGCGCCATGCAGGAGGCCTTAGGCTGGTCGCCCGTATGGGTAGGTGGCTTGTTGGCAGCAATGGCACTGTTCATCGTCTTCGGCGGCATTCAGCGTATTGCCCATGTCAGCGCTATACTAGTGCCTGTGATGGCTATAGGCTATGTCATTCTAGCTATCGTCATCATCGCCACGAATATCGAGCAGATTCCGCATGTCTTTAAGGTCATCGTACTCAACGCTTTTGGCATAGAACAGATAGCTGGCGGTGGCCTCGGAGCAGCCATCATGAACGGCGTGAAACGTGGACTTTTCTCCAACGAAGCCGGCGAGGGCAGCGCCCCCAATGTGGCTGCCACTGCTACCACCAGCCACCCCGTAAAACAGGGACTCATACAGGCCCTTGGCGTGTTTACTGACACGTTGCTGGTATGCTCGTGCACGGCCTTCATCATCCTTATCAGCGGACTTTACCAAGTACCTGAGCTGAACGGTATTGCCCTCACGCAGTCAGCCTTACAATCAGAAGTGGGCAGCGCTGGTCCAGTGTTCATAGCCATAGCCATCTTCCTTTTCGCTTTTTCCAGCATCATCGGCAACTATTATTACGGTGAGGCCAACATCCGCTTCATTACACCTAATCCGAAGGTCATGACTGCCTACCGCATCTGTTCGGCGGGCCTGATGGTAGTTTTCGGAGCGATGGCCAGTTTCGAACTCGTGTGGAACATCGTCGATTTCTTCATGGCCTTCCTCACGGCCTGCAACCTCATAGCCATCACCCTCTTGGGGCGTTACGCTTTCCGTCTGCTCGATGACTACCGCCAACAGAAGCGGCGAGGCATTAAAGAACCTGTGTTCCATCGTAGTCAGCTGCCGGAATTAGAGGGAGATATAGAGTGCTGGGAGTGATTATGAATTAGGAGTTAGAAATAAAAATTTAGATATGATGAAAAGAATTCTGACAATTGTGATGACAGTCTGCGCCCTGATGATGGCGACAGACATGCAGGGGCAGCCGCTCCTGAAGACCCATGTAGAGACGGGCGACGTGCAGGGAGTCCTCGACGGTCCGCTCGCAGTATATAAGGCTATTCCATACGCAGCACCGCCCGTTGGCGACCTGCGCTGGCGCGAGCCACAACCTGCCCAGCCCTGGGAGGGTGTGAGGGTGTGCGACGAGTTCGGCCCGCTGCCTCCACAACCCACGCGTTCTGGCCGCACAGCCGATATGATGAGCGAAGACTGTCTCTACCTTGGCATCGCCACGCCTGCTACGAGCGCCAATGACCGACTGCCTGTGATGGTGTGGATTCACGGTGGTGGTTTCCAGACCGAATGGTATGGTGGCGACCTGTGGAAGCATCTCGCCATGCGTGGTGTAGTCATCGTCAGCATCGAGTATCGCACAGGAGCCCTTGGCTTCATGGCCCATCCCGAGTTGACAAAAGAGTCGCCCACAGGCCACTCTGGCAATTACGGCCTGCTCGACCAGCTATTCGCCCTCCAATGGGTGCAGCGTAACATCAAGAACTTCGGCGGCGATGCCACCAACGTCACCATCTTCGGCGAGTCGGCAGGTGCCATCAGCTGCAGCATGCTCTGTGCCTCACCCTTAGCCAAAGGCCTCTTCCACCGTTGTATCAGCCAGAGCGGTGGCTCCTTCGCTCCCTGGCACGACCAGCCGCGCACCCTTGGCCTCGACGCCTCGCAGAAAGGAGCCGAGCAGCAGGGACTGGCCTTCCAGAAGCATTTGAAGAAAAAGAACATCAAACAGATGCGTAAGCTGGACGCGATGGAACTCTGCGACGGTAATGTAGGCTTCGCCGGCTTCTGGCCTTGCGTCGATGGCTATGTTATCTGCGACGACCAGCATCGCCTCTACGAGCGTGGCGAGTATAATGATGTGCCCGTCATCATCATGACCAATAGCGACGAGGGTGCCCTCTTCACGCCTGGCAACATCAAGGCCGAGGACTACCAAAAGCAGATTCGCAACGTCTTCGGCTCCTGGGCTGACGAAGCGCTGAAAGTATATCCTGGCAACACCGATGACGAGGCCTGGCACGGCAATGCCGATGCTTTCCGCGATATGGGCTTCGCATGGCCCTCCTATGCCTGGGTCAGCCTGCAGGCCAAGACAGGCAAGAGTGCAGCCTACGCCGCCTACCTCGCCCAGCCCTCTACACGCAGTTTCTCTAACGACCCGCACCGTCGCGGCGTGGCCCATGCCGATGACATCATCTACCTCAATGGCGAGTTCCTCAACCAGCCCGACAAATATCCTGCGGAGGCTGCTGTGGCCGAAATCATGCAGCAGTACTGGGTGAACTTTGCCAAGACGGGCAACCCCAACGGCAAGGGACTCCCCTACTGGCCCACCTTCGACGAGACGAAGCCTACCACCATGCAGTTCAGTAACGGCGCCTCGCTCATCATGGTGCCTAACCGCGAGCAGATAGACTTCGTCGATCGCTACTACAAAGCTAAGCGTGAAGAAACAGAACAAGAACGACGTAACAACCAATAATCATGAAAAAGATACTCCTTTCCCTCGCGCTCACAGCAGTCATGCTGGGCGCACATGCACAACTCTTGTACAAAATCTCGGGCAACGGCCTTTCGGCACCCTCTTACATCGTGGGCACCTATCACCTCGCCCCCGTGTCGTTTGTCGATTCCATCCCAGGTATGCGCCAGGCCATCGCTGACACCCAGCAAACCTACGGCGAACTGGTCATGGACGAAATGATGAGCGCCGACAGTCTCGCTCTTATGCAACAGGCCATGATGCTGCCCGCTGGTATGACGCTCGACAAACTGCTCACTGCCGACGAGATGACCCGTCTGAACGCCTATATGAAAGAGCTGATGGGTATGGATATGACCAACCCGTTGCTCGCCCAGCAGATGGGGAAGATGACGCCGTCAGCCCTCAGCACGACCATCTCCATGATCTCCTACATGAAGAAGAGCGGGAGCATTGACGTACAGAACGGCTTCGACGACTACTTCCAGAAAGAGGCCCTTCGGCAAGGCAAGGGCGTGGGCGGTTTGGAAACGATGGCTTTCCAGATCAACGTCCTCTTCAAGGGGCAGACGCTGGAACGCCAAAAGGAACTGCTGATGTGCCAGATAGACAACGCCGACTTCATGGACGAGATGGAAAAGGATGTCATCCATGCCTTCTTTTCCCAGAACCTCGAAGCCCTCAAGAAGGCAATGGACAAGAAACTGAACAACAGCTGTGACTCAAGACCCGAGGAAGATGATATCCTTATCTACAATCGAAACGCCAACTGGCTGAAGAAGATGCCCGCCCTCATGGCGCAGAAGCCTACCCTCTTCGCCGTAGGTGCTGCCCACCTCATTGGCGATAAAGGCGTCCTCCATCTGCTCCGCACAGCAGGCTACACAGTGGAAGAGATCAAATAACAACTGAAACTAAAGGCGCTTCTAAGTGTATCTTTCCCATGTCCTACTGATGACAACATGGGAGGAAGTGGGATCGAGATGCCTTCAAAACACCGTTTGCGTAGGCGCAAACAACCGTTCGCGTACGCGCAAATGACTGTTTGCGTACGCGCAAATTCAAAGGCCGAAATAATAAATCTCCGCCGCGTCTTCATGGGGCATTCTTCTGCAGGGGCGGTAGCGACATTACCACTGCTGGGTGGTTGTCTCGCTATAAAGCCGTGCCGAGGCCTGCAGCAGCTGGGACTTCGACTTCAGTCCATAGACCTTGCAGGTCGGTTTCTCGTATTTCCTTTTCATTGTACTTTATATTTTAGAAAGAATTTCTTTGAAAAACGAAAAATGAGCTCACTTCTTTTGGTGGGCTCATTTATTATTTGTACCTTCGCAGGCAATATGAGGAAACTACGGACAATAGAAATGGAGCGGCTGTCGGTGGAAGAATTCCGACAGGCAGAGAAGATGCCGCTGACAGTGGTGCTCGACGATGTGCGCTCGATGCACAATGTAGGGTCGGTGTTGCGTACGGCTGATGCCTTCAGAGTGGAGGAAGTGGTGCTGTGTGGCATCACGGGCACGCCGCCACATGCCGAGATTCACAAGACAGCGCTTGGAGCTGAGGACAGCGTGAGGTGGCGCTATGTGAAGAGTGCCTTAGAGGCAGTCAGCGAGCTGAAAGACCGTGGCGTGGTGGTGCTGAGCGTGGAGCAGGCCGAGGGTTCAACAATACTTCCCTCGTTCCAAGCGGAACGGGGGAAAAGCTATGCCCTTGTATTAGGCAACGAGGTGAAGGGGGTGCATCAGGAGGTGATAGATGCCTCTGACGGCTGTCTGGAGATTCCGCAGCTGGGCACGAAGCACTCGCTGAATGTCTCGGTGACAGCGGGCATCGTAATCTGGCATTTCGCCCTCGACTTAATTCTCTAACTTTAGGAAAGACTATAGACTGAAGTCTTATTCTACAGGTGAGAAGTCACCCTTGCCTACTCCGCAGATGGGGCATACCCAATCTTCGGGGATATCTTCAAAGGCTGTTCCTGGGGCGATACCGCCGTCAGCGTCACCCTCAGCAGGGTCATAAACGTATCCACATACGTCGCACACATACTTTTTCATAAACTAATCGTTTTTAGTGGTTAATATCTTGTTGACTCTCTCAGTAATCATCTCAGGGGTAATGCCGTTCAGACAGGCATAGTCGCCGCGCTTACACTGCTTCTGCCCATAGATGCTGCACGGACGACAGGGAAGGTCGAGGCCAATGGCATTGTCCTTATGCTGGCCCCATCCGAGGAAGCCGGCATAAGGATGGGTGGCGCCCCAGACGGAGACGACGGGAGTGCCTGTGAGCGAGGCCATGTGCATGTTGGCAGAGTCCATCGAGAGCATTACGTCGAGGTGGCTCATGAGAATAAGTTCCTGGTGCATGGTCTCCAAATGGCGACCCACATAGACGCACTGTGGCAGTTCTCTGACCCACTGCAAAAAGGTCTCCTCTTCCTGCTGACCCCGGCCGAAAAGAAAGAAACGGGCCTTGGGATAGCGACTGGCCAGGAGGCTGATGACCTGCTGCATCTTCTCTGGTGGATAGACCTTCCCCTGATGGGCAGCGAAAGGTGCGATGCCTATCCACTGCTCCCACGAGCGCTTGGGCCCTATGACGGCTGGCAGCATGTTGAGATTTCCGCCCTCGGGTGGGAAGATGGAGGTGAAAGTAATCTTATCAATCGGAAAACCAAGCTGGCTGAAGACTTTCAGATAGTTCTCGAAAGAGGTTGGTAGCGGCTTGATGACTTTCCTCTTACGAGCCACAAGTCGGCGACGCTGTCGACGATGTTTGTTGATGTGCTCCACACGGAAACGTCCCATGTTGAAACGCAGACGCAGGTAATCGGAACGCAGCACACTGTGCAAGTCAGCCACATGAGTGAACTGCTTGGCCACCAGTCGGCGATAAAGGGAGTTAAGACCTCGCACACCGTGATACTCGCCTTTGAGATCAGCCTCCATGAAGTTTACATTCGGAGCCAAATCCTCGAAGAAAGGACGGGCATAGGCGCGGCTGAGCACGGTAATACGCACATCAGGGTATTGCGTAGCTAGCGAATAGACCACAGGCACCATCATGGCGATGTCGCCAAGGGCAGAGAAACGGATGACCAGAATATGCTGACGGCTACGCTTCATTATCTAACTTCAAACTACTTACCTCTCACTACTCACTTCTTGTAAAGAATGGGATTTGTAGAGGGGTCATTGTACATTTTCATCTGGCGATACACCTTCATGTACTTACGGCCAGCCTCGATGTCTTCCAACAATTGGTCGATGGCTGTAGAGAGATCTACCTGCTGCTCCAACAACACATTGAGCTTGGCTTGACACTTGGCACGATGTTCATCAGAAGCATCCTCACGAGCCACCTGCTCCTGCATGTGATAAATTTTCAGGGCAAGAATACTCAGGCGATCAACAGCCCAGGCAGGACTCTCAGTGTTGAGGCGTGCATCAGGCAGCGGCTTCACATCGCTGTAGGTCTGACGAAAGTAGGAATCGATGTTTTCCACCAAATCAGTACGATCTTGGTTCGAACGATCGATACGACGCTTCAAGGCCAGAGCCTCAGTAGGGTCGATGCGAGGGTCGCGGATAATGTCCTCATAATGCCATTGCACAGTGTCAATCCAGCACTTCAGGTAGAGACTGTACTCAATGGAATCGCGGCCGTAGGGATTCTGAATGGGCGTATCGACATTGTCAGTGAGATGATAGTCATTAATAGCCTGCACGAAAATGCGGTTTGCTTGCTCAGTAAATGTCATGTTTTTGAAGTGTTTTTTGATTTAATGTGCAAATATACATGAAGTTTTTCAAACGACCAACTATTTTCAGCTTTTTTTACTCTTTTTTCGTAATCTGCAGGTGGCGCATGCTGAACTCACAGCCACAATATTGCTGGTTATAGAAACCATATTCGCGCAGCAATTGATTACGACGGTCACTGAGTCCTCCCTTACGCCAATTCTGCCCCCAGAAAACGGTATCGGGCACGGCCTGCTGAGCAGCTAATCCTGCTTCGGTAATCTGCTTGATGCTCTTCCAACGCGATGAGGCCAGCGTGGTGGTGAAATAGCAGATACCCAGCTCTCGGGCTTTCTGTGCAGCTGACAGTAGTCGCATATTGAAACATAGCTGACAGCGGTCTCCACGTTCAGGCTCCTGTTCCAAACCTGTCATACGACAACGCCAGGCATCATGGTCGTAGTCACCGTCAATCCACTGCAGATCAAGGCTCTCAGCATGCCGCTTACTCTCATCCTTTCGGATGTTATATTCCTGACGGGGATAGATGTTAGGATTGAAATAGTAGATCGTGGGGCGCACGCCGTTCTGCAGCATCCACTCCACAATGGCACTGCTACACGGGGCACAGCAGGCATGCAGTAGCACCTCAGTACAACCTTTAGGGACAATAATGGCAGGTATCTTATTCTTCATTTCTCACATCTTTACTTCTAACCTCTCACTCCTCACCTCAACAAATGATAACTACCCCCCGCCAACGAGCGTACCACCCCTTTCATTTCTAACTGAAAGAGGATGGCGTTAAGCTGACTGATGGGGATATTAGTCCTGACGGAGAGGATGTTTTGCTGTAAATCGCCCATTTCATCGAGAGTTTTCACCACTTGCTGCTCCTCGTCGGTGAGGTCGGGAAAGCAGTCGCGCTCTATTCCCTCACTCTTCGCTTGCTGCAACTTCACATCCGTCTGCCAGCCCATAGCCAGCACGAAATCCTCAGCCGAGGTAATGAGACCAGCACCATTATCGCGAATCAAGTGGTTGCAACCCTCGGAAGCGGGTGCTCCCACAGCACCTGGGAAAGCGAAGACACTACGATCGTAACCTTGGGCAATGCGAGCCGTGATGAGGCCACCACCTTTAATCGAACTTTCCACAAGAAGAACACTATCGCATAAGCCTGCCACAATACGATTTCGACGTACGAAGTTTATCTTGTCGGCCCGTGTCTCTGACATATATTCCGTCAGCAGTCCGCCATGCGTGAGCATCTCCTTAGCCGTGTCGCGATGGTGAGGAGGATATAGCTCGTCTAATCCGTGAGCCAATACTGCTACCGTGTCGAAACCCTGCTGGAGAGCATGGCGATGGGCGCAGATGTCAATCCCATAGGCCAGGCCACTGACAATGAGCACATTAGGACATAACTGGCGCAGGTCTGTCATAAAATGACGCACGAGGTCTTGGCCATAGTTGGTGCAACGGCGCGTACCCACTATGCTCACGACGTGCTGGCAATTCAGGTCAGCTGTTCCCATATAGTAAAGCACGAGAGGGGCATCGGAACACTCCTGCAGCCGCTCTGGGTAATGCTCGTCGCCGTAGCAGAGTACTTGTATTTTATGCTTCTCAATGAAAGCCATCTCCTGAGCAGCACGGGCTAGAGGCAAATTCCAGTCCTTTAGGGCGGTGATAACACGTTCGGAACAATCAGGCAGCACGTCACGAACATCATTACGATGTTCATAGACGGCCTCTCCGCCCCCCAGCTCTTGATAGAGCTGCAACGCTGTCTGGAAGTTGAAGCCCGTCATACGGGTTAGCGCAATGGTGTAATATATCTCTTGTTCGTTCATCGGATGTATTGTTCAAAGGCACGATCATAGTCATCGCTGGAGCCTAAACGCCCATTCACTAGACACACCAGCTCTATCTTCCCACGAAAGCACAGCGTCTCGTCGGAAGCACAGAAGATGTCCTGATAAAACACATACTTGATGCCTTCTTTTTCCAAGCGCAGACGCGAGATAAACTCATCGTCAGGGTGTAAGGGCACCTTGTATTGTAGCTGCATACGGGCCACCACAGCATCGACGCCTTTCTGATGCATCTCGGCGAAACTCAGGCCACACTGCTTCAGGAACAGGTGACGGGTGTGCTCGCAATAGTGAACGTACTGGGCATTGTTCACGATACCCTCAATGTCGCACTCGTAGTCGCGAACCTCCATTCTTGTCTCGAAATGATACTTATCGTTTATCATTTTACATTTTATGTTTAGCGCGAAGCGCGCAGGTATTCATATCCAAAGCGACAGCGCAAGCAGTCTTTGCGGTCGCAGTATTCCCGTTTCAGCTGTATCAGTGCCTGCGAGTCGCCAGCCGTCTTCACGGGCAAACCACACTCTTGCCACATGGTGATGATGTGGTTGCGTTCGGCCTTCATCTGCTCCAAAAGGTCGAAGGCACGGTCACACAGTTCCTCCTTCTGGCGATGTCTTCCTACGGCAAAGAGCATGGGAATGGCCGTGTTGATAATGAGCAGATTTGTCGATGAAATGGATAATTTCTTGCTATTCTTTGGACTTTCCAAGCCAAACATATAATGTGTCTCCCAGTAGGGAGTAACGTGAGAGTCAAGCAACTTTCGCAGGTCATCTACCGTCTCACATTCTATCAGGGCACTCAGGCTTGCACGTCGCTCATAATAGAGGTTGGCCAACTGCGACAGGCGGATATGTGGGAAGTTCTGAGGTCTCAGTCGCAAAAATCGCCACACGACATAACTGATGGGCTGCAGTTGGAACTTGTGTTGCAGGTAGAGATACTCATTGCGAAGACGGGTGAAATAGCCTTCGCTCAGCGCATCGGCACGGTAGCGTTCAGGAATACTGGCCTCGTCTAATAGTCCTGCTTGTCCCATGAAGATGGCTTCCACCTGAAACAAGTCGTCACGATGCTTGCCAACTGCGCTCAACGGAACAGTCTGTGCCCACTGCTCGAAAGCGTCGCCATTGATGCCGAAACCATAGTTGCGGGCCAGCGTCTGGAAATAGGCATCCTCCCATGAGCCGTTGCTACGTTCAACCCGCTCACGGATAGCCTCGGTTTTTTGTTCCAACCGCTCCGTCTGCAAGGCAGCCATCCACGAGTGCACCATCAGCTGACTGAGGTTAGGAATGATATGGTAGCAAGGCGGATACTGTTCGCAACGCAACAGTTCCTCGTAATGTTCCTTGATATGAGGGGGCACTTGTAACACCAACTGTGGCAGATAATAGCCTTCTTCAGTCTGTACATCAGTATCGGCAATGCTGACCACATGCAGTACGACATTGTTATAGCGAGGATCACGGTCGTGGCCATGCTGGTACCAGTCAACTGAACGCAGATGCAACTCCACATTGCCCACCCACAGCGTGCCTCCAATACGCACCTTTGCATTGAAGAAATCGGGCCCTGCGTTGCGGTTGTGTAAGCCAGGGTCTATCACCTCCACACTGCGCCCGTCAGTGGCCTTCAATTCGCCCAACGGCAGCAGCTTATGACGCCATACATAATGAAGTAATTGCTCCATATACTTGTAAGTTTCTGCAAAATTAGATAAAAAATATGAACTAAGGGTCACGAACACCTATAAAAAAACAAAAAACTGAGTAATATGAATTATGAATTATGAATTATTTTGTAACTTTGCACCGATTTTAATACGTATTAGGATGAAAATTGCTTTAATCGGCTACGGCAAGATGGGCAGGATGATCGAGGAAATTGCTCGAGACCGGGGCCATGAAATTGTGAGTATCATTGACATTGACAATCAGGAAGAGTTCGAGAGCGAGCGCTTCGCCAGTGCCGACGTGGCCATCGAGTTCACTGCCCCACAGGCTGCCTACGGCAACTATCTGAAGTGCTGGGCCAAAGGCGTAAAGGTGGTTTCTGGTTCCACAGGATGGATGACGGAGCACGGCGACGACGTCAAGAAGGCATGCTCCAATGGCCAAACCCTGTTCTGGGCTTCGAACTTCAGCATCGGCGTTGCCATCTTCTCGGCTGTAAACCGCTATCTCGCCAAAATTATGAACCAGTTCCCACAGTACGATGTGGAGCTGGAAGAGACGCACCACGTGCATAAGCTCGACCATCCCTCGGGAACAGCTATCACACTGGCTGAGGAGATTGTGGAGAACATCGACCGTAAGGAAATGTGGAAAGAGGATACCACCGACAAAAAGTACCTGCGCATCGACCATATCCGTCGCGGCGAGGTGCCTGGCATTCATACCATACGCTACGACAGCGATGCCGACCTTATTACCATCACTCACGATGCCCACAGTCGTAAGGGCTTTGCCTTAGGTGCCGTGCTGGCAGCTGAACACACTAAGGAGCATCAGGGACTGCTTACCATCAGTGACATGTTTAAGTTCTAAAAAATGAAGAAGAAAGAAAAGAAGCCGCTAAACATGAAGCGGCAGTGGATCAAGTTCATCATTGTACTGGTTCTCTACCTGCTATTCCTCTATTGGGTGAAGTCATGGTTAGGACTTATCGTTGTGCCCTTCATCTATGATGCCTATATCTCCAAGAAAATCAACTGGCATTGGTGGAAAGACCGCGAAGGTCCTGTACGCTTTATCATGTCGTGGGTCGATGCTATCGTCTTCGCCCTCGTAGCCGTCTATTTCATCAACCAGTTCTTCTTCCAGAACTATGTCATTCCCAGCTCGTCGTTGGAGAAGTCACTGCTTACAGGCGACTACCTCTTCGTCAGTAAGCTGAGTTACGGTCCGCGTATTCCCCAGACCCCGCTTACCGTTCCTCTCACACAGCACACCCTGCCCATTGGTGGCATGAAGAGCTACATCGAGTGGCCCCATTGGGATTACCGTCGCGTCAGCGGACTGGGGCATGTCGAGCTGAACGACATCGTGGTGTTCAACTATCCTGCTGGTGATACCATCTGTTCTGAAGGTCCTTATCAGACCTACTACTACGACATGTGCTACGGACTGGGCTATCAAATCTACGAGCAGACCTACGGCCCCATACCTGACAATATGGAGCAGCTGCTCGACTCCATGCCTACCCTACAGCGCATGGCCTTCTTCAGCCAAATCTATGCAGCTGGCAAGTCTGCCATCCAGAACAACTGGGCTCAATATGGCGACATCGACACCCGTCCTACTGATCGTCGTGAAAATTATGTGAAGCGCTGCGTGGGCCTCCCCGGACAGACGCTGCAAATCACGAACCGCATCATCTATCTTGACGGCAAGGCCAACAAGGAACCCGACCTTGTGCAATATGGCTACACCGTCGTATTCAAGGAAGGTGCCGTGCTCACCGATGACTTCATGGAGGAACAGGGTATCACCTGTGAAGACTTGGGCTACCCTAAAGGCTCGCAGGGCGACGACATCCGCTTTAGCCGTCGCACAGTCATCGACGCCATGCCTCTTACCAAAGCTACCAAAGCAGCCCTCGAGCAGCGCAAAGACCTAGTGGAGAGCATCGAAATCAACAACACGCCACCTGCCGACGACTGGCGCAAAGTGTATCCGCAGAACGGCAACATGCACTGGACACGCGACAACTATGGCCCCATCTGGATACCTAAAAAGGGCGAATCCATCGATATCACACTCGAAAACCTGCCCATCTATGAGCGTTGCATACGCGCCTACGAAGGCAACAAACTGGAAGTGAAAGCCGACGGCAAGATCTACATCAACGACCAGCCGGCTACCAAATATACCTTCAAACTCGACTATTACTGGATGATGGGCGACAACCGTCACAACTCGGCCGACTCACGCTACTGGGGCTTCGTGCCCGAAGACCACATCGTGGGCAAGCCCATCTTCATCTGGTGGAGTAGCGACCCCGACCGTGGCATCTTCTCAGGAGGCATCCGCTGGAGCCGCCTGTTCCGTTGGGTCGATAACATCAAATAGACTTACCCTTTGGCCGTTATGCGTAGCGGCATACTAACCATGCGAAAGACCATCAAGTTCGTGCTTGCGCTTGTCGTGGCGCTGGTGCTAATGCTCTGTTTCAGAGTATTGGCATTCACCGTCTATACCATCGACGGACAGGGCCTTTCGCCCCTCTTCTGTCAAGGCGACCGCGTGCTCATCAATCGTTGGAGTTACGGACTGCGCGTGGGTGGCGAGGGCAGTCCCTTCGGCTACGGGCGCATAGGGCGCAATGCGGTTAACAGAGGCGACCTCGTGGCTTTCGAGAACCCACAGAACCCTAACGAGGTGCTCATCTGCCGTTGCAAGGCACTGCCAGGCGACACCATCCACCACGAAGGACAGGCCTTGGTGGTGCCAGGACTGAAAAGCTGCGCCTCTGCCGACCACTACTGGATGGAAGCCATCAGCCAGGAGAACGCCCTCGATTCCCATTTTCTGGGCTTTATACCGGAACAGTACATCATCGGCCGAGCCATCATGGTCATCTACAGCCACGACCCCTCCGAATCCCTCTTCCGCGGCTGGCGCAACGACCGCCTTTTCATGCCACTCTGAACACCACCCACACTTTTTCATCTTTCATCTTTCATCTTTCATGACTCCTCTGCTCTCCCCTACCTATTTCGGCCCCATCCAGTGGTATCAGAAACTCTACCGCTACCCCCAGGTGCTGATTGAGCAGCATGAGTCTTTCCAGAAGCAGACCTACCGCAACCGCTGCCTTATCGCCACAGCCCAAGGCATACAGGCCCTTACTGTGCCCGTCGAACATTCTGATAAGATAATAATATCTGATCACGGCAACTGGCGTCACCTCCACTGGCAGGCCATCACCTCCGCCTATGGCGACTCCCCCTTCCTCGAATATTACGAAGACGACCTGCGACCCTTCTTCTTCGAGCGCCGATGGGAATACCTGTTCGACTACAATTGGGACATCTGCCAGAAAATGTGCGATTTAATCGACATTCACCCCAAACTGACAAAAACTGACAAATTTGTAAAAAACATCCATTCCACCGAAGAAAACCCATCGCAAGAACCCCTCATTGACTTCCGCGATGCCATCCGCCCGAAAAAACCAGTTCCTGATGCCGACTTCAACCCTCTTCCCTACTATCAGGTCTTTCAACAGCACCACGGTTTCCTCCCCAACCTCAGCATCCTCGACCTCCTGCTCAACATGGGCCCAGAGGCCATCTTCTACCTCTAATCCGAAAAATATATTTGTTACAAACATTTGCTTATTCGTAAAAAAACACAAGAAAAAGTTGCCTATCTAAATTATTATTGTTACCTTTGCGGCATTGTTATAAATGTTTTATCAAAAAAATAAGGATTAGAATGAAAAAGAACCTAATGACTGGAATGGCCGCATTGATATTCTGCGGCGTATTCACGAGCTGTTCCCACGACATGGACGACAGCAGACAAGCACTTGAGAAGCAAATCTACGACACTTACGAGCAGGCTTTCATTAGCCGCTTTGGCACTCCTGCCGCCAACCAGCAGTGGGGCTTCGGTGCCACTGAAAACAAAGCACGCACACGTGCTGCTGTGACAAATCCCACCGTAACAGAAGCAGGATACACTTTCAACGCCCAGATGAATATCATAGCAGATAATCTGGGTGATGTCATCTGGAATCATGGCGGGGTTTTGGAGCAGTTCCATTTTATGGATTCCTACCAATCATGGCTCAATTCCAAATGGTACGACAAATACTACATCGTCAATGGATCAGTGGTATTTTCATATTACTCCGATGAATATCTGAAACACGTATATGATGAAATCCTGAAAGAGATTCCCGAAGGCAATAACAACGTAGAAAAAGTTAAAAATTGGGACTATTGGATTACGACGAAGGGGGGTCCTGTAACATTAACGCCCATCTACCACAATTCCAACTCGGGTGACATGATCAGCTATTATTACTATCCTAAAGGCTCTAACCCGAGTGTAGAGGACATCAAGAAGATGCCGAAATATACCCTCGGCAATATGGCAAACCCCGAAGAGTGCAATAATGATAACACCTCATTCTATCACAAAACCTTTAGTCTGGTCTATGTCGATGGAAATGGCAATGTATCCTATGACTTCCCCAAAGATTATGAGATTCACTTCCTCATTGCCAACACCTGGGTAGGAAGAGGCAATCTGGAGGTTTACGATGCTGGTGGCTGGAATGGCGAATGGTGGACCATTACCAAGAAGAACGTTGCCAATCTTCCGGAATATTATGGCGACGGCCGCCTGAACACAGCCATCCACCAGTCAGGAATAGATTACTGGAACTCGGTTCAACTCGCCACTCCTGAAACATCTCACATCGCCATCTTCACTATCGGCGAGAAGAACTATATTGGCTTTGAGGACTGGACAGACCTGGACTACAATGATGTCATCTTCGAGGTGTCAGGTACGGACGGCGGCGAGGAGATTGAAGTAGAAGACGATTGGGAAGAGCTTCGCGTCATTGCTGAGGATCTGACCGTAGATGAGAGCACCGACTTCGACTTCAACGACGTGGTATTCGATGTTCGCCTCTATACCCAAGGCTCCAAGACTGGCATTGTGGAGGTCATCCTGCGTGCTGCTGGTGGCACACTGCCACTCTATGTCGATGGCCATGAGGTGCACGAGGCATTCGGTGCTGAGGTGTTCGAGATGGTGAACACCAATGCCCAAAGCAAAGGTCTGAGCGCCAAGAAAGCAAATCCCGTCACCATCTCCATTCCTTCTGATCACTACTCAGGCACAGCCATCGGCGAGATTGCCAACAGCATCGAGGTCTATGTCATCAAGAACAATCTGAAGTGCGTCCTGACTGCTCCTGAAGGTAAAATTGCCAGCAAGATTGGCGTGAGGTGCGACTACGATTGGTGTGAGGAGCGCGAGGATCTCGACCACAAATATCATCTTGACGGCGCTACCCCCAGCCTGTTCAAAGATTACGTGCAGGGCATATTACCTGCCGAAGGCTGGTATCGCTACGCCAAAGAGAGTATCGATGAATACAAGGCTGCCAAGAAAGGTAACTAGTATAACTACAGATAAATACTAATTCTAAAGGGGCGTCCGCATTATGCAGGCGCCCCTTATTGTGTTTAATGTATATGCCGTAGTCTCCCGAGATGTCGTTTGTTTTTACACTTACAAGAAAAACATTTACTTCCCTGACGAATAGTCGAGATGTACGAAGACTGGATAGTGATCGGAGGGGAGGCGACGGGTGATGCTGTCGCCTTCTTGTTGCCAGTAGGTGTTGGTGAGGATACCGTAACGCTGGACGGTAAAGGAGGGTGAGACGAAGACGTGGTCAATGCGACTATAGGTCTTGCGTTCCTGATCGAAAGCGTTGAAGGTACCGTTCTCAGCAAAGCGATGGCGGGCAGCAACATAGCTGTCGGTGAGGATTGAGGTGAAGATGCGGTATATCTCGTTAGTCTGATCGACATTGAAGTCGCCCGTGAGGATGACGGGTGAGGTACCTGCCAGCTGGCGGATATGGCTTACGACGAGCTTTGCACTCTCGCGACGAGCCACGACGCCCATGTGATCCATGTGAAGGTTGAAGAAGAAAAAGGAAGTGGCATTCTGCACATCGCGGAACTGGCCCCAGGTACAGATGCGCACGCAGGCAGCATCCCAGCCAAGGACTGGCTTATCAGGTGTCTCAGCCAGCCAAAAATGGCCGTGACTAAGGAGCTGCAGCTTCTGCTTGTCGTAGAAGATGGGGGCATACTCACCTTTCTCGGCACCATCCTCACGGCCTACTCCGATATAGCCGTAGTCGGGCAGTAGGCGGAGCATGTCCATGAGCTGGCTGTGCAGCACTTCCTGAGCTCCGAAGATATCGGGGTGCTCAAACATGAGCTGACCACACACCACGGGGCAGCGTTGCCGCCAGCTGTTGCCCGCACGATTGTCGTCGTTGTTCTGATAGCGGATGTTGTAGGAGCCTACGTAGAGGGGCTGGGCTTCTAAAGGAGGAAGGAAAAAGGAGAAAGGAAAAAGGAGGAAGGAGAGGGCAAGGAAGAGTCGTTTTTTCATTATTGCAGGATGATTTGTTCGGCTTTTACTTGCTCGTTGAGGAAAACCTGTGCCTGGAGGTTGAACTTGGCAGGGTCTTCAGTAGTGAGATAGCAGACGCGACCCTGACGGGTGCAGCGCTGCTCTATGCCGGGATGACGGCGCAGATAATCGGCCAGCGAGGTTGCGACATAGCCTCCCTGTGAGATAACCTGCACGGAGGGTGGCATGAACTGGTGAATTTTAGGCAGGAGCAGGGGATAGTGGGTACAGCCGAGGATGACGGCATCGATGAGTGGGTCGGCAGCGATGAGGCGTTCGATATCATGACGAACGAAATAGTCGGCTCCCGGCGATGCAGCCTCGTTACACTCCACGATGGGCACCCAGAGGGGGCAGGCCTGCCCCGTGACGGTGATGTCGGGGTGCAACTTCTGTATCTCCATACGATAGCTCTCGCTCTTGATGGTCCCCTCGGTGGCGAGCACGCCTACATGGCGGCTACGGGTAAGGGTGCCAATGACCTCGGCGGTGGGACGGATGATGCCCAGCACGCGACGATGGGCATCCCACCCTGGCAGGTCATGTTGCTGAATGGTGCGCAAAGCCTTGGCAGAAGCGGTGTTGCAGGCCAGGATGACCAGCTGACAGCCCATCTGAAAGAGCTGGCTGACAGCCTGCCGCGTAAACTCATAGACCACGCTGAACGAGCGTGGTCCATAGGGTGCACGAGCATTGTCGCCCAGATACAGATAGTCGTATTGGGGAAGCTGCCGGCGAATGCTGTCGAGAATGGTCAGCCCGCCATAGCCACTGTCGAAGATGCCAATGGGTCCTGGCACGGCGGATAGCATTACTTTTTTACTTTGCTAAGCTGTTGCTTCACTTCGTCGTTGAGGTCGATGGCCAGCTCGGGGTCGATGTACGGACAAGCATTGCTGTCAGTGTTTACCACTACTGCCAACTGGTGTTCGCGCGCCACGGCCGAGATGGCCATGCTGAGCTGGGCTTGCAGCGGAGCGAGCTTATCATTGCGTGTCTGCTCCAACTCCTTGCGGCCTTGTTCCTTGAACGCCAGGTTTTGCTCCATGAGCTGCTGCAGTTCGGTCTGGCGCTTCAACAGGATGGTACGCGGAAAATCCTTGCGGCCTTCAAGGAAAGCCTCGTACTTCTGGTTGAAGTCATCCTCGACACGCTTCAGCTCTGCTTCGTAAGCCTGGCGCAGCGTGTCCATCTCCTGCTCCACGACGGCATACTGAGGCATGGAGCGCAGGGCTCCGTCGTAGCTGATGCAGCCGATGAAGACCTGCGCACCACTTGTCATGCTGACAAGCAGCACTATGAATAATAGTACTGTTCTTCTCATTACTTCAGTCCCAGCTTGGCCTTTACCTGAGCGGTGAGGTCAGTAGAAAGCGTGGTGCTGATGTAGGGAATGCCGGCACTCATCTCCATGATATAGACATAGCCGCCTTCCTGACCAATAGACTTGATGGCATCGAGCACTTTGGAAGTGATGGCCTGCATCTTCTCCTGTTGTGCCTTCTGCAGCGCCTGGTCGTTGTCCTGACCAGTCTGGATAATGCGCTGGTAGAGGTCGTTCAGCTCCTGACTGCGACGGGTCTTGATGTTCTCGGGCAGGGTCGATTCTTCCTTCTCGAAAGCCTCGGCCTTCTTCTGCAGCTCTTCCTGCATCTGCTTCAGGTCGGCATCATACTGCTGAGCGAGTTTCTCAATCTCGGTGCGGGCAGTGGTGTACTCAGGCATAGCCTGAATGATTTCTTGTGAGTTAACGTGGCCAAACTTAGGAGCCTGGGCCGAAGCGGTGGTAAAACCGCAGATTGCGCAAATGGCGCAGATGATAAACTTTTTCATTATACTTATTGTTTATTTGCCCCCTAAGTTAGGGGGTTGGGGGTCTGAACGACCACCCTGTTAATACTTTTATTGATTGCTCTATATCGGGGGTCTCTGTTCAGACCCCTATGGCCCCCTAACTTAGGGGGCTATGACTTAATTTGAATATCCTAACTTACGCAGCACCTCGTCGCTGATGTCAATCTTAGGCGAACCGAAGATGATGCCCTGGTCGCTGGCACGGTCAAGCACCAGCTGATAGCCTCGCAGCTCGGACACGTCCTTCACGGCATTATAGACTTCCTCCTGAATAGGATTCATCAGGGCCGTCCGCTTCTTGAAAAGCTCGCCCTCAGGACCGAAATACTGGCGCTTCAAATCGGCAGCCTGCTTCTCTTTCTCCATGATGGCATCCTGACGGGCTTTCTTCTGCTCGGCTGAGAGAAACACCACCTCGTTTTGGTAGTTCTTATACATAGTCTGTGCCTCAGTAGTGAGAGCATCGACCTCTGCCTGCCATTTCTTCGACACCTGCGACAGCTGCTCGTTGGCACGCTCATAGGCAGGAATGTTCTTGAACACGTAGTCCATGTCGATCAATGCGAATTTCTGTGCACTGGCAGTCACTGCTAACATGAGTGTGACGGCCGTCATCATTAGCTTTCTAATCATAATTACTCTTTTCTAATTACTCATTACTCATTGGTTAGAATTCTTGTCCTAAGACGAAGTGGAACTGCGAACCGCCCTTACGCCATCCGCTACTTCCCTGATAGACGTTGTCGAAGCCGTAGGCCCAGTCGATACCCATCAGACCCACCATAGGCAGGAAGATACGCACGCCGAAGCCGGCAGAACGCTTCATGTTGAAAGGATTGAAGTCCTTGACCGAAGCCCATGCATTACCGCCTTCGAGGAATCCCAGTCCGTAGATGGTGGTGTTGCCCAACATGAAGGGATAGCGCAGCTCGAGGGTGAAGCGGTCGTAGGCATAGGCATCATAGCTGCTGCTGCGACCTGGAGTGCGCTCAGAAGTATTCAGTGCGTTGGCCGAGAGCGACAATGAACCATTCTCATAGCCACGCAGGCCGATGGTCTCTTCAGCATAGCTGGTAGAGTAACCGCTCATGCCGTCGCCACCCACATAGAAGGTCTCGAAAGGCGACTTCTTGTATTTGTTGTAGTTACCCAGCAGTCCCATCTCCACGCGCGTCATCAGCACGAAGCACTTCTGGCCTCCGCTCAAAGCGGTGAAGGTGCGGCTTCTGAACTTCCACTTATGGTATTCCACCCAGCGATATTTCTCGCGCTGCTCATCCTGGAAACGGTCGTAGTCGTTGTAGTAAGTGTCCCACGTGGCCAGGTTCTTATAGTCCTTATTATCGAAGAGCGACCAAGGTGGAGTGAGCGATACGCTGAGTGCGAACTCCGAGCCTCGGCGTGGGAAGAGGGGATTATCAGTAGATGTACGGGTGAGCGCGAGTGAGAGGTTGAGGTTATTACTGTTGCCATTGGAGATGATGAAATACTGCCATTCCTTCAGCATATAGCGCTGGTAGGCCAGCGTAGCCGAGAACTGGAAGTAGTCATCAGGCCAGCGCAGACGCTTGCCCCATCCTACTGAAAGTCCGAACAGCTTGACGTATTTGTCATCGTCGAGGAAGCTCTCGTAGTTGTTGTAGTAGCCGTAATTATTGTATGAGCCGTAGCCATAGCCATACATATAATTATACATGCTGTTCATGTAGGCCGAGTTATAGTAGTTGCTCGACACGTCGCTCTGCTTGGAATAGTAGGCACCGATGTTAAGGGCATTGGGACGCTTGCCTCCAAACCAGCCCGTGCCGTAGTTCAGGCTGTAGCTGGTGTAGTAGCGGCCATTGGTCTGGGCACTCAGGCCTATCTGTTCGCCGTCGCCAGCAGGCAGGAAGCCACGATGCAGCTTATTCTTACCCAACAGGTTACGCAGCGAGAAATTGTTGAACTTGATGCCAGCACGCATGATGACACCCGTCTGTCCCCAACCCAAAGAGAGCTCTAGCTGGTCGTTGGACTTCTGCTCCAACTCCCAGTTGATGTTCACGGTGCCGCTTTCGCCATCGGGCTTCACGTCAGGGTTGATGGCGGTCTCGTCGAAATAACCCATAGAAGCAATCTCACGATAGGAACGCATGAGAGCCTCTTTCGAGAACAGGTCGCCAGGCTTGGTACGCAGCTCACGGCGTACGACCTCTTCATAGAGACGGTCGTTGCCGAAGATCTTCACGTTGTTCAGGTGAGCCTGTGGACCTTCGAGGATACGCACCTCAAGGTCGATGCTGTCGCCCACAACGTTTACCTCGGCAGGCTCGACCTGCGAGAACACGTAACCATTGTTATAATAATAGTCGTGCACGCCGTCCTCGTCAGTGAGCAGGCGCTTGTTGATGACTTTCTGATTGTAGATGTCGCCCTTCTCCATGCCGAGCGTACGGCTCAGGCCCTCCGTAGGCACCACGGTATTACCCACCCAGGTAATGTTACGCAGATAGTACCTGTTGCCCTCTTCTATCTTCATATAGACATTGACATGCTTCTCGTCTTCGTTCCATACAGAGTCTTCGATGACAGTAGCATCACGGTATCCCAACTCGTTATACTTCTCAATGAGTGTCTTCTTGGCTTCGGCATAGCGCTCAGGGGTGAACTTCTTAGCCTTGAAGAAGTTCTTGAACTTGCCTGCCTCGTGAATCTTGCCCAGGGCACTCTTCGTGAACATGCCACCCTTGATGACAGACTCCTTCAACTGCTCGTTGCCTTCGAGCACGATATGACGCACCTTCATCTTGTCTTTCTTGTCGATGTTCACCTCAAGAATGACCTGGTTCTTGCCCGTCACGTCATCACGCTGCGATATTTCCACTTCGGCATTCTTGTAGCCCTTGTCGTCAAAATATTTTTTGGCCAGGATCTTGGCACGGTCAACAAGGTTCTTCGTCATACTCATGCCCTTGCCCATACCCAGCTTGGCCTCGAGGTCTTCACGCTCGCTTTTCTTCACACCGTTATATACAATGTCGCTGATACGGGGACAGAGCGCCAGGTTGATGCAAAGATAGACCTTGGAATCGACAATACTGTCGGCAGTAATGCTTACCTTCGAGAAAAGTCCGTGCTTCCAGTAGCGTTTCACGGCCTCGGTAATCTCCTGTCCAGGCAGGTCGATATGCTGCCCTACGCTGAGGCCTGAGAGGTTGATGAGCACATAATCCTCATAGTCGGTGACACCTTTCACGCTGATGCCTCCGATCTCCACCTCGCGTGGTGTGCCGGCATAGGAAATATCAGGCTTGTCGATAAAGTTTTGTGCCACAGTCGTAGAAATGAAGAAAGAAGAATGAAGAATGAAGAATGCGACGCAAGCCAGCATCCGCTTCATTCCCTTTCTCATTTTTTCCTTGGCGTTTATTATCATTGATTCTTCACTCTTCATTCTTCATTCTTCATTTTGAGCCTCGATTTGCGCCTCGGTCTTTCCGAAACGGCGTTGGCGGCTTTGATAGCTGGCAATGGCACGATGCAGGTCTTCCTCGTTGAAATCAGGCCAGTAAGTGTCGCAGAAGTACAACTCAGAGTAAGCAATCTGCCACAACAGGTAGTTGGATATTCGCAACTCGCCACCAGTACGGATAAGCAGCTCAGGGTCGGGCATGAAGTTGGTACAGAGGTACTTGCTGATAACTTCCTCAGTAATATCCTCAGCTCGGAAACCACCTGTCTTCCAGTTCTTCAAGACTCTCCAGGGATTCTCTTCCAAATCGTGCACCTCGGTGACTATCTGTCGTACGGCATTGGTAATCTCCCAGCGGCTTGAATAGCTCAGGGCCACCACCATGGTCATGGCATCGTTCTGAGCTGTATGTTCCTCCGTCTCTGACAACTTGCGGTTCACAACGTCGGGAATGCGCGAACGGTCACCAATGACGCGGAAGCGCACATTGTTCGTCATGAATATCTCGTCCTCGAGCGAGGTGAGCACCAGTCCCATGAGGGCAGCCACCTCGTCAGCAGGCCTGTTCCAGTTCTCCGTGCTGAAAGTATAGAGCGTAAGGTATTTTACGCCCAGTCGCGTACACTCGGACGTAATGCGGCGTACGGCTTCCACACCCTCTTTATGACCTTCGCTACGGTCCAGTCCACGCTCAGTGGCCCAGCGCCCATTTCCATCCATGATGATGGCAATGTGCTGAGGGATGCGCGTCATATCTAGTTGTTCTTTCATATCTCTACTTAACTACTTTTCTACTTACTCCTAACTCCTCTTAGTCCCTATCATTGTGACAAGTCTTGCACTTAGTCCAAAGGTCATAGGTCAACGAGAGCTGCAAGGTGCTGTAACAATCGGTATTCTTGAACGGCCCGCTGCTCTTTATGCCATAGGGGTCTTTCATGCCATCGAGCTTATCGGAGCCCGAGAAATGCATCATCCACTCGGCTGTCAGGTTCAGACGGTCGCCCAGTTTATACTTGACACCTACCCCGATGGGCATTTGAATGGCCACCACCGACTCAGGCTCAGCCACTGTCTCCGCCATCGGTAAGCCCTTGATACTGGGCTTTCCTGTGAACAGCAGTCCTGCGCCCAAGGCGAAGAACGGTGTCAGTGGGCGGGCACCCAGATATTCCTTGCCCGTGCCAAAGGGCCAGAAGTTATATTCGTAGCACACATCAAAGCTGGTCATACTGGTAGAGAATTCGATAGGATTCTCATGTAGCACGGGATACCAGGTATCGACATCTTTCGACGAGCCTTTCAGCTTGCCAAAGCCCAGCTGTGCGCTCCACGCCATGCGTGGGTTTATCTTGTATTTGGCCACCACTGCGACCATCGGTTGCATCTCTTTCAGCAAGGAGCCGTTAAAGTCTCCCTGATAGGCCATCATTCCCAAACCTCCGCCAATCTCCATGCGGTATTCTGGCTCGTCCTGAGCAATGGAGGTGAGAGGCAAGAAAAAAGAAAGCAAAAGCAAAAGCTTACCCAAGCCCTCCACTAGGAAGAGATGTTTGGTTGCTTTTTCTATTTGTCTTTTCTCCATTTCTTAGTCCATTTAAACTTCCTCCTCTTGGGAGCGTGGTAGGCTTCTTATTTCGAAGCAAAGCCTTGCCACAGCTGACCTGTGCTGGTAAGCATCCACATACGCCCCTGCTCATCGGTTGTCATGGAAATGACTTCACCCGTCAGAGCGCTGGGCAGGTTATAGGTGGAGTTCGTATGCCAGCTGATACCCTGGTCACGCGACTGACGTACAATGCCGTCGCTACCCACAGCTATCACGCTGCCTGCGTAGTAGGCCATAGCCAGACGCTCCTGACGGGGCAGAGGATATTTATTGCTGTCATCGAAAGGCATATAGACCCACTGGCCCCCACCTGCGTGAGGAGCTATCTTGCGCCACACACGCATGTAAGGCTCGTCATCCTGGCGAGGCGTGCCCACCAGCAACATATAGTCAGTATTGTCGGCAGGACCATAGGGCCAGTCCGCAATGACATATCCATACAAAGGCAACAGCGACGTGTCATCGTCGAGTGGCTCTATCTGCCAGTCCTCAGCATCCTTACGCTTGCTCTTCAGCAGTCCGTCGGGGTAGCTGATGGTATAGAGTGTGTTAGCAACTTCATAGACGCCAAAGTCGTGGGATATCTCCACTGTGTCGCCCATTGCCTTGAGGCGTACCTCCATAGTAGGCAGTTCCACCGTTCCCTTTTGCGTCCATGCGAAAGTAACACCCTTGCTACCACTCACATTCAGGCTGACCTGATAGTCGCGATAGGCAGAGCCGTCACTAGCATAGACGCGGAAGATACGAGGTTCAGAGAAATCGATAGAGTCAGCAGCGGAATACCATTGCAGCGAGTCGCTGACCATCGATTGTAAGGCAACCACACCACTATTCTTGGTGGTAATCGTGCAGATGACGTGCTTCACATCGGTGCCAGCCGGCAGTTCCTGAACGTTGTAGATACGGTGGTTCAGCTGGTCGATGGTCATCTTGTAGTCCGATCCTGTCACCGATGTCTTGATGATGGAATCGCTACCAGTAGAAGAAGTTGTGTGAGTGTATCGGTTCAGAGTGCCCAGCGTAAAGTACGTGACAGCCGTATCGCTGTAAGCAGTGCCTGCTTCGTCATCATCTTTCAGACACGAAGTAAGCACTGCCACACCAACCATTACGGCACAGAGCCTGAAGTATATTCTATTCATTCGGTCGTTTTTTCGCAAATTTGGGTGCAAATTTACGCACATTTCCGCAAAAAACGCCCTTTTCTCTCTTAATATTCAATAAAATATATCATTCTTTGTCCGATTTTAAGTTGTTTTTAGATTTTTACACCTTATCTGAGGACAAATTTGGCATTTAGCTTTTGGCTTTTAGCTTTTAGCCCACTACCACCCTGAGTGACCATTGCCACGAACTCTCCAGGCTCCGCCGTCCATTTTCCAGCCTTGTCGTCGTAAAAGCTCAAGGCCGTGCTGTCGATAGTAATACTCACTGCCCGTGTCTCGCCAGGCTGCAGGAAAACTTTGCTGAAGCCTTTCAACTCTTTGACAGGACGTGGCACCGAAGCCTGCACATCGCTGATATAAAGCTGCACCACTTCTGAGCCTGCGTAATTGCCAGTGTTGGTCACATCCACAGTAAACGTCAGCTGGCCGTCGGCCGTCATTTCCTGCTTGTCAGCACGCAGGTTCTTCAGTTCGAAGGTGGTGTAGCTCAGGCCATAGCCAAAGGGAAACAAAGGCTTTTGGCCTTTAGCTTTTGGCTTTTGGCTTTCCATTTTATCTATCCAGCGATAACCTACGAAGATGTCTTCCTTATACTCTTCGTCGATAATACCCCTTCCTGCTCCTTGCTCACGCCAGGTGCCAGGATAGCTGTCTGTAGCATGGGCACCGCACTGATCAAGCGAGGCATACCACGTGAAAGGCAACTTGCCCGAAGGATTCACATCACCGAAAAGCACAGAGGCAATAGCCTCGCCAGCCTCAGAGCCGATAAACCAGCCCTGCACCACAGCAGGTACCTTGTTGAGCCAAGGCATGGCCACAGCATTACCCGAGATATTGACATAGACAAGTCTGGGATTAGCTGCCACCAACGCCTCGATAAGCTCGTTCTGACCGTAAGGCAACTCGAACTGCTTGCGGTCATGCCCCTCACAATCCTGGTAGTCGCTCTTGTTCAGACCGCCAAACATGATGACAATATCGGCCTGACGGGCTTTCTCCACAGCCTCCGCTATCAATTCCTCGGTACTGCGCGTCTCATAGAGGCTGCGTCCCACGGTCACACCATTGTAACTTTGCACGGTATCGCCTACATAGCCACGGGCAAAGTCGAGCCTCACCCCCGTCCCCTCTCCAAAAGGCGAGGGGAATGAATAATCTTTCCCTGTCAGACGACGCGAAATGCCGTCGAGGGGCAATATCTCTTTCTGAGCCTTCAACGAGGAGGAGCCGCCGCCCACGGTCATCATCTTGATAGCATTCTCGCCGACAACAAGGATACGCTTCGTCTTCTGGATATCAAGAGGCAGCAGCGGCGTAGCTTCCTTACTCCTGTCTCCCTTACCCTTTACTCCTTCATTTTTCAGTAATACGATACCTTCCTGAGCAATCTTCAGGGCAGCTTCGTAATGACTGTCAGAGCAGAGGAATCCGACAGGTTTCTGGCAATTCATCGTAGTACGATAGAACAGACGTAGCACACGACGCACCTTCTCGTCGAGTTCCTTCATGGTATATCGCCCCTCACGGATGAGCTGCTTGTAGGCATCGGCCATATAGTAGCTGTCGTAGGCATTGGTCTTTCCCATGGTCAGACCGTCGGTCCAGGTGCCGAACTCCAGGTCAAGACCGTTCACGATAGCCTCTTCAGTGCTATGACATCCACCCCAGTCGCTGATAACTACGCCGTCGAAGTCCCAGTCGCGCTTTAGGATGTTGTTGAGCAATATGGCATTATGACAGTTGTGTTGGTTTTGATAGAGGTTATAGGCTCCCATGATGGCCCAAGCCTTGCCCTCCTGCACAGCGGCACGGAAGGCGGGCAGATAGATCTCGTGCAGGGCACGGTCGCTCACTATGACGTTCACCTGATGGCGATATTCCTCGTCATTGTTCAGGGCGTAATGCTTCACGCAGGCTGCCACCCCCTTCGACTGCAACCCCTTCACATAGGGCACCACCATTCGTGAGGCCAGATAGGGGTCTTCGCCCATATACTCGAAGTTACGACCTCCAAGCGGCGTGCGATTAATGTTCACGCCCGGACCCAGAATGACGCTCTTGCCTCGATAGAGGGCTTCCTCGCCTAGACTCTCACCATAGAGGCGCGCCATGTCGGTATTCCACGAGGCCGCCAGACAGGTGAGTGCCGGGAAGGCCACACACGAGTCGTTGGTCTGACCTGCCTGCTCCCACTCGTCCCATAGCACGTCGGGGCGCACACCGTGAGGGCCGTCGTCCGTCCAGAGATCGGGGAAACCGAGACGCTTCACACCAGGCGACGAGAACTTCGACTGCGCATGAATGACAGCTATCTTCTCGTCGAGCGTCATACGCCTCAAAGCATCATCGATGCGCTGCTCCAAAGGCTTCGACTCATCGAGATAGACGGGCATATTCTGGGCTTGTAGCGGGCCCAGGCTCACTAAGCCCGCTACAGCTGTCAATATAAGATGTTTCATGTTTTACTTCTTTTGAAAGACGCGAATGTAATCTACTTCCATCGTAACAGGCAGGGCGCTCTCATCGACACCCTGTGCGCCACCCCAGTCACCACCCCAGGCGAGGTTGAAGATGACATAGAAGGGATCGTCGTAGGGCCAGTCATCGCGACCTTTGCCTTTGTTATCGTAGGAAAGCTGCACCTTGCCATCAACATAAGTGGTGATGTTCTTGGCAGTCCATTCAATGGCATAGGTATGGAACTCGCCCTCGGCACCCTCGCACTTCATCTCGTGGGTCACCTGCGTATTGTTGGTATGCACATGGGCATTGGCATGCAGACTCGACGACACATAGTCGGGATGGTAGCCCACCTCCTCCATGATGTCAATCTCACCGTCAGCAGGCCATGAGCGGAAGTTCACGGGCATCATCCAGAAGGCAGGCCAGGTTCCTTTGCCCTTCGGCAGCTTGATGCTGGCCTCGATATAACCATAGGTCCAGCCTTCCCTTACCTTGGCATAGACACGACCGGAATACACTTTGCCATTCTCCTTCAGGGCGGTGATGCGCAGCTTACCGTTGCGTACCTCTGTCACAAGGCTTCCCTCGGGAGTCTTGTGGTTCACATAGTTCTGCAACTCGTGGTTCACCCATCCACTGCTTTTCACCTCATGGGTCCAGTCGTCGGGGTTCAGTTCCGTGCCCTTGTCGAACTCGTCGTGCCAGACGAGTGAATAACCTTCGGGCGCATTGTAGGCCGACTGTGCGGCAGCAACCTGCGAGACAGCAATATACTTACGAGCCGTGCCCGACATCACGGTGACGATGCCTGTACGGTCGGAGGTCGTGGGATTGGCGGCGACGGTAATGACGAGCTTACCTGTTTGAGAGGTAG
Source organism: uncultured Prevotella sp. (assembly GCA_905233825.1). Taxonomy (GTDB): domain Bacteria; phylum Bacteroidota; class Bacteroidia; order Bacteroidales; family Bacteroidaceae; genus Prevotella. The sequence continues at coordinate 18,728 of CAJOFE010000001.1, read as the reverse complement.
TGTTCTGGGCATCGACAGCGATATAGTCCTGGTCGGCATAGGCGCCCCACTCGCGGCCCGTGGTCGAGATGCTCACGGTGTAGGTGCCGCCCTCGGCAGGAGCCGCAATGCTTTCCACCGACGCGGTGATGCTCACGGCGGGCTGCACATCAGGCTCGTCGTCGCCGCCACAGCCGGTGAAGGCTGTGGCGAGGGCGAGGATAGTGCTGAATAAAGTCATGTGCTTCATGGGTTTACTTCAGTTTGTGCTTTTGGACAATGATCTGGCTCACTTTCACTTCAAAGCCAGCGGGGCAACCGCCCAGGTCGATGAAGAACTTGGCCTTGGTGAAGGCGCCGGGGTTGGCCTTGTCGGCTTTGTTGCCGCCATAGGCTGCGACGAGATTGGCAAACTGCACGAGGTTCTCGCCGTCCTCCATCTTCAGGTCACCGCGATAGAGCAGGGTGTTGTCGTCATCGTCCTGTTCGCAGAGCTTCAGCGTGTAACGGCCCAGCTCCTGGTTGGACTCTAAGCGAACGCTGATGTCGTAGGCCTGGCCGGCCTCGATGTTAAGGTCCACCTCCTGGATGGAGTTCTGGGCCTGCCACTCGCTGACGGTGGCATCGACAGCCTTGATGGTGTAGACGCCGTTGGCGAAGGAGAACTCGGGATTGCCAATCTGGCTCCACGACGGGTCGCTCCACCAGAAGTTCATCTGGCCCTTGGTGTTGAAGGCGGCGCCGAGGTTCTCGGCAGCGTCGGCGGCGGCCCAGTCTATCAAGGCGGGATCGCTCTCGTCAACGGCAGGTGCGGTGTGCTTCTGCACGATGAGCTCGCTGATCTGCAGCTCAAAGCCTGCGGGACAGCCACCCAGGTCGATGAAGAACTTACCCTCGGTGAACGAGCCCTTGTTGGCCTTGTCGGCCTTGTTGCCGCTGTAGGCAGCCACGAGGTTGGTCAGCTCGATGATGTTCTCGCCGTCAGCCAGCTTCAGGTCGCCACGATAGACGAGGGTGTTGTCGTCGTCGCTCTGCTCGCAGAGCTTCAGCGTGAAGCGGCCCAGCTCCTGGTTGGCCACGAGCTTCACGCGCAGGTCGTAGGCCTGGCCCTCCTCGATGTTGATGGCCACGTTCTGGATAGAGTTCTGAGCCTGCCACTCGCTGACGGTGGCATCGACGGCCTTGATGGTGTAGACGCCGTCGGCGTAGGAGAACTCAGGATTGCCAATCTGGCTCCACGACGGGTCGCTCCACCAGAAGTTCATCTCGCCCTTGGTGTTAAAGCCAGCGGCCAGGTTGTCAGGAGAATCGACAGCCACCCACGTCACGCCAGGCTCTTCACCGCCCTGCTGGCCAGGCACGATGGTGCCGTCGTCGTTGGCATGATCCTTCAGCACGATGCTAGAAACGTTGATGTTGGTCTCGCCAGTAGCATGACCGAAATCGAGCACCAGTTTTACGCGGCTCAGGTCTTTGCCTGGTGCGTCGCTTACCCAGAAGATATACTCCTCACCAGCCTTTAGATTCACGTCGTGGGCATCGATGATGGCCTCCGAGTCATCCTCGTTGGTCAGCTTCACCACCACACCGTCGATGTCGCGGTCGCTATTGAAGATGCAGGAGAAGTCATAGTTGGTGGCAGCAAAGGCCTGCAAGTTGGTATGGAAGTGCACCTGAGCCTGCCATTCGGCGAAGCACTGCTGCGGCACAGTGATGTTGTAGTCGTTGTCACCCATCTTGAACAGGTCTTCAAAGAGCGGTGTCTGCTCGTTGCCCCAGCCTGGGTCGGGATTATAATAGAACGACATAGCGGGTGTGATACCCTTCCACACGTTGAATTCACTGTTGGCATCAAAGCCAGCCCATTCCTTCTCACCCTCCTCAGAGGTCAGGATGAAACGCCAGGCAATCGAGCGGTCGGGCTTGTCATAGACGAGCACCATCTTCTTGGCAGTCAGCTGCTCCACCCGGAACAAGGGGTCTTCATACTGGGCATCACTACTGATATAGGGGAATAATGTGTTGGCAGATAAGCGGATATAACGCTGCTTGCTGACATTGCCTTCCTTGTCGGTCCAATCGAGTTCTTCGAAGCTCCAGAAAGCAGTCTGCTCACCTAGTTCTACATCGACATCCTCAGCAGCACCATTGGCCCACTTCGTTTCCTTATTGACGTAGGTCTTGCCGTCGGCACCGGGATTGTAGGTATAGTTACCACCCTTGCGGGTATCGGCCGTGAAAGTGATGCGGTCATCATAGACACCGAAGGCTTTCTTGTCATCAGCACCTGCTGACCACCAGCCACTACCATCGGTACCGGCCTCACCACAGCCCATGTGTCCGGCTTCCTTGTTGGCAATACGCCACTCCTTGCCGGTGATACGGCGGAAATCGGCACTGTAGTCAATCTTCGTCTCGTTAAAGGTGTAGGTCTTCTTCACGCTGCCCTGACTGATGCCATTGCGATTGCCCAGCTTCAGCTCGACAGTATGAGTACCGGCCTCGTCATTCTTATAGCCAACCTCCGTCAGCGTAGAATAGGAGGTGCCATCAAGAATCCATACAGGATAGGTTCCGGCAGGAGCTGTATAGGAAGCCACCATCTGATTGGTCTCCTGATCAACGCTCAGCTGGAAGTCAACACCGTCCATCGTGGGAAGTCCGTTGGGGTCTGCGCCTTCAAACTCTTCAGGCGAGCAGGAAGAGAGAAGCCCCCCTCCGACTCCCCCAAGAGAGAGTGCTAATGCAACGATTGCTATACGTGATAATATATTCTTTTTCATAAATGTTTATTTCTTTATGTTGTTTTTGAGTTTTTTCTTACTATTCCCTCCTCTCGGGGAGGGTAAGGAAGGGCTCTCTTAGTAGTTATTCTGCTTCAGCGTGGGGTCGGCATCGAGCTCGCTCTGAGCCAGAGGAATATGCTTCTTGCTAGGAGTCCAGGAGTTGGTACGATAGCCATAGGCATCAGGAACAAGGACGGTAGAAGCCTTCTGTGTAGCACCAGGAATGCCCTCGGCACGTACGAGATCGAAGTAACGCTTGCCCTCGCCACAGAACTCTAAGTGACGTTCCGTGAAGATGTCGTCGATAGTAACGCTGCTAAGCGCGTCCAAACCAGCACGGGAACGGACTTCATTCACATAGCCAGCAGCCTCCGATGCACTGCCACCTGTCTGCAGCAACAGTTCGGCAGCATTGAGCAGGGTTTCGGCGTAGCGGTAGATACGCTTGTTGTTGTTGTAGTTCAGGTTATGCGAAGGACCTGCATCATTACAATTCTCAAGCATGGGACGATATTTCTTCAGCCACATGTGGGTGTCCTGATAGCGCTCGGTATAGGTTGTGCCACGCACATCCCAGCAGGTAGCATCTCGGCGGAGGTCACCTTCGGCATACATATTATAGGCCTCTAAGCGCATGGGCAGGAAGCCCCAACCATCCATACCACTCCACTCGGCATCGGAGAAACCGTTGGGCGAGATGAGGGTGGGTAATACCGAGCCACCGGCATTCAGTGCAGCCACGCCCCAGTCGCGCTGGGCCTGGTCGTCGTTGTAGTTAATCTCGAAGATGCTCTCCTTGCACCACTCGCCGCTCTCTTTCCACAGATCAGCATAGTTGGGGTTCAGCGAATAGTTGCTGTCAGCAATGATCTCCTTCATATAGCTGAGAGCTTTCGGATAGCGTGCGCTGTCGTTCTGGTACATCACCATCTCGGCATAGAGCATGTAGGCGAAGGCCTGGCTCACACGGCCACTCTCGGCATTGGGCCAGCGCATAGGCAGCACACCCGAGGCAATAATCTCTTCCAACTCAGGCAGCAGCTGATTGTAGATCTCGTCAGCAGTGAGCTGCGGAGCCGTATAAGGCAGCGAGAGGTTCTCCAGATAGAAGGGCACGTTGCCATAGTAATGCCACAGAATATTATAGTAATACACGCGGAGCAGACGAGCCTGCATCTCCATCGAGCTACGGAAGCTGTCGCTGACATTACCTTTCCATCCTGCATACTTGATTGCATCGTTGCAACGCTTGATGCCGCTGTAGAAGTCGCCCCAAAGGGTAGCCAGCGTATTGTTGCCGTCGGCTGCGAAATTGAACAGACGGTGCCAGTGCTGGTTATCGGTATTGTCGGAACCGCCCACCCAGAAGTCATCGCCCATGATCTCGGCATCTACGGTGAGGTCGTTGTAGGCAGCATTGTCCCAGTCGGGCCAGTGCAGGGGAGCGTATGCCGAGGTAAGGGCCTCGTTCAGCGTCTCCTCTGTGGTGTAATATTCTTCCAGAGGCTCACCCGTCGGGTTCTTCACCTCAAGGAAATCGTCGCTGCAGGCAGTGAATGTAGCGGTTAAGCCACAAACTACGAGAACAGCGGATAATTGCTTATATATCTTGGTATTCATAATTCTTAATTCTTATTTCTTAATCGCAACGCGATAACTCTTAATTCTTAATTCTTCGCTCTTCATCCTACAAAGAGATGTTGAATCCGAGGGTAAAGGTACGTGCCTGCGGATAGACACCGTAGTCAACACCAAGGCTGGTGGAACCGGAACCGATTTCCGGATCGAAGCCCCAGTACTTGGTCCAAGTGAAGAGGTTCTCAGCACGGGCATAGACGCGGAAGCGACTGACGCCGACCTTGTTGGTCAGGTTGCGAGGCAGCGTATAGCCCAGCGTAATATTCTTCAGGCGCAGGTAGCTGCCATCCTGAATATACATGTCGCTACATACCCAGTTCTTCGAGTCGCCCAAGGAAGGTACAGTATTGCTGGTACCCTCACCTGTCCAGCGCTGGAGCACCCAGGTAGGATAGTTACCTGAGGCAATGTCCTGACGATAGGTAGCGTCGAACACGTCGGCACCACTCACGCCCTGGAAGAAGACACCCAGATCGAGGCCCTTCCATTCGGCATCGAAGTTAAGGCCGAAGGTCCAGTCGGGCACGCCGTTACCGATATTGGTACGGTCGTCGGAGTTGATGACATTATTGCCGTCGGTATCTACGAAGCGGAAGTCACCGGGCTTCGAGGAGGTGCCATACTGTGCATTGTAGGCATCAGCTTCTGCCTGATTCTGCAGGATGCCGTTGGTCTTATAGCCATAGAAGAAGGGGAAGGGCTGTCCGTTCTCGGCACGGGTGCCACCATCGCTGAACTGGCTGATACCGTAGTTCAGGAAGCCGGTGTCATTACCTAGGTTCTTCAGCTCGTTCTTCAGGTAGGAGGCGTTACCCTTCACAGCGAAGCGGGCATCGCCGATGTTCCACTTGTAACCCAGCTCAAACTCCCAGCCGCTGTTCTCCATGTCGCCTACGTTTGCCCACGGACGGGCCTCGCCGACATAGCTTGGAATAGGCATCTCAATAATCATGCCGTTGGTCTTCTTGATATAGTAATCAACGCTGAAGGTCAGCTGGTTGTTCCAGAAGCCGAAGTCGAGGCCGATATCGGTCTGCTCGCTCTCCTCCCACTTCAGATCTTCGTTAGCCAGACGATTAGCCTTCGAGCCATAGACCATAGCAGCTGTCTGTCCGAAGTAGTAGTTGCTGCTACCACCAGTAGCCGTCAGTGTAGTATAGTTGAAATCACCGATATTGTCGTTACCGTTCTTACCCCAGCTGGCGCGCAGCTTCAGGTTGTTCAGCCATTCACGGGTGTCCTCCATGAAGTCTTCGTTCATGATGTTCCAACCCACGGAGAACGAGGGGAACGTACCGTATTTGTTGTTGACACCGAAACGGCTGCTGCCGTCACGACGAATGGTAGCCTGCACCATGTACTTCTCGTCGTAGTTGTAGCTGAAACGGGCGAAGAGCGACGACAGGCGATGCTCGGTATAAGGCTGGCCCCAGGCGCTCACGAGGCTCTTGGCACCCGTCACCTTACCGTCGGCATCGGTCGAGAGTTCCAGGTCGCCGCCTGTGGTATAGTTGATGCTGGGCTTGTTGGTGTTCACCAGATTCCAGTGTGAACCGCCCAGCTCGTCGCCCTTGCTCTTCAAGGCACTCTGTCCGAGCACCACGCCAATGGTGTGCTTGCCGAACTGCTTGTCGTAAGTCAGCGTGTTCTCTACCTGCCACGTGGTGCTGTTGCACTTGCTGGCAGTGGCCGATGTGTGGTCGGTATTGTTATTGCCTGAGAGGTAGAACTTCTGCAGGGTGGCTCCCTCGTAACCCCAGAAGGAGAGCTCAGCGCTGTAATTGAAGTGATATTTCAGCTCGTCCCACAGCTGCAGGTCAATCGAGAACTTCGGCATGAACTTGTGGCTCCAGTTCTTGGTGGGGTTGCCTTGCATCAAGGCGATGGGGTTATTCTGCTCATTATAACTGCCGATGAAACCGGGAATGGTATAGGGATTGCCGTTCTCATCGGTATAGAGGTCGTAGGCCGAATAACGGTCTATCATATCCTGTGCCTGCTGACCACGCAGGGTGACGGGCAGTGTGGGAGCCAGATAGAGGGCCGATCCGAGGGGAGAGCCCCAGGTGGAGTTGGCATCAATGCCTGTATTGTGCACACGCATATAAGAAAGGTTGGCACCCAGGTCGAGCTTGTTCAGGAAGTTGCGCTCATTCGATTCGTCGAGGAGGTTGAACTGGTTGTTCGAGCGGATGGTCAGACGATCGTAGTTAGAATGACCATAGTTACCACCCACGATACCTTCCTGGTCGAAATAGCCTAAGGAGAGATAATAGTTCACCTTCTCCGTAGCACCACTGATGCTCACGTCGTGCTGCTGGATGGGAGCATTATCGTTGAAGATCAGGTCCTGCCAGTTGGTGCCGAAGCCCGTGATGGCATCGCCGTTGGCATCGGTCAGGTTGTAGGGGTCCTGATAAAGGGGAGCCATACCGTTCTGCACACGACGCTCGTTCTGCAGGATGGCATAGTCGGTAGCACCCGTCACGTCGCGCTTACGCCAAGCACTCTGCCAGCCCTGCGAGAAATTGTAGTTGATGCTGGCCCTGCCCATCTTGCCTTTCTTCGTGGTGACGAGGATGACACCGTTGGCGGCACGGGCACCGTAGATGGCACCGGAGGCAGCATCCTTCAGCACTTCGATACTCTCGATGTCGTTAGGATTCACGCTCTCCATACCATACTGGTCGGTGGGCATACCGTCGATGATGTAAAGGGGATTAGAATCGTTGATGGTGCCGATACCACGAATGCGGATCATCGACATGGAACCAGGCTGTCCCGAGGCTGAGGTAACGTTCACACCGGCAGCCATACCCTTCAGGGCATCCTCGGCGCGCAGGCGCGTCTTACCTTCCAGGTCTTCGGCCGAAACCTTGGCAATAGAGGCGGTGACAACGCTCTTCTTCTGTACGCCGTAGCCAATGACCACCACGTCGCTCAGCGTCTGCTCGTCCTCTTCTAAAATAATGTTCATGCGCGAGGTAGCTTTCACTTCCTGGCTCTTGTAGCCAATGTAGCTCACGACCAGCGTAGTACCAGGCTGCACGGCGAGGGTGAACTCACCGTCGTAGTTGGTTATCGTACCTGTCGATGTACCTTTTACAATCACAGAGGCACCGATGATGGCCTCGCCTTGCGAATCTTTCACTTCTCCTGACACGCTCCCGCCTTGGGCAAAAGCGGCTGTCGAAAGAAGCATGGCGAAGAAGGCGAACACTGCTCGCCTCATCGCAGATAGTTTCACTCTTTCTTTCATAAAGTAAGTTGTTGTTAGTTGATAGGTATTTTTGTTGAATTGTTGGTGCAAAGTTAGGGGAAAAATGCGTACCATGCGCTTTCATCAAGATTCAAATATAGATATTTTAAGCAATACAAAATCATTAACTACTTATAAACAAAAGGATTACAATTAGAATCGTTATGCGGCAAATATAGATGATTGCGGCAAAAATATACAGATAATTTGAACGAAAATACATAAAAAACGGAACTTTTGTTGGGTGTTCTCAAAGAAAATGATTAACTTTGCGGCCAAAACCTAACACCTTTGCTGTATGCGAAAACTATTGAACATCGCTTTTCTTATAGGCGCCCTTTGCATGCCTGACGGAGCAAAGGGCCAGACGGTGAACCTCGACTCCTTGTATCAAGTGCTCGACGAGGCCATCGACTCGTCGGCTGTCTATCTGCAACGCAAGTCGGAAAGGATTGCTGCCTTGCACAACGACCTGCAGACGGCCACGACGGAAAGTCAGCAGTTTGAACGGGCCAAGCGGCTCTATCAGGAGTATATCCCTTTCGACAACGACTCGGCTATCGCCTATCAGTATCGCTGTATTGACCTCGCACGGCAGATGGAACGCGACGACCTGCTGGCTGAGACGCTGGTGCAGCTGGCTGAACAGCTGACAGAATCGGGCTTCTACGAGGAGGCGCGCATCCATTTCGACGAGGTGCCACAGGAAGCGCTGACCACCGAGAGCCGCGAGACATTCTTCGCTGGCATGATACACCTTTATGGCGAGATGGGCTACTACTCGCACGATCCACGCCTGGTGAGCGTCTTCTACAGCCAGTCATCACAGCTGCGCGACTCGCTGATGGCCCAGATGGACAGTACCACAGCCGGCTGGCTGCAACTGCGCACCATCATGCTGAGCAACGAGGAGCAGTTAGACGAGGCGATGGCCTACTGCGACCGTTGGCAGCAGGCATGTCCTCCCAACAGCCGCACTTTTGCCACGATGGCTTTCTATCGTGCCGAGATATTCAGGAAGATGGGGAATATCGACATGCAACGCTACTGGTTGGTGCAGTCGGCACTCATCGACATCCGCAACGCTATCATGGACCAGGGCGCCCTGTGGAGCCTTGCCGACTCATTTGTCAGCGAGGACAAGGAGCTGGATCGCGCCCATCGCTACATCGACTTTTCCTGGCAATGCCTGACACGCTTCAGCACGCACATGCGCTCGTGGCTGGTGGCGCCCGTGGTGACGCGCATCAACGATGAGTATAAAAAGCAGTTGCAGACTGCTAACAACCAGCTGTGGGGAGCCATCGTGGCCGTCAGCCTGCTGGTGGTGGGACTTCTCTCCTCGTTGTTCTACGTCTCGAAGAAGCGGAAACAGCTGGCTGCAGCCAGAAACGAACTGAAGGCAGCCAACGGCGAGCTGTCGGAGGCCAACGGACAACTACGCCACGCCATTTTGCTGCAGTACGACTCCAACCGCGTGAAGGACGAGTACATCGGTAAGTTCCTCAGCATCTGCTCGGAATATATCGAGAAGTTAGACGGCTACCGCCTCAAGGTGAACCGCAAGCTGAAAGCCAATCAGTATAACGACCTGATGCGCATGACCAGCTCGGAACAGCTGAAGGAAGACGAGGTGAAAGAACTCTTCGACAATTTCGACACCGTGTTCCTACACCTCTTCCCCACGTTCATCGACGATTTCAACGCCCTCCTGCGCCCCGAAGAGCGCATCTACCCCACGGGGAAAAGCCGCCTGAACACCGATCTGCGCATCTTCGCCCTCATCCGATTAGGCATCGACGAGAGCTCAAAGATAGCCGAGTTCCTGCGCTACTCGCCCAACAGCATCTATGCCTACCGCTCGCGCATGAAAGGGAAGGCCGTTGGTAACCGCGAGGAGTTCGAGGAAAAAGTAAAGGAGATTGGTCTTATCGGAGAAAAAGAACGCCGCTCACAGGGATAGAGAAGGCTTCTTCCAGGGATTAAAAAGGCTTTAATCAGGGAGAGAGAAGGCCTCTTCCCGGTACCGAGCGGGGGCCCCGCATATGCCGAGCCCCCGCCCCTTATATGCCGAGCGGGCGCTCCGTATATGGAGAGCGCCCGCTCGGTACTGAATTTGATACTGTCAAACGTTAATCAATCTCCTCGTCGGCCTCGTAGCCACCCATCTCGCGCAGGGCGTTCTTCAGCATGGTGTGCTGACGATAGAGGTGGTTCACGGCCTCCTCACCCTGGGTATAGTCGTGCATAGGCGACTTCAGGAAGAACGAGAGGAAGCGCTGCGTGCCATAGCGTCCGGCACGTGCTGCCAGGTCAATCAGCAGGCAGAGGTCGAGACAAACGGGAGCTGCCAGGATACTGTCGCGACAGAGGAAGTTGATCTTAATCTGCATCGGATAGCCCATCCAGCCGAAGATGTCGATGTTGTCCCACGACTCCTTGTTGTCATTACGCGGCGGATAGTAGTTGATGCGCACCTTGTGATAGTAATCGGTATAGAGGTCGGGCTGATCCTCGGGCTTGAGGATGGTCTCCAGCGTGGAGAGCTTCGACACTTCCTTCGTGCGGAAGTTCTCGGGAACGTCGAGCACCAGACCGTCGCGGTTGCCGAGGATGTTGGTAGAGAACCAGCCGTCGAGACCCAGGCAACGGGTGCCGATAATGGGAGCGAAGCCGCTCTTCACCAGCGTCTGACCTGTCTTGAAGTCCTTACCGGCAATAGGCATCTTGGTCTTCTCGGCCAACTGCCACATGGCGGGGATATCAACAGTTGTGTTAGGAGCACCCATCACGAAGGGACAACCCTCGATCAGTGCTGCATAAGCATAGCACATAGAGGGAGCAATGTGCTCGCGGTCGTCGGCCTTCATAGCAGCTTCCAGCGCCTCCAGCGTATAGTGCACCTGCTCGTCGATGGGCACGTAGATCTCGGTAGATGCTGCCCAGAGCACTACCACACGGTCACAACCCTTCGAGGCCTTGAACGACTTGATGTCTTCACGCAGCTGCTCCACCATGTCCCAGCGCGTCTTGCAAGTCTTCACGTTGTCGCCGTCGAGGCGCTTGGCGAAGTTCTTGTCGAAGGCAGCCTTCATGGGAACGATCTGCTCCAGCTCATTACGAACCGGCTCAATGTCCTCGCGCTTCAGCACTTCGGCATAGATAGCCGACTGATAGGCATTCTGCGGATAGACATCCCAGCAACCGAACTCGATGTCGTTGAGGTCGGCAATAGGCACGAGCTCGCTGTACTTCAGGTACTTCTTATCCTTGCCACGACCTACACGCACCTTGTCATACTGCGTCATCGAGCCAATGGGCTTGGTCAGGCCCTTGCGAGCCATCAGCACACCAGTCATAAAGGTTGTAGCCACTGCGCCGTTACCGACGACGAGGATTCCCAACTTCCCGCTTGCGGGATTTACCTTTGTTTTTTCCATCTTTTATAGTCTTTAGATTTAATCCTATTCCATAAGTGACTGCAAAGGTAGTCTTTTTTTTATTAATATGAAAGAAAAGCAGGAAAAAATTCACTATTCACCTTTTTTTTTGTACCTTTGCAGGCTGAAAGACTGCAATTTATATTTAACTTTTAAAATACTGCACAATGAAGAAGAAGCATTTCGTGTTTATGTCGGCCTTTTTATTTGGCCTTTTGATTGCACTTGGTAGTTGCAAGGACAACAAGCATCGCAGCTATGACGATGAGGATGAAGACGATGAGGACACCGAGCTCGTCGATGACGATGATGACGACAACAGCGTGAAGCACGCCGCCCTGACGAAGATTGAACGGGCCGAAGACCTGGACGACCTGGACCTGGACGCCCTGGATCTGAGCGACTTCGATATGGATGATATCGACTTTGACAACCTCAACCTCGAAGACCTGACCACCGAGCAGGCCGACAACCTGCTGAATCTGGCAACACTAGTAGCCAGCCGTGAACTGCCTGAAGACCTGGGCAACGGCATGAAGATGACGTCGATGAAGATCGAGGGCCGCGACGTGGTGTTCAGCATCGATATGAACATGAAGGAGATGGGTATCACCATGCAGGAGTTTGCAATGGCATTGGAGATGCCTGAGGTGAAGAACGAGATGATGAAATCCATGTTCAGCGACTCCGACAAAGATATGGCTGCCTTCATGAAAATCATCGAGGCAAGTAAGAAGAACTTCGTCCTCAAGTTCATCGACAGCGAGACGGGCGAGAGCAGCGATATCAAGCTGACGAACAGCGAACTGACACGAGCAATGCAAAATTCATAATTCATCACATAACAATGTCTTATACACGTTTGACCGCTGCAGAGGCTGCAGCATTGATTAAGAATGGCGACCACATCGCCATGAGCGGTTTCACACCTGCCGGCGTGGCCAAGGCTACGACCAAAGAGCTGGCAAAGATTGCAGTGGCTGAGCATGAGGCCGGCCGCGAGTTTAAAGTAGCCATCTTCACGGGTGCCTCCACAGGACAGAGCACCGACGGCGACCTGGCCAACGCACAGGCCATCCTCTACCGTGCACCCTACACCACGAACCCCGACTTCCGCAAGCACGTGAACCTGGGTGAGATTCCCTACAACGACCTGCACCTGAGCCACATGGCACAGGAGCTGCGCTATGGTTTCTACGGCGATGTAGATTGGGCCATCTTGGAGGTTTGCGACATCGAGGAGGTAGGCAACGACTATCATGTCTATCTGACGGCAGCTGGCGGCATCTCGCCTACGGCAGCACGTCTGGCCAAGCATGTCATCCTGGAGCTCAACAGCTTCCACAATCCCAATGCGAAGTTCATCCATGACGTCTATGAGCCCCTCGACCCGCCCTACCGCAAGCCCATCCCCATCTTCAACGTGAGCGACCGCATCGGTGTGCCCTACGTGTCGATACCGAAGGAGAAGGTGGTAGGTGTCGTGGAGTGCAACATCCCTGACGAGGCCCGTGCCTTCAAGGACAATGACCCCGTGACGGATAAGATTGGCTACCTGACGGCTGAGTTCCTCGTTGACGAGCTGCACAAGGGTCGCATCCCCAAGGAGTTCCTGCCCCTGCAGAGCGGTGTGGGCTCGACAGCCAACGCCATCCTGGGTGCCCTGGGTGCCGATAAGCACGTGCCCGACTTCAATATCTACACGGAGGTGATACAAAATGCCGTGATCGACATGATGCTCTCCGGACGCGTAAAGGACGCTTCGGCCTGCTCGCTCACCGTTTCAAACGACTGCCTGATGCAGGTCTATGACAACATGGACTACATGAAGCACCACCTGACGCTGCGCCAGAGTGAGATCTCCAACCACCCTGCCGTCATCCGTCGTCTGGGCGTCATCGCCATCAACACCGCCATCGAGGTGGATATCTACGGCAATGCCAACTCCACACACATCAGCGGCACGAAGATGATGAACGGTATCGGCGGTAGCGGCGACTTCATCCGCAATGCCTACCTGAGCATCTTCACCTGTCCCTCGACGGCCAAGGGCGGCCTCATCTCATCGGTCGTTCCCTTCGTCAGCCATCAGGACTCCAGCGAGCACGACGTGAATATCATCGTCACCGAGCAAGGTATCGCCGACCTGCGTGGCAAGAGCCCCATGCAGCGTGCCCAGACCATCATCGAGAACTGTGCACATCCCGACTACAAGCAGCTGCTGTGGGACTACCTGAAGCTGGGTACCGGCGGACATACCCGTCACTGCCTCACCGCTGCCTTCGCCATGCACGACACGCTAGCACGCAAGGGCGACATGCACCTAACGGACTTCTCGGAGTACATCAAATAATCTTCAGAAGGGAGCAGGCGAACTGAAAGACAATCGCTGCCCCGTCACAGGATGATTGAAAGCCAGCTCAGCGGCATGCAGACACAGCCGCTGAGCTGGTTTGTTATTAGGTCTTCCATACAAGCGGTCACCCACAATGGGTGCTCCCAGTCCCTGCGGATGAGCACAGTGCATGCGCAATTGGTGTGTGCGCCCTGTATGAGGAGTGAGGGCCAAACGGACACCACCCTCCTCAACAGCCATTACCTCATAGTCGGTCACGGCCTCCTTGCCATGCTCAACATCCACCACCTGCCGCGGACGGTCATACGGATCAGGACGCAGAGGCAAGGAGATCGTGCCTTTCTCTCTCCACGCTCCACCATCAACCTTCCACCTGTCACCATCCACCAACGCTATATACCCTTTATATATTGTACGCGCGAGGAACTGCTGTTGCAGGTTGTGATAGGCTTCCTGCGTCAACGCCACCACCATCAGCCCGCTGGTGTCCTGATCCAAGCGGTGCACCAAATACACCTCCTTATACTTTCGTCGCAGGATGCTCTCCACCGATTCCTCACCCGTGCGGCCAGGCACGGAGAGTAAGCCAGCAGGCTTGTCGATGACGAGGAAAGGTCCTCCCCCGACCCCTCCCTGCAGGGAGGGGAGAGTATAGTTCTTCCACTGAGATTCTTGCTCACAAAGGTATCTACTCCCCTCCCTGCAGGGAGGGGCTGGGGGTGGGTCTACTTCTGCAAGGTCTGCTTGTATCATCCACTCCAATATCGGCTTGCACTTCCCCCGACAGGCAGGATAATACTGTCCGTGATGACGCACTTCCATGCGAGGAGAAGGTCCCTGCCAGAACTCAGCTATCTGCACAGGACGCAGATGATGGAGGAAAGCATATTGCAGCAGCTTCGGCGCACAGCATTCTCCAGCGCCCGAAGGAGGCACTTGCTGGGGCGTATCGGCAAAGATGCTGGTCAGCGTGCGACGCTCACCCCTGTCGTTCAGCATCACGAACTGGTCGAAGAGCCAGCGTTGCAAAGCATCGGAACGCCGTTTCCGCTCCTCCTTCAACGCGGCAATCGCCTCTTCCTGTGGCTTCAGCTGCGCTTCGGTCTCAGCTATCGATGCTGCCCACCGTTTCTTCAGGCGCCTCAGCTCCGCTTTCTGGAACTGGCTCTCACGAATCAACACTGCTATATTTAAGTTGGCTGGGGGTGGGGTCTTCCCCCGCAGCGCATCGCGCTTAGCCTTATCAAGAGCCATCTGATGGCGAAAAGCCTCTGTCTCCTGCTTAGCCTCCGCCAGCTGGCGCTGCAACGTCGCTTTCAGACTGATGAACGTTTCGTCCTGCTCACGTCGGACGATGTCGGCATTGACAGCCGATATCTCAGCCTCTTCACGCTTGAAATAGCCATCGGGCTGCAAATAGTCAAAGACGGCAGGCACGAACCACGGCCAGTCAGCTCGCCCACCCAACTGTCCGCTATAGGCAGCCAAGAAGCCCAACTGCCCCTGCTCATCCTCGCATATCAGGACGCCCAGCATCTTTCCTTGCATCACCTCCTCCTCAAGCGGACTCCCCTTCAGGTGCTCACACACCATCCGTGCCGCCTCCACACACAGCGGATGTGGCTCATAGTCAAAGGGATTGTTCAACCTCTCAGGCAGAGGGATATCAGTACTCAGCGGATGATAAATATCTTGCATCTTCAACTATATTTATCGCCAAAGGTACAAATAAATGATTGAAATGCCAAAGGAAAACTTGTTTTTCTTTCATTTCCACGATTGGTAAAAAAATATATCACACTCAAGAATGCAAATTTGTTTGTATTCTTTTCGCTAAATCAAAATTTTACACTAACTTTGCACCACATTAAATGTATGAAGACTATGACAGCAACGCAATTACAACTGAACTCGGAGCTTTTCGGTGCACTACAGATTATCTCCGAAGATGAGGGCTTGATGAAGAAAGCCGTCAAGTCGCTCAAACGCCTTGCTTCTAAGAAACGGGCTATGGACGAGACGGAATACATGATGTCGTCACCTGCTATGATGGAAATCCTCAAGCAAGGGCAGGAAGACATTAAGAACGGGAAAGGAAAAATCGTAGCTATTGAAGACTTATGGAAATAGTCTTTTCCCCACAAGCACAGGCAGATCGGGAATACTGGAAGCAAACAGGTAACGTACGTATTATGAAACGTATTACTTCCCTGCTTACAGATATTCAACAACATCCTTTTACTGGCATTGGAAGGCCGGAGCCATTGAAAGGTGACTTGCAAGGAATGTGGTCACGTCGCATCACTGATGAACATCGTTTGGTCTATTCCATTGCCAGTGGCATGATTTACGTTTATGTCTTCTCTATGCGTTTCCATTACTCCAAGTAATCTGACATCTGCTTCTATTTTTTCCAGTATTCTCTTCGCTAAATCGAAATAATGCACCCATGAACAATGAGACGATACGGCTGAGGGATGTCAGCATAGGGTATAAGACGCGGCAGGGCGTGCGGACGGTGGCTAATGGCATCACAGCCAGCATCCTGCGCTGCGAGCTGACCTGCCTGTTAGGGCGCAACGGTGTGGGAAAATCAACCCTGCTGCGCACCTTAGCAGGATTCCAGCCACGATTAGGAGGAGATATCGACATTGAAGGCCGACCATTAGAGACATACAACGACCGTGAGCTAGCGCAGAAGTTAGGCGTGGTGCTCACGGAGCGACCCGACGTACAGCAGATGACGGTGTGGGAACTGGTGGCTATGGGACGTTCACCTTATACAGGCTTCTGGGGCCGCCTCTCCGACGAGGACGAGCAGATGGTAGAAGAAGCCATCAGTCAGGTGGGCATCGAGGTGCTGACCAACCGACAGGTGACCACGCTGAGCGACGGTGAACGACAGAAAGTGATGATTGCCAAGGCACTGGCACAACAGACGCCCATCATCTTCTTAGACGAGCCAACGGCTTTTCTCGACTATCCCTCAAAGGTGGAGACGCTGCTGTTGCTGAAGCGCATCAGTCGCGAGTCGCAAAAAACCATCTTCCTCTCCACCCACGACCTGGAACTGGCCTTACAGGCTGCCGACCGCCTGTGGTTGATGGAATCAGACTCGCAGCTATCCATCGGCATTCCACGTGAACTGGCCAACCAAGGTGTTCTGTCGCGTTTCATCGAAAGTGGAAACGGTGTCACCTTCGATGCTGACACATTAGGCATACAGATAAAAAAATGAGTACGGTATGAATCACTCACCCCGCACTCCGTCTAATAACATAATCTTTACCTTAAATCTATTAACTACTAACCTAATGAATATTGCGAATAGTCATCTCGACTACTACTGCAAAGGTAAGCATTTTTCCATTATCTCCAGCCGCCTTTCTTTCTGTTTTTTCCAAAAAAAGCTATGATGTTGATATATGTCAACGCAAAAGCCATACGTATCTGTCAAAACGACGGAAAAACAGGAATCCTGCATAGCTGAATGTCAAAGAAAATGATAATTGGCTGCAACCTTTCGGCGCAGCCAATCATCAATTCTCAATTATCAATTATTAAAGCTTCGAGACTGCAATTTTCTCTTATGCGTAGAGCAAATTGCTTCCGCCCCTCTGACAGTCTTACACCTTACAGCTTCGGACCTGCAACCCTACCCCCATAGGGTGAAGTTGCTTTCGGTCCTTGCTTTACAGCTTCGGACCTGCAGCGACAAGAGCCTTACCGGCCTCGTTGCCTTCGTATTTCTTGAAGTTCTTAATGAAGCGGGCAGCCAGATCCTTTGCCTTCTCCTCCCACTCGTTACGGTTCTGATAGGTGTCGCGAGGATCAAGAATACCCCAAGCCACGCCATCGAGCTGTGTAGGAACCTCGAAGTCGAAGTAAGGAATCTTCTTGGTGGGAGCCTTCAGGATAGCACCACCCAGGATAGCGTCGATGATACCACGTGTATCCTTGATGGAGATACGCTTGCCAGTGCCGTTCCAACCGGTGTTCACCAGGTAAGCCTTGGCACCGCTCTTCTCCATCTTCTTCACCAGCTCCTCAGCATACTTGGTAGGATGCAGCTCGAGGAAAGCCTGACCGAAGCAAGCAGAGAAGGTAGGAGTGGGCTCAGTGATGCCGCGCTCAGTACCAGCCAGCTTTGCAGTGAAACCAGAGAGGAAGTAGTACTTCGTCTGCTCAGGAGTCAGGATGCTTACGGGAGGCAGCACGCCAAAGGCGTCGGCGCTCAGGAAGATCACGTTCTTAGCCTCGGGACCAGCACTCTTCTGGTTTACCTTCTGGGCAATCTTCTCAATGTGGTTGATAGGATAGCTCACGCGGGTGTTCTCAGTCACGCTCTTGTCAGCGAAGTCAATCTTACCCTCGCCATCGACAGTCACGTTCTCAAGCAGGGCTCGCTCTCCTTGTCGAGGTTGATGACCTTAGCATAGCAGCCACCCTCGAAGTTGAACACACCCTCGTCGTCCCATCCGTGCTCGTCGTCACCAATGAGCAGACGCTTCGGATCAGTACTCAGGGTGGTCTTACCCGTACCAGAGAGACCGAAGAAGATAGCGGTATTCTTACCCTCCATGTCGGTGTTAGCCGAGCAGTGCATCGAAGCGATACCCTGCAGGGGCAGATAGTAGTTCATCATCGAGAACATACCCTTCTTCATCTCACCACCGTACCAGGTGTTGATGATGCACTGCTCGCGGGTGGTGGTGTTGAAGGCTACGCAGGTCTCTGAGTTCAGACCCAGCTCCTTGTAGTTCTCCACCTTAGCCTTCGAAGCGTTGTAGATGACGAAGTTGGGCTCGAAGTTCTCCAGTTCCTCAGCGGTAGGCTGGATAAACATATTCTTTACGAAGTGAGCCTGCCAGGCCACCTCCACAATGAAGCGGACACGCAGACGGGTAGCCTCGTTGGCACCGCAGAAAGCGTCCATCACGTACAGGTTCTTATTGCAGAGCTCCTTGATGGCGATTTCCTTCACCTTGGCCCAAACCTCCTCGCTCATGGGGTGGTTGTCGTTCTTATATTCCTCAGATGTCCACCACACCTTGTCCTCGCTCTGTGCATCCTTCACGATGTACTTGTCCTTAGGCGAGCGGCCGGTATAGATACCAGTCATCACGTTCACGGCATTGAGCTCGGTGTTTACGCCCTTGTCGAAACCCTCGAGACCAGCCTTTGTCTCCTCTTCGAAGAGGTACTCATACGACGGATTGTGAGCAATCACGGTAGAACCGGTGATGCCATACTGTGTCAAATCTAACTTT